>JAZNTW010000017.1:0-160557 GCA_045591925.1 Oscillospiraceae bacterium
CGAAACCGTGCTTCTTGTGCTATAATATTCATGAAGATAAACGCCTCTTTTCGTTATGTGTTTTTGTGGTTATTAACATCATAACATATTTGAGGCTGTTTGTCTTCTTTTTTTTGTATCATATCTATTGTATCATAACAATGTTTTATATTGCATAAATCTATAGTTTCGATATAATAGGTTATAATATAATAGAATATATCCAGTTATAGTTTTCGTCAATTTCGCCCATTAACGAATCGATCTCCGAAACCGTCGAAAACACGTCGATTCTATTGTAAAGCAATTCGAGAGGGTGACGGCACAAAATCTATCAAGCGCAAGCAGAAAATCGCTCCACATATTTTTTCTTCTGCTCCAAAGAGGAATGGACATAACGGTTCAGAGTGAGGCTTGCGTCGGCATGACCGAGCAGCTCGCTGAGTGTTTTTACATCAAATCCGAGCTCGATGCATACAGAAGCATAGGTGTGACGAAGCAGATGAAAATTCACCTTGCGTACATTGCATCTTTTCAAAATTGCTTTGAAACGATTCTGCATCGTGCGAGGTTCAATCGGTTTTGCCTGTCCGGATAATACAAAAACAGACTCCGCATCGCGGAAACGCAGCAGATGTTTCAGTACAAACTCCGGAAACGGAATTTGACGAATCGACCGGTTGCTTTTCGGCGCACCAATCCTGACCTCACTGGAACCGCAGCAATTCACTCGCTGGACAGTCCGTTTGACAGAAACAGTCCCGGTTGTAAAATCAATATCCGCCCACTTCAGCCCGCACAGTTCTCCGATGCGCAATCCGGTATACATGCATAGCAAGATGCCTGCGCACGAAATATCCTGCGCACTGGCTAAAAATTGTTCAAGCCGATTTCTTTCGTATTTACTGAGAATATCCAGTTGTTTCTGTTCGGATTTGGGCATAGTAAAATGTGATTCGCGGATACCGTATTCTCTAGCTGTATAATGCTCTACACTACGATAGACGGTCATGATGTCTCTAACCGTCTTAGCAGATAAACCGCCACGACCGTCAAGCCGACCATGCGAGAGCTTTTCAGATATAAAGTCGTTCAGTTTTGCTGTATTTAGATCAGCAAAAGAGAGCTTCCCAAGCTGGGGAAGAATATGATTCCGGATCGTGTTCCGGTAAATCGCATAGCTTGATTCCTTTACCCGGAGCTTGCATGCTGCAAGCCATTGCTCACACGCTTCTCGCACGGTCAGACGTAATGCTGTAACCGGAACGGCATCGCGCAAGGAATACAGATCTTCCATTTTCTGTTTGACCTCTGCCAATGTGTGGGCATATACTGACTTGTAGCGTACCCGACCGCTTTCGGTATATCCGATTGATACCCTGCCTTCGTACCGACCGTCTTTGCGCAGGTAAATATTGCTGCCTCTCTTTGCCATAAGGAACCTCCCGATACAAATTATTTGACGGCTTATCGCCTTATTTAATGCCCTCAACCGTTTTTTTAGAAAGAAAAATAGTGAAAAGGGCTTTACAATTTGAAATAATATGCTATAATAAGAATAGAATCCTTCTGAATTGCCATCGAACCAGTCATTTAGCCCTTTCGTCAATGGGCGAAATTGACGAAACTTATTTGTAGTCAGACAGAATAAGCCGACTTGTACTAGACACAAGTCGGCTCGGAAAATATCGTATTTTCGCAGGTTTAATTCTGCATGGTTAACAATGCCATATGCAGCGGATAGTATATATAGTATAGCCATTTGCTTGCAACACTCTGCTTACCAGAACCACGCTTTCCAATATACAACCGAATCGGTAACAGAGCGAGCAGTGTGCCGAATTGATAAGAAAGCGTCAATGCACTTTCCGCATTTGACAGCACCAGTATGTGAGTCATTGCCAGTGAAGTCAGCATGAAGATCATCGTCCGCTTTTTCCGGTTATCACGAAACACATGAAAGATCATCGCCCAAACCGGAATCATGTATGACCAATCTCCGAACTGCGCAAGGGAGATACAAACGCCAACGAGTATCAACCGAGGCGCTGCTGATATTTGGGATTCCAGCAGCATGAGCGACAGCAGTGCGACTGCCAGCGTGAACATCACATTCCAGTGTGTGATGTATTCCAACACACTTTCCGGAGCTCGACCGAACAGCATTCTGAAATAGAACGGCTGCGAGATCAGCGCGAACGCAAAGAGCCGCAGCAGATATTTCAGTCTGCTGTGCGTGTACCGGAATCCCTCTGTAAGCATGAACGCCATGAGAGGCGCGGTTAATCTTCCAATCAACCGCATCATATAATATAGAATACTGCTTGACGGAACGAATACCAGCGCAATATGGTCGATCGTCATCGCCGTAATTGCCAGTAGTTTGATCTGTTGTCTGTTCATAGCTTGTTTCCTCCCGGTTTTGTTCCGTTCTCAATGTAGTCAGACTCTCTGCGCTGCCGTTCAGCTTCTCCGATCACTTGCAGGAAGGTGCCGCCGAGAACCTGCTCCGCGGTCGTCAGTAATTCCGCTGCATCACGCAGTTCATGTTCAGCGATAATGAGCGCCGCATTCAGTTTCATGAAGAGTTCCTGATCGGAACCGTCACAGCCGTCCCGCGTCCGTTCGATGCGCCGGACGGCTTCTTCCTTTTCCGCCATGTCAGCGCGGAGCGAGTCAAGCGTCGCTCCCTCGTTAATCTTTGCATTGAGCGCGGTCAGCCGATCAAGCTCCGCATCGTTCACCCATGACAGCACACGGTTCGGATTTTTCTTGCGAACCGGCAGATACCCTTTTGAAAATGAAATGATGTAATAGTGCTGCATTGCGAGAACACGGTAATTCGGCGAATTTCTCATTTTCGCCTGTTCCATTTCCCGCACCAGCTTTTTCTCATAAGCCAGTTTTTCGGATAACCGGTTTCGCAGCGCAGCTTCGCTGTAAAACTCACCGAGCGATTTCAGCCGGATCAATGTTCCGAAGTTCTGCGGCTTGACAGATATATATTTGCCGCGCTTCACTTTGTAATGCGACCGTTCCAAACGCAAAAGCAGTTCATCGAATGATCGTGACTGCATCAGCATTCTGTCCACATCATCACGCAGACGGTTACGCGCAGAGGTTCGCGGCGCACGGAAGTCCTGCTCAATGCGGCGGATTGTCTGCACATAGCACGCTTGTGCTTCAAATCCATTCTCTGTTTCGCGGTACGGAATACTCCGCTCGTCAAGCTGCTGCTGTACCCATGCCTGTTTATCAGGTGATGAATAGTAGAATGCTTTGAACGGCGCATTCTGCGCCGATTCCAATTCTGCAATCTTTTTTCTGCTCTCTGCTAATTCACGCTGCATCTGATCTGCACTTACATTCGCATTCCGCAAATCAGCGGCACGGCGAATGAGCTTTGCAGTTTCCTTTTGCAACTTGAACTCGTCAACCGACAAGTGTTTCCGGTGAACATCTTTGTCATCGCGCTCGCAGCCGTGAACACGCAGCACGCGCTCCATTTCTGCACGCTCGGCAAACTCCCACATCACCAGCTGATTCTCTTTCGTACCTCTCGGTTTGAACCCCTGCTCGATCAGCGCCGACTTCATTGATACACCTTTGCTTAACCCTTTCTTCCTGCCTTTCGTATAAAACGGAATGAAGTCGATATGTAAATGCGGGGATGTTTCGTCCAGATGAAGAACCGCATTGAAAACAAAAAGATTCGGATTGCGTCGCTGAAAGTCTCGCATATACGATTGCAGCATTTGCTTTGCCAGATCACCGCGCTCCGATCCGCACGGCGCTGTCTCGCAGTCACCGAACTGCACCACTATTTCATAGAATGCCTCTTCACGCTTGCTTTCTGCCATGTGCAAATAGTAATCGGAAATCACGCGGTCACGCCTTGCTTGTTTTGCATTATACTCCTGCAAAGCACGGTCGAACAGCTGATGATACGCATCACGCACATCCTGCTGCTTGAATGTGATGTTATCTGCAATTCTTTTCTCATCCACATTCGCCGCTGTGAATTTCCGGTTGTTGTGTTTGATGTTCGCGCCGTGCTGTGATGCAGCCTTGCCCAGCGTGAAACTGATGCTGAATTTTTCCATGTACGCACCTCTCTTTTTTTCAGATTTGTAATCTACTCCATGAAAACTGTGTGAAACCGCTCAAAAAGTGCCCCTTTAGATTGACGCCACCCAATATCCGTTTTGACAAGCCGGTTCCGGCTTATCGAAACAGGAGCATTTCACTTCCGTTCCATTTCTTGGGCAAAGTCTGCGACCTTGACGGCAACCACCGTGCTGCACTTTCGGTTTTCTGTGCAGCACAGCGACTGTTGCTCCGCAATCGGGGCGAACCCCGAACCCTCATTCACATCACATTACCCGTTTTCCGTTTCCTCTTGCTTCTGCGTTTTCATCATGCCGATATAATCACGCTGCGGCTGATCTTTCAAAAAAACATACAGCGAAAATGCTTTCAGCAAAATTGCCGCTTCGTTTTCATAGAAATATATCACAACGCTCTCCCCGTCATCATTTGTGAATTTGCGTCCGTATTTCAGGATTTTATCCTTGATGCGCTGTGCGTGCTTTTCCCATTCGCCCTGCTGCTCGTCAACTGCGATCAGATAGTCGAGACAGCAAAGCATCCCGTTCAGCAGTTCTTTTGACATATAAACCGCGACCGGTCCGACTTTATTCTTCGCCATTAGTGCATCCTCCTTGCAGTAATCTGTTCGACCTGTTCCCGGTGAACCGTGCGCAGATCAATGTCCGGGTGATTTGCCGTAAAGACGAGCCGCTCATTCCAATCCTTGAATCCGAGATCATCAAGTTTCTGCCGCACACTCTCCGAGCGTTCAAAACCGTTGTCATGCTCGAAGCGCTGACCGGCTTCATCGCTGTCCACGCAGGAAATAATCTCCACGCCGTCTGCTTGCAGTTTTTTCGGAATCGACGGTTTCAGCCCTGCCATTGAGATGAGCGCCGAGCCTTCCAGCAATTCCTTCTGCTTGCAGAATGAGTAGAACGACATGAGGTCAATCGCTGATTCAAAGAGATAGGCGCGGTGCATCTTACCGTCCCGCGCCGTGACCGGCGTAAACATGAACACGCTGTCGCCGGTTCCGGGTGCCATACTCTTGAAGCGCTTGAACGAATTGAGTCCCTGAATCTCTGCGCCGATTGCCTGACCGTCGCCGCCGCGATGAACAAACACAGCATTTGCATTGTGAAAGGTTTTCTGCTGACCGTCCCGCTCGCACTGCACTGTGTTCTCGCTCTGGTAGAGCAGACCGGTGTGCAGCAGTTCTTCGACGATATGCGGCGGAATCTTCCGCGTCTGACAGAGATACGCGAACAGCCTGCCGGTCTTTTCAGACTGTTCCGGCATTTGCAGTTCTTTCTTCTCCGGTTCTCTGCGCGGCATCCTCGGAGGTGTTGTCATTGCCGGTCGCTGCGCCCGCGGAAAATCCGCAGCACGCATTCTTGTAATATCCTGACCGGTCAATGAAAAAACTGCCTGATTGAAGTCCATACCGAGAACTTTTGTCAGACAGTTGATCGAATTATTTGTCGCGCCCTCGCGCGTGTAGTGGAAGTACCACTGATTTGTTGACGGCTTGATGCAGAGCGACGGGTATTCCTTAACATAAAACTCTGAGCCCTTTCGCTCAACAGTGAAACCGTTCTGCTGGAAGTAGACGACAAGGTCAGCTTCACGCGCAGCCTGCACCAGCGCTTTGTATTCTTCCTGTCTCATAAATGCTCCTTTCGGCTTTCGGGTATAGAAAAGCCTTCGCATTGTAATAACACGAAGGCTTCAATCTATATATTTGATCTTTCTTTTAATCAATAAACAGCACAACAATCCATACAATCGGCAAAACAATGCTACTAATAATTGCAAAGATTCGCAATGCTCTTTCTTTCAGCGTGTCATCTTCAATAACAGACTCAACCGGATTCTGTTCACGGTACAGCACACCAATCTGTCCGCCCTGATTGTATTCACGCTTGCAGCGCTTAGCCGGCATATTCATCATTCGGGTATCATAGGTCACGCCGTTGACATCAAATTCTGCGATAACTCTTACAGTTTTATGATCACGTTCTGAATAAACGATTGTTCCTGTGCTGCTTTTTCCTTTACGGACGATCCTGTATTCTGTCCAATAGGAGAACCAGTTAAACAGAAGTATCATAGGAAATTCAAAGCGGTCAAATGCTCTTCCCCATGAATCGTAGACATTGCTTAGAGCCAGACATACTGCAAAAACATACATCAGTACTAGAAAAAACGCCATGAGTCGTACATCGCTCTTCGGCATCACACGAAACAGACCTTCCGGGGAAGCAAGTTTGGGTTTATTGGGATGGTAGATTATTTGAACAGTCTGATCTCTATGATATTTATCCGGTCTGCAATAACAAACATGCGTATACTCTTTTCCGTCTACTGTATAAGAAAACTGAACACGGTCAGACACATTGTTTCCGGTTCGGACTATTTTGACATCGACGACTGTTCCGGATACCATGAGCCTATGCTGAGCCATGAACAGACTGTCCCGCTGCCGCTGAATAAATAGGATCATAAGCAGTAAAAAGACCACAGCCAGTGCAAACAGTATGATAATAATAATCGGGGACATATGCTACACCACCTTATCTAATCAGATATACCAATATTATAACACATACTGTCGCCTTTGGCAAGATGACTGGAACTGAACGCTCCCGCGATTACAGGAGCGTTCGTCAGCTTACATCATCTTCTCGGTCCGTGCCGCGGTGCATTGTCATCCGGAATCATCGGGAAGTCATCGTCATCTGCGTTCTGATATGCCTCACGCTCAGCACGTTCCTCTGCTGTTTCCTCCTCATCGGTTTCGTCAGGATCAATGATCGCGTCCTGCTGCTCGGACAAACCGGAGAGCCGTGCTTCCAGTTCCGCAAAGTCGATCTTCGCCTTCAGCAAGTCCTCTTCACCGTCAAACGGTACACCGACACGCTCCTGTGCCTGTTTCAGGTCAGTTTCCAGCTTCGTAATCTTTGCGCTGCTGTCTTCGATTGCTTTCTCGATCGCGCCGTCCAGAAAGTTGGCGATCCGCTGCCAGTTGTCGGCGTTGGCCGCCCTTCCGAGCGGAATCGAATAAGACGGATCGCGCTGACCTTTTACTGCAAGCATCGCCTGATCCATTTCACCCGGACGCAGTTCCACACTCACCGTGAAATCTCCGATGCGGAATGCCGGCATCTCGTCAAACGGACGCTCAATGCGTTTTGTGATCTGCTGATGCAGATATGCGTTGATGTCCTCATGTTTACGAATCGTCCGCATCGGTGTCACGAAGTCGAATGCCTTGATCTTGCCTTCGGAATCCTTCATCTTTGCCGCGCACTTCTGATCTTCCTGCATCTGGATGATCTGCGTTTTCAGACGCTCGATCTCACCAGGAATCTGATCAACACGCTGCTGCATCTTGCCCTGTTCATGCTGATGTGCCTGCTGAAGCGCAAGCAGTTCAGCAATTTTATTGGACAATTCGATACGCGTTTTGAAATCAGGATTTCCTTCTGCTGCTGCCTGCAATTCCGCATAAGTCAATACCTTTTCGTCGCAGTCTTCGGAGACACGCGCCGGACATTCATCATCGAGAAGCTGCGCAATGAATCGCGCCTTGTCCGTCACAACCTGATACAAATAACTGTCCAACGTTCCCTCGGTCACATAGTTGAGAATGCGGACTTCGGGGAAAGTATTACCTTGTCGCAGGATTCTTCCCTCGCGCTGACTGAAATCCGAGGGCTTCCACGGAATATCGCAATGATGACACGCATAAAGCCGCTGCTGAATGTTTGCGCCCGTACCGATTGTACCGGTGCTGCCGATGACAACGCGGTATTTGCCGTCATTGATGTCCCGGAAGATTGCTGCACGATCTTTGCTGTCTGCCTTCGGCGCAAAGATGATTTCGTCACGAGGAACGCCCTTTGCGATCAGTTCATCGCGGATGTAATTGTAAACTGAAAAGTTGCCATTCTCCGCATTGACTGCAATGTCCGAGAAGATGATCTGCACGCCTTTCTGTTCAGCGGTTTCATTGTAATATTGCCACACTCGATCGACACAGGCATCGACTTTGCCGGGTTCATCCTCCATGAATCCCTCCGGCAGTTCTCCTTCCTCACGCTGACGGTACAGCGCCGCAACCGCCTGATTGCCCAGACCGACCAATCTTGCTTCTCCCGTAATTTTGAGCAAATTATCGAGATGCGGATCAACCACGCCGGTGCTGATAAGCTGCGCCCGCGCTGCAAGTTCACGCACATACGCACGCTGTTCCGGCGATGCTTCAACCTTGACGATCTCAGGCTTACCGCCGATCAGTTCCGGACGCGGCAGATGCAGTTTCTCCGCCGACTGAATGTCCGCAAACTCCTTATACATCGCCATGAGCTCCGGAAGATTTGCAAACTTCGCAAATGATGTTTTGAGTTTGAGCTGACTGGACGGACTCTGTTTGTAGGCGCAAACAACTTTGCCGAAAGTCGCCGCCCAATCATCAAAGCGCTCCACGCCCGCTGCTTTCAAAAGCTCCGGATGCAGATACCGTGTCACCACATAAAGTTCCGTCATCGAATTGCTGACTGGCGTGCCGGTACAATGCAAAATGTGTCCCTGTCCGAGCATTTCATTCATCCAGTCGCACTTCATTTGCATATCCTGCGCACGCCCGCTGGGAGCGACCGTAACGCCCGACACATCGGTCATTTTTGTAGAAACGAAGCCGTTTTTGTATGCATGACTTTCATCCACAACAAGGTAATCGAAGCCTAATTGCTCAAATTCCAGCACATCATCTTTGCGTCTTGTGGACTGCTTTTTCGGATCGAGCGCTTTCTCCAAACGCTTCTCCAGACGCTTTTTTGCAGCCTCGATTTTCTTGACGGACGGCGTGTTTTTCGTCGCGCCCGCCATCTTCTGCGCGACAAGCATATCCTCCAGTTCGTCGATCTCACGCTGAATGTATCCGTGCTGATACGCCGGTGACATTGCCATTTTGTCAAACTGTTCACGCGATACGATAACTGCATCATAATTGCCGGTTGCGATCCGCGCCGTGAATACATCGCGCTTGTCCTGCGTAGACAAATCCATATCGCCGACCGTCAGCAGCCGCGCATCGGGAAAGATTCTGCGCCATTCCAGCGCGGTCTGTTCGGTCAGCGCTTTCGGCACAACGATGCACGCTTTGTTGATCAAACCGAGTTCTTTTTTCTTCATGACCGCCGAGATAAACACCGCGGATTTGCCTGCACCGACCACATGAGCCGCCAATGTGTTGCCGCCGTAAACCGCGCGCGCAATGCAGTCGCGCTGATGCGGTCGAAGCTCAAAATCGTTCGCCATGCCGTTGAATGTTAGGCGGGAGCCGTCATACTGCCGTCCCACCAGCGCGTTGAACCGGTCATTGTAAATCTTCTCGTATTTTGCTTTGCGCTCCGGATCGGCAAAAATCCATTCTGCGAATTTCGCCTCGATCTGCTTCGCTTTTTCCTGTGCAAGTCTGGTCTTTTCCGGATCAACCCGCGTGACAGTTTTACTCGGATCTTTCGGTGACGGCACAGTTTTGTTGACCACAATGCGCGTCTGATTCAGCAGTTTCAGAGCGATCTCATACATCGTCAGGCTGTCAGTTCCGTATGTTGTTCCTTCATTTACATTGAGGTCTTTCCGGCTGCCAGCTTTCAAAATGTCATATTCGCCGGTCTGCGGAATATATGTCACCTCGCAGCGGATGTCCCACGAATCACGACCGGACAGTGTATGCAGAAACTTCGTGTAATCCTGCGCGTCAATCCACGAGCAGCCCATGCGAACCGTGATTTCTTCTGCGTGAATTGTCTCAGGAATCACGCTCTGTAATGACTCAACATTCGAGAGGTACAGCGGATTGTTCTTTGCCTTTTCCTCAGCGAATGTGAGCTTTCTGCGGACATTTCCGGAGAGATACTCCGAGCGGTCAGTCACCGATGAAAACGGCAGTCCGGGGACTTCCTTTTCCGGATCGAGAAATACCAGTCCCGCTGTCAGCAAATCGCGCTGAATCTTCTCCATGAGATGTTTCGGCTCCATGTCCGGTTCGGTGTTTTGCAGCAGAGCCGCCATATACGGAATATCCGGCTTGCCGCGCCGGTCGAGCGATACCTGATACGCTTCATCTAATGTCTCAACCGCCTTGATCTCAGACACAGGACTGACCGTTCTGTGAAAGAAGATATCCGCTTTCTCATAGGTTCCTGTTTTGGAGTTGTAATTCTCCAGAGATTGCAGGATCGGGTAATCCGCATCACGACCGAAACGCTTTTTGTTTTCCGCCGAGCTCAGCGCGCCGTTTTCCTTGACATACGCATCATAGAGTTCGTTGAGCTTTTCGCGGAGCGGTGTGAGCGCCTCGTCAATGATGTTCGTTTTTTGCTTATCCAGCAGCGTGCGTGTCAATGTGCGGATTTCAATGAGCTGCATTACGCGATTCAGCTCCGCGGTATTGCCCTTGACCTGATCCATGTGCTCGCCCTGCCGGTAGTATACCTTGCCGTCTTTCTCGTGATATGAATAATCCTTGCCCCACGGTTCGATCTGCTCCTGACGCGCTTTTGCCGCTGCATTTCGGAGGGTAATTGTGATCTTTGCGTTCAGACTCTGGATTGCCTCCTGAAGCTGATCTTTCAGCGTGGTTTCGGGTTTCGGATCACAGGTCAGGCGGTCGAAATAGCCGGTTTTCCGCATCGTGCCAAGAATCATGTTCGGGTTCTGCACGAAATAACTGTTGATCCGCAGACCGTCTTCTGTTTCTGCGGTATAGCACCAATCCGGCTTTGCTTCATGTACCGGGAGCGGTGCTTCCCGCTTTTTCAGGAAGATGATGTCTGCCGTCACGCCCGTTCCGGCTTCTGCAAAGGTCGTGTTCGGGAGACGAATCGCCCCGACCAGCTCTGCCTGTGTCGCCAGATACTCGCGCACCTTCGATGTTTTCTTGTCCATTGTACCCGATGATGTAATGAATGCAACCACGCCGCCCAGCGCAACTTTGTCGAGCGCCTTCCGGAAGAATGCGTCATGAATCAACCAGTCCTGCGCGTAGTCCGGATCATTCATTTTGTAATCTCCGAACGGCACATTGCCGATTGCGAGGTCAAAGCTGCCGTCCGGCAATCCGGAATGCTCAAAGCCGCAGTTCAGAATTCTCACATTTTCTCGGTCATTGTGCAGGCGGGAAGCGATCTCTGCCGTGATACTGTCAATCTCCACGCCGACCACACCGCCGTTGCCGATGCTGTGCGGCATACGTGAGATGAAGTTTCCGGTTCCGCACGAGGGTTCCAGAATACGGGAATCCCGCTCCAGTCCCATGTTCTGCACCGCAGTCCACATCGCATCAACCACGACCTGCGGCGTATAATGCGCATCGGTCACGCTTGCGCGAATCGCCTTGTATTCATCGTCCGTCAGATACCGGTGAAGCTGTGATCTGTCATAGTCAAATCTGTCCTTGCTTTCGTCAAATACATCTGCAAGTCCGCCCCAGCCGGAGTACCGCCGCAGCGTCATATCTGAGACTTCCTTGCTGTGGTCATTGCTGCGCTGCTTATGGTATAGCGGCTGGTTGTTTTCCTCGCACTTTCGCAGGCGTTGAAGTTCTCTCAGCGCGGAGATATTGTCATGGAGCTTTCCGCGCGGATCGGCGGCATAGACGATCTCCGGCAGAACATCAGGAACAGGCGGGAGCTCCGACTGTCCGTGAATCTGGATATATGCCTGTCTGCGGGAGACATTTTCGATCTTGTCGTCGCTGTAGTCCATTGTCCGCTCGTAGCTGTCAAGTTCAGATTGCAGGGCATCCGGGCTGGCGTTATTCGGATATACCATGAAAAGCTGCAAATCCTTGCCGTCAGCAAAGCACTCATAAATCGTTGCTCTGCCGCGCCCGTCCTGCTGCACATTCAGTTCACCGAGATTATGCTTTTCGGAAAATGCGTTCAGTACCGCACGGTACTGTGCCGAAGGATCTGTGATTTCAGGCTGTTCCAGTTCAGGCTCATCGTTCGGTTCAATCGTAATGTCCCTGCCTTCCTTGTCGGTGTAACGCACAAGCTGCCGACCGACATCGCGGGCATTCTTCAGGTTTTGCAGGAAGGTCTGTTCCAGTTCTGCCCGCAGCCGTTCATCCACATTGCCCGTATCGTCAATGCAGCATTCGTACATGGTTCCGTATGGCGGCACGTCGTCCATCTGGAATGACAGGATCTCCATGCGCTTGTTTTCATGATCGAGCAGAAAACAGAAATCCGGATCTGCCATGAGGTCGCCTTCCTGGAAATAGAAGGTAGACCACGAATACTGCCCACCGCCGTGGTTTTCCACCGCAAGCGGCTCAAAGCCGGATTCAGTTCCGTCCGGATCTTCATACCGCTCATATTCATGATCGCCGCTGACGATCTCCGGATACATCTCCGAAAAGAGTTTATAAAGCTGTTCGGCTCTGGTCGGGCGTCCCTTTTTCTGCGGTTCGGGTTCTTCTGACGGTTTCAACGGAGCGTCTGTATGGACGGTCAGCGTTTGGAACGGGCTGTTTGCGTAGACTTCTTCGCTGAAAACGCCGCTTGTCGGAAAGTCACTGTCGTATACTTCGATCTTACGCTCCGGCTGATTCAGTACCGCATAACCGATTGCTTTTTCGCTTCGGATCGCTTCATTACCGGCATCTTGCGCAGCTTCCAGCGTGTGAAATGTCCCTTCAGCTTGCACATCATGCTGCGGTGTCTGAATCATCAGCAGATATTCATGTTTCTCCATTCTCGCGCGGTTGTATTCATCCTGCGTCATCATGCCACTGTTGTAGTAGATTTCCGGCATGAAAACACCGCGCTCCGGAAAATGCCCCTCGACAGCTTCGATTCGCTTTTCTTCCCTGTCATAGACCGTGAATCCTTCAAAACCGTTGTCCGGCAGATGTTTCCGCGCATAATCCAGAGCTTCCTGCAAGGTATTGAGTTCCGGTCCGTCATCCGCGCCGGTATCGTCGGAATACCAGACAATCTGATGTACTTTTTCCCGCATTTCAGCAACACGCTCATATGCCGCTTCAAACACATTGTCCACAATACTGTTATGTGCATCGCCGCGATAATACTGCAAAAATGCGTCATTGTCTTCAAACATCCGCGCTGCAATCCCGTCCACAATACTGTCCGCATCCTGCCTGACCTGTGACTTATCCGTATCAAAGTGTTCCTCGATCATATCTCTCAGTTCGCCGACGGCGCGTGCATTCAGTTTCAGGCGCTCAATCTCACGGTAAAAGTTTGCCATCATCGGCTGCTGCGGCGGCTTTTCATACGGTGTTATCACCGGGACATAGCTGGCGCTTTCGTCCGGCTGGAAATCCAGCACGCTGTCAATGCCGCACTGTTCTGCAATCGTTGAGATTGCCGCTTCCAATCTCGGATTATTTCTTGACTGCGGGTAGTGCGTATAATCCGTAATGAGCATATTCTGCCCACCGCGCACCTGAATCAGATCACATTCCAGTGTGTGTGATGAATGTGAAATACCGAGTGTCAGACGGGCAAGCGGAAGATTCGGATGAACATCGGTGTAAACAGCTTCATCGTTATACGCTTCCGTCCGCACCGCATTGAACCGCGCAATCGCTTCATCCAGCGTGTCAAAGTGTTCCAATTTGGAGCGAGAAGACTCGTTCAGCGACCATGTTTTCATGTCGGCAACAATGTAATATGACCATTCCGTTCTTTGGTCAATGTGCGTAGTCAGATTTTCGGACTGCCGGGCAAATTCGAGCATACCCTGCACGAGCCGTTCACGCTGCTCGCTGTCATAGAGATTGTAATGCAGCGGACTTGACGGGAAATCCTGCGTTGAAGATGAATATTCTTCCTCAACAATCCCGTTTCCGAGATAAGTGTAGGTATACGATTCCGACTGCTGCGAAAAGTTGTCCTTTCGCTCGTGACCGTCGCTGTCGATGCCGCCCTCATACTGATCGTAGGTGTTTGTCATGGTATAATGCCCGACTGCGGCAATGTCCACCGTCTCATCGGTTTCCGGAATCCGAAGCACGGTATCGACCGGCTGCATCTCCGGCATGAAGTCTACACCAAAGCGCTCAGTCAGATATGCAACCGAATCACCGGTCAGATAGCAGCCGTTTTCCTGTGCGGTCTGGATGACTTTCTGCACATCGGCAAGAGCAGCGTTTTCGGAAAGAATAGCGTTAACAACCGTTTCTCCGCCGAAAGCACTCGCCGTTCTGATATCCGTAAAAGCATCATTCCGCGCAGCCATCATGACTTCATTAAAACCTGCCAGATTTCCGGTAAAGATAATATCTATGAAATCCTCTTTGGAATAGAAAAACTCTGGCATGACTTCAAAGCCGACTGGCTGCACATAATAGGGCGTTCTGCCGCTGCCTTCGGCCACGACGATTACATCGCTTGTGCTCATCGAATGTCCGTGGAAATCGGCAGGATGATCGGCATTAAACTTCTCAAACAGCGCATTCAGCTTTTCCTGCACGGTATCGCCCTGAATATCCCGCAGATCACCGGAATACACGAGGTCATAATCCTCATGCGTCAGATGTGCGTACCTGTTGGATTCCATGCTTTCAAAGCGGTGAAAATGATGTTCCTCGCCGGACTTCATCTGATAAAGCTCATATGTGAAAGCAGGTTCAACGCTTTCTACCTCAAAGCCCATTTCCTGCACGCCGTGAAGGACGATCCGACTGTTCACCATCGTGAAATTGCGGATAATGAGGTCATCTTCCCTGTCGCTGTCCGCCATCAGCAGATAGCCCTGTTCCGGATCGAAGTGCAGGCGGTAGTTATAGAATTCCTGTTTCCGCGCATCCGTGATATACCCGTTCAGAGGATCTTCCGTTTTGCGGGTATCTTTCAGGTACACATCGCGATGATGATCGAGCGCGTCATAGGCTTCCATGTTTTCTGCCACATCGTGCTCCCACGCTTCCTCTGCTTCACGCTCCACATCACGGTGAAGTTGCGCAGCTGTCCGGAAGAATTCACCGAATTGCACCCAGCTGTATGCAACGCTGAACGGATGCGCAGAATCCGGCTCGGCGGTAATGGTGACACCCTCGGTATCTTTTTTGGCGGCGAATGTCGCCGCCTCGAATGTCTCATGGTCGGAAATAATGTATCTGGACGCATCCACGAAGTCCTGTGCGACTGCTGCTGCATCCTCGCCGTTATCCAGAATTCGGTGTGTGATCTCGTCCATTTCATCACGGGCGACCATGCGGTCTACGAACATCGGCATACTGTCCTCGTTCATGATGTACTTTGCGGCGGGGAACAATACCGTTGCAGCGTCAGGCGAGAGAATCATGTCAATCTGTTTCCTGCGCGAATCATCAAGATACTGATGACTTCGGAGTTTTTGCAGCACGCCGGTATAGTATTCGCGCTCGCGGTCATCCAGATGCTCCACATCCTCAAGATAATACATGGCATGATCGACTGCATCCCGAATATCTTCGGGTAAGATATACTCACCCTGCTCGATCATTCTGCGAATCTCTTTTGCGGCTCGCGCCCATGTATAGCGGTAATTGCCTTTCTTATCAGCGGAAATAATGTGAATGCCTTTGCTGTCATAGCCCACATTCGGCATATCCGGACCGGAATGACCGCCGATCCCATATTCTTTCTCGAGAAATACGGCAAACTCTTTGTCAGTCGGCTGATGCTGTTCAAAGTATTCCGCAATGCGCAGCTTGCCGTTCACAAAACCGGAGCCGCGTCCGAGATCATCGCGCAAAAGCTGTGTCTTTTCATCGACTTCCTCCGGCTCGTCCTCCATGCCGAACAGACTGAGCTGCTTGCCCTGTGCGGTCATAGAAAAACCGCCAGCCGATTCGGTTGACGGTTCTTCGGTATTCTGTTTTACGGTCTTGTCACCGGAACCAGCACGCGCTCCCGCATCACCGTTCCGTCCGTGTAAAACGCCCGCGTTCTCTCCCATGCCAGATTCTGCTCGAATGTCCCGTTCGGACGCGGATACATCTGTTCGTACTGCCGATCCAGAAGATCCCGGTACTCCCATGCGCTCCGGTCTACTGACCGCGCCGTTGTCAGGAAGCTGTGCTTCATCCGCATCACTTCCACCAGCTCCGGATGATTGTCCTCCATGAAGTGCATCCACGCCGTCCCGTAACTGCCGATCGGCTCCTGCTCCATCGACGGCTCCGTCTCCACTTGCAGCTCGTATGTTGCGTTCATCGGATTGAACCGGTACCACATCGGAATCCCGTTCACTTTCTTCTGCCTGAACTCCGGAAACCAAAGAGTTCTGGAACCGTTCCGGATCTCCTGTGCGATCGTCCAGCCCATCACGCCGTCCCGCTTCTCCGCTTTCGCTGCGGTCAGGTGATTCGACAGCGTTTCCTTCGGAATCTGCGGCAGTTCCGCGTCCGTCAGATTCATCTTCTGCTTCTCGCTGAGATTCAGCCACTCTTCGTAATTCAGCATTTTTCGCCTCCTGTTCTGCAAGCATTGCCTGCACACTCGTTTCGGTTACAATGTTTTCGATTTGCCGCAGCGTTCCTCGCGCTGCCTTGCCCGCGATTGCCAGAAAGATCATGCGCTGTTCCGTCGATTTCAGCGATCGGAATGCGGAATTGTCCGTCTGTACGCGGAAATTGCCGCCGTTGACGGAGAGCCGTCCCGCAATGATCTGCGCCACGGAGCTGACCATCGACCGCTGAAACGCTGCATGATTCTGCGGCGGGACATTGAGCATCTGCATCGCGTTGACGATCAGCTCGGAATCCACGGACTTTGCAACCAGACCGTCGATCAGTTTGGACTCGGCGGGGATACCCATGCCTTCCTTAACTGCGGCAAGGTTCTGATTCGTCACCGCCCAGATCATCGGCGGCGCTTCCTCCTCGCATTGTAAGAAATCGAACATCTCGATCGTCTTGCCGTGTTCATCAAAGAAGCGGATTGCCTCGCTGCCGGGCGTCAGGGTAAAGCCGGCTTTTTCCCATTGTGCCGCGGTTGCAATGAAGGCTGCATCGGGCTTCTGCGTGAAGAACTCCAGCGCAATCGACGCCGGATGCTTGAATACGCGCCCCTGAAACCGCAGGAAATCGGTCAAAAGCGTCACATTTTCGGACATTTTCCGGAGCATCTGCGCTCCGGCATCGCTGTATCCGCCCAGCGGGGTGAGGTAACTGGTATTTGCCATTGACTTTCCTCCTTTGTATTTTACACTTTAAATCGTGATTAGTCAAGCTTTTTGTGTCGAACCAGGCGCTTTTTTCTCAAAATTCGTCTGATTGCCTAAAAAGCAACCGCTTGCTTTGTGCATAGCGCCGATGCGGCGGGCTGTTTCCACTTGTGACAAGCGGCAGCAGATACGGAATGCTGAATGCGACGAGTGATGCCAGTAGCATCGACACGAAGAATATGATTGACATTTTCGTATGCTTATCCATAGAAAGCTTCTTTCATCGCTTAATCTATTGACAACATCAATGTAAATGTGATATAATATACACACAAAGGGGAAACTCTTTGTGTGTAATGCGAATCCGTTTTATGATGTTTTGGAAAAGGAGGACTGTATTATGAGTAGATATGCAATGTGTCCTGAATGTGGCCATCGAATGCGTCGCAATAATGACGGTTGGGGCTGGGACGGCGAGACATATGTCTGTGATTATTGTGCTTCGAATGATTATGATGATGACGACGATGAGGGCGAGCGATTAAGTGTCCAAGATGCAGCTCTCATTTGGGCTTCCAATGGAAAAGACGAGGATTATATGTTTGGGTATTCTGAAGACGAATTAGAAGATGCATTATAAGTACATTATCTTGGAGGATATGTAATGAGTATTATCCAGGTTGCTTTAGACCTACCGCCTGAAATCCAAAAAGGGTTGCTCGAAGGAACGTTGGTAAGATATGGTGGGGTAATCAGAAATGCAAGTGGACAAATTGTAAAGCATTTACAAGATGCTCCTTTGCCAAAGGTATCTGCAACTGCTTCTCCCCCCATAAAAGCTCCCGTTCCTAAAGCGACTAGCGGGTTACAAAAAGTTGGTCAATTTGTTAAGAAAAATAAAAACCCAATCATTATTATTTCGGTTGTAGCTATTGCTGTAACTACAGCGGCAATTGTGTATGTAAAGAAAAGAAATAAAGACGATAACGAAACGGATGTTCCGGACTTTTTTGAACGGTTTGATACTGCATTTTCCAAATACATTACCTGTATTAAAAATGGAACTATGACAGAATCAATTATCAATGAGTTATTGGCTTCTATTTCAGAATTAGAGAAGAATAAAGAAGCTGGTAATGTTACAATAACTATACCTATAGATAATTCAGAACTGTTGATGGGTCTAATAAAGGGATATACTGAGAAATTAGCTACCGTAAATAACTATTCATACGATCTATCATGTGATTCAACAGATGAACTTCAATTGCTTAAGCATTATCTCAATATTCAGATTAATGTTTTTCGTCACGCTTCATAATAATAATTGTAAGTGCTAAAGAGTCGCAGCTGTGATTTACTTCACAGTTGCGACTGTTTTTGTAATTGGGAGCCGCATTATACAGGCGGATCTGTTCCGCTTGTTACGAGCGGCAGCAGATACAGAATGCTGAATGTGACGACAGAAGCAAGCAGCATCGTCACAAAGAAAACGATAATGATTCTGGTGTGCTTGTCCATAGGTAAATTCCTTTCTGACGCGAATGCGCGCATCTTGACTTTTTACTCTCTGTATGCTATACTTTAATTAGGAAATGATGCTTCATCTTGTTTGTCCGGAGGTGATCGTATGATGCAGCAAACCTATACTGTTCAGCAGATTCAGACGAAGTTGAACCCTATTTTCTTGGAATACCGTGTTCGCAGAGCTGTTCTGTTCGGTTCGTATGCAAAAGGTCTTGCACAGGAACGCAGCGACATAGATTTGCTTGTTGACAGCGGCTTAAAAGGTATGGCGTTCTTTGGATTGCTGGAAGATGTTGTCAACGCTTTGGGAAAAGATGTTGATTTGCTGGATACGTCACAGGTTATTCCGGATTTTGAGGTTGACCGTGAGATCGCAAGAACAGGAGTCGTGATTTGGGATACAATCCACGATGATCTTCCGGCTCTTGCGAAAGAATTAGAACAATACTTGTGAAATACAGCCGCAGTTATGATTCGTCATAGCTGCGGTTATGATTTACAATGTTGAAAAGAAAGCCGCCCTGCACTTGACCGCCGTGCTTCGATATGATCTGTGAAAAACTATTTGTACGCGCGGTATAGTAAGCAATGTCAGAACGGATATATATTGAACTTTCTTTTTCAATCCGTAAGTAAACTTGGGTACTGAATATAGAGATGCATTTCAGGGACTACCCCATACAGCAGAACGCACCTCCGGACAGATGCGGCAGAGCGCAGCAGGGTGAAACATGATAATATCTGCTTGCTCCGGAGCACTCCGCATCTTAGGCATCCGTGCGCGGATATGCCCGACCTCAAATCGCACAATCGAATAATGATTGTCCACATAGACACGCCGGTTCTCCTTTGATCTGCGCTGGATCCGGACGATCAGTCCGAGCTCCACCAGTTCCCGAATTGTCTGTATTACGCTCTCACGCTTCATGCCGATCTGCGCGGCAATGTCATTGTAGCTGTTCCAGCAGTCATTCAGCGTCGGGCTGAACGACTTGCACAGGAACAGATATATGAGCATCTGGCGCGGGTTCAGCATCCCGAAAATATGACGGTCAACCATAAAATAGCCGGTGTCTGTCTGCTGCTTCGTGACCGCATAGCAGTATGCGCCGTGATGTCCGTTTGCTTTCTTATTGCGTTCGAGATAATCGACCAGCCCCTTTTCACGGAGCCGGTCGATTGCTTTGGATACTGTAACAGGCGACTTAATACCACAGTTCGCGGCAATTGTCCGCTGCTTAACCAAGATCACCGCCGCACCTTGCAGCGTAAAGCCGGAAGCAGGAAGGCTGCACAGATACGCATATACCGTGACTTCATGTGCATCCATCCTAAGCGCAAAAATGTTGTTGCTCAATCTGAATATACTCACCGTGCAGCCTCCTTTCTTTACTGAATCGGTTCGTATTTCTCCAGATACTTTGTGAAAAGCAGACCAATCTGATCATCAACGGAATCCTGAATGTCCTCGCAGCCGTTGATTACAGTTTTGAGTTCATTGTAATTGACCTTGTCGCCGAGCTTTTCCTCGGTAAGAACGATGATGTCGTCGATCATGCGGTAAAGCAAGTAGGTGATATGACTTTGCAGTTCTGTTCTATTTTCCATAATACTCCTCCTCATTACGTTTCGCTAGTCTGCGGACTGACGATTCCCTGTTCGTATGTTTCCTGTGCATCGGCGGCAATCGCTGCCTGACTTGCCGCGCCCTGAACTGCCTGCGCCATCTGCTCAACGCTCAGCGATTCGGCTGCATCACCGATCAGCGCCAAAAGCTCCAGCGCTCGGTTGATCTGATCGGTTTCGATAGTAGCGCCCTTCGTCTGCATTCGGGCAATTTTCTTCTTGACCTCCTGCGCTTGAATCTCAGCGCAGACCGTTTTCAGCTGCCGGATATCCTCTCTGTCCTGCTGATTTTCGAGCTGAAGCTGTGTTATCTTTTCCGAACGCTTTTGAATCGCGGCTTCCTTGCGCTGTATCGCAAGACGCGCGCCGCGGAGCGAGTATTTGCGGGAATCACCCGCGACTCCGGTTTCCTGCTTTGCTTCCTCCACCAGTTCCGCTTTTTTCTTTTCTGCTTCATTCATTTGTATCCTCCACAATCGTTTTTGTAAGCAAATCCGAGATTTTCTCCGGATATGCAAGACTCCCCTGATCGTCACCGAACACGCCGTTTTCCCCGAACATGAAAGAGCCGGTATAGATCTCTTTCGGGTTCACGGGGCTGACGGTGTTTTTATTCAGCACGGTCAGGATGTTTTCCTGGTAATACGCATACGCCGGTGCCAGCCGCACCGTATCATCAAAGGCAGATTTCGTTTTCTGCCCGATCACCTTAAAATCCGCGTGAGACACACAATTCATAAGTGTATGTCCGTTGTGACCGCTGCCGTCCACTGCAATGATGCCGCCGACTGTTCCCCCCTTGATGCACTCAACACGCTCCGCGTCCTTGAATTCACCGCAGGAGAAATCAAGCTCATTGCAATAGCAGTTAGAGATCAGCGCGCCCTCAGCATCGGTCGTTCCTTCCGCTGCAATGCCGCCCGCAGCTGTCTCCGTTTTCAGGATAATGTTCCGCGCAAGGCAGCCCCGAATGCTGCCGCCGTAACAATTCGGCAGTTCGCGTCCTTTTGCATCGTATGCACGCGCACCGGCTGCACTTCCGACCACACCGCCTGCATTGAAGATATTGCCCTGCGCGGAATAATAATAGACTGCGGAATCCGTAACCGCCGCAGGCTTGCCGGAGATTCCGCCGCAATAGAGATAGTAATCCGGCAGCTCATTGAAAATGCCGAAATCTGTCACATAGCAGCCGTCGATCTGCCCGCCGATGCCTGTGATCGCGCCGATGCAATGCTCCGCGTGCTTAGTTGGCTCTATGGGTTCTTCCTCCGGCTCGATGATGTTTCCGTCCTCGTCATACTCAATCACATCCGGAGGCACAACCTCCATTGTAGTGACCGCTGGCTGTTCTTCCTCGGCTTCCGGTTCCGGCAGCTTTACCGTAATAGACGAATGCGACACCGAACAATGCTCGATCACGGTTTCTCCGGTTTCGTAGACTTGTTCATCCTCCGCGAGATAGTGGTAGTTGTATGCGGTACATACAAGAAACCCGTAGTCCTTGTATTCATCCGAAACAATCGCAGAATTGCGAATATTCACATTCTTTATGACCGCGCCGGATACCGTTTCAAACAACGGCGCATCCAGGTTTTCAATGAAGAACCCGCCGCCGTCATACTCAAAATGCTCGGAATTCGGATCTGCTTTCAGCTCGTTGACCGTGCGGATCGGTGTATGCGATGTCCAGACAGGGAACGAAATGTCAGCGGTTTGTTTGAAATATCCGCGCGCCTTTTCCTCGCTCATCAACTCAAGCTGATCGAAATAGTCGATGCGGTACGGATCTTCGCGTGTGCCTAAACCGCCGCCGTATTTCACCAGCACGCGGTACAACTTGGTATCTTCGGTGAAGTCATACGCCTGTCCGCCGTAATACTCGATCTTTTTGCCGTTCGGATCGCTCGTGAATCCCCACGAATAACCGGGAACATGGGTGAAGAAATCAGTCTTGTCGAACTCTGGCAGCAGAATATTCGCCTTGCCCTTGCTGATCGCGCCCTTGAGCTGCAAGTCCTCGACCGGCACAGCGGAATAGCTGCGGTCAATCGTGACCGTGATCTGCTCGGCATTATCAGCGATCTCATCCTGTTTCGGAATAATGAGCCCGTCCTCAGCGACATTTGCGGATTCAACGGAAGTTTCAGGAAATGCAGTACCACGCCCGAAGTTCTTTCCGATTGCAAACGCCGCCATGGAAAACAGCATCACACCGCCTGTAATAGCCAGGAACAAAACCGGCGATTTCTTCCGTTTCCGGACAATCTCGCCGGTCTTTTTGTCACGCTTTTCGTTCCGATCGATCTGCATTTCACCGCTGCTGACGATCTCTGCTGCACCGGTTTCAATCAGCCGGTCAAACCGTTCATTTTCAAGATTCGCCGTGATTTCGATTTCCGTCCGGTAAACGGAATACTCCGCAACCACCACCTTGCTGCGGATGCCCTGTGTGAACAGCCGGTACTCCCGCGATTCGACCACCGCCGCCTTTGACAGCTCCGGCACTTCGCCGTCGGCGGCATCGAGAATCAGGAACGGCATCGTTTCCTGATCTCTGCCGGCTTCCAGCCGCACCTTACAAAAATACTTCAATTCAACTCCTCCTTTGCGCGCCGCTTCTCCCGCAGCATCATCACGGTGCACAACCCGCCGCCCGCGCCCAGCACAACCAGATCAACCGGATAAAACCGCCATGATTCATCCGTATCCGATGCAACGGTTTCCTGCGTATCTGCATCAGTTTCCTTTACCTGATAGTTCATCACCAGACTGACCAGCAGCGCAATAGACGCGAGAATTGCAAACAGCGTGATTGCGCGTTTCTGCGAGAAATATCCGCGCACTTTCTCTGCGCGTTTCCTGTGTCCCTCAAACATTTTATCCTCCTTCCGGTTCTGCGATCAGGTATTGCTCAATATTCATCGCTGTCATCGAAACCCATTGCTGTTCATCTTCGGTGAAGCTTAGTGTTTGCATGACCTGTTCCGCGGTGTAGAAGTTGAGCCCGAATGAGTGCAGCGTGTGAAGATGATCGCAGGTGTAATACGGCGTTCGGATAGTCTCCGGGGTATTGTTGCGCGCGGTTTCTGCCGCTGCAACTTCGCGGTTCAGCCGTGCCTGCATACTCGCGCCGAGCTGTCCGTCAATGTTCAGTCCCCAGACTCCGAACACGCTCGACCAGTTGTTGACCGCCTGCACGAAAAGCGCGTAGGTGCTGTCAACCCGCTGCTGCGCGTAGGGCTGACCGGCGGCAGGCGTGTTGTTGAACTCGTTGACCGCGTTCACATAGTCGTTGCTGCGCGGCACAACCATAATGTTCCAGTCATCCCGCCGTGTAATTGCCGCTGTCAGGTCTGCCTGCGCCTGTGTGTAATCCGGATTCGGTTCCTCATGATAGTGAACCGAGCAATCCGCATTCGGACATTCCTGCCCGTGATACTGTGTTTCGGTGACTGCCACCATATCCGCTACAATCAGGTCAAACACATCCTGTGTATAGCTGACCGGGTACAACACGCCCTGCGAACCGTGCGCTTCGTTCTCCTGCCGTTCCAGATACACATACGCAATCGCGATGCCCTCTGCCTCTGAAACTGCAAGCTGCCAAGCGTTTTTGAGCTGCGTTTTGCGAGCAGGAGTCGCAAGCGAGGTCTGGTATTCCGCAGACGGTTCATTGCGCCGCAGATACACCGTGTCATTGTGGGGCATATCCGAAGTATTGAAAGCAAGCGCGTCAATTTTATCCGTGTATTCGCGCTTTTTCGCATTGACCGCTGTTTCAAACAAGCCTTTCGCTTCCGTGATTTCTTCCGGAATATCCTCGCCGAGCGCGACCGGTGTCGCATACGCCTGATGCTGTGCGTTGTTGTCCTGCGCGGCAACGCCGGTCAGAATGATGAGCAGCGTCATGAGCAGATACAACACCAGCCCGATTGCCAGAATTACCCATGTGACCGGTGAAATCAGGATTGCGACCGTGTGAACGATCAGACCGTGCAGCACATTTATAGTGACTTTTGCAGCGTGAACAGTTTTCTTCGCGGTTTCTCTTGCTGTCCTGACTGTCCGTCTGCCTTTATTAGCGGCATCCGCTCCGAGCCGTACACTCTCCGCGCCGGTGTCTGCTGTATCATTCCAGTTGATCTTCCGCACGCGCCGTCACCGCCTTCTGCGCTTCACCGAACTTGGTAGTAATGATACGGTAAATATCCGTGTCGGTCGGGAAGCTGTTGTCAAACGGAATCACACCGTAATCACCGGCATAGATCATGCCGCAGCCAGCGCCGACGCCGTTCAGGTAGGTGTCCATTGTCTCTTTCGGAATATGCAGCAGATTCGCAAGCTGTTCGCGGTCGGTTTCATTCTGCGCGAGCATCACCACAAACTGCGTGTTTGAGATCATTGTCCGGGCAAGTTCAGAGCGGAGCAGATCATCCACATTCTGCGTGATTCCGCAAGGAACACCGCCCCATTTTCGTGCGCGTTTATACAATTCATAAAAGAAGTTTGCGGACTGTTCGCTCTTAAATAACAAGTACATCTCATCTATCATGATGTGCGTTTTTACGCCTTTTGCGCGGTTTTTCGCAACTCTGTCCCAGATGTTTTCCAGAACGATCATCATGGCGAGTGTCTGCATACTCTTGCCGAGTTCCTTAATGTCATAGGAGACAATCCGCTTGTGAATGTTCACATTGGTCTCATGCGCAAAGACATTCATCGAGCCGTGAACATAGAGGTGCAGCGTCTGCCGCAGATATACCGCAGCCGGGCGGGTTTCGTCAGATGCTTCCTGCTCATATTTCAGCAGTTCATCGTAATATTCCCGCAGCGTCGGCTTCGGGTAATTGCGGTATGCGCTGTGCATCACGCTGTCGATAATCGTTTTCTGAATCGGCGTGATTTCCGCATCGCCCATGATTGCGCTGAAAAAGGAAAGCAGAAAATCCAGCTTTGCCTTAACCGGATCGTACTCTTTATCGTCACTGTCCGGATTCTCGGTCAGATCGAGGGGATTGATGTGTGTGCCGCTGTTCTCAGACATATAGATGACCTCGCCGCCGAGCAATTCAACAAGGGCTGCATACTCGCGCTCTGGATCGACTATGAGGATCTCATCGTTTTGCGAGAGATAGATGTAGAGGATCATCAGCTTTGCCGTCATGGATTTGCCGCTGCCCGGCATACCGAAAATGAAGCTGTTGGGATTGTTCAGCTTCATGCGGTCAAACAGAATGACCGAGCGCGAGAGCCGATTCTGCCCGAAGTAAATGCCGTTTTCGTGCATCAGTTCACGCGAATTGAACGGCATGAAAATCGCGGTACTGTCCGTATCCAGCGTGCGCCGCACCTGAATATTCTGCTCTTTGTCGATGCCGCAGGAATTGCCGATCGGCAGGCAGGAATCGAAAGCTGCCTCCTGCCGGTACGGTGCATTGGACATTTCGATCTGCCGTCCGCGCAGCACCGTCTGCACTTTGTCTGTTGCAGCGTCCAGTTCGTCCATACTATCCGCCAGAATCATCATGATGAACTGCACCCGCGTCATCTTCACATTGTGACTTTGCAGCTTTTCCAGATACGCCTTTGCTTCGAGCTTGTCTGTTTCCAGCGCCGTGCCTTCGATCGGATCAATGTACGCGCCCTTTGCAGTCTCCGCGCTCTTGCGCTTCTTGTTGATTTCCTCCTGTTTCATGTCGGTCAGCTTGCGCTGCACGAGCTGCAATGCCTCCGCCTGATCGACAAAGTCGATGTTTTCGGAGATGACCGTTTGCAGATTGAGCTCCAGCAGTTCCGGATACAGATTGTCCGTGACTTCGGAACCGAGCCGCTTGATATAGATGCAGCGGGCATATTTATCGCCGATCATGAAGAAGTCCTTTTTGAATTCAAATGAATCCGGACAGCAGAGCTGCTTTTCTGCCTGACGGTCAAGCTCCGAACGCGATACCGGAGATATTTGCTTGTCCACATCGCAGAGAATATCTGCCATGAAGCGAACACGGTCATTCGCCGTCAGCGGCGTTGCTTTTGAGCCAATCACCGCAAGGCTGCGGTTGAGCCGCTGCTCAAAGTTATACAGCCTTGTATTCGCGGTTTCAAAGTCCACCGCACAAACCGTCACCGTGATGATCTTCCGGCAGCGCAGCCCCTTTTGCCCCTCCATGACCTTGCTGCGAATGACGGAATTGAACTCCTGCCGCTGATGATCGTGACCGTCGCCGCGTGCATGAAGCATCAGTCGCTCAGATTCCTCGCGGTTCATCGGAAGATTGACAAGCGAGATCTGCACGGAAACCGTGCTGTCAAAGTTGTTCAGCAGCTCAGAAAACTGCCGCAGCTTCACTTCCTGCTCGTCCTCCGTCAGCACGGAATAGTTGATGTCCTCGATCAGATACGACTTGCTGTAAAGGTTGACCGTTTCGCGCCCAACCTTGACATTCGCGGCATTCAGCATCACATAATTGCTGACGAACCGCTCATAGGGCTGTGTCTGGATTGTTGTCCGCCTGACTCGTTTGGGCTTCTTGCGAAACAGTCCCGCCAGGAACCGTAATATATGAATCATTCTTCCACCTCCACATATTCTCCGCTGTCGATTCTCTGCCGCACAATTTCCTGCTCGATGATTTCTTCATGCAACTGCTGAAAGATTCCGTCCGCGTCCTCGTAAACACGAATCTGCGGACGAAACCACATATTGCACATCGCTTTGACGAGTTCCTCAAAGCGCATTCCCTTGAATGTGAAAAAGCCGAACGCGAAAAACGGCATGACGGCGACAATCACGAACCACGCAGCACATCGCCGGAGACGCGCCCGCGCCCGAAAACGCCAATCGGCACGCCGACCAGAACCGCTCCGGCGATTGAAAAAAACTGCCGTGACGACAGCCCGAAAATGAGTTTGGATTTGTATTCCTGAATCTCCGCAGGAATCTTCATGGATAACATGACGCACCTCCTTATGCCGCGCCGCAGATTTTCTTCGACCAATTTCCGGACTTCATCACGCCCAATCCCAGAGAAATGAGCGCTATGAATTGAATTAGTTTCAGAGATGACAAGCCGGATGTATGATTGGCGAAATACTGCGCAACAGCGAGATAAACGATAAACATGACCACAATCACCGCGATCTGAATGACCGTTGCAATGTAATTCTTGATGAACGACTTAGCAACATCATGTGTGGTATCACTTGCGAATGTAGCGATCGGCAGCGGCGCGAAGATCGTATACACAGAAAGCTCAAACAGCCGCCCGATTGTCACCACGAAGATCATATACGCTATCGCTTTCATGGCAAGGAAATACGGCTGCCAGAGAATGATCTCGATGGTCGGGTTAAAGGTCAGTGCAGAGGTCGGATTGCCGAAAGCGTGATCCTCAAACCGCACGGCTGTTCCGGACGGGAATACGGCGTGCGGATAGAACATTTTGACCGCGTCCTGCGAAATAATGTAGGTGTAGTTGTGCCGTGTTTCGCCCGCGCCGACATTCTCCCAGAACTTGATCCACCCCTGATACCAGTGATCCGCCTGCACCACATCTTTCAGCAGGGATTCGCCGATCGAAATACTGTAGGTAACCTTGTGACCGGCAGGCAGGAAATCCATGTTTGAGCTTGTCGCCGCGCGGTTGATCGTATTGAATCCCTTGTAGATGTACTCGATGATCAGGTCAGCGTTCTGTACGACTTGCTTGACGACAATGAGTTTTACAAGGAATATGAGGATATTCTCCCATTTCGATGACCACTCAAAATTGGTTGTTTTCCGGAAGAATTCGACCATGAGCAGCAGAACGGAGACGATCAGAGCGAGATTTTGTGTTGCTGTGCGAATTGCACCGCCGACCACTCCGGCATTTCCGCCGACGCTGTTCACCACGGTATACGGCGATACCTGTGTAAACTTGAATGCGCTTTTGAGGATTTCATTCGTTTCGTCCACATTTTCCGTAATTGTCGCATACACATCCTGCACATCGTTATTGAAAATGTCCGCGTGCGCGACCAGCGGAAAGAAGATATTGAAGATGCCCGCGACAATGATAAAAATGAAGATATTGCGGTGAAAACGCCGCAGTTTTTCTTTCGGGGATAACAGTGCTGTTCTCATGCGATACCCCCTTTATACAAAAGTGTGCAGGATTCCCGACACAGACACCACGATTGCACCGGCAGCGAATGTTTTGAGCGCAGCGACCTTGCCGACCGCGTTATTATCCTTGACCGAAAAGCCGAACATGACTGCGCCCACAAGCGTACCGGCAGCGCCGACACGCCTTGTCCACCGCCCGATAAACAGCAGGATATTCTGGAAGATCGTTTCTGCATTGGTTGTAGCAAGCTCAAAGATACCGAGATTTGCAATCGCCGCCTGAATCATGAAGCCGGATACCATTGTGAGCAGCGCAGGAAGCTGATCTCTTGTTTCATCGGACTTGATCGACAGCGCAAACTTGATCGCGCCGATAAACGCGACCAGTCCGCCGATTCGCGAAATCCATGTGCTGAAGAATTCCAGTCCGGTCTGCGCCAGATAAGCGGGATTCTCAGGTGCGCCTGTGTTCGGGAGAATCGCTGCAAGAGCGGGTAAGATTTGCATAGCATTCCTCCTTGTATCGGGCTAAGCCCGCCCCGCGCAGAGCGGGGCAGACCTGCCGGAGCGATCAGCCGAACAGGTTGAACATATCCGACGCGGCACAGAGCGCGGCGACAATGAATCCGGCAATCATCGTGATCAGACCGGCCTGCTTCTGCTCGGCATCGTTGTTTTTGATCGCAAGCGCGAACATGATTGCGCCGACAAACGCAACCATCATGCCAATGCGGCGAATCCAGGTGATGAAAAACTCGATCGTGGACTGGTATGCTGCCTCGGAGCCGCCACCGCCGCCTGCACCGCCCGCGGCAAATGCAGTAAGCGCGGTAAGCGAGGTCACAACAGCGATCGTAAACAGTACGGTAAAGACCTTCGCGAACTTCTTGTTCTTCTGGTTCATCAGTTTCATTACACATTCTCCTTTTTTAGTCGTTGAAAGTATGTCCGAGATATTTCGGATCTCCGATTCTTCCCGTTGCGTCGGGAAAATGCTCTTCCGTTGAAATATTCGCGGTTAATTCCTCGCCGGGGAGATCTGGATTATATTCCGGTTCCTCGTCTGGTTCACCGAAGAACGGACCGATCTCAGGTTCCTCCGAATCCGGCGGAATTGAAATATCGCCGTCCTCGTCAATCACAGCGGGGGCAATCTCGGTTTCTTCATCCTCGTATTCCTCCTCTTTGTTTCTGATTGCTTCGCCCATATCCCGGCTCTCGATTTCATCATCGGGAATGCCGTAATAGTGGGTATTGTCGGCATAGGTTTCATCATCGGATACGGATGTGATCTCCGTGTCCATGTCCAGAATATCCTTGTAGCTTGTAGGGATTTCTTCGGCAGTCACGACCGGTTCCTGCGCGGTATAGAGCACTTCATCCGGTTTTTCTTCCGGCTTTGCCGCAGCGACGGCAGCTTTATACTGCTGAATCGCCTTTGACCGCTGCGCTTTCTGCTCCGCTTCAAACTCCGCAACAGATACCGAGCGAATCTGCGTAATATCTGCACGGTTTGCATCGTCAGCAAGACCGGTAAAGCGGAAATTCGGGTGATCGAATGCCGGATATTTTGCGGCATAGACCGGGTCTTTGGAACGTATCATGACGATACAATCGCTGATCGGCATGGTCGCAAGCTCATTTTGCTGCATTAGCTCTCTGCCGAGGATTGAATTATTTTCGGAAGTGCTGCTTTGCTTGCCCTTTGTCCGGTTTTGTCCTTTGACATCAATCGTTTCCTTTCCGAGCTGTTCCGAAATGGATTTGAGCGTGGTTTCCTCCTTTCCGCCCAGAAAGATCGTAGAATCGCAGTTTCCGGTGATGACCTCCCATGTTTTCTCATACTTTGCTTTCAACTGTGCGAGATTCTGGATGATCACATTCAGCGACATTCCCATGGACCGGACAAAGGCAATGACCTTGTCGAAGTCAGGAATTTGCCCGATATTGCTGAACTCGTCCATGATGCAGCGCACATGACACGGCAGCGTACCGTGGTATTTGAAATTCGCACGATTGGAGAGCGTGTCAAAAAGCTGTGTATACATCATTGACGCAAGGAAATTGTAGGTGCTGTTTGTCGCGGAAATGATGATAAACAGCGCCGTCTTCTTATCGCCGAGCGTTTCCAGATGCACATTATCGCAGCAGGTCAGGTTTTTGAGATTCCGCAGATTGAACCAGAAGGTTTTTACATTCGCGCTCGATACAAACGACTGACCCGTTTCCTCCGGAGCATTTCGGATTTCTTTATACAGCCGGTATGCCAGCGTATCCGGCTTGCGGCGCTGTAATTCCAAAAACTCACGGTCGAGCGGACAAAGAAATCCTTTTTCCTGACGAGCCGCAAATGCTTCATCGGATTCACCGGGATTCTGCGTCAGGAAGAACCCGTCAGGCTTCTGCGAACCCTGCGGCGGATACTGTAAGTCGCGCATTTTCCCCGTGAGTGCGTAGAAATTGAGATTCGTCTCATCCCGCGTGCCGGGAATGATCTTGCCGTTCTCGTCGAATAGTGCGTCATATTCCGACTGCTCAATCAGCAGAAACATGAGCGCCAGAATCACCGTCTGTCCCTTTTGACTCCAGAAATCGTCCTTGTCACCGTCGCCCTTTGTTGCCTGGAACAGCACATCCGCCATTTTCTTGACATTGTCCTCGCAGAGATCGCCGTTGTGGTCATAGATGTAATGGAACGGGTTATAGTTATTGGAGTGCTCCATCTGGATCGTGTTGAACACGCGGACTTCATAGCCCGCCTCTTTCAGCAGCTTTGCGGTCGCCTGATAAATTTCACCTTTCGGGTCGGTGATGACAAACGAGGTATTGAGCTGCAAAATATTCGTAATAACCCAGAACAGCGTTTTGCCCGAACCGGAACCGCCGATCACCAGCGTGTTCAGGTTCAGCCGGTGCTGCTTGGTGTTCAGAGCAAGGTACACATCCTTCGCCAGCACGATGTTGTAATCGACCTCAGCGCAGACGAATTCGCCCCTGTCGTCGTAGAGATACCCGCCGTTTTCATCCCGCAAAGCCAGCTGATACGGCTTTTTCTCCTTTTCTGCGAGCGCACGGACTTCCTTTTCATCCGCCCATTTTGCCGAGCCGTGTTCTGTGCCGCGCCGGTGCAGGCGCTTCGGTTCTTCGCTGTACTTGTAGAGTGCAAAGATGCCGATTACACAGACACCGACAAACAGCATTTTCGGCGCATAACCGTCCTTTTTCGTGATTGCTGAAAAGATAACCGCCGGATGCGATAGGACATAGTGCAGAGCCGGATTGAGCTTCGATCCATCAATAGAGCCATCAGCACCGAGGGCGTAATCGAATGCAGCTCCGAGCACAACACAGCCGATCAACAGCACAACCCCGATCACGCAAAGCACGATCAGGGTTGTCTTGTCTATTTTCTTTCGGGGATGCGGGACGCTCAGCTTCTGGCTCATCTTCTCGCCCCTCTCGGCGCGGGCTTCGGCATATCCGGAATCTCCGGAGCATCGGGTACAGGCAGATCGGGCTTTGCATCGGGCAGCGGTGTTTCCTTGTGCAGTTCATCCAGCACATTGCCGTCCGGATGCAGTTCATGACCGTTGCCGTGTGCGGCTTCTGCGAGATCGTCAGCATCAGACATTTCATCGGCTTCTTTGAGCATTTCCGTATCTGCGAGATACTGCTCATATTCTTCCTGCGAACGGAAGGTCAGCACCGAATCCTTGTCCATTCCGGACGCTTCGAGCATTTCCGATTTGAGTGCCGACCATGCGGTCATTCCTTTTTCAGTTCGTACAGGCTTGCCGTTCGCGTCCGTCGTTTCCGCGTCCGTGAACGCTGCGAGCTGCTTGCCGCCATCGCGCACAGCATAATCATGAACCACACGCGCGCCATTGTGTCCTCCTTTCACCACAATATGTTTCTGCGGCTCCGCCGCACTGCACACGATCATTGTGTCGATTGCGCGCTCCTCGCGGTCTGTCAGGTGATTCATCGCGATATTGAAGTCGGTCTGCTGCGCCTGCACCGCTGCGACACGCTCCTTTATCGCATCTACGCGGATTTCCTGCGCTTTCTCGACCAGCGTTTCCGCCGCCTGCGCAGACACGCCGAGACCGGCGATCTTTTCAGCAGCTTCCTGACGGTCTGCGGTGGAGAGAACCACAGACGCTTTGCCGTAGGCGATTGTCATGGAATTCTGCCGGACTTCCTCGATTCGGAGAACGGTCTCCGGACTCTGCGCCTCCGCCTTGCTGTAAACCTCCTTTGCCATAGATTTTGCATCGGCTTCATTCATACCGGCATCCATATACATTGCCGAGAGAAAATGCAGCGTGCGCTTTTTGTCCGACAGCGTGAAATCCAGCTTTTCGGTCTGCTCATGCGGAATGGATTCGCCCTTATCGGTGATTTCGGTCGAACGGAAAACGGTATTGAGCGTGAAGCTGTCCTTGCCGGTTCGCTGTATGCGGTTCTCCACAGAATCCAGCGGTTTCTGCTTTGTGGTATACTCCATGCCGCTCGCGCCGGTGTACTTGTGTTCAATGATCTTGTCCGGCTCAAAATCTTCCATTTGAAAAGTTTTTTCTGCGGTAAGGAGTATGGTATCCTGCCGTGCGTAGAAGTCTGTCACACGATCTGCTTTGTCTGTCAGAGCGTCGAGCGTCCGGCGGTCAGTGATGCCGAGCTGTTCTGTCAGCAGACTGCGCATCTTCGCCCTTGTCATGTTCTGCGGCTCCAGCACGGCGTATTTGCCGGACTGATCGCGGAATACCACACGCGGCTTTTCGTCCTTTTTCGGCTGGACATACCAGCAGCCGAACGGCTTGGCGTGCAGGCTTTCGCCCTCTAGCGTGACATTGCCCTCAATGCGGTAGAACTCATTTTGTGCGCTGTTGCTGAAATACCGCACCTTCTGCTTGCCTTTGAGCGCTTCCTCACCGAACTTTGCCGCAGCGAGATCTGCTTTGACCGGATCATAGCCGAACTGCGACTGAATCTGCGCTGATACCGTTGCCTTATCCGGAATCTCATCGAAAGAGACTTCTCTTCCGGAATGCATATCTTTCAGCGTATAGAAGCCGTTTTCATCCTTGTCAAAGGAGAACTGCTTTTCGATCTCCTTGCATTTTGCCACAAACTCCTCGCGGACAATCCGTACCGCATCCTGATGCTTCACATCATGCAGGCAATACTGATCGCCCGCCTTTGTTTCGACAAACACCGCAGGCAGGTCATGCGCTTTCAGCATCGCGGTCAGGTGGGGGACTTCCCACGGCTGCACCTTGAAATTGCTGAGTGTTTCCGGCTGTACGGCGATCTTTTCCTTGATGCACTCCGTGCAGATCTGCTTGAAGATCGGCAGATCGCCGCTGCGGACATTTGCATAGAGGTTGTTTTTGCCTTTCGTATTGGAAAAAGCCACCGGTATGCCGTACTTCTTCGCGGTACGGGCAATGGCCTTGCGGTCCTCCTGTGAAAAGCCGTTCTGCGCGACCGACAGGGCTTCGCCGGTATTGCGGGCATTCTCGGCAAGGTCTTTCAGGGATACTTCGCCGGGTTTGATGCCGGTCAGGTTTGTTGCCGATACATTCGGCGGCTTGGTCTTTTCCGGAGCCTGTGCGCCTTTTGCCGCTTTTATCTGTGCTCTCGCTCTTGCCCGGTCATGCTCCATGCCGAGCAGCTCGCGAAACAGGCGACCGACCGAATCCAGCACAGACTTGAAAGCGGAAAGTGCCGCTTCTGCTGCTTTTTCAGACACCTGCATCGAAACGGCAGTCACATCTTCGCTCATGTTCAATCTTCATCCCTCCTGTCAAATGGGCATAAAAATAGCCCGGTATTATAATAGTAGATAGAAATTGCGCATCATAATACCGGGCTTGAAAAGAGATATTCAGTTGTCAAGGTACTTTTATCGGCAAGAATCCGAGCTGATTTCTGGAATGTTTTTGCCGATAGCAGTATGCGGTCAGTCATTTTCGGACGGATAGAACAGCTTTTCCGTTTCGTCCGCCTCCACAACAGTCAGTACAAGAAGCTGGGGCTCATGCCGGGTATAGGCGATAAGCGGCGCACACTCGTCGTCAACCAGCACGCCGCAGACCTGCGGGAGCATTTCCTCGGTCAGAATGAACACGGATTCGTCCATCGGTGCATCCTCATCATAATTGTCGGGCTCAAACACGCCGGGAATCTCATACGGGTTGAAGTCCGGGCAGCTGTCGATGTATCGCTGAAGGCTGTTCGCTTCGACGAAATACTTGTTGTTCGCGTCCTTGAGGACATGGAACGGGCGACCGCTGCAAAAGGCACGCTGGCAGATTCGATTCATGAACGGCAGGCTGTAACCGAGCTTTGCGGCGGCAGCGGGCATGGAATAGAGTTTGAGTATCATAATCATTTCCTCCTACTTCTTGTTTGCTCCGGTTCGGAGCACGGGCGGGGTAATGCCTGACTTAACGACAGGCGACTGGCAGGTTTGCATTCTACATCGGCATCACCTCCTCAGCAGGACAAAGAAAAAGCCCGGTAATTTTCAAGGTAGAAAAAGACCGGGCGGATGGGTAATATTCAGTTGTCGAATAGAAAGTTATTGTCATGTTGCACAAGACGAATGAGCTAGTCAGATTAGCGGGAACCAGCTGAAAATGAGTAAAAATGAGTTCCCGCAGCAAATCAAGTTGAAAATATCGTATCTACGATTGTTTCCGCGTGATTGAGGGCTAGTGTATGCGTTTTGTGGGAACTATTTTGCGGGAACTTTCGTGGGAACTACCCCTGAAAACAGGTTCAAAATACGGAATTTTGATGCATATTTCGGAAAAATATTTCAGAGGCAGATATAATGAAAATGTCCTAGATGCTTGATTTTCACGCATCTAGGACATTTTCTCAGCGGGTGGGTAGAGGGATTCGAACCCTCGGTCTTCGGGACCACAATCCGACGCTTTAACCGACTAAGCTATACCCACCATATTTAATTTTGCAATCGGAGAAAGTCTCCGCATCTATTGCAGACGCGCCTTAAAGGATTCGAACCTTTGACTTACTGCTTAGAAGGCAGTTACTCTATCCAGCTGAGTTAAAGGCGCAAACGTCATCAAAATAAGATGACAAAAGCGAGTGATGGGAATCGAACCCACGTAACCAGCTTGGAAGGCTGGAATTCTACCATTGAACTACACTCGCATCTTGTTCCAGTGCGGTCAGTTCAGTATCTTTCCAACACTGCAAGAACAATTATACCATATTCCGCGGCGTTTGTCAAGAGGAAAATGCAAAAAAATTCCCGTTTCCATCAAAATCATCAACATTTATCATATTTGCTGCCATAAAACCGGAAAGAGAGGCGTGACACTGCGCCATTTTATCGTGCAGATGCGCATGATCTGCGCTCCTGCGGAAACATTGTTCACGCGCTCTCCTATCAGAGCCATCCGGTTAACGCTACGCCCCTAATTGAATATCACCTCCTGCAAGTCATCCCGTAGCTGACGGATAATCTTTTTCTCCAGGCGCGAAATATAGGACTGCGAAATTCCGATCAAATCTGCAACCTCTTTCTGCGTTTTCTCCTCACCGCCGTTCAAGCCGAAGCGCATCTCCATAATCTGCCGTTCGCGCGGATTCAGCCGCATGACCGCCTCCCGAAGCAGCTTGCGCTCGGATTCATTTTCAATATCGCGGCAGACGGCGTCCTCATCCGTGCCGAGCAAATCGGAAAGCAGAAGCTCATTGCCATCCCAATCGACATTCAGCGGCTCATCAATCGAAATTTCCGCACGATACTGCGCAACCTTTCGCAGGTGCATCAATATTTCATTTTCAATACAGCGTGAGGCGTAGGTTGCGAGCTTGATATTCTTCTCCGGTGAAAAGGTCGCAACGGCTTTCATCAGACCAATCGAACCAATCGAAATCAAATCGTCCAGCGAGACAGACGGCGTCTCGAATTTTTTTGCGATATAAACGACCAGCCGCAGATTATGGACAATCAGCTTTTCCCTTGCGGCAGGGTCACCTGCGGAAAGTGCTGCAAAGGCCTCCGCTTCCTCAGCACGTGACAACGGCGGCGGCAGCTGATCCGTTCCGCTGATAAAGTAAACCTCTTGTTCTTCTGTCGGCGGCAGCAGTCTGCGGCGCAGAAAGCCGAGCCATAATGCAAACAAATTCATAGCAAACACCTCTCGTTCATTGTGAGCCATCCGGCACTATCGGACGCAGCATTCCGGCACAACCGCAGGCGTATTTTCCTGATCGGTCAGCGCGATCAAAATATCAAGCGGCTGCTTCGTTTTCCCATCCATCGAAAGCAATGCCGCATAATCCGGAAGAAATGCCGGCAGCAAGCATTTCCCCGTGACAGTCTTGACAGGCAGCATCCGAAAGCCCCTCGCAGAAGCCGCCGCTGTCTCCGCATCGGGATACTGCGACACCCATTGCCCCAGTGCATCCGTGCCGCAAATCACGACCGGTCTGCCTGAAAATGCGTCACGCAGCGTATTGCCGCTGTCGGACAGCGCCGGCAATATCATATCCATATTACCGAGTCGCAGATGCAGCCGATATGTACGATGTCTCGTGACCGCAGCCCGACGCTCCCGAAGCACTGCGATTGCCGCGGCAGCAGTCGTTCCGAGCAGCAGCGTCAGCAGCGACATATCCGCATAAACGACCGTATTTCGCAGATACCAGCCGGCAGGCGTACACAGCGAAGCAAGCGCCCATACCGCACCGCAAAACAGCAGACTGCTCCCGAAAAACGTCCCCGTCTGCCATAGCAGAATGCGCGGATTCCCAAACCCGAACGCAATGCCGCAGAGCATGACCGCAAGCAAAATCCGGCCGAGCAGCAGAGCCGGCAATGGTATTTCGGGCAAAAAAACCGTCAGTGCCGAAACAGCCCCCATCAGTGCCGCAATCAGACAGCGCAGCGGCTTCAACGGCGTATGTGTCAGGGCGGCGGTCGCACGCAGCAGCGCATAATCTGCCCAGAGATTCGACAGCAGCAGTACATCCAGATAAATCGTCATCACGTTCACCATCCTCAGTATAGCATATCCGCATCGGAAAATTTGTCGAAGGCGGGCGGTGCTCGCCTCCATTTTAAGGCAACGCCGCGCAAAGTCCGCCTTACGGCATGGCGGCACATTTATTTTCTACTCCCATTGCAATTCCTGCGATAATATGCTATAATATTACGGTAAGAATACTGAAAGTCTGCATTGTAATGAAAGGAGGGGTACAGTCTGCAAACGCGGATTGTATCACAAGAATTATGTTGAATACGCAGAATATCCCTTCGCCGGATACCTATTTCGGCTGCAACGTATTTAATGAAACCGTAATGCGGAGCTGTCTGCCGAAAAAGGTCTTTGAAGCGGTCATGCGTACCCGTAAAATGGGAACGCCGCTGCCGAAGGACGCCGCCGACTCTGTTGCAAACGCAATGAAGGAATGGGCAGTTGCAAATAACTGCACGCATTTCACACACTGGTTCCAGCCGATGACCGGCGTAACCGCAGAAAAGCATGACGCGTTCCTCACGCCTGTCTCCGGCGGTGTCATTCTCGATTTTTCCGGCAAGGAGCTGATAAAGGGCGAATCCGATGCGTCCTCATTCCCGTCCGGCGGTCTGCGTGCAACCTTTGAAGCGCGCGGCTATACGGCATGGGACCCGACCTCCGACGCATTCATCAAGGATCGCACCCTCTGCATCCCGACCGGCTTTGTTTCCTACACCGGCGAGGTGCTTGATAAAAAAACACCGTTGCTCCGCTCGATGGAAGCCGTCAGCCGTGCAAGCGTCCGGATGCTCCGTCTGTTCGGCAATGAAAAGGTACAGCGCGTCATGACGAACGTTGGTCCGGAGCAGGAATATTTCCTGATCGACAAGGCAAGCTACGACGCTCGTGAGGACCTCATCCTGACCGGCAGAACGCTGTTCGGTGCAAAGCCGCCGAAGGGCGAGGAAATGGATGACCACTATTTCGGAAATCTGACACAGAGAGTGTCCGATTTCATGCGTGAGCTGGACGAAGAACTCTGGAAGCTCGGCATCTACGCAAAAACCGAGCATAACGAGGTCGCGCCGGCACAGCATGAGCTTGCTCCGGTCTATACGACCTCCAATATCGCTGCCGACCACAATCAGCTTACGATGGAGCTGATGAAGAAAATCGCGCGCAAGCACGGACTTGTCTGCCTGCTGCACGAGAAGCCGTTCGCAGGCATCAGCGGTTCCGGCAAGCACAATAACTGGTCGCTCTCGACCGATGACGGTCAAAATCTGCTCGACCCCGGTGACACACCGCAGGATAATATGCAGTTTTTGCTGGTGCTCTGCGCATTTCTCAAGGGTGTGCGCGAATATGCACCGCTGCTCCGGATTTCCTCGGCATCTGCCGGAAACGACTGCCGTTTGGGCGGCAACGAAGCACCGCCGACCGTTATCTCGGTCTTTATCGGTGATGACCTGCAGCGCGTGCTTGACGCCATTGAGCAGGGCAAAGCGCTGGATGGCCTCGGCAAGGAACGTTTCAACATCGGCGTAAATGCAATCCCACAGTTCCGCAAGGATACCACAGACCGCAACCGTACATCCCCGATGGCATTTACCGGTAACAAATTCGAGTTCCGTATGCTCGGCGCGGCAGATTCCATTTCCTGCTTCAATTTCGTCATGAATACCATCTTCGCATATGAAATCACCAGATTCTGCGAAGAGCTTGAACAGGCTGCGGATTTCCAAGCCGCGCTCAAGGAACTGCTCGTGCGCACCATTCGCGAAAATAAGGATATCATCTTCAACGGAAACGGCTATGGCGACGCTTGGTTTGCCGAGTGTAAACGGCGCGGTCTGCCGAACTATCCGTCCACGGTCGAAGCACTGATGCAGTATGACCGTCCGGAATTTGTTGCAATTTTCGAGGAAATGAATGTCCTGAATAAGGCAGAGATCACCTCTCGTAAGGAGATTCTGCTTGAAAACTACAGCAAAACCGTCGGCATTGAGGCGAAAACGATGCTTGATATCGCGCGCAAAAAGATTCTGCCGGTCTGCATTTCGTATACCAAGCAGCTTTGCGAAGCCATCACCATCAAGGAACAGCTTTCCCCGATGCTGCATATCAGCTCCGCTGTTGAGGACGCACTTGCGGTACAAATCAGCGATCTGACAGCAGGTTTATATGATGCCATCGAGGATTTGCGCGAAATGATTCAAATTGCGTCCAGAGCAGACGGCGTTGTCGCAACCGCAGAAGCATATCGCCAAAAGGTCATTCCGGCAATGGGTCGCCTGCGCGCAACCGCCGATGCACTGGAGGTCTTGATTCCGCAGAATCAGTGGCCGTTCCCTGCATATTCCGAAATTCTCTATAATATCTGATGAACAACACAGCATCCGAGCATACCCTGCGGCAAGCGATACAAAAGCTGCCGCAGTGGTTTCATGAAAACAAGCGTGATTTGCCTTGGCGTACAGACCGCGAACCGTATCATGTATGGCTCTCGGAAATCATGTTGCAGCAAACCAGAGTGGAAGCCGTCAAGCCGTATTACGCAAGATTTCTCGATGTCATTCCGGATATCAAAACGTTGAGCGAATGCGAGCAGGATACGCTGATGAAGCTCTGGGAAGGACTCGGCTACTACAGCCGCGCACGCAATCTCCAAAAGGCAGCGAAGCAGATCATGACCGATTTTCGCGGTGAATTTCCACGTACCTACAAGGAAATCCGTTCCCTTGCAGGCATCGGTGATTATACTGCCGGCGCAATCGCTTCCATCTGCTTTGACCTGCCGGAGCCGGCTGTCGATGGCAATGTTCTGCGCGTGTATACAAGATTGCTTGCCGACGCGCGCTTGACCGATACGCTTTCGGTCAAGCGTGATATCCGCGATGCACTGCGGCTTGTCTATCTTGACGCTGCATCCGGTACACGCGGTATATTGACGCAGGCGCTCATGGAGCTTGGTGCAACCGTCTGTGTCCCGAACGGGATGCCGCATTGCGATAGCTGTCCCTTACAAGCAGACTGCGCCGCGTTTCGCTGTGGGACATTCAGTGAATATCCGGTGCGTAAACAGAAAAAATCGCGTAAAATCGAAACATATACCGTATATGTTTTACAGCATGGCGATCAAATCGCATTGCAAAAGCGTCCGGACACCGGTTTGCTTGCCGGACTCTGGGAGCTTCCGCATCTGGACGGCAGCCGGGATGCACAGGCTGCTCTGGACAGCGCATCGGTCTTTCGGGCAGGCGCGGCAGAAATTGTATCCCTGCGGTCATGTGTACATATTTTCACGCATATTGAATGGCACATGACAGTCGTACATTTGCTTGTAAACCAAATGCCCAACAACTTTACTTGGGTAACGCCGGAACAGCTTGCTTCGGATACCGCATTGCCGACAGCGTTTCGGATTTGTTTGCCGACCACATGAAGTATTTAAGGCAACACCAACTCTGTGCGGTATTGCCTTAAAATGATACTTGATTGACAAAAAGGAGGTTCACTTTATGCCACGTTCATCCGGAGGAGGCAGCCGCAGCGGAGGCAGCCGCAGCGGAGGCAGGCGCGGTGGTGGCGGCAGGCGCGGTGGTGCCGGCTACAGTCGCCGCAACTCCATACCGCCCATCAGCAAAACCCGTTATCCCGGCGCAAGACGCTATCGCTATTACCGCAGAGGCCGCTATCATTATTTCTATACTGCCCGCGAGGGAAAATTTTTCCATCCTGCGCGCCTTATCCTGGTTATATTCTACCTTCCGTTTTTAGCGGCATTCCTTCCGCCGCTGTTTTTGGGTATTGCCTCGCAATTCCAAAAAGCCGATTCTGAAATCATCATCAAGGATGAAGCAAATGTGCTGGAAAATGAAGCTGTGCTGAGAGAATCCCTCAATGCCTTTTATGAAAAAACCAAGATCACACCGGCTGTCATCACCGTCAATAATGAAACATGGGAAGAAAACTATATCGAGCTGGCCGACTACGCCTATGACCGCTATCTCTCCGAATTCGATGACGAAATGCACTGGCTGATTGTGTATTCCGAGCCGAGTATCAAGGAAACCGAGCACTTTGAGTGGTACTGGGAGGGTATGCAGGGTGACAATACCGGCGGTACACTGACAGATGAGGTCACAGGCTACTTCAATAATAAGCTTCAAGGCTGTCTGATGGTGTCAACCGACAATATTGCAGAAGATATGTCGGATGCTTTCGATTCAGTGACTTCGATTGCGAAAAAGCACGGGATCCTATTACCTTTCTCATTATCTACGTTGTTCCCGCTGGCATTTATCTTGTTCCACGCGTATTTCATGCTCGGACTGAACGAACTGAAATACCGCAAGGCAGAACTCGACCCGGATGATCCCGGTGATGATGCAGAAGCGTTCGACCGATTCAGCTTCGATGCGCAGCGTCCCTATCATTCACCGAGAGCCCATTGTTCGCAGCAGCCCTATGGCTCGCAGCAGCCTACGCCCCCGCAACCGATTGCATCTCCGGATGATGAACGAAAGTCGATGGAATCGCTGACTGCGCCGAGTCCTGTGCAGGAATCGTTCCTGAATCTGCCGGATGCGCCAATCGTGTCGCCGCCGCCGGTAGAGCTTCCGCCGCCGGTACAGATACCGCCGCCGATTCTGTCGCCGGAACCGCAGAGCGAGGAGGTAAGCTGTCTCTATTGCGGCACAAAGTATTTCAAGGGCATCAAATATTGTCCCGGATGCGGCATTGCCGTAATTGATCTTTCCAGCAACAATCCGTTTGGATAATCTGCAATCAAATCAGAAAGGAAGATTTCTCATGACCTATAAGGAAGAATTTATCAAGTTTATGACCGAATGCGGCGTTCTGACATTTGGTGACTTCACGCTGAAATCGGGCAGAAAAGCACCGTATTTCATCAATACCGGCAACTACAAAACCGGCAAGCAGCTCTGCCGTCTCGGTGAATATTATGCAGCCTGTATGCAGGAGCATGGTCTGAAAGCCGATGTCCTGTTCGGACCTGCTTACAAGGGCATTCCGCTTGCGGCGGCAGCGTCCATTGCGCTCTGGAAGGAGCATGGCGTTGAGGTCGGCTATGCCTATGACCGCAAAGAGGTCAAGGATCACGGAGAGGGCGGCATGATTGTCGGCTCCAAGCTCGAAGATGGCACAAAGGTCATTCTGATTGAGGATGTTATGACCTCCGGCAAGGCGCTTCGCGAGGTTTATCCGAAACTGAAATCCGTTGCAAATGTGGAAATTGCCGGCATGATCATCACCGTTGACAGACAGGAAAAGGGCTTGCAGAGCGAGCAATCCGCTGTGCAGGAGGTCAAGGCTGAGTTCGGCATTGACGTCTATTCGATTGTCACTGTCAGCGATATCATCGCAGCGATCGAGAACGATGTCATCGACGGCAAGGCATATCTGCCGCAGATGCTTGCATACCGCGAGCAGTACGGCGTATAATTCAGAGCCGCGTGCGTTTGTGAAAAAGAGATTTTCGCAGCAGACACGCCCCACCCCGGCAATACATTTTAGCGCGAAGCAAACCAGATGCTTCGCGCTTTTTTGATATAAGGCAACACCACGCAAAGTCCGCCTTACGGCTTGGCGGCACATCTACTTGCATATTTTCCGCCATCTTGCACAGAAATTCCTTGCTGGGCGTCAGCCCAGCGGCGTCATTTCTATACAATCTGACGAAAAATCTGACCGCGTATCTGCACCACCAACTCTGTGCGGTATTGCCATAAATAATGCCGCAGATTTCATGTGTCTGCGGCTTTTTCATGGATTCGATGCAGGCGCGACCGAATAGGGATCGCCTACAATATAAAGATATTGCTTTAACGTATACTCAAAGTAATCACCCGGAACACCCTCTGCAAGCGATATCTCATAAATTCCGTGATAGCCCTTGAGATTGCTGCGCATCGTGAGGATCGCGTCTGCCATTTCCACGGTCATACCCGGCAGCGTCAGCAGTTCCTCTCGCGTGACGGTATTCGCGTCATATGTCTTATTATAGTATACGGGTTCTTCCGGTAAAATCTCCGGCGCATCGGTGTATTCCGGCGCAGGGGATATCGGCTCGGATTGCGCAATTTCATCCGGAATTTCAAATTCCGCCATAACCCGAAGCATCAATTCTTCACCAATTCCGTCGATTTCACATAGCTCCATACGCGATGTAAACCCACCGAGCGCGGTGCGTTTGGCGATAATTGCCTCCGCGAGCGTATCACCGATGCCGTCAACGCGCTTGAGGTCGATGACGGTTGCACGGTTCAGATTGTATTCCGGCGGCGCGGTTACAGGTGGCTCGGTTTCCGGCTTCGGTTCGGTCGTGACAGGCTGATGCTGCACGGCTGTGGTGACCGGAAGAATTGTACGCTGCGTAGATTCCGAGAGCGTCATTTCCGTGATGGCAGGCTCGGTCAGGACAGTGATTTCCAGCTCTTTTTGCGGTTTTTCCAGCTTGATGCCGATTGCACCAAGGAGCAGAAGCGCAGAAATTCCCGTAATCCAATATGCACTCCATTTCTTGCTCATGCCGTCACCGCCTTTTCCGCACTGATAGGGATGATGTCTCCGACACCATCCCCACCCGGCTTTGAAGCCAGATCCAGGAGCAATGCTTTTGGCTGCAGCAAACGCAGTCTGCGTGCGTCCAGAAGCATTGCCGGAACTGTGTTGATAATCAGTGGAAATGTACCCAGTACCGTGTCAAGTGCGTGCATCGGCAGCGCACGGCAGCCTTCGCCTTCGCACCGCCATAGGCGCAGAGAGGAAACCCTGTTGTCAGTCTCTCCAGCGCCTGCGGAATGCAAGGCAGGTTACATTTTCGGCTCTCTTGAATTGCTTAGAGAAATAGCTCTGGTCATTGAAACCGCAAAGGTTCGAAATCTCCTCGACGGATTTATCCGTGAAGCGGAGCAGACGCTTTGCGTAGTTGATGCGCAGCACGATAATATGCTGGAAAATCGTTTCGCCGTATGCGCGTTTGAATTCGCGCGTCAGGTAATACTTGCTGATATCGAAGCGCTGCGCCAGATCATCCAATCGGAGATCTGTCGTGAAATTCGCGTCAATATGCGCAAGGACGGTTTTCAGCTTTGTTTGCAGCGCAGAATCACTGTCCTCGGAGATGCTGTTGACAGTCAGCAGCATGGTCAGCAGATTGACCAGCAAGCCGGAGGTCAGCACCTCGGTATCGGCATAGGTTTCTGCGTTCAGGCGCATCAATTCCTGAAGCAATGAGATGAATTTCATCGTGGAGACCGGGTGGAATACGACCTGCTGCTGAATCAGGAACAGTTTATAGTATTCCTCCGATGTGCAGCCATTGAAATGCACCCAGAGCAGCTCCCAAGGATTCGTCGGGTCGCTCTGATACGAATGCGCGGCACGGCAATCAATAAAGAAACAATCGCCGCCCTCTAATTGAAATTGCTGCCCGTCATAATTCAGGCTGCCCTTTCCGTCCAGCACAACAGCGAACAGAAACGACTGTAGATTTTGTCTTGCCGTGTGGTGATTTTCACCGGCTTTCAGATGTCCGCACTCCTGCACGTAGAAAAAGGTACGCCGCGCAACGGCACTCGGCGTTTTCATAATACGAGTGTCCAGTGGATTCGGGACGTGTTCGTTGAGATTTTGCGGCATAATATCCTCCTTTCGGTATTCAATCGTGAAAAACAGCTGTTTTATACTTATTCTTTACTATTATTATACCGTATTCTACAAAAACTTTCAAGATGCGAATTGAAAGAATATTGCACCTCATTTTTGTGCAAATTGCAAAGAAATAATCTAATATGCCAAAAAAATGCAATAAAACATCACAAATTATCCACATCCGATTTCCATTTCCCGTTATGCTTTTATATGACAAAAATCCCCTTGCGGCAATCCGGAAAACCCGTTCGGCTTCGGGATGCTGCGCAAGGGGATTCTATATGAAAATATCAATCGTATGCTGCTCAATAGGCAGAGGGATTCGGTGCTGCAAAGGCATACCGCGTACCATTGGTGAGCGTGACGCCGATTGCGCCGCCGCCGGAACGGAATGACTTGAATTCCAGATAAACAGGGCAGACATACTGATTGCCCATTGTATCATTCAGCAGATAAGGCGGTCTGCCCTCGCTGCCGGAAACATTACTAATAGTAATCGGCGTGCAGAAATAGGCGCGGCGTTTGGCACAGGCATAAGCGGAATTGCTGCCGAGATATTTTGGATAACCGGTTACAAGCAAAACGATCAGTCCGATTAGTGCAACATACCAGAGAATGCCTGCCATCCTGCTGTATCTGGTGCCAAAGCCGTTGAACAGCGTCAGTCCCGGCAGACATAGCAATACAGAACCGCCAATGCAAATATACAGCATATTCATAAATTTTCCACGGGCTTCATCAAGGTATTGCAGCAGCTTCTGATGCTGCTGTTCGGTAATATTGACTTCCATGCTATTTTCCTTTCTGTAATAGGCTTATGTTATGAACCTGAGGTCACAAGAGAATCGCCGACATCCGAAACGATGCGATAGCCGGCTGCTTCGATGCGCTCGGTCAGACTGTGGAAGCTCTGTGTCGCTTCCTCTCCGACGCAGATTTTGTTTTCATAGAGGTCATAGAGCTTTCGGACTTCCGATGGGCTGAGATTCGGCATCATGACATTGCTGCCGGCTTTCAGCGCAAGCTCTCGTCCCTGCGGATGCATCGAGCCAAAGGCTGTTGTTGCAGGAATGAGTGCCTTGGGGAACATGAGCCGCAGCAGTGCAATGATTTTCAGGCTGAAATGCAAATCACCGGACGGCTGATCGGCAAACGGTGTTTCCGAATGTGTGATATATGGTCCCACGCCGATCATTGCAGGCTGTAATGCTTGCAGATAACGAATATCTGCAAGCAGATTCTCCGGCGTTTGATGCGGTGAACCAATCATGAAGCCGCTTCCGACCTGATAGCCGATTGCCTGTAAATCATTCAGACAGCGTTTGCGGTTTTCAAGCGACATGGATTCCGGATGTAGGCTGCGGTAATGTTCTGGGGTGGCTGTTTCGTGGCGCAGCAGATACCGCCGCGCACCGGCGTCATAATACCGCTGATAGCTTTCGCGCGATTTTTCACCGATGGAAAGCGTAATGCGGCAATCCGGATACTGCGCTGCGATTTTATGGAGCAGCTCGCAAATTTTGTCATCGGTAAAATACGGGTCCTCACCGCCTTGTAGGACAAAGGTGCGATAGCCGAGCGCATAGCCCTGCTTGCAGCAGTCGAGAATCTGCGCATCGGTCAGGCGGTAACGCTCCGCATTCGGATTGCCGGCACGGATGCCGCAGTAATAGCAATTATTTTTGCAGTAATTCGTAAACTCGATAAGTCCGCGCAGATAGACGGCGTCGCCATACCATTTCCGGCGTTCGGCGTCTGCGGCGGCAAACAGTGCCGCTTCGTCCTGCTGCTCTGTCAGAAATGCGAGCAACTCCGAATCCGTCAGGTCATGCGTGGTTTTCAGTTTCTCAATCAGAGGCGACAGGCACATAGCTTATTCCACCCAGTAGCGGTCTTCTTCCGGAATGAGATGTGAAAAATCCGATTCATAGCCGTGCCATTCGGGTGGCAGAAAGCGCAGATATTCTTCATCGCCCGGAAACTGCGAATAGAATTCGGATTTGTCAAAGTTTACAAACAGCGCAGGGATTCTTGCTCTTTTTTCCTCGTCCGATTTGGCGTGCAGGAATTCGTATGCAAGCTCGCCGGCAGAGGTTTCATCGGCTTCGATTTTTTTCAGGAACTCTTTTGCGGTTCCGCGATCCAGAATGCGGATGCGAAAACGGCTGCTGCTGAATTCTCCGAACGAACCAACCTCTTTGACGAATTGGTATTCGGTTTTGCCGCGCTGCATATAACGGAAATAATAATCGTCATAGTAGCGGAGATAATCCAGCTTCCAAAGCGTCTTATCGGTGCAGAACCAGCGGAGCTTTTTCTTAAACATTACGATAACAATAATATTCTCAGCAAATATGGGCTGCATAGTTTTCATCCTCGTATAATATATTTTAAGGGTAATTTAAAGAGAACCCTTATAAAACCTCTTGTTTATCACACAGAAATGTGAGACAATAAATCTGTACAGTCAGGGGGTGCTGTTCACGTCCTTGAAGCATGGCTTCCACAGAAAGAGTAGCACCTCTGCTTTACGGACAGATGCGAATGAGCTGGATAGCATTTAAGGCAACACCGCGCAAAGTCCGCCTTACGGCTTGGCGGCACATCTACTTGCATATTTTCCGCCATCTTGCACAGAAATTCCTTGCTGTGCGTCATTTCTATACAATCTGACTGCGTATCTGCACCACCAACTCTGTGCGGTATTGCCTTGACTATTTATAGCTGGTCTTTCTGTAAATACAATCGGTCAAGCTGTGTTCTTTATTATAGCATATTAACCGTGAAATTTCAACCCTCGCCGCGAAATGGCGATGTTTTCGGGTGATTTCAGCGGTCAGGTCTGCTGATTGGTCAACAACCGGTCAACTTTGATGTTCCTGAACGATGCAGGAAGATAGAATTATTGCAGCTTTTTGTATTCTGTCAGTCAGCTTCACGCTTCGGCATTTTTGGCATTGCTTTCGTCACAGCCTCGCAGCAGTGCAGATCATTCCTTTTCAGCGCATGAGAATAAATCCGCAGGGTGACATCAGGTCTTGCATGGCCTGCTCGCTTGGCAGCGTCCGCAATGCTGATCCCTGCCTGAAGCTGAAGGCTAACCGATGTATGACGGAACATATGAGGATGGATTTTTTGCAGCCCGTGCTTCTTGGTAAAGCTGTTCAGAAACGCCCGCACAGTATCCGGATTGATACATCCGCCGTACCGTTTTTCGGCGTAGAATAGGGCGTTTTCCTCGTTATTCCACTTGCTGCCGTAGCTTTCCGCCTTTTTGAGATAGTAGACACGATACTCGCGGAGCATATCCATAATGCCGTCATCAAGCGTCAGCCAGCGATCACCGGCATTCGTCTTGCAGCCGTCCTGGATACGGGAACCGGAATCGCTCTTCACAAAGTGCCGGCAGATGTGGATACGATTCATCTCAAAATCAATATTGTCCCATGTCAATGCACAGATTTCGCCAATCCGGCATCCGGTTGCAAGCATCAGGCTGAACAGCACCTGATACATATAGTGCTTGCTGTCGGCATAAAGCGCCGTGAAGAATGCATTGATTTCGTCTTCGCTGAGTGCCTGCACTTCTTTCGCATCTCGCTTCGGAGGCATCGCTGCACTTGCATAGTTGCGGGGAATGAGATTCTCCTTGAATGCCATTGCAAGCATCGAATGGATGAACAGATGATACTGATAGACCGTCGCCTTTGACACGCCCGCATTGAGCATATCAGAATACGCCTTGTTGATTGCCGCAGGGGTAAGCTGTTTGAGCTGGATATGCCCGATGTACGGCGCGACACGCTTTCGGCAGCCGGTGTAGCTGTAGATCGTCGAAGGCGACAGCCCTGCCTGCTCCTTCATGCCGATGGCATATTCGCAGTAGCTGTCAAAGGTGATGTGCGAATCGCTGATCGTATGCTCCTCGATCTGCTTTTCAAAGATCGCGCCCTGCTTTTCCGCGTTCCTGCGGTTCCACGCTTCGGACTTGGACATATCATATTTGATTGAAAGCGTCCGGAATACCTGCTTGTAAGTCTGCGTATCCCGATGATCGAATACCCTGATGCGATATGAGGTGATCTTCCCGTCCTTGTTTCTGCGTTCCTGAATATTCATCTGACCGCCGCCTTTCTTGTCATAGCGGTTCTTACTGTCTTAAACATATAACCTCCGTTTCCGACAGCGAATATATCACCATCATTATAGCACTTTCACAATTTAAAGTCAATAGTTTATTTCAGCCTTATGTAGCGCCGCGCGGAGCGACATTAAAGCGACACATTCTTTTTTCTGCGCGACTTTTCGGCAGCCTGCCGCTTGCGTTCCTCCTCGATGAGTCTGGAGATATAGTCGCCTTGCGAGAATGTCCGGTAAGTCTGCACGATGTCGCTGTATACATCAAAATGCTGCTTCGCTTTTTCATATTGATTTTGCAGTACGGAAAGCCGCTTTTCGGCATTGGATGACGACATATCAAGTTTTTCGATCTCGCCTGCAATCCGCCGACACTCAGCGCGGTACGCTTCTGCTTTGCCCTCGACTTCACCAATCGAACGGATGCCTTCGCAACTGATCACCACAAGCTGTGCTGCAAGCCTTTGAATATCTGTATGATTTCTGCCTTCCCGCTTCAGCGTGACGGTTTCACCAAGCACCAGACCGTAGGCTTTCTGTAAGTTGGTGAGTCGAACGCAATTTTGCAGTTCACCGGTATGATACAGAATGCGAATATCCAGACAGTCGAGTGAATAGAGGTCACCGAGATTGTCAAGCCTGATCGCACGCTTCTGATTCGGGGCTTTCAGCATCAGATACCTGCCGTGCCGGACTGAGAAACCGTGCTCCTCCATGACTGCCAACAGTTCATCGAGATTCTTCACTTCCGGCACAAGACGGTCAAGCTCCTGCCGGATTCGCTCTTTCCATGATGTACCCCTGCCGCGGTTGTACCATTCCGCATAGCTTGTCGATTTTGAACGTCCGCTGTGTTCTATCGGCTGAATGCCAAAAGCCAGACACACGCGGTCGGAATATTCCCGCGCGTGATTACGCGAGTGCCAGTTGTCATAGAATCGCTTGCCCGTGATTGAGTAAGTATTCAAAATAATGTGAGTGTGCAGATGATGCCTGTCTGTATGCGTCGCAATTACCGCCTGACATTCATCCCCGAATGTCTTTCGTACAAACGCTTTTGCAATGCGGTGTGCCTGTTCCGGCGTAATGTTCTCGTCCGGCGAAAATGACTGGATATAATGAATGACCTTCACACGTCCTTTTCCTGTTTTGGGGAGAGGTTCATCAAAACTGCGTCCGCTGTATAACTCGTAAACCGCCTTCATGTTCAAATAAGCATCGGCAGCGTCGGTCATGCAGTTCAGCGAGGCGGTGTATAAAAGCTGTTCGGTCTTGTCAGGGTTCAGGATGTAAGCCAGGCTTTTTTGTACTGTAGTTCTGACAGGCACAGATTTAATAATCGGCATATCTCGTTCAGTCCTCCTTTCAGGTTTTCGATATCCTCTGCATAAATGCTGTGTGTTTCATTTGCCTTGCGAGCGATCTGGTTTACATTATTAGAAATCGTACGCATCGCGTTGACCAGCGGCATGATACCTGATACATCAATATGAATGGTCTGCCCGTGCAGCACCATACGCCGGATATACTCACTTGTTTTCAGATTCAGTTTTGCGGCATCGGCTTCAATGCGCGCCCATTCATCCAGTTCGAAAATGATCTCCTTGCGTTTGATCTGCTTTATTTTTCGCATGATAATTCTCCTCTCCGCTGGTTTCGGTAGTCATTCCGATGCGATTGATTATCGCAGGGGTATGCGTTAAGGGGCGTTTTGCCACTTAACGCTGCGGTGAAGGGGTATGCCGGTTCCGCCGCCTGAAAGAACCGGAGTATACGGTTTCTTTCTCTGCTTGCTACACCAAGAAAAATCAAAAGAATACGGATACTCCGGATTTGCCCGTTTTCCTTCTGAATCGCATACCCCAAGCATATTTGCAGCGATTTCAGTTTGACTTTTCCTTTCGCCCGTGCTATAATTTTGATATAGAAATCTGACGATAAGGAGGACAGACTTCATGTTTTGGGATAAAATCTCACCGCTGTACGATCTATTTGAGCAGGTTTACAATGGTAGGGTCTATCGTGGTACAGGCGAAAAGGTGGCTGAATTCATCGAGCCGACCGACACGGTGCTGGAATGTGCCTGCGGAACCGGTGCGATCAGCATTTATATTGCCCGAAGGTGCCGGCGGCTGATCGCAACCGATTTCGCTGCGGGTATGCTGCGGCAGGCTGCTAGGAAATGCCGGAAATTTGAGAATGTCGTTTTCCGAAAGGCGGACATTACGGTGCTCAAATGCAAAGACAATCGTTTTGACAAGGTGGTTGCCGGGAATGTCATTCATCTGCTGCCGAATCCTGAACAGGCTCTGCATGAACTGGAGCGCGTTGTGAAACCGGGCGGCAGGATCATCATTCCGACATACATCAATATGTCGAAAGGAACCGGTACAGCCGCGGTCAAATTCATCACGCTGCTCGGCGCGGATTTCAAGCGGCAGTTTGATCTGGAATCGTACAAACAATTCTTTGCGGATATGGGCTATGCGAATGTAGAGTACCATGTGGTTGACGGCAGAATGCCGTGCGCGATTGCGGTCATCACGAAATAGGAAACAGCCCCAAATCACATGGAGGTGTCATATGAGCAGAAGCTATAAGCATAGAAAAGGTACGCTGGTTCATGTGAAAGAGCAAAACAGCAGATTCGGCAAACGACAGGCATCTGCGGCGGTGCGACGCGCTGTCGATGTCCCAGACGGCAGACAGTACAGAAAATATTATTGTTCGTGGGATATCAGTGATTATGCATGGACGGAAAACAAATATACACGGGATGAATTCCGGCATCACTGGTTTGATACCGTTCACCGCATTTCAGACAGACATGGATTTGATGATTTTGAATATTACAGAAGCAAGTTTCGTAACTGGAAGGAAGCCTATCGATTCTATGTCAAGCATTATAAAACAAAGTAATCATGTCCCACATCTTCTATGCAAAGAAATGTTATTATGAAGCATCTGCTGCGGCAGGTGCTTTGTTATTTCTCACCTCCGAGATAGTCGAGCAGCGACTGTTTGCTGATAAGGATTTTGCCGCGCTCGCCCTCGCCGGTACGAATGTAGCGGATACGCCCCTGCGCGACCAGTTTGCGGACGGTATGCTCGGAAATGCCCTTGATCGCTTTAGTGCATTCCTTGATCGTGAGCATTTCCATCGGTGGTGTCTTTGCCGGCTTCTCGGCAGGCTCGTCATCGACGAGCTCGGTCAGAAGATCGAGGATGCGGTCGATGACCTCTTGCTGGTTTCGTTTCATTTTGGTTACCTCCCTGATTTTGGATTGATTTGAGAGAACTGCCTCTCATACAGCCCTACAGAAATGCGCAAAAATAATAGTCTGTTCCTGAAACTTTGTCTGACTGCACAAAACAGCCGGCAACATTCTGTGCATTGTGCTTTCGTTTCGGGGTTTGCAGAGCTTTGCGGCGGCTCACACTTATATCCTCAAAACTTGGCTGATTTTTTCACTTTGAGGAAAAGATTGTAGGTCTGCACAAACAGCACACAGAATAACCTAACCAATTCCGGTAATCTGTTGACAAGCGAATGAAATCAGATTATAATGAAGGTAATTATAAAACATAGCGAAATGAGGGATGCTTCAATGACGAATCCAATTCCGGAACCGGCGCGTGATACGCAGACAGAATATATATTCGATGCGACCTGCTTCGGCGTTCCGGTGAATCCGCAAAGCGCAGACGATGTCGCGGAAGGCATTGCCCGTGCGATTGAACTGGACGAGCATCCTGCATTTTTGGAAGGCCTTTCTGAACGTCTGACACAGCTTGGTACAGCCTGTTCTGTTGATGATACCGGGATCATGCTTGCCGAAATCAAGCGGCGATACAAAATAATACTTGGCAAAGCCTGTCCGCGCACCGTTCAGGAATGGATCAAAGGCAAAACGCCGGGTGTCACAAGCCGGCAGAATCACTATGCGCTCTGTTATGCACTGGAAATGGATCATCAGCAGACTGCGGTGTTCTTCCGGAAGCATTTTCTCACGATGTCTTTCAATGTGAAACATAAAGAAGATGCGGTATTTTTCTATTGCCTGTATCATAAGAAAACGTATGGCGCTGCTGAAAAGATGCTCGCGGATGCATCTGGATTTGTCAGTCAGGAAAATGCACACACCGCAACGTCTCAGATCATGACAGCGATCATGCAGATCAATGACGATGCGATGTTTCTGCGTTATCTATCTGCACATTGCTACGGGAATAAGCAGCAGTATCAGCTGGCGCGGCAGATCGTCAAACGTGAAATTGATCTGGTAAAGGATATATTGAAAAAAGAAGCCGCGCTCGGCATGACGGAAATCCTTTCGCCGGAACGGTTAAACAGCCGCACCATAGCTGAACTGCTCGGATTCAGCTATCAGGGCAGCGAAAAACTGACCCCCGTGCATCGGCTCCCGAAACGGTTTACCGAATCGCTGCCGAAGGATGTCACACTCGGAAAGATCCTCCATGATGAGGATGTTTCGTATGAAACGCTGCGGAAAATCATGATGCTGCTGCATTTTTACAACTTCTATCACGATGCCGAGCAGACAGACAAGTACACAATCGGCGGCAATCTCATCGACTTTTACGAGGAACTGGACGGGCTTCTGCTTTCCTGTGGTTTCGCGCAGATCTATGTGCGGCACCCGTTTGACTGCCTGCTGCTGTACTGTGCCAATTCCTATGATCCGATCCTGACACTTCACTATCTGAACGAGCGGAATTGATTTTTATATCACGCGCTGTTATTTGTGATACAATAAAACGGAAAGGAGGCTGATCCTATGAATGATGAATTGCAGGTCGGCGAAGTGCTGAGTGCAGACGGACGTGAATATACCATTACGCAGTTTCTCGGGCGCGGCGGCAGCTATACAGCATATCTTGCAGAGTGCAAATACGATGGATTCATCACAAAATGCATTCTGAAACAAAGCAGATCGGATGAACCGGCTTTCAGTGACGAAGTGCTTTTGAATGCTCAGCCTCATTATCTGCTCACGGCTCAGACACAGCATAATATCCGGCGCATCGCACATCTGACTAATCAGACGCCTCCCGTAAACTGCACATTCCGGGTGAACGGAAAAGGCTTTATTGAAGTTGCGGCATATAACGGAAATACGCTGGATCAACTGCCGGATCTGACCTTGCCGCAATACATGGAAATCTGTCTTGCGATTGCAAAAACCGCGCATTATTACCATGAAGCCGGATACCTGTGCCTTGATCTCAAACCGGAAAATATCTTTATCCTGCAGAATGCGCCGGATGATACAATCACGCAGCTTGTAGAATTCATTGATTTTACAAGCGTCAGCCCAACCGGTGAATATGACTTAAATCCACGTTCCTACACAAGAGCATGGGCTGCACCGGAGCAGATGAATCCCTATTCTGCCGGAAAGGTCGGCGTGACAGCGGATATCTATACGCTCGGTGAAATCGTTTTTTATCTCCTGTTCGGGCGGCATTCCGCTGATCAGGAGCATCGCGGCTTTTCAAAATATCCGTTCGATGAGGTCAAGCGAGAATACCGCAGATATACCGAACGGCCGGATATTCAGACGCTGTTCACAAAGCTGTTCCGCGGCACGATCCGTTCTGCTGTGTCGAATCGTTTTCAGGATGTTTCGGATGTTGCTAAGCTGCTCAATTCGCTTTGCAATGAACTGAACAGGAAAGACTACGTGATTCCGAAGCTGCCTGCGGTCTCGCCGCATTTTGTCGGCAGAGACGCGGAGATGAAAACGATTGCGGAGCATCTGAACCGGAATCCCGTACTGTATGTGACCGGCATCGGCGGAATCGGGAAAAGCACGCTAATACGGAATTTCATGCATCGTATGAAAACGAAATACGATGTTCTCATCTATCTGGAATATGACGGAGATTTTGTGCATACATTCTGCGATGATATGCAGCTGCAAATCAGCACGGTCAGCCGTCTCAGCAGCGAAGGCATTGACGATTATTTTGACCGCAAGCTGTCATATCTGCGGAATATCTGCGCGGAAAAGCGCGTGCTGTTTGTGCTGGACAATTTCAGCGGCAGAGTGACAAAAGACCTTAGCCGCGTCATTGACTGCGGCTATGATACGGTCATCGTCACGCGGAATCAGCCGCCGAAAAACAGCTTTGCATGTATCGAAATCGGTGCGATTGCGGATGCCGCAGAGCTGTTCCTGCTGATTGCGCTGAATCTGGAACGAACGCTGAGCAGAGAGGAACGCATTGCCTTTGCAGAGATCATCGAAAAGGTGCAGGGACATACGCTCGTGCTTGAGCTGATTGCAAGACAGATCGCAGCCGGAAGGCTGGATACAGAAACTGCACTTTCATTGATTCGGGAGCACGGTTTTTCTCGCTTTTCCGATGCGAAGATCGGTAACTATAAGGACGGCGAAGAAGTTTACGATACGCTTTCCGCAATCATTTCGGCGCTGTTCGATGCAAGTGCTGTAAGTGATACCGCAAGGCTGACATTGAAAATACTTGCACTGCTGAATGTCATCGGTCTGGAAACAAGTCTTGTTCAAAAATTCTTCCCTGATATTCAGCTCGATACGGTTTCGGAGTTGTCTGTGGAGGGGTGGCTGTATGATGATAACAGGATACGGCTTCACCCTGTCATTGCGGAAACGGTGCGTAATTGGGAATGGTCGGCGGATGATGTGACCGTTATGGAGTATCATCAGAAAATGATTGACATTTATGTTGGCATGGCAAATGATTTGCAAATCAAGGCAATCATAGATGAAGCTGACTTGTTCAGAAAAAAACATCCCCGCCACATTATCACTGCAATGTATTATGATATGCTTGCCTGGTATTATGATGTTCTGACCGGCGGTGCATACGATCCCGTAAACGAGCATGAAGCGGAATTGCTGCGGAATGAGTTGGACGCAATGGATACGGCGATCGCAGAAATGGAGCAGTCCTCTGATCCGCGCAGAAAAAAATATCTCACGAAATATTATATATCCTTAGCAAGTGTTCTGATACACAGCCATACTGATTTCTTCGATGAAGCCGCCGCCCTGCTGATCAAGGTATCAGAAATGATAGAAGAAAACAGCGAAAATCATTGTTATTACTGTATGGTGCTGGCAGATTACTATTCGCTTGCGGAACCGGCTATTGATGAAACACGGCGATTGACAGAACAGGCGGAGCGTATCGCAAGGCAGGTTTTCCCGACTGAACTGGAAATCATTGACATTATCCATATCCCGACAGCAAACTGTTATTTCTATCATAGTGACTTCCAATCGGCAGCCGACAAGCTAGAAGAAGCGGTGGAGATTTGCAAAGGGTATCCTGATATGCTCCCCTACATCGACAAACACGCCGAGCTTCTGAACTGCCTGCTGGATGTTTATGCCGCATCGGAGGATTATGCGAAATGCCGTGAACTGATTGCGGAGATCGACCGCATCAATGAAGCATACAGAGAACAGGGCGTATTCCGTGAGGTTTCGCCTGCAATACGCGAAAAAGCAGGCCTTTGATAAGCCTGCTTTTCGTTTGATATCTCAAAAAAGATGCGCCTGCTTTGGTTGATTGCAGGCGCTGAATATATTATCGCTGATTTAGATTTCGTTTTTATCATCTTGGGTGACAATGTCCGCAACGTGTATAACCCTGTGCCTCAAGATCTTCAATCGATCCGCTGTAATCCTGTCGATTTTCTGCATCCATTTTTGAAAGGTCACGGCAATTTGAAGTGTGTATTTTCAATGTAGCAGTATTCAGAACATATTGACCTGTAGTAGACTGTTTCGGCGGTTGTGTATAGACAGGCGTCGGCTTTTCTGTTTCCGGCGGAGAGGTCACAACTCTCGGTGGATCGGTTACAACAACCTTTTCCGGCATAGGCTTTCGGCCGGACACAATCTCCACAAGCTCCGCAATCGTTTTCGGTCCTGCTGAACCGTCTGCACCCATGCCGCAGCGTGTCTGGAATTCGCGAACAGCAGAGTCTGTCTCATCATCGAACACACAGCTATCATCAAGGTTGACGTGCATTGCCTTGTTTAATGCGCATTGCAGCCAGCCAACTTTGCCGCCTTTGCTGCCTCTTGACAGCGCCGGTGTACCGCTTGGACGCGGATAGTCAATGCCGAGTTCCTTATCAACATATAGCTCGTTGCCAATTATGCCGGTTTCGTATGCGCTGTTATTCTCGATGTAGTCATAGCCCCAGTCTGCGATTTCACCGGTCGGATGATACTGCTCCGGCAGAATATCTGCATCTACAACGATTCCGAAACGGTCTGTATACATATGAACAGAAATCCATGCAGGAGCATCTGTGCTTTCTTCTTTCAACTCATAATTTGTATAGTAATCATATTGAATCTGCGGTTTGCGTGTCGCTCCGTCCCATACATAATCATCTGCCCAGAGATTCTCATATGCTGAATCGCGCAGCACATATTTCTCTGTTAGGACAGAAACAGGCAGATAGCTTCGGGTTAATTCAATCGCATCCGTCATATTAAATCGCGGAACATCGTTACAATTATAGTTCGGAATATGAATGGCAGTGATCTGTTCGGAATCCACAACAGCTCCGTCTTCTGTTTTGAAGCAATCGAGGATCAGATATGCATTCGGATAATCTTGGTCAAAATATTCTGAATCGCGAATGACGACAGCATCGTCCGAGAGGTCGTTTGTCCAGAAGTCTTTTGCAGTCGCAACAGCATCAAATAATGTCGGGTGGTTTTGCCGCAGAATTCGATCGGAGGCAAAATCATATTCGTCCTTATCCTCCGTTTTTGTTTTCTCCGGGGAAGCTGAACTGTGGTTCGCTGTTGACTCTGAAACAATAGCAGGAGATTCTCTTGTTTCTTCTGGTACCTTATCTGGCATGAATTTAGAAGCAATAAACAGTCCGCCCCATAAAAGCACTGTTGTGATCAATTTGCCTTTGACTTCCATATCAGATTTAAAGATAAAAACGGTAATCGTGATGGGAAAGAATACAATTGCAAGAATTACAAGAATGCCTTTTCCCCAACAACTATCCATATGAATCATCCTTTCTATGGCTTACATCTTCCGCAAGGCTGATACCCTTGCTCGATCAATGCCTCACGGTCACCAATATACGCCTCTTTATTTTGTTCGTTGATATCCGCAACAGACGGACAGCTCGGATCATGAAACTTTTTCCGTTTCACATTGAGAATATAGTCCGGTTGTTGCTCCTGTTCCTCTGCCGGAAGAATCCTGTCCGGCACATCGTCTGATTCTGACAAATCCGGCAGAAGAATGATATTCGGTGTTGATGTTACTTCGATTTCATCGTCCAAGCGGCTTTCGCCGTTCAGGTAGTCGATTGTGATTCCGGGCTGCACATTATAGCAATACACATTGAAGCGCAGTCCCGCACCTTCATCTTCGACAGACAGTGCCTCCATGAGAACACCGGACGCGACCAGATTCTCAGCCTCAAAAATCGGTGTGACACGGTACAGCACATGATTCTCTGTTTCACGGATATAATCTGCCGTCATGATCTCAAACGGCAGCATTCCCTCCTTGTTGAGATACCGCGTACCGGTGATGAGATTGCATTCATTGGCATTTTGCCCTGTCAGCATATGCGCAATCAGGTGACAGCGGTTAAACAGATAATTGCCGTCAACTAGTCCGTCATAGCGCACAAGCTGCCAGCCTGACGGCCTGATCATGCCGATGCTGCCGCGCTTTTCAGTCGGCATCAGCTCCTGCCCGATGCAAGCCATGCATTCGCCACATCGTCCAAGCGCATCCAGCGGCGGATAAGACTCATAGACTTCGGTTGTGAGTTCCTGTTCTTTGAAGAAAGGAAGGCTGTTATTGATCTCGCAGAACGGTTCACCGTGATACTCCGGAACATATTGTAAATCAAATGCCGTGATGGTAGTAGTTGTTATGATCGTTGTTTCCGATATTGTAATAGCCGTGGTGCAAAAGTCAGTATCTGCGTCAATAATCTGTTTCATATCATCTGATACCTGATCAGTTGGCGCTTTGCTGCATCCGATCAAGCAAATCAGGAATCCTGCTGCAAACAAGTACAGCCAGATGTTCTTCACAGCAATCACCTCCGCAGAAGAAGGATTGTATATTAATTCTAATTATATCATATATAACAGTATATGTCAACATTTAGTAGTGTGTTTGTTTACAAAATCCGGAGTAATGATATTGAACGCGCAGCCTCCGGAAGACCGAAGGCTGCACTTTAATGATTCACATTGCATTCATCAGCTTTTTCTCAATCCGCAGCGTCACCAGCAGGTAGTAGGCATCATCCGCAGGGGAGAGCTTGCTTTCGTCGATTGCATCAATCTTCTTTGTCCATTCCTCCATATCGGACATCATGGTCATATAATCGTTCAGCATCGCCATCACATCGCCTTCACCGGAGTTGTAGCGGTTCATGAATGCCAGATAATCGTCATAGAACGCTTCGTATGCATCCATAGTCTGTTTGAATTCCAGCGTGACAAGCGAATAATCACCGTTTGCGATCATATCCTTAATATCCTGAAGCGACAACTCGGCTTCCGAGGATTCTTCCTCCCGTGGCTCAGTTTCAACCGGCTGCGTTTCGGTTATTGCCTCGGTTTCTGTTGCTTTTTGCGGTGCAGTTGTTGTTTTTGTTTTTGTAGTTGCGGGCTTTTCTTCCTCGCTCGGTGTTGTATCCGCCACACTTGCCGGCTCTGTCGGCGTATTCCGGTCCTGTTGCTTATTGCGCACCTGACCGGAAATCATCAGAATCAGATATACAATCCACCCTGCTGCAATGATGCCGTATTTCACCTTTTTGTTCATTGTTTTATTGCGCAGCATCAGAATTGTCAGTGGGATCGGAAAGCAGAAGATCCAGCCGAGCACCCAAAGCAGGGTGTGTTTCTTTTTTGGAGGTTCTGCTGCCTGCTGCATCGTTACCGACGAATCAGCCTGATACATCCCGTGCTGCGCATTGTAATTCTGAACGCCCTTGACTGTGACGAACGGCTGACCGCAGCTCGGACAAACGATACATTCCTGCGAAATGTCTGCCTGCATTTCGGCGCCGCAGCTTGTGCATTTTGCAAAGACAAGCGTTGCTGCCGGACTTCCATTCTGATTATTCATTTTTCGCCCTCCTTTTTGATTTGAACACTAATCATCAAATTATTCTGTGATGATATCCTCCGCATCCATAAAGTACCCGAGAATCTCGCCGACATCGGTAATTGTACCTCTGACGATTACAGTCTGATCGACTTTCAGCGTCTTGACTTTCTCTTTGACATCATCATTGACAAGCGAGCAGTGCACCCCGACGATATCCCAGGAATCGGTCGGCGAAAGGATACTGATAAAATCCAGATCGGAATCAATGCTTCCGACTCTGCCCACGACCTCAATACACTGTCCTTTGTATTTCGACTTGGCTGCCGCAGCATTTTCGTTTCGTTCGGTTTCCAGATCGTCAATGCCGATCCGGATCACCTGCGGCGTTTCCCTGACTTCGGCAGTTGTTTCAGTTGTTGTTTCTGTTTCAACGGATGCACTTGTTTCAGCCTCATCGCTTGTAAATCGCACGCTTTGGACGATCTTTGAATAGTCATTGAAGTATGTGCTGTCGGCATCGTGCAACTCATACAAGCAGATAGCAATAACCTGCTGCGCGCTTTCATCGAATAAAAGCGAGATATGATATTCAATCGTGTTTTTTCCTTCAGTATCTTTCATATCTCCGATTGCTGCTCCATATATACCATCACGCTTATCAATCGTAATTCCGTTTAACATCGAATCCTCTGATTTGAAACTAATTACGTGATTTGTGATTTTTTCTGCCAACTTCTTTTTATTATTCTTGAAGTCATTTACAGTACAATAATTGTCCAGCGGCTCCTGCCAAACATCAATCCGCCCCAATTCGATGGAATCGGGTTTATCAAAAAACGCATGAAAAACGTCGCTTCTGAAATCCTCCTGTTCTATCCAGTTATCAGGAATTTCCACCTCAGCCGAACCAATCTGAATCTTAGCATTCGTTTCAGAATTGAAATATTCAAGCTGCTTTTTATCCTTGGACGGAATTTCAACCTTTGCTTGTGTAGTTGTAGTGGTTTTGGCAGTTGTTTTCGCTGTTGTGGCTTTTGTGGTTTTCTCAGTTGACGGTGCCTCTGTTGTCACGTTAGCCGGCGGCGGATCGGAATGTACTGCATTCCGGAAACCTTTGACATACAATCCGCCCAACACACAGATCAGAGCCGCATAAACAGCCCATACACCGATACTCATGCCGATTCTTGCCTTCCTGGAAAACCGCTCCTCCATTTTCTCGCTGCCCATAAAGAACGCTGTCAGCGGCAGTGGAAATACGAAAATGCAAGTCAGCGGAAACCTAACTGCATTCCAGACCTTTCCGCCCTTTTCCGGATAGCGCTTGTAAAGCAGAAAACAGAACAGGAGAAACGGCGGTACAAAGAAAGCGAGAACGACAATCGGTGAAATCCACAGAATCAGCAACGCAACACTCATAATAACAGCAACAAACTTAATCGCAGTATTGAGCCGTTCATTCCGCAGTTCGAGCGCTTCCTGCGCAGCGCGCTGCTCTTCTGCCTCCTGAAGCTGCTTCTGGAATGCCGCCTGATCAATCTCATAGTGATCGACTTCAAGCTGCTCGGTTGCACCGCAGTACGGGCAATGCACCTCACCTGCCGCTTCGTTCACCTCACGATGCCCCATACAGAGCGGACACTGCAGCGCGGCAATGGTTTTATAGACAGGCTTTTTCGGCGCATTTGCCAGTTTCATCTGGTAATCGCGCTTTTCCCGTTTCATTTGCATCCGCTGCTGTTCCATTTGCTGGATGTGCCTTCTCTGCGTCTCTTCGACAGTCAGGCGCCACTCTTCCAGCTCAAGCTCCTGTTCGCGTTGTCTCTGTGCAGCCTCTTCTTTTTCATCATTCTTTGACACTGCCGATGCGATTCCGGCAACTGCCGCGATTGCTGCAAAAATACCGAGTACCTCTTTCATTTGTAACACCTCACTTTTCCGCTCCGGATGATTCGTGTAAGAACAGTCTGCCATGCCTGGCAGCAGCAGAATTCTATATATTCAGTTGAATATTCAGACAAATTCTCCTCATATTCTTATTATACACAAATAATATTCTTATGTCAAGTAGAATATAAACTTTTAGATAGTTTGACAAAAGTCCATAATATAGTATGATATGGTAGAGGTGATATACATGAATTTGGATTACAAACAGATCGGAGCAAATATAGCCCGACGGCGAAAAGAATTGCATCTGAAACAGATTGAGGTCTGTGAACGCGCTGAAATCAATGACAAATACCTTTCATGCATCGAAACTGCACGTTCAATCCCAAGCCTTGAGGTGTTTCTGCGGATTTGCAACGCACTCGAAACGACACCCGATCAAATTCTGCTCGGCACAGTAAATAGTGCGTTATCCGTGCAGCTGGATTCTGCATTGCTGACACGGTATAACCAGCTTTCGCCGGAAAAGCAGCGATTTTGCCTCGCTTTCATGGATCTTTTATTGAATGAAGGAACCGACTGAGTACTCTTTTTCGAGTTTATTATACCACATAAAAAACTGAGGTTATAAAAATGGATTCCATATTTGAAATTTCGATACAATCCACGCACTTATGAAAAAAGACATACGCCCGTCAAAATTAACTTGACGGGCGTGTGTTGATATATTCGCTTGTCTTGTTGTAGTTTGGGCAACTATTGGTCAACTAATTGGCTGAAAACTACATTGAAATTGGATAAGCTGATTTGTCTATCCGAGCTGATTTTGGCGATACAGCGTACTTTTCTGCTGACGCTGGCTTGCCGCAATAAACCGCTCGCTTAATAGCATATTATCAGTAAAAATGCAATGGGAGAAGTGTAATCAATGTCTTGTTTTGCTACATGGGAATTAAAATGGAGGCGGGCGCTGTCCGCTTATAGCATAATACAAGTGAAAATGTAATGGGAGAAAGATAATCAATTTTGCTTTGTAACATGGGTGCAAAATGAAGTCGGCACTGCCTACTTGACAAATGGGAGGGATTGCGGTATAATGGAATTGGCATAATTGCCCACAGTCGGAGATACCGGCTGCTTGACGGAATATCAGAGTGATCTGAAAAAGGAGGCATTTCAAATGGTAACAGTAACAACTTATGCAGAACTCCAGGCAGCAGTGCTGCGCGATGAGACTTGTATTCGTCTTGAGGCGCACGCAAAGCAGTATTATGAAAGAAAAACCAATGATTTGATTGGCGGCGGCTTAGTCGGTGCGCTGCCGGGCTTGCTGGTTGCAGGACCGCTTGGCGCAGCAGTTGGCGCGGTAGTCGGTGCAGCAGTCGGCAATGCGGCGAAAAATGCGGATCCCTCGGAGCAGGATATCGCAAGATTTCTGCTGCGGTATTACCGCAAATCCAGCAGCGGCGTAACCTTTATTGAGCTGACGCACAGATAATCTGATTCGTAACGATTGGGCATCGTATTTGGAGTGTTTAGATTCCGGATACGATGCCTGTTTATTTTTTTATGCTTTTTGATTGCAGCGGACGGAATCTCTTGCATTTTTGGTGCATTTATGGTATGATATAAACGGAGAATTATATAAAGGAGAAAATCTATGTATCAACTGCTGAAAACAGAGCAAACAGCACGCCGCGGCGTGTTTCATACGGTACACGGCGACTTTCAGACACCCTGTTTCATGAATGTCGCAACGGCTGGCGCAATCAAGGGTGCACTTTCTGCGCGTGATCTGGAGGCGGTGAACTGTCAGGTCATGCTCTGCAATACCTATCATCTGCATATCCGTCCGGGCGACAATATTGTTCGGACAATGGGCGGCTTGCAGGGCTTTACCGGCTGGAAAGGTCCGACACTAACCGATTCCGGCGGATTTCAGGTATTCAGCCTTGCAAAGCTCCGTAAGATTAAAGAAGAAGGCGTTACATTCCAGTCTCATGTAGACGGCAGACGAATCTTTATGGGGCCTGAGGAAAGTATGCAGATCCAGTCGCATCTCGGCTCTACCATCGCAATGGCGTTTGATGAATGCGTGGAGAATCCGGCACCCTATCGCTATGCCGCACAGAGCTGCGACCGTACAACGCGCTGGCTGAAGCGCTGCAAAGAGGAAATGGCACGCCTGAACAGTCTGCCGGATACGCTCAATCCGCATCAGCTTTTGTTCGGCATCAATCAGGGCTGTACCTATGCCGATCTGCGTGAACGCCATATGGACGAAATCGCAGAATTGGATATGGACGGCTATGCAATCGGCGGACTTGCGGTTGGCGAACCGACCGAGGTGATGTATGACATGGTCGAGCACGTTGAACCGCATATGCCAAAAGATAAAATCCGCTATCTCATGGGCGTTGGTACACCGCAGAATATTGTTGAGAACGTGGCGCGCGGCATCGACCTGTTTGATTGCGTTATGCCGAGCCGCAATGCGCGCCATGCAACCGTATTTACCATGCGCGGCATCATGCACCTGACGAATCAGTGCTATGCAACCGATCCGCGCCCGATTGAGGAGGGCTGTCAGTGTCCGACCTGCCGCAATTTCTCGCGCGCGTATATTCGCCATCTGTTCAAGGCAGGGGAGCAGCTCGCAGGCAGACTCGCCGTGCAGCACAATCTCTGGTTCTATAACAATCTGATGACGCAGATTCGCGATCATCTGGACGCAGGCACCTTTGCCGCATTCCGCGCACAGTATTCCGATCAGCTCGGAAAGCTCTGGAACGGTCAGGACTGATTCCGATTCGGAAATTTGATGTCATACAATACAGAGAACAAGAATGGGATTTGGCTGCTCGAAATACACGCTGCCCATCATGATTCTACTCCACGCATTCAGCAATGCGTTTACGGGGCTGTTTCAGTTCAGCACGCCGATTGAAATTGCAGTCTGCTATGCTGCCTATCGCTGCTGGAAAACGCTTGAAGCTCCCTATGAGGACGGATTCTGAATCCGAACAGGCGCTGACATTTTTATATTTTATAGTTGATATTTTCATCCGGTTTGGCTGGCTGCGCTCCGGCGCACAGCAGATGCCGGTATCCTATCGGATCTGAGGTGATTTGATGTATTATTGCTGCGGCATAACCGAAAAAGGTACGCGCGAAAACAACGAGGACGCATTCCTGATTCGCGGAAGCGTCCGGACGGAGGGCGGTGTACAGACCGGGCTTTCGGAGCCGTTTCTGATTGCGCTCTGCGACGGCGTTTCCGGTGAACAGGCAGGTGAGCTTGCATCGCGTACCTGTCTGAATCTGCTCTCGCAGATTGATTATTCCTCGCGCATTAACCTGAAACGGCGCATTCTCGATATCCACACCGCGATTGCGGAGCAAAGCGTCATGCAGAAAAGCACTGCCAATATGCAGACGACACTCTGTGGCATTGCAGTCGATGAGAACGAGGGTCTGCATTGCTTTAATGTCGGTGATTCGCGGATTTATCGCTATCGCGGCGGTATGCTCGAACAGCTCAGCCGTGATCAGACGCTCGTGCAGATGCTCTATGAAGAAGGCAGTATATCCGTAGAGGAAAAGCGTGTCCATGCGCATAGACATATCGTGATGCCTGTGATCGGCAATCTGGAAGCCGAGCCAAAGCCGGAGGTCATTGTCTATCCGGATGGAATGCGGCTCGGTGATGTCCTGATGCTCTGCTCTGACGGACTGAGCGACTATGTGACAACCTTTGAAATCGAAGAAGTGATGGCAAAGCCGAAGCCGCTGCCGAAGCGCTTGCAGGAGCTTGTCATATTGGCGCTTGCCAATGGCGGCAAGGATAATATCACGGTGTCGGTGCTTGTGCGTTATCCGGATGAGGTGCCGATTCCGGGTATCAATGTGCCGCATACCACACAGAGAGAGTCGGCACAGTAAATCATTCTTATATAGAAGCCAAGCGGCTGAGATCACTGAATATAGGGGGAATATAAATGCTACGCAAAATAGCGATATCATGTATCTGTGCGGCAATGCTCGCGGCAAGCGGCTCAATACAGAGCTATGCAGCAGAAACCGAACTGCTGCATTCCGGATTTGAGGACGGGCTTTCCGGCTGGCAGGGCCGCGGTAATGCAAGTGTTGCGGTGACATCGGCAGAAGCGGCTGACGGCAGTGCATCGGTGCTTGTATCCGACCGTTCGGACGCTTGGAACGGTGTTGCCTATGCGCTGAGCAGCAGCCAATGTCCTGCCGGCAGCATTTTGAATGTTCAGGCACAGGTGATGCAGCGCTCCAATGAAACCGTTCATTTCAAAATGACCATGCAATATGGCAGCGGCAGCAATGTGACCTACGATACCTTTGCCGAGGGCGATGCAGCATCCGGCGAATGGATTACGCTGACTGCGCAGAACTATACCGTTGCGCAGGGAACAGACCCGATTCTTTATATCGAAACCGAAAGCGCGACCTGTGATTTTTATATGGATGCGGTATCGGTGATAAAGACCGGCGGTGCGTCTGCGCCATCCGGCAGCTTCAAAAAAGGCGATGCGGATCACAACGGCAAGCGTGAACTTGCAGACGCCGAGGCACTCCGAGATTATCTCCTTACTAAAAACAGCGAGGTTTATGCGGATACCGCCGATCTGGACGGTGACAACGCGCTGACTGCCAAGGATCTTTCGCTGCTGAAAACGCTGCTGATGAAGCCGCCTGCCGAAGAACCCGACCCGGACTATATGAACAAAATCCGCGATCAGATTACAACGAGTGTACCTGCATCCGCAATGGGCAAGGCTGAGGGAACGCTTCAGCATATCACCTATTTTTCCAAGAAAGCCAATCACGATAAAAATGCAAATGTCTGGCTGCCGCCCGGATATGATGAAAGTCAGCAATATCCGGTGTTCTATGTCAACCATGGCTACGGCGGCAATGAATTTTCGATGACAAACGGAAATGGCGTGCTTGAAATTGCGACCAGTCTCATCAAAAGCGGTGAAGCCGTACCGATGATCATTGTGTTCACGCATCAGTATACGAATCCGGATCGCATGACGGAAACCGGAAACGGTTCTGCGGATGTTCCTTATTATGACGCATTTGCAGAGGATTTGCCGGATAGCCTGATGCCGCATATCGAATCGCATTATTCCGTGAAAACCGGTCGTGAAAATACTGCGGTTGCAGGCTTTTCCATGGGCGGCAGAGAATCGCTCTACATCGGCATGAAATGCAGCGATAAGGTCGGCTATATCGGCGCGGCGGCTCCGGCACCGGGCATTTTCCCGACAAGGGATCAGTTTATGGAGCATCCGGGCTGCATGAGCAAGGAGGAAATCCGGATTGATCCACCGTATTCTCCGTATGTGCTGATGATTGCAGCCGGCTCGAATGACGGCATGGTTGGCACCTATCCCGAACAGTATCACAATCTATTTACGGAGCATGGCACGGATAATATTTATTTCTCCGTCCCCGGCGGCGGTCATGACAGCAACACGGTCATTCCGCTGATGTATAATTTCATCCGCGTACTCTTTCAGGCTTGAGCATTGATAAAAAACAAAGGCGAGAACTGCAAAATGTTCTCGCCTTAGCTGTTTTATAATTGGAATGCTCTTGTTATTCGCTCCATGATATATTTTTAAGTGTCACTGTATGCGCTCCGATTTCTGCCGCATTTCCGAGATTTCCAAGCTGGAATTTCAGATCGGCTGTCATCGCGGCAGGGAATGTCACTTCCAGCGTGTAGTGCGTTTGTTCGGGCGTCAGCAGGATTGTTTGCTCCAGATAACGCTGATATGCCGCATCCTCTGCGGTTACGAGCATTTCACGCGCGATTGTGGATGACGCGTCAAATGACAGTACATAGGTTTTCTCCGGCTGAACCTGCTTTGCACGAATCAAGCCCATAACGCCATAGGGGAGCGTGCCCGGATTGCGCACGGTGATTTCTGTTTTGCCATCGCGGTTATGCAGCTCTGCGTCTGCGCCCTCGCTGTATAATTCCAGCGGCAGGGAGGTGATCTCCGTAGGCTTCATCTGCGCATCATTCGGCGCGTAAACACGTACATAATCAATCTCAAAATGCCGTTCGCCGTCTGCAAAGGTTTCCGGCGCACCGTAGATGCCGTCCACGCCGTCAAAATGACCGCCGACTGCCAGATTCAGAATCAGATAAAAATTCTGGTTGAATGGTGCCGGATAGGCATGACCCTCTGAATACCAGTCCGTCTGCGTGCTATAGAGCGTATCATCCACATACCAGCAAATTTTATCCTGTTCCCATTCCAGCGCGTAGGTATGCCAGCTTTCGGAGGAGTCACCGGCAGGGAAATGATATTCATTCGTCAGGTAGGTGTTATTCGGCCAGACATCCCCGAAATGAATGGTACCGCAGATTTTCTCCGGCGTACTGCCCCACCCCTCCATGATGTCAATTTCGCCGGATGCCGCCCAGCCGCCGTATGCGCTGTCCTCCGGCAGCATCCAGATTGCAGGCCAGAGCGATTTGCCCGAATCACAGCGCGCGCGGACTTCAATTCTGCCGCCGCAGGTTGAAAATTTATATTGCGAGCTGAGTCTTGCCGAGGTGTAGCTGTAGCTGCCCTGTATCGGGTCAGTATAGTCCTCATGGCGCGCAGCGATGGTCAGAATGCCGTCATGTACGGCTGCATTTTGATTGGTATAAAACTGCTGTTCATTGTTGCCCCAGCCGTTTGTGATGTAATTGCCGTTTGCGTCGAGCTTCCAGTTGCCAAGCTCATACGACCATTTTTCGGGATCGGGCATTGTGCCGTCAAACTCATCGCTCCAGATCAGCTTTCGCTGGGGGTCTGTACCCGAATTGTTCAGCAGCATACGCTTTTGCGCAGATAAATCCGCGGCATTGAGGACGCCGTCCGGTACGATGTCTGCCTGTGCGGCGGTGTTTGTTGAGAGCGTATCGTCGGTCAACAGATACCGTTGTAATATGTTGATGTCCGCAAGGTCTGTGATTCCGTCAGCATTCAGATCGCCGTTCAGCGTTGTATCTGCTGCCAGAACCGTGACCGAAATCGCCGGCAGCAGTACCGATAATATGATACAAAATAGCTTTGTTCGCATAGTTGCAGCCTCCACAGCAATCAGATTTTATGGGAGAATGGTTCGCACTCCCGCGCCAATGCCTCGGATAAATCCTCCGGTATGCCGCGCGGACCGCGAATAGACGAGACGCCGTAATCACGCAGCCGTTCGAGTGGAAACTGCGTCTGCGGATAGCGTGCAAGCAGCTTCAGCCGCACAACCTTTTCCATATGCAGACCGTCCTGATCATAATGATGGGGAATATCGGTTTCCGTTACGATACAGGCATAGGTCACAGCACCGATTGGTTTGCCCTCGTAGATATACAGCGTATCACCCACGATAAAGCTGCCGCTTTGCGTCCAGAGTGTTTCTCCGGTTATAGCAAGCGTTTCTGCCAGATTTTCATATTTTGGATTTGCAGGAATCAGCCATGGCTTTGGCTCTGTCCGTGCAGCTCTGCTTTTTCCGGAGACCAGTATGTAGCTTGTTTTCAGCATGGCTGTCACCTGTTCCAGCGGCACAGAGTCGTCCAGCAAAATCGAAATCCAGTTGTTTTTGTTCATGTGATATGCCGGATAGAAGCCCTTTTGCAATATCACAGAGCCGATCATCATGGAGTCGCATTTGACATTCAAAATATCGCATGGCGCATTGGATGTACCGGTGATTCTGCATCGCGGCACGGTCACGATCAAGCCGTACCATTTGCCGTTTGGATGCCGCAGAACCGCGTGCTCCGGCGAACTCTGCCAAGGGTATTCCGGTGTTGTCTGATAGGCTTCGGCAGCAAAGCGCAAAATGTTCTGCCGATTGGCATATTGCGTGTTCATGCAGCATATCCCCTTTCATCTGCCGATATTATACCATATTTTTTATCGGAATACAACGGATACGGACAAAAATATGCCGGAATATCCAATTCGCTGTGTGGCTTATTCTTGATAAGCGTGCCGCGCTGTTGATGTTCAGAATCTCGTTGATCTGCTCCTCGCGGCAGGCCTGAATCTATATATCGTCCTTTAATAAACGCCATTATCGTTCACTCCATTCTATCCCGTATTCAACTGCGTACTGGCTTAGGGTTTCAATTATCGCCTCGACCTCATTATAACCGTTTCCGCGTAATTTGTCACCCCTTGCTCCAAACGCTCTTGCTAAGAACGGCTTGCCCCCAGCCTTGTACGTAAACACTCGTCCGTTGTGCGTTACGACAACGCCGAGCTTGTATCCTGCTGCGCGTTCGCTACAAGGTCTGAACCGGTAGGCGGATCGTTCGTTCCGTGGTTGTGTACGGATATCAGACTGTATTCTGGATTTCTTGCGATTGCGTTACGTAGGCTCGTGTTATATTCAACCCCGTTTTCAACGGTTGACCGCGATTGACGCCCTTCCACCGCCCTGAACCCCTCAACGGTCATCCGCTGTCGTTTTGTTTATCTGGTTTACGCTGTTTACAATATTTTGCCGGACGGCTGCTTGCAATAACGAAAAAAATATGCTACAATATAAAAAATTACCCCGATTTTTCGGAAGATGTACCGTATTCTATTACTAATATGGGGGTGATAACATGGAATCTGAAGCCAAACAGCTCATATCCCGTGTCTATCAGGCCAAAATAGATCAAAACCATGCCGATCGGCTGATTGCAGATTATATGCCGTTTATCCGATCGGAAACAGCCAAATTTCTCAAGCGGGCACCCGATCCGAGCGATGATGAGCTTAGTATCGCGATGTTTGCTTTTTATGAGGCGATCAATAGCTATGCGGAAAAACGCGGCGCATTCCTGAGCTTTGCCGCGCTGCAAATCAAAAACCGCCTGATTGACAATTATCGAAAAGAACGGCGAAATTTTGGTCATGTCTCATTGGATTCACCCGATGAGGAACAAAATACGCTGCTCGATACCATTCCTGATACGCATGATGCCTATGATGAAAGCGATGTCCGCGAGGCGACCAGACTGGAAATCGCAGAGCTTTCGGCGCAGATGACGCAATTCGGCGTTTCCATGCGCGATGTTGCGGAAAATTCTCCGCGGCAGGAACGCTCCTTGAAGCATTGTCAGACCGCCATTGCCTATGCAAGAAGTCATCCGGATATTCTTGACGATTTTCTGCGAACCAAGCGCGTGCCGCTTGCAAAGCTCGCGAAAGGCGCCGGCGTAGAACGCAAAGCGCTGGAGCGTCATCGCCGCTATCTTGTTGCCGTTCTGCTGATTTGCACCAACGGTTATGAGATTTTACGCGGACACATCATGCAGGTACTCAGAGGGAGGGAGGATCCATGAATTATATTGTTATGGAATGCCATGAGGCATATGCGATCCTCATGGACGAAGAATCACGCTTTTTCCAAGCTGCCAATTTGCATTACAGCGTCGGTCAGACCATCACAGAGCCGATTTTGATGCAGCGAACCCAGACGGAAGCTGCTGCAAATATCAGTTCCGATACGCCGCGCATCCGGCGCATTGTCATGCGTGTGGCGGCTGCCGCTGCCTGCTTGCTGATTGCGGTAGGTGCCGGATATTCCCACTTCATGAAGAATTATCATACCGATGCGGTGGTAATTCTCAATTCGGATGCAAATATTCGGATGTATCTGAACAAGGATGGCAAGGTCGTGAAGCTGAAAAGCGACAACGATGCCGGCGCCGCCCTGCTCGAAAGCTATGACGGTCGCCGCAAAAATAAAGTGATTGTAGCACATGAGCTGCTCGCGCTCCAAAAAGCAAGCGGCAGCATCAACGATGGCGATACCGTAGAGGTTTATATCTCTGCCCAGACAACGGACGAATTCGATGAATACAAAACGGCATTTGTATCGGATATCTCTAAGCTGAAGCTGAATGTCAATGTGCAGAACCTCACGGAGCATCCGGAGATCACCGCAACCACCGAGCCGCCGGTTGATACTGAGAAGCCGGAGAAAAAAGAACCGTTAAAGCCGGATCCGAAAAAGGAGAAGGAGCCTCCTGTAAAGCCGGATAAAAAGGCTGAGGATCCGCTGAAAAATGAAACCGGAAAGACGCCGGCTACGGGCGTGCAGCCGCAAACACCGGCTGATCCGCAGATTGCGCCTGTCAAACCGCCGGTGCCGCCGGAACCTGCTGAGCCAGCGGAGGGCATACAGGTTGAAAATACCGAGCAGGAGAAAAAACCTGAGAAAGCAGATGAGAATGCGCTCAAGCCGGAGAAACCGGAAACGCCGGAGCATGAGCAGCCGCTGGTCAATCCGCCGGAGCAATCGCATAAAAAGCCGGAAAAGCCTGCGCCGCCGCATTTGAAGAATGCAGAGAAGTCGGATGTAAATGTGCAGAATGTAGAAAAGCCTGAGGCAAATCTGCCTGCTGCAAGCCTGCCGCCTGCTCCGTAATACGGGCTGCCTATCCATCCATACATATTATCAGGACGCTTTTGACCTTGCTGCCGAAAGCGTCCTTACTTTTATGCGGTTGACTTTTCCGGTTATCCTCAGACCTGCTTTTGTACCATAATATGCAGAGTAAAAAAAGCCCCTCCCGTTATGCGCTAACATGACGGGAAGGGTGCGAAAATCATTCAACAGCCAATATAGGGAATAAATCGTGGGGTGAGAACGGATTACGCAGTCGGTATGGGAAACCGACAACGTAATTATTCAGCTTCGGTGGTTTCAGTCTCAGCAGGAGCCTCGACCTCAACATCTTCGGACACTTCTTCCTTCTCCGGCTTTACCGGCTTTTCCGGCTTCACAGGAGCTTCCGGTTTTACAGGCGGTTCCGGCTTTTCAGTGTTCTCCGGTTTTACAGGCGGTTCCGGCTTCTCCGGCTTTTCAGCGTTTTCCGGCTTGACAGGAGCTTCCGGCTTCTCCGGCTTTTCGCCATCCTCCGGCTTAACGGGTTTTTCCGGCTTCTCAGGCTTCTCGACATTTTCAGGTTTTGCCGGCTTCTCAGGCTTCTCAAGCTCATGCTTCAGATCGCCGTTGCAGAATTCAAACCAATTCAGCTTTGCATCGTCATCCTTGAAATCATTCAGCTCGAAATCAAAGGAGCTGCCGATCATATCAATGATCTGATGCTTGCCGACGTGCTTTCCATGCTTCTCAGGCTTTTCGGTCTCAACTTCTTCATCCTCGGTAACTTCGCCGTCTGCTTCGGAATCGGACGGAGCTTCAACTTCTTCATCAGCAGGTGTTTCATCCTCTGTGATTTCGGTATCGACTTCCGGAACAACCGGTGTCTCGATCTGATCAGCAGGTGCTTCGTCCTCAACGACCGGAGCATCGACATCTTCTGCCGGAGTCTCCACGGTTGTATCCTCGGTGGACTCCTCTGTGGTTTCCTCAATGTCCTGAGAAATTACAGTGTCGGTTGCCGGCTCGGTTTTTTCAGTCAGATTGTCTGCGAATGCGGTGATACCGGTTGCTGCGGACAGCACGGTGATTGCTGCGATTGCAGAGATGATGCGCTTGTTTGCTTTCATGGTTTCATACTCCTTTTTCATAAAGTTTCTCCGGATGCTTCCGAAGTGAAAAGCATTTTTGCTTTCTGTCTACAGGATACGAAGCTGCATTTGAAAAAAAGGGGTAATTCAAAAATTTTTTTGAAAAATTTTTTTGAAAATATTTTTTGCACATCAAACACGCGAAAAAACGCAAAAAAAACACCTGCATCCCCCACAGCGCGGGAAACGCAGGTATATCAGAACAATGACCAATTACTATTATACACATTCGGCGCACCAAATGCGCACCGAATTCAAACGGAATTCATAAATTGCTGCTGAAGTGCTGCACGGGTTTCCTCTGCAAACGAATACTGCGTCATATATTCACCGTGAAACGCACGCATCGCCAGCGGTTCACCGTTCAGGAAGCGATAGTAGTCGCAGTCAATCTGATGAACATTCACACTGACGCCGCCCTGCATTCGGATGAGTACCTCCTCTGCGTCTGCCTGACGGAGCGTTTTGGCAAGCTCGGTAATGATCGTTCGCACCATGCTTTTACGGGTTTCCGAGGGACTTTCGTCCGGCCAGAGATTTCCGATAATCATATCATTGCTGCAAACAGCCCCCTGCCGGTCAACCAGATACGCCAAAAGCTCCTTGCATTTCTGTCTGCTGAATTTCAGCGGCGTACTCCCGTGAAACACCTCGAAGCTGCCAAAGCACTGTACGCGCAGCGTGTGCGATTCCCACTGCTGCTCAGTGCTGTGGCGCAAATGACTCAGTGCGCGCACGACCGCCTGCTCCGTCACAGGCTTCATAATATAATCGCTGGCATAGAGTGCAAAGGCATCCGGCATATATTCGATATGTCCTGTGATAAAAATGATGTTGATGCGCGGCTGAAGCTGCTGCAATTTTTTTGCGAGTGCGACACCGTCGATTTCCGGCATCTCAATATCCAAAAATGCCGCGTCAATCAAGGTATGCGCTGCGTCCTGCAATGCTGCATAGGCGTCGGTATAGCCGGTATGTGTTCCGGCAGGGTCTACGCGCTTCAAGATTCGCTGAAGCATATTGACAACCGCGCTTTTGTCGTCAACTATGATTGTCTGCATGAGAAATCCCCCCCTTTTCCGGAATCAGAATGGTGACCTTTGCGCCGTTTGGGCTGAGTGAAATATTGAGATTTGCACCGCATTGCACCGCAAGCCGATTTTCGACATTCTTTAGCCCGATGCTCTGATGTGCCTTTTGCTGCGCTGTCAGGTTTGCCGAGACATTGCCATTATCCGAAACCGTGATCCGGATGCACTGTCCGATGCGTTCTGTTTTGAGCAGTGCTGAACCGGTGCCGTCACGCCGGCTGAGTGCGCCATGCTTGATTGCGTTCTCAACAATCGGCTGAATCGTCAGCGCCGGTATCTCAAAATCAGAAGCGTCAATCTCGTATCGCAATTCAAACGGCTGATCGGTACAGGCGCGTTCGAGTGCTTCATAGGTGCGGATATGCTCTAATTCCGTCTCAAAGGGAATCAGGTTATCCGTTGTCAGTGCTGTCATATTGCTGCGCAAATAACTCGCAAACTGTGCAATGCAATCCGCGGCGGCGTCTGCGTCCTGATAGCAGAGATTCTGAATGCTCATCAGAACATTGAAAATGAAATGTGGTCTGATTTGCTCGGTCAGCAGCTTTGCTTGCCGCAATTCGAGGTCTGCCGCCTTCGTTTCGATCTGGACGCCGGCCTCGTGACGGAAGCAAAGATAGGTCAGGAAGATCGAAAGCGTAAAGCCATACTCAATCAGATTGATGTCCGGATAAAAATGCTGACCGATGCTTGCAAGCAGAACCGGCAGTATCGCGCAGCCCAGCATCCGAACAGGAATCGGCGTACTGCGCTTCCAAAATCGAATTTTTCCATCCGGCTCGCAGAATACGGCACAGAGCAGTGTCACACCGGCGCATAGTCCAATAAAAAATGCAAGCAGAAACATCAGTGAGCTGATTTCGGCTGTATTGGGATTGCACGCGGAGACATCAAGGGAAATCGCATATAGTGTAGCAAACAGATGGAGCGCTGCGGAAGCGGCAATCAAAAATACGCGGCGATCATACTGCTTGCGAAACAGCGGCATGAAAACCGGAATCAGCATCGGAATGCCTGCTAGCATCAGTGTGATACGAACCGCAATCGCAGTTGTCATACCAAATCCTCCCTTACTCCGACAATGTGGCAAGCAGCAGGGCAGTTTTGCGCGCGTGCATCGTAATCCGAAGCTGTACGATGAGCACCATGATAACAACCGTGCTGGCAAGCCCGTATGCAATTAAAAAAAGTGATGGATAGAGCGTGATGCAGACCATCAGCCCCGCATATAAAACGCTGCTTATGATTTGTAGGATAAATGTCAACCGAATGCCCTTTTCCTGTGCCGGATCACCGCCGCAAAGATACCAGACTGCGCAGAAGCCGCGCAGAAGCCGGTTCTTCGCAATGCAGGAAGATAACTGATGCGCCGCCAGATAGACAAGATAGCCTGCAATCATCAGGATATAGCGTGTTTGCTGCGACTGGAGTACCGTATTTTTCATGGCAATGGTGGAGACATTCAGCATCAGCGCAACGACCTCGATTGCGCAGTGCATCAGAAACCAGTTTTTTGCTTTATTAAAATAATGTGAGGCAACGGACGCTTCTGCCAGATAATTGGCGAGTGAAATGATCATCAGCATACGCAGCGTCGTGAAAATTGCCGCGACCGGCAGCAGATAGCGAAGAAGCTGTTCCTGACGAATCTGCATAAACAAGATCGTGACAGGCAGCGTCAGCATCAGAAGCATAATCATGATTTCGGTGCGATAAATGCGCCGGAATATGGATGATCGCAGAACATTCATGCAGCATCGACTCCTTTGCCTGCGGATTCGGCAGCGGATTTACTGCCGTTCCTTTTGATTATATCACAGTGCGGGTACTTTGTCAAACAGCAGCAGGGACGTATAAAAAGAGGGACAGCCTCCCGACAAAATGCAGGAGGCTGTTATTATGGGAAGATGAAATTGGCGAATGCTTAGAATGCGGTGATGAGTTTTGTGATATACTTGAGAATCAGAATCAAATCATCATTATCCGGCTTGCCGTTTTTGTTAACGTCAGCATTGATCTTGCCCTGTGCGGTGATTGTGATGGCGTTATCCTCAGCGACAAAACGTGCGACCAGAACTGCGTCAGCAACATCAATACCGGCACTGCCGTTGGCGTCACCGAGCATCGAACCATCAGGATTGGTGGTTGTGGCTGTTGTGGTGGTAGGCTCGGTTGTATCCGGAACATCAGTCTGTTCTGCGGACGCTGCTGCGAGCAGATAAATCAGCGGAGAATTCCAGTAAATGGTGATTTCGTTGGTGGAATAGCTTTCAGCATTGTCGATATAGCACTTTGCAGGCGGAGCAGTCTTACAGTATGCCTTTGCAGCGCTGTCCTCCAGCGAGGAGTTTACGCCGCCGACGAGCATACCGGGCTGCGGCTTGCCAACAGCCATAGACGGACGGTGGTGCGGTGCGACCGGAGAAACCGTGCCGAAGCCGGAGACATAGCAGGTACCGTTCGGGTTTTTGCCGAGCAGGTGGTTCAGAACCTCGGAAGCGGCATCCTGTTTGCCGTCAAGTGCGAGCATAACGCCTGCATTTGCGATGGTCATATTGGAGCCCCAGTTATACATGGTGATCGGGGAGCTGTACGGATTTGCATTGACAACCTTTTCAAAGGATGCAGCAGAGGATTTGAGCGATGCCTTTGCAGACTCAACCAGAGAATGTGTACCGTTCTTCATGGTTGCGAGTGCGATGTTGCCGTAATCGCCGACAGTGGACCAATCCATACCGGTACGAACCTTGGAGATGCCCTCCAGATACTTTTCATCGCCGGTTGCGCGGTACATCTGGCAAGCTGCCCAGTAACGCTCATCGGCATCGGACTTGTCGCCGTATTCACCGGTGGAGATGTCTGTCGGATTCTTGAATACGAAATCAGGATTCTTCTGTAAGAAGTCCCAAGATTTTACAGCAGCGTCGAGACAGGTCTTTGCAAAGTCTGCATCGACATCTGCATAAAATTCAGAAGCCAGTGCCATTGTTGCACAGAAATCAGCCGTTGCGGTGGTAGAATACGGTGTAACAATCAGTTCCTTGGTTTCGGCAGTCGGCATGACGTAGCCCGGGAATGTTGCGCAGGTGACCTTGTGATAAACACTGCCGTCCGCAGCCTGCATCTTGAGCATCCATTCCAGCTCATAGCGAGTTTCATCAAGGATATCCGGCACGCCGTTGTTGCTCTCCGGAATACCGACCTTGTCGCTGAAGATGGACGGATTTGCCTGATATGCGTAGAGCAGGTCGGCAACCGCCTTTGCAGCAGCAACGGTATATCTGCCGTAGTCGCCGGCATCGTGCCAGCCGCCGCTGACATCAATCTTCTCGCTGGTGCCATAGATGGTTGCTTCTGCGGTATGGCAAGCCTTATGGCCGAAGTCGGCATCTACGACCTCGCAGCCGCAGCGCTGGAGATAGAATGTTCTCAGTGCTTCGTCATTGAGCTTCTCATACGGATTCTCTGCAATGACAAAGCTATAGGACGGATCCAGCTCGCCGCAGGTGATATAATACTTACCGGCATCCTTGACCGAGGAGAAATCTGCAATACGGTCGGTTTCATCTGCGCTGGTGTTGCTGATTGCTTCGCCGAGCGTACCGGTGTAAACAACCTTTTCCGTATCGGCATTGACAACCGAGAAGCTGTCGCCGCCATCCTTGCGGACAACTGCTGTTTTCTTATCGTTCGGACGGAAGCCGATCTGATTGGTCAGGATCGGAGACTGGTACGGGCCGACAGTGCTGTAATCAACCTTGCTGTCGTCAATCAGCTCCAAGGAAACATTATCCAGATAAATTGTATGCTCGCCAAGCTCGCCGTCGGTCTTCTGCAGGCCGCAGTTGAAGCAGAATTTGGTCATGATATCGGTTTCTTCCTCCATCGTAAACGTGTAGTCTACGACAGTCGGCTCTGTGCCGATATCCAAGCCCTTCCATGTGTATGCCTGATAGGTGCCGCCGTTCTGCTGGATCATGCTCTCCACATAGCGCGGAACGGAGCTTGAAATCTCATAGGTCAGACGGTATACACCGTTCTGATACAGCGGAACGATGTCATAAAACATCTGAACGGCGTAGTTCAGCGTACCGACGCTGGTGATGTTCAGTGCGAGTCTGCCGTCATCCGTTGTCAGCTTTGCAGCACCGCCGCTTTCCTTGTAGACGCCCCAATCGGTTGTGCCACTCTCAAATGTAGAGTTGGTGATCAGGTTTGTGGCGGCGAAACCGACAGACGGTGCAAACGACTGTGCGGTTCCTGTCAGCAGTGTGACCGCTGCCAATGCGGACAGCAGTCTGAGTCTTAGCTTTCTGTTCATATTTTTTTCCTCCCTTTTTTCATGCGGAATTCTTATTGGAAGCTGAACGATCCCCTCTCGACCGTTTCCTTCCTGCGCACAGCCATACTTTCGATTTCTGAACGCGCCCGCAGCACAAATGATACCGATCCGGTCTGTGCGCAAGCAAGGCAAACAGCTTCGCAAACGCAGACACTCCGCAGAGTCTGCTTTTTCATTATAATAGATTGACAAATAAAACGGAATAGGATATAATTCATATTACATGATACATTGTGCAAATGTTTACCGAAAGGAGTATAAAAATGATTCTTCATAACGTAGGGTATAATCATAAGCATGACGCGGATTTTTTCGTGTCTCGTCCGGACGGCAGCGGCGACTGTCTCCTGCTGATTCTCAAGTCCGATTCGATCTTTACGCTCAACGGCGAAGATGTCCGGATTCCTGCCAATACATTTTTTCTCTTTCCGGAGGGGATGCCGCAATGCTATCGTGCTGTGCCGCAGCAATCCTTTGTCAATGACTGGATTCATTTTTCCTTTGAAGCGCCGGAGCCGGATTGGTTCCGTGCCAAGAGCGTGCCGGTCGGCGTACCGGTTCCACTCCGCAGTACGGAATTTTTCAGCTTTTGCATCAAGGCGATCGCGGATGAGAACAGCTCCGAGCATCTGCACAAAGCGGATTCGATTTCGCATTATTTCTGGCTGCTCTGCAACAAGGTCAGCGAGCAGGTGCATGAGCAGACGCATATTCAGGTGAGTTCGCGCTATGAAATGATGCTGATTATCCGGAATAAGGTTTATACTGCGCCCTATCTGGACTGGTCGATTGACGGTGCGGCACATGAAACCTGTATGAGTCGTTCCTCCTTTCAGCACCATTATAAAGAGCAATTCGGCGTGACCTTTATTCAGGATTTGATCGAAAGCCGCATCTCTAGAGCGAGGATGCTGCTGACTACCACCAATATGTCGATTCAGGATATCGCGCTGCAATGCGGTTATCGCAGCTACGAGCATTTTGCCAGACAATTCCGCGCACAGGACGGCGTTTCGCCCGGTGAATACCGCAGAAACAATCAATAATTTGCATTGCTTGCATTTTCACGGAATTTGTGGTATGATAAGTTGGTATTGCGTCACACAAAAAGGCGTGCAAAACAGCGCGCGGAAAGGCAGGCACTCGGCATTGGCAAAATTTGATAAGCATTTGTATCCTTCCGTACACCGCGGCATCGTGCGTGCGGCACTCAAGCTCCTTGCGCTGGAATCGCATCCGGCAGCGGAAAGGTTTTCCGCGCTTGATTATGATATTTTGATTGAAGAAGCTGCCGCCCCCGATCAGTTTGGTGATCGGCATCAGGGTCGCGGTCTGCACTATTATAATTCGGTAAAGCCGGATGGTACGGCATTGCCGCAGCATTACGCAACCGCCGGATTCTGCAACGGAAAGGGCGCACACGCACCCTCGCCGCTTACCGTTCTCGATGCGGAATACCGCACGGCACTGGCACTGCGCCGTGCCGGAAAAGACGCTGCTGCGATGAAAAGCCTTTCGCGGTCGCTGCATATGCTTGCGGATATCTGTTGTCCGCCGCATAGCTGTGCGCTGACATATTTTTCGCCCTATGGCATGGCGCATAAGCGCTATGAGAGCCGCGCTGCGGAGCTGTTTTGGAACTGCTCGCCGGCGCTGCTTTCCGAAGAACGTGCCGCAGCGGACTGGGCAGCGCTTGCAGTTGGAAAAATTCCGGTTCAGACGTATACCAATTTACTTTGCGGCAGCATACCCGTCAGCGGAAAGCCTTGGCAGCCCGGTACGCTTGTCCGAATTTGCAATACGCTTGCAAAATCCGGTGCAAAGCATCTGGACGCTGTACTTGGCAGTGATGAAGCCGCACGGGATCGGTCGATACGGGAACGCCTGCTCACTGCGATTGCAAACTGCGCCGCGCTGTTGATTGCATTTGACCGCGAGCTGAATGAAGATCATCCGGCAATTTGGCGCGAACAGCATCCCTATTGGCTGAAGAGCTTCCATTCCGCATTTGTGGTCAGCCGCGAGCCGTTTTATCTGCAATTTGCGGATGATGGAACCGTATCGTTCACAACGCCAAGCGGCAAATGTCTTGCTGTTGGACGACACGACCGTGTGCTGCTGACTGCGCCGCGCCCGGATGTCATCACACAGTTCCGCTTCGGCAGAGAACCGCTGCTCACACTCTATCCCAACGGCGACCAGAAGCGTTTGCTTGCACAGATCCGCGGTCAGCTGTATTGCACCCACCGCGTTTCCGGTCTGCAAGGAAATCTGTTTATAGCGCAGGTTTCGTTTGCGCTGCTCAATCAGCCGCCAAAAAATGTGCGCTTTTTATTTTCATAACAAATGCAAACCGCAGTATCGTTCATCAACATGATACTGCGGTTGTGTTTATATTATAATTATAGCTTCTAATTATAGCTTCGACTGCATTACAAGCAGCATACCGCTGCCGCAGGATATTTCTGCTTGCTCAGCAGTGATTTGATTGCTGACGCCGAGTGGAAAGCTGCGCGTCAGTACGCCGTTTGCAAGCGGATAATGAACGCCCGAAATACATACGTCCGTGCAGATTTCCGACCATGCGAATACCGAAAGCGTCCAGCCATCCCGACGATTCAGCTGCAAGGCTTCACCGCCGCACAGCATCCTGATACTGTCAGAAACGCCGCATAGGAAACCGTTTGCGCCGTGCTGACGGATATATTCGAGCGTTTGCAGATTGGCAAGCGTATGGTCGAGTCTGCCGCCGAATGCACCATAAATGCGAATATCCCGAAACCCGCGCCCCAATGCAACGCGCACTGCAAGCATCGTATCCGTATCATCCTTTTCAACGGGCACGGTCATATGCGGCAGCGCTTCCGGTACTGCACCGAGCGAATCAAAATCACCAAGCACCAGATCGGGCGCGCGCTGCATTCGTTCTGCCAGATGCAGGCCGCTGTCCGCACAGAGAATATACGCCGATTCCGGCAGCGGCTCACAGGGCAGCCCTTGCTCCGGACCGCCTGCGAAAATCACACAAATACTGTTTTTATCCATAACAGACTCCTGATAAAAAGAGACTCCTTCTGTCTATTGTAGAAGCAGTCTCTTTGTGTTTATAGATAGCAGCTCCAATTTACGTCAATCCGCGTGGATGCGCAGATATTACCGTTGATAGAGGCGATTGCTCTGGAACTGTGCGTCACAGGTCACATTGATGCCGAGGCGTTTGAGTGTCCGTTCGTCAATCTGCGAAAGAATGACCGTTGAGTGCATTTCGCAGCCGCGCAGCTTTTCGAGCTTTGTCATGGCGCATTCGGCAGTTGGATTCGTCGCCGCAGAAATGGACAGCGCAACAAGCGTTTCATCTGTATGCAGTCTCGGATTTTCGTTGCCGAGATGGTCGGTTTTGAGATGCTGAATCGGCTCAATGACGGTCGGGGAGAGCAGGAGGATGGTGTCATTGATTCTGCCGAGCGTTTTGAGTGCGTTGAGCAGCATGGTCGAACAGGCACCCATGAGGTCGGTGGTCTTGCCGGTGACGATCTTACCGTTCGGGAGCTGCAATGCCGCTGCCGGCTCACCGGTTTTTTCCGCGACCTCGCGCGCTTTTGCGATAACGGGGCGTTCCTCCTCGGTCAGCTTCATCTGCTGCATCAGCAATTCGAGCTTGTTGACTGTTTCCGCATCGGATTTTCCCTGCCGCAGATTGCAGCGCTCTGTAAAATACCGCCGGATGATCTCCTGACGGGAAGCAGCTCTTGCCGCTTCATCGTTCACAATGCAGAAGCCAGCCATATTTACGCCCATATCCGTCGGGGACTGATACGGCGATTTGCCGTAAATCTGGTCAAACATCGAGCGCAGAACCGGGAATACTTCAACATCGCGGTTATAATTGACGGCGGTTTCGCCATAGGCTTCGAGGTGGAACGGATCAATCATGTTGATATCGTTGAGATTGGCGGTTGCCGCTTCATAGGCAACATTGACCGGATGCTTCAGCGGGACATTCCAGATCGGGAAGGTTTCAAATTTTGCATATCCGGATTCCTTGCCGCGCTGATGCTCCTGATAAATCTGAGAAAGACAGACTGCCATTTTGCCGCTGCCGGGACCGGGCGCCGTAACAACAACGAGCTTTCGGCTGACTTCGATATATTCATTTTTGCCGAAGCCCTCCTCAGAGAGAATCAGCGGCAGATTGGACGGATAGCCCTCAATCGAATAATGTCTGTATACGCGGATGCCGAGCGCTTCCAGCCGCTTCTGGAATTTTTCGGCAGCCGGCTCACCGGTGAAGCGCGTCAGAACAACGCTGCCGACATATAAGCCCATCTGTCGGAACAATCCGATTAAGCGAAGTACATCGGTATCGTAGGTGATGCCGAGATCGGCGCGCGTCCGGTTCTGTTCAATATCCGAGGCGGTAATGGTGATGACGATTTCGACCTCTTTTTTCATATGCAGAAGCATCCGCAGCTTGCTGTCCGGCTGAAATCCCGGCAGGACGCGTGCGGCATGGCAATCGTCATAGAGCTTTCCGCCGAATTCCAGATACAGTCTGCCGCCGAACTGAGCAATTCGTTCGCGGATATGTGCAGACTGCGTTTTCAGATATTGTGCATTGTCAAAGGCAACGTTTTTCTTTCTCATGAGCTTCATTTCCTTTCACACGACGTTTCAATCTGCTTCATTATATCACATTATCTAAAAAAATGCAATGGGAGAAATGGATTCAATCCTATTTTTCGCTGCATGGATGCAAAATGGAGGCGGGCACTGCCTGCTTATATCATATTATCACGGGAATTGCAATGGGAAAATGCGAAAAAAAGGCGCTCTTGGCACCGATGATACTATAATTTGATTCGCTTTTGGGCATGGAACAAGCAAGTTTTCGTGAAAACTGATAAATTTTCAAGAATCTTCAAAAAAGGCTTGATTTTTTTTTGGATTTCTGATACAATATACATTGTTGACAAGTCTGTAAAGGAGGTGCCAGCTATGGCAAAATGCGAAATTTGCGGCAAGGGCGTTACATTTGGTATTAAGGTCTCTCACTCTCACCGTCGTACCAATCGTACATGGAAGCCCAATGTCCAGCGCGTCAAAGCGATCGTGAAGGGTTCTCCCTGCCACATCCATGTGTGCTCCAGATGCCTGCGCTCCGGCAAGGTCGAGCGGGCAAACGGCTGAGTTGATTCGGAAAACAACAGGGAGTATTCACTGCCGTTTTGTGGATACTCCACTGTTTTCATCGTTCGCCTATTACTGCTTTGTGCGATAGGGAGTAGCCGCCGGTTTTTGACCGGATTTCCCCGCGTCATGCCCGCAGCCGGATGATTTCGGCTGCCGTGTGGAATTGAAATGGCAAGACTTTCGCTGCTGTGCCGACTGAGTTCAGTTCGTTGCTGCTGCGAGGGTCTTTTTTATTATAATCGGATACCCGGTTAGCCATACATTATGAAAAGAGGGACATTATTATGAAGCATTACCTTGAATCCTGCGAAGCCGTTCTGGCGGAGCTGAAAAGCGACTCGAATGGTCTGAATGATGCAGAAGCAAAATCACGTCTGCAAACCTATGGCGAAAATAAGCTGGCAACGCCGCCGAAGCCGACGCTTGCAGCAAGATTTCTCGAACAATTCAAGAATCCGATGATTCTTGTTCTGATTGCAGCAGCAGTGATTTCTGCCGTTGCTGGCATTATCTCCGAGGGAAAGCTCGAAGCTGATGTATTTATTATCCTGTTTGTGGTCATTGCCAATGCGGTTCTCGGCGTATATCAGGAGAACAAAGCGGAAGCGGCGATTGAAGCGCTTCAGGCAATGAGTGCCGCACAGAGCAAGGTGTACCGTTCCGGCGAGCTGATTGTCGTACCGAGCGCAGAGCTGGTTCCCGGCGATGTCATTGCGCTGGAAGCCGGCGACAATGTTCCTGCCGACTGCCGTATTCTCGAGGCAGCAGCACTCAAAGCGGAAGAATCTGCGCTGACCGGTGAAAGCGTTCCCTGCGATAAGGATACCGAGGTGCTTGCAGGGCCGGAGGTTACGCTGGGCGATCGTAAAAATATGCTCTATATGGGCAGCAGCATCGCTTACGGCAGAGCCGCCGCAGTCGTTGTTGCAACCGGTATGGAAACCGAAATGGGTAAAATTGCAGGCGCAATCGCCAATGCCGAGGATGATGAAACGCCGCTGCAGAAGAATCTGTCGCAGCTCAGCAAAATCCTTTCGATTGCAGTTCTGATTATCTGCGTGATCATTCTGGGTATCAGTGTCATTCAGATGGTTGTGAAGAACGGCACACTCACGCTGCCGGACTTCCTCAATTCGTTTATGATCGCCGTCAGCCTTGCCGTTGCTGCGATTCCGGAGGGTCTTGCAGCGGTTGTAACGGTCGTGCTTTCGATCGGTGTTACGAATATGTCCAAGCGCGGCGCTGTCATTCGCAGATTGACCGCTGTTGAAGCACTCGGCTGTGCGCAGGTTATCTGCTCCGATAAGACCGGTACGCTGACACAGAATAAAATGACTGTTGTTGAGGAGCATACCGATGATAAGGAGCTGCTTGCAACAGCAATGGCACAGTGCTGTGACGCAAAATTGAATGAGGACGGAAACGTAACCGGTGAGCCGACCGAAGCGGCACTGGTTGCATATGCAAATAAGTGCGGACTCAAAAAATATGAGCTGGATGCAGCATCTCCGCGTGTTGCGGAAGCACCGTTTGATTCCATGCGCAAGATGATGTCCACCGTGCATAAAAAGGGTACGGAATTTATCCAGTACACCAAGGGTGCGCCGGACGAGGTTCTGCGCTGCTGTACACATATTCTTGACAAGGGTACTGTCCGTGAAATGAACGAGGCAGACCGTGCCGAGATTCTGCGCCAGAATAAAGAGATGGCAGATAAGGCGCTGCGTGTTCTGCTTGCGGCATATCGTGAGCTGACCATGGTGCCGGAACAGGTTTCTCCGACTTCACTGGAGCATGACCTCATCTACATTGGCATGACCGGTATGATTGACCCGGTTCGTCCGGAGGTCAAGGATGCGATTGATCTTTGCCGTTCTGCCGGCATTCGTCCGGTTATGATTACCGGTGACCACAGAGACACTGCGGTTGCTATCGCAAAGGAGCTTGGCATTATCGGCGAGGGTCAGCAGGCACTGACCGGTGCGGAGCTTTCTGAGATTCCGGACGATGAATTCAATGCGCACGTTGGCGATTACAGCGTATATGCGCGTGTGCAGCCGGAGCATAAGGTTCGTATCGTAAATGCGTGGAAAAAGCAGGGTATGACAACTGCTATGACCGGTGACGGCGTCAATGATGCGCCCTCGATCAAGAGTGCGGATATCGGTGTCGGCATGGGCATTACCGGAACGGACGTTACCAAAAATGTTGCCGATATGGTTCTGACGGACGACAACTTTGCAACGATCGTCAGTGCTGTCGAGGAAGGCAGACGTATCTACGATAATATTCGTAAGGCAATCCAGTTCCTGCTCTCCAGTAATCTCAGCGAGGTGCTGTGTATTCTCGTTGCGACATTCGGTTTGGGCGCACTCACAAATGGCCCATTCACAATCTTCGGACCTGTCCACCTGCTCTGGATCAACCTGATTTCCGACTGCTTCCCGGCAGTTGCACTCGGTATGGAGCCGGCAGAACGCGGTATTATGAAGCGTAAGCCGCGCAGCAGTGCCGCACATATCTTTGCGGACGGCATGGGCGTGAATCTGCTCTGGCAGGGCGTTGTTATTGCAGCTCTGACCTTGTCATCCTATGTCATCGGTGCGCAGACCTCTCCGGCAGCCGGTACCACCATGGCATTCCTGACGCTCTCTGTCTGTGAAATGTTCCATGCTTGGAATATGCGCTCCCTCCACTGCTCGATCTTTGCAATGGAGCACAAGAATACATTCTTGGTTGGTTCGATTCTGCTTTCCTTTGCATTGACGCTGACAGTTCTGCTGATTCCTGCACTGCAAACCATCTTCTCTCTGACAACGCTCACCGGTATGCAGTATTTGTGGGCAGTCCTGCTTGCAGCTGCTATCCTTCCGATCGTTGAGATCGTCAAAGCGATTCGCCGCGCAGCATCGAAAAAGTAATCTCATGAAAAATGCCGTAAAAGGGAAGAAGCTGACAGCAATGCGCCTGCTTCTTCCCTGCATTGTTATATTGCTGGGTATGGGTTTGTTCTTCTGGAATCAATTCATGCTGTCGAAGGACGCGCAGTATTTGCAGGCGTCCGGTTATCAGTATGCGATGGCGGGTGCAGACTATGCGCTGAGTTATCAGAAAATCGGAAATGATGCCGCAAAGCATATTGTCGTAACCATTTCTGATATTGGCACGGATGATTTTGCCGAGCAGCTTGAACCAATGATTTCATGCCTGCAAGATCAGGTGCTATTTGTTTGTATGAACCGTGCCGGATACGGTCTGAGCGGAGATACGGACGAGCCGCAGACCCTTGAGCGCGTGGTTGCGGATTATCGCACGGCGCTGCAAAATGCCAATATCGAAGCACCCTATATCCTGCTTCCCCATGGCTATGGCGGCGTGATCGCGACCTATTGGGAAAGCCGGTATCCCGATGAAATTGCCGGTGTGTTTTATCTGAATGGCGCGGTGGTTTCAGAAGATGCCGTGCAGCCGCAATATGCACCGATGTCTGCATGGCTGAAACGGCTTTGCACGATGTTCGGCATCACACGGCTCAATCCGAGTATGGTTGGTGAATTGCCGTCCGGATATGCTCCGAAGCAAAAAGCTGATGCAGTCAGGCTCTCAATCCGCAGCTACCGGACAGCCGCAAAAAGTTCCGAACAGAAGCTGCTTGCGGAAAATTACAGTACCGCTCATGCCAATATCGTCACAAATAATATTCCGAAAGCGTATCTGAATGCCGCTTCGTTCCGAACCGAAGAAGAATGGCTTGCTGCCGATGACTGGGCGCGCACGTTTCAGCCCATGCCGGAGCGTACCGATGCAGAACGTCTGCAACTGGCAGAACAGGAGGTTGCAGCCTGTCGTGCGGCGACAGAAAATCGCGTAAAGCCCTATACGGAGCTGCTTGGCAACTGTGAATACATTGAGCTGCCCGGCAATCACGCGATTCATATGTATCAGCCGACAAGCTGTGCTGTATTGTTTTTGCAGTTTCTGATGCGCCTCGAACAGCCGGCAGCCGGCGCAGCATAATACAAAAAATCCGCCAAATCATTGCAGCTGATTTGGCGGATTTTTCATGCCGATTAGAGATTGGCGTATGATATAAGGCAACACCGCGCAAAGTCCGCCTTACGGCTTGGCGGCACATCTACTTGCATATTTTCCGCCATCTTGCACAGAAATTCCTTGCTGGGCGTCAGCCCAGCGGCATCATTTCTATACAATCTGACGAAAAATCTGACTGCGTATCTGCACCACCAACTCTGTGCGGTATTGCCTTAATTGCTGTAATGCTGATGAATCAGCGGCGCTGCCGGAAGCTGTTCTGAGTGAATCACAACAGCCTGCCGCAGCATGGCTTCTGCCTCGTCAAGCTGAGATTCCTTTGCTGCATACATCGTCAGGATTGCATCGCCCTGCTGAATCGCGTCACCATTCTTGCAGTGGAGCCGGATGCCTGCACCGGAGTCAATCGCGTCTGCCTTGGTCATTCTGCCGGCACCGAGCAGCACCGATGCACGCCCGATTTCCTCACTGTGCATGGTGGAAATCCAGCCGCTGCGGTCTGCCTTGATTGTGCGGGCGCATTCGGAGAGCTTCAGCAGGTCGGGATTCTCCGTCACACGTGCATCACCGCCCTGACCGGCAATCATCATGGCAAAGCGTTCCATTGCCGCGCCGCTGGTAACCGCTTTTTCAGCCATGGCAAGACATTCAGCCTTGCTGCCTTTTCCAGCCATGCGCAACAATTCTGCCGCAAGCGTAATGCAGAAGCCGCCCAATTCCGAAGCGGTATCGCCGGCAAGTACTTCAATGGCTTCCCGTACCTCGATCGCATTGCCGATGCACATACCGAGCGGACGATCCATATCCGTCAAAATTGCGGTGCAATTTTTGCCGTCTGCCTTTGCTGCTGCAAGCATTCTTCGCGCAAGTTCTGCCGCATCTTCGTCGTTTTTCATGAATGCGCCGCTGCCGACCTTGACATCCAGCAAAATATGATCCGCACCGGTTGCAAGTTTTTTGCTCATGATGCTCGCGCAGATCAGCGGAATGCTGTCTACGGTTTCCGTCACATCCCGAAGCGCATAGAGCTTTTTGTCAGCCGGCGCAAGATTGCCCGTTTGCATCGCGACAGCAAAGCCGACTCTTTTGACCAGTGATAAAAAATCATCCGGTGCAAGGTTTGTGGAAAGACCGGGGATGCTTTCCAGCTTATCAATCGTGCCGCCGGTATGTCCAAGCCCTCTGCCGGACATTTTCGGCATATATACACCGCACGCCGCAACGATGGGCGCAAGAATCAATGTCGTTTTATCGCCGACGCCACCCGTGCTGTGCTTATCCGCAACCGGGCCGTCCAGCGACCAGTGCATGACCTGACCGGAATCGCGCATCGCCATGGTCAGCGCGGCAGTTTCCGCGTCATTCAAACCGGAAAAGCAGACCGCCATGAGCCATGCCGCAAGCTGATAATCGGGAATCGGCGGCTCTGCCGTGATGCCCTGTACAAGCTGCCGAAGCTCGGATTCGCTCAGCGGAATCCGCTGCTTGGTTTTTCGGATACATTCACCGATATGAAATACTGCCATACGATACCTCCTGCTGCTGAATTGTAGTCGCGTGATGCGTTTATGATTCCATATAATATATCGTAAATACGCGAAAATGTAAATCTGTTTCGGATTCTGTGAAATCGGATATGGTTATGCGACAGGCTCAAATATCACTTCATAGTTGCCCTTGACATTGGGGAACGATTCGATCATATCCTTGATGAGAAGCCGTGCGCGTTCATCTGCCATTTCGAGAACGTTGCTCTTTTTGGCGTTTTCGATTGCTTTTTCCTTGATTTGATTTCGTAGATTGTTGTGATCCTCCTGCGTGAGCTTGTTAAAAATAGATTGCTCGTCCTCTACGACCGTCATACTCTTTTCATCGAGTTCATTGGATAGAATCTGGGGCGCCGGCAATTTTACAACAATTTCCTTTCGGATATTGCTGCATTCCACATCAGCCTTGGCACAATCAATGCCGACCTTGATTTTACCGTCCATGACGATGATCGCGGTTTTTCCTGTGAACGGAATTTTCTGCGCCCAGAACGAAAATTGCTTTTCCGAGTCGATGATTCCGACATTGGTATACTGGTATTCGAGCGTTGCCAGCTCGCTGATGTCCTGAATCTGCGATTCGAATTCGGTTGCATCGACAGCCACGCGCTCCTTCGCAACATAATCATCAATTTTCGCAAGTGCGTCGTCTAGTAGTTTTTGTACATCACCTTTTTCCTTAATGATGATATTGTTGTTCTCTTGCAGTTCTTTGATGGTATCATTTAATTTGATTTCGGTTTCATTTTCCTGTTCTAACTGCGCCTGCAAATCATTGATCTGATGCTTGTACCAGAAAAACAGCGATAGAAATGCAGCGATAACCACAACAAGAATCGCACCGATGATGATGAGCTTTTTTTTGATTTTTTCCATGTTGATATCCTCCATTCCGTAAGCGGCAACTGTCATTGCAATCATTATATACCAAAATTCGACAAAGTACAATAGGATACGAACATTTTCGAAAAAAATTTACAATTATTTTACGGTAAAATCGGTCAAATCCACAAAAATCGGCATCCCCAAGATGAGAATGCCGCTAAATATTATCAATCAGACGGGTTCGGAATTCGACGCAAGCGGTGCAAGCCAGCCTGCGAGCCGTTCCTGTTCCATGCGCGCCTGCATCATTGTGACGAAATCCGGGAGCGCCGCTGTCAAATACTGTATGACCGCCGGATGCGCCGCATCAAGATTTGCCGCAATGCTCTGCCGGAGCTGTTTTGCAAGGTGTGCAGCAGGCATCGAATGGCATTCTGCCTGCACCGTTTCAATCGCCTCCGGACTGATCGTGACCGAAAATCCGGACAGGCCGCAAAGCAGATGAATTGCCCAATGCCGCAATACAAGCTCAGCAATATTCTCCGCAATCATATCCGGCGTGGTTCGAAACAGATCGGCATAGCGCTGCATCATCGCGCAGATTTCTTCTGTATCAAAGCAGCGCAGGAATTCGCTCTCTATGTAGAGCGAGGTGTAATAGCTGCAAACACCGATTGCGCCATTTTCCATAATCTGTCTGTCGCAGAGCAGCGGATACGAGAAGCTGACCTTTGTATCCTTGGCATGGAAGCGCGCGTCATACTTTGTGCAAAATTGTTCAAAATCAAGCAGCAGCGCGTGAAAAAAGGATGTCTGCACGGGCTTTGTAAGCTGATACGCCTTGCGGAATTGCTCCTTGGCAAGTTCATATGCCTGTAGGGTGGTCATTGCGCCCTGTTCGAGCAAATCGGTCAGCGATTGTGTTTGCAGTGCCATAAGTGCTGCTGAATCGGATTTCAGCGAAAGCAGCGCCGCGTCAAGCTGCGTCAATACCGAAGCATAAAACGCCTCTGCCTGTTTGCGCGTAACCGTTGTGCTTCTGCCTGCGGTATACTGTGCAGCGCGTTCCGCAGCCGCCTGATGCAGCCCGTCACGCAGCGTGGTCAGCACATTCATATCAAGCAGCGAATGCTCTGCCGCATATTGCAGCAAATGCAGCGAATAATCCTGATGCGGCAGCGGCTCGGAAAACGCATCCTGCTGCCGCAAAATCATTGCATCTGACATCTCACACGAACTCCTTTCCTGCCTCGGCATTTTGCGCTTCCCATTTCTCGATCATATCTGCCCATTCAGCCTCCTGCGCCGCGCTCGGCAGCAAAAAAGCAGGATTCAGGGCAAGCGCCTCTGCCAGTTCCTCTGCAAATGTGCCGCGCGTATGCTGTTCAAATGGGTCCACCTCATAATCATGTAGATAATTCCCGAACATATCTTGGTGCATTTGCTCGCGGTAAGCATAATCATATTGCTCTGCTTCAAAATCGGCTTCGTAGCTTTGCTCGGCTTCCTCCTGCGCGAGTTTATCCGCATAGAGCATCCGCAGCTCCGGATCACCAAGCTGCTGTTGCTTCTGCTTTTGCTGTGCAGCACGCACTGCAAGCAGATTCCGCATTGCCGGAATGAGGATTCGCTCTGCCTGTGTAAGCATCTCTGCGGTGTCACCGCAGCAGCTTGGGCTGGTGTAGAACTGATACATATAATCCAGAATCGCGCAATCGGACAGTACACATTCAGGGTCGCCGCCCTCGTCATAGAGTGCCTGCAAGTCGCCCTTGAGCTGATAGAACGCCTCGGTCAATTCTGCGACCTGCGCCGCATAGTTGCTTCCAAAATAACCGGATGGTAAAAACCAACGAATCAGATGCGGTGTGATGCTGCTGCCGAACTGCACCAATTCTTCCGAACGGATAGCGGTCTGCGCAGTTTGCAGAAGCATTTCAGCATCTTCCGGCGTCAGCCTCAGCCCATAATACTGAGCAGCTTCGCGATTGGTTGCAAGGAGCTGCGACTTTTGTTCTACGGGCGTCAGCAGCGAAAATCCATTGACTGCGAGCGAAAAGTCCATACATCTACCTCATTTCCTGTTATTTTCAGACATTCAATGATTTTTTGAAAGAAGCAAAGAGGCGAGAAACTTCGGTTCTTCGCCTCTTTTGCATATCATTGCGTTCTATATACTTCCTGTGAAACCGGTGTTACGCTTCGATCAGGGATTGACCCTTCATTTCCTTCGGCTGCTCGATGCCCATGAGCTGGAGCATGGTCGGTGCAAGGTCTGCAAGTACGCCGCCGGAACGAATCTTCTTCGCATCGCTGCCAATTACGATTGCCGGAACCGGATTGGTCGTATGTGCAGTGAACGGTGAACCGTCGTCCTCCATCATTTTATCTGCATTGCCGTGGTCTGCGGTGATGATGACCTTGCCGCCCTTGGCAAGAATCGCCTCTGTCACCTGACCGATGCAGTCATCAACCGCCTCGACCGCCTTGACAGCCGCATCAAAAATACCGGTGTGACCGACCATATCGCAGTTTGCGTAATTGAGGATGATTGCGTCAAACTTATCAGCAGCAATCTCTTTCAGGACAGCCTCGGTGACCTCATATGCGCTCATCTCCGGCTTGAGATCAAATGTCTCAACATCCGGCGACTGAATCAGAATACGCTCCTCACCGTCAAAGGTTTTCTCCTCGCCGCCATTGAAGAAGAATGTAACGTGTGCATACTTCTGTGTTTCAGCGATACGAAGCTGGGTTTTGTTCTGTTTTGCAAGCACTTCACCGAAGGTCATGGTCAGCTCCTCGGGCGGGAATGCAACGGAGACATTCGGCATGGTTGCATCATACTGTGCCATGCAGACAAAGTTTGTCGGGAAATAACCGTTGTTGCGCGCAAAGCCCTTGAATTCCGGATCGACAAATGCACGGGTGATCTGGCGTGCGCGGTCGGGGCGGAAGTTGAAGAATACAACGCTGTCATTCTCCTGAATCTTCGCGTCCTTGCTGACAACAGTAGGCAGCATGAATTCATCGGTAACGCCGTTTGCGTAGGAATTCTTGATTGCCTGAACCGGATCATCTTCCTGTACGCCCTCACCGTAAACGAGTGCAGCATAGGCTTTCTCTACGCGATCCCAAGCGTTATCTCTGTCCATGGCGTAGAATCTGCCGGAAATCACACCGATTTTTCCAAGACCAATCTTCGCGAGTTCCGCAACAGCTTCCTCCATGTACTCCGCAGCAGAGGACGGCGGAACGTCTCTGCCATCGAGGAATGCGTGGATATAGACCTTTTCGATGCCGAAGCGCTTTGCCATCTCGACAAGACCGTACATATGTGTCATATGGCTGTGAACGCCGCCCGGCGAGAGCAGACCCATCAGGTGCAGGGCAGTATTCTTGTCCTTTGCATTCTGCATTGCGGCAGTCAGCGCCGGATTTTCAAAGAAATCGCCGTCCTGAATGGACTTTGTGATCTTGACGAGCTGCTGATAGACGATTCTGCCGGCACCGATATTGGTATGACCGACCTCCGAGTTACCCATCTGACCATCCGGCAGACCGACATCCAGACCGGATGCGCCGATGATATTGTTGGGATACTCTTTGAAGTAACGGTCAAGATTGGGGGTGTTGGCGGCTTTGATGGCGTTGCCGAATTCATTCGGGTTGATGCCATAGCCGTCCATAATCAACAGTGCCACAGGTGCTTTGCTCATGAAAATTTCTCCTTTTAGATAGATATTTGGATTTCCTGTATATAAAGCGGTATACACATCACACCGGAACGTCCGGCATGATGCCCGTTGGTGGTTCCATTTTTGTGAGTTGACTGATTATCAACAGTACGATTGCCACACCGATGCCGATGATACCGAGTATGATGCCAATATTTGCCAGTGTTTCCGCGCTTTTTCTTTGCTTTTTCTTTGCGAGGATGCCGCAGATGATGGCAGCCGCCCCGAATATCGCATTGGCAAAGCCGGAGCAGAGCGTCAGCATCGCCGCAATGCCGCACAGCAGCGATGCCAAGGCAAATTTGCCATCGTTTTCGGCAGATTTGGGCTTCGGCTTGTCCAGCGGATCGCGCCACTCGGAGAGCCCGCTCCATTCACGGCGCTCCGCATCAGAGAGATAGTGCAGGCTCTTTTCTTTTGCGGATTCCGAATGCTGCTGTTCTTTTTTCTGCTCGTCCAAATTGCTCATATTGCTTTACCGAGGAAAGCCGCGCCGATGATACCGGCATCATTGCCGAGCTGTGCAATGACGATCTCGGTATTCTTCTCAGAATTCTTTGTATAAACTTCCTGTGCAACGTGCTCTTTTACCGGGAGCAGAAGCGCGTCGCCCTCATTGCAGACGCCGCCGCCGATGCAAAGGACATCCGGTTGGAAAATGTTGATGGTATTGGTGATACCGGCAGCGAGTGCCTTGATGTAGAAATTGACAACATCCGTTGCAGCCTTGTCGCCCTTACGCATAGCATCGAACGCGGTTCTTGCAGAAACCTTGCCCTGTTCAGCCTCCATCTTCGCCATTTCGCAATCCGGATTTGCCTCGATTGCTTCTTTGGTCATACGAATCAGACCGGTTGCGGAGGAGTAGACCTCAAAGCAGCCCTTTCTGCCGCAGGTACACTGCGGGCCATCCATATTCAGTACGGTATGACCGATTTCTGCGCCTGCAAAGTTCGAGCCGGAATAGATTTTGCCGTCGATGACGATACCGCCGCCAACGCCGGTGCCGAGCGTAATGCAGATTGCATTGGTTGCGCCCTTGGCTGCGCCGGCAACATATTCGCCGTATGCTGCTGCGTTTGCATCATTCTCAACAAATGCCGGCAGACCGGTTGCCTCGGAAATCCACTTGACCATCGGGACATTGTGGAAATCGAGATTGTTGGAGTATTCGATGATGCCGGTTGCGGAATTTGCGATACCGGGCGTACCGATACCGATCCACTCAACCTGCTCCTTTGTCAGACCGCCCTCTTTGATGACATCAAGCGCACAAGCGGCCATATCGGCAGCAATTTCCTCAGCCGGACGCGGACGATTTGTTTTGCGCGATACTTTTTTCAGAATCCGGTAATTCTCGTCCACAAGTCCTGCAACAATATTTGTACCGCCGAGGTCAATGCCAATGTAATATTTCATAAGTTTCCTCCGTTGTTTTGCGCCGCTGCGGTGCGCATTCTGTTTTTTTATTCAATCAGCCAAATGCCGATTTTATGCTTATTGATGCTCTGCGTTCATTCCGCAGTCTGCAAAGAATTCGCTGTCAAAAAGCTCCTTGCCGCCGTTTGCCTTGACCGCACGGATCACGGTGTTCACGTTATATTCGTAGCCCTCGATGATGAACGGGAGCTTTGTGCCGAAGCGCTGCTCAGTAAAGCGTTCTTTATGCAGCTCCATGACCGCAAGTGCTGCAAGATCATAGATATGCCCGATCATTTCTTCTTCATCATCTGTTTCCAGCTCATAGCCCTGCGATTCCATCCAATCTATCAGTGGCTCTGCATCGAGTGTGCAGAACGGAATCTCCGTCCACCTTGCAATGTTCCAGCGCTCATGGTTGGCAGCGCGGTTTTCTGCATCGGTCTGCGCTGTATTGTAAGCAAGCCACAGATCGCCCTGCGGCGCACCGTCCGCATCATAGCTGAGGTGATAGCCGATGTTCAGCATACAGACATCCTTTGCCGGAATATCCGTCAGCGCATCCTTGAGCCATGCCTTCAGCTCCGTGACAAACGCACGGTCACCGGCATCTACAGCTTCCGGCTCGTATGCTTCGACCTCCTCATCGAGGTCGGCTTCATCGCAGCCCATGCCGCCGAACAGATTGCTCACCTGCGACATCAGCCCATCCATACCGCCCAGATTTTGAGACATTCTTTCGACATCATCGGGCATGATGCCGCCCTGTGTGACAAGCTGTGACGCCTGCGAGAAAATATCTGTCAGATTCGGATTCTGCATGAGCGCCTGCACTTCGGGGCTTTGCATCAAATTCTGAATCTGCGGGTCTTCGGTGATTTTTTGCGCGTCATTTGCATCAATGCCGAACATCCCCATGAGTTTGCCAAGGTCCATATTGCCTCCTTATTTCCGCGGCAATGTCTGCGTACTCAGCAGTGTACAATTTTTGCTGCGGATTTTATACGAGCCGAAATCAGCCGTCAAAAAGAGTGATTCACCTTTAGAAATCGGCATCATAACGCCATCGTCATAAATCAGAGTCGCATCGCCGTCCGTGCAGAGTAAATGTGTATACGATACACCGTTCGGCGCAGGGAAAACTGCTTCATCGGTGATATGCAGCTCTGTCGTTGTGAAGAACTGGCAGTCTGCAATGACATTTGCGGTATAGCCGTCGAACAGCACGGTCGGACGACGTCTGCGCGGCGGTGCCAGCCATGTTTTCGCGACATCGACAGCCTTATCAATACTCAATGGTCTTAAATTGCCATCCTGGTCAACGCGATCATAATCGTAGATGCGGTATGTTACGTTAGAGCTCTGCTGAATCTCGGCAACCAGCGTACCGGCACCGATTGCATGAAGCGTACCCGGATCAATAAAGAACACATCGCCCTTATTGACCGGAACGATCTGCACCACGTCCAGCAGCGTGCCATTCATAATACTTTCGCGGAATTTTTCCTTGGTCAATTCGCGATTGAGCCCGCAGGCAAGCGCAGCACCCTCTTGGCAGTCCACGATATACCAGCACTCCATTTTTCCGTTTTGACCATCCTCATGCTCCTGCGCATACCGATCATCGGGATGCACCTGCAAGCTGAGGTCAAGTCGGGCGTCAATCAGCTTAATCAGAACCGGAAAGGATGAATACCGTGCAGCGCCTTCTCCGACGCGGACAGTCCAATCCTCTTCGAGGTATTCCTTGAGCGTCTTACCCTTGTTGACGCCGTTCATGATGACAGTCATGCCATCCTGATGACAGGACAGCTCCCAGCTTTCTGCAATTCGTTCTAAGTCGCTCTCTTTGTCAAATTCATCGCGCAGGCGTGTTCCACCCCAGATATAATCCTGAAATGCGGGCTTCAGTTTCAAAGGCTCCATTAAGATAATCCTCCCCTCAGTCCATGAGTTGTTCAATCGGTTAGCTATCGGGTAATTCCTGAATCAGTGCATAGAGTTGAACTGCAATTTCACGCCGAACGCCTGCCGTTTTCGCAAGCTGTTCCGGCGTAGCTGCCTTGAGTTGTGTGCGGGTTTTATAGGTCATCAATAGCTTCTGCGCTTTCTTTTCACCGATTCCCGATATTTGTGTGAGCGTCAGCGCATAGCTTGATTTCCGGTGCTTGGTTTTCATATAGGTGATTGCGTATCGGTGTACTTCGTCCTGAATGCGCGTCAGCAGGGCAAACGCCGCCTGTTTTTCGCGGACAGCGATTTCGCCGCCGTTTGTTGCAATCGCACGTGTACGGTGCTTCTGATCCTTGACCATGCCGAATAACGGAATCCGGAGTCCCATTTCGGCAAGCAGGGGGGCGATCGCGCCAACGTGTGTGCTGCCGCCGTCCAGCAGAATCAGGTCCGGCAGGATGCCGAATTCATTGACCGCCTTGGCAGTGTCATTGGTTTCCGCCTGCGCCTTGAAATACTCCTCATATCGCCTGCGGATGACCTCCTGCATGGCAGCATAATCGTTCTGACCGGTCTGCTCTTTGATGGAAAACCGGCGATATGCCTGCTTCAGCGGTCTGCCGTTTTCAAAGACGACCATGCCTGCAACCATCGAAGCAGAGGACAAATTCGAGATGTCATAGGCTTCGATACGAACAGGCGGTTTTTCGAGTCCAAGTGTTCTTGCAAGCTCTTCGAGCGCAAGCAATTCTCTGCCGGTTCTGCCGGCTTTCATCGAGAGCTTTTCGCTGGCATTGCTTTTGGCTTTCAAAACAAGACGATGTCTTGCGCCGCGTATGGGCTGCTCAATCGAAACCGTATGACCGGCACGCTCTGCAAGCATCGTTGAAAGCAGCTCTGTTTCTGCCGGAAGCTGTTCCACCAGAACGGTTTTCGGCAGGTCGCCGCCGGAGCGTGTGCTGTAGTATTGTGGCAGAAAATCGTCAAGCGGCTGCTCGGAAAGCACATCCGAAGAAATCGCAAAGGTGTTCTGGTCATACAGTCTGCCGTCACGATAAATCAGCACGGCAATGACGGTCGTATCATTGGATTTTGCGGTTCCGATGACGTCGGTATCGGCAACGACCGCGTCCATGATATCCTGTTTTTCGCCTGCACCGCGGATTGCCGCAATCCGGTCGCGTAGACGGGCAGCCTCCTCGAAATCAAGCCGATTGGCTGCTGCGTGCATTCGTTCTTCGAGTGCCGTGATTGTGTGGTCGCCGCCGTTTTTGATAAAGCGGACAGCGTCGGCAACGATTTCGCGATAGGCTTCCTCGCTGATTTCGCCTTTGCACACGCCCATGCACTGTCCGATATGATAATATAAGCAGGGGCGTTCTTTCCGAAAGCTCTCCGGAAACTGGCGGTTGCAGGTCGGAAGCTGAAACATACGATTGACCGCATGAACGGTTTGTCTAGCGGTAAAGCCACTCATATACGGGCCGAGATAGGTTCCGTCGGTATCCGTATGAAGCTCTGCGGTAATTTTCGCATAGGGCGGCGGTGATATTTTGATATAGTGATAGCCCTTGTCATCCTTGAGCAGAATATTATAGCGCGGCTTGTGCTGCTTGATGAGCGAGCATTCCAGCACCAGTGCCTCATATTCTGATGCGGTGACAATAAAATCATAGTCATACACCTGCGAAACCATCTGTGCGGTTTTGGGCGTATGGTCGGGATGATCCCGAAAATAGCTTGTGACGCGGTTGCGAAGATTTTTTGCTTTGCCGATATAGATGATTTTTTCCTGCGCGTTTTTCATGATATACACGCCGGGTTCGGTGGTCAATGCGGCTGTTTTCCGCTGCAAATAGGGCAGTCTCGGATTCATTCCGCGTCATCATCCTCTCCGGCGTTCTTCAGAATCGTGCCGTCATCCATCGTATCATCCTCGTCGTCATCGTCAACGCCGAATTCATATTCAAATGCTTCATCCTTATCGGTCAGAATCAGCTGCTCCTCGCTGGACATTTCATCCGCAAGGCGTTTTGCCGTTTGGAGAAGTGTTTTCTTCTCCTTGACAGGCTTATCAACCATGGTCGGCGTATCGGCAAAGAGTGTGGATTCAAAGTTCTGCACCTTTGCCGAACTGCCATAGCAATCAATGTCGATTTCCTCCAGCCGGAGCTGATGCTCCATTGCGGTAAAGAAGAAAATATAGGCAAAGGCATTGATCAAAATGCTTGCATATACGCGATAACCGGCGATGCCAAACAGCATTCCAGCCAGAATCAGACAGGTTGTAATGCCCACGATCCATTGTAGCCGTTTGTTCGGCGGATCAAGCATCAGCAGCGAAAAGGATACGCCGGCAGAATACAGAACGTGTGCGATAATAACGCCAAGCGACAAGCCGTTATACGCTTCAAATGGGAGTAGCTTGAATTCGAGCAGCATCAGGACGATTTCCGTAATAATATAAGAAAACAGAAGATACTTCATGGTTTTTCGCGCACGAACCAGCCGGTCAAGCCAGATGACGCTGATGGAAAACAACAGGAATGCCGCTGTTTCCACGGTGTAGGCGATCACCTCAAACGGGATGGAATAATTGCCCTTGCTTGCGATGGAATAGTAGTAAATCAGACAGATGATGATGAATGCGACAAACAGGATGTTCGCAATTCTTCCAAATCGCATACAATCCATCAGCGTATACTTGCGCGGACCGCGCTCCTCACGGATATCCTCAAGCGTGCGCCGCTGCTTCTTTGGTTTCTCCACAGCGGCTTCATGCTGTTTCCTTGCGGGCTGCTTCTTTTTTTCCTGTTTTGTCACTGCACGATTTTTTGCCATGATTGCTGTCTCCTATCTTTTTCGGAAGAATTCGGCTTATTTCTTCGCAGCAAGTGCGCGCTGGCCAATATCTCTGCGGTAGTGAACATTTTCAAATTGAACCTGCTCTGCGGCTGCGTAGGCAGCGGAAAGCGCGTCGCGGAGCTTATCGGCAGAAGCGGTGATACCAAGGACTCTGCCGCCTGCGGTCAGGAATTCGCCGTTCTCGGAGAGCTTTGTTCCAGCGTGATAGACTGCCGCATCCGCAAGCTGTCCTTTTTCATTCAGACCGGTGATGACTTTTCCTGTTTCATATGCTTCGGGGTAGCCGCCGCTTGCCTGAATGACACAGGCACAAGCACCCTGCTTCCAGTAGATCGGCAGATCACCGAGCTTTTGTGCCTCGACTGCCTCCATAATGGTCAGCAAATCGGTTTCCAGCATCGGCAGAACAACCTGTGTTTCCGGATCGCCGAAGCGGCAGTTGTATTCAATGACCTTCGGGCCGTTCGGCGTCAGCATCAGACCGAAATACAGGCATCCGCGGAAGGTTCTGTTTTCGCCGTTCATTGCGTGCATGGTCGGCAGGAAAATCTCGCGCATACACTGCTCCGCAATCTCCTTGGTGTAATATGGATTCGGTGCAACCGTACCCATACCGCCGGTGTTTTTGCCGAGATCGCCGTCCAGCGCACGCTTATGATCCATCGAAGAAATCATAGGCGCAACACTTTCGCCGTCTGTGAATGCCAGCACGGATACCTCCGGACCGGTCAGGAATTCCTCAACAACAAGCTGCGAGCCGCTTTCACCGAAAATTTTATCCTCCATGATCGAGCGAACAGCATTGATTGCCTCTTGCTCAGTCTGCGCGATGATAACGCCCTTTCCGAGTGCAAGACCATCTGCCTTTACGACCGTCGGATAGGTACTCTGCTCCTTGATATAGCTGATTGCGGATTCGGCATCGGTAAATACCTCATATTTTGCGGTCGGGATGCCGTATTTCTTCATGAGGTTCTTTGAGAACACCTTGCTGCCCTCGATGATTGCAGCAGCCTTGGAGGGGCCAAAGACCTTGAAGCCATTTTCGCGCAGCAGATCAGCCATACCGAGTACAAGCGGATCATCCGGTGCAACGAAAACCCAGTCCACGGCGAGCTTTTTCGCCAATTCGAGCATTCCATCCAGATCTGTTGCCTTGACAGGATAACACTCGGCAAATTTTGCAATGCCGCCGTTGCCCGGCGCGCAGTAGAGTTCGGTGACCAGCGGAGATTCGCTGAGTTTCATAACGATGGCGTGCTCTCTGCCGCCGCCTCCGACTACCAATACTTTCATACTTTTTAATTCCTTTCGGAGATTCTTATTCATGGGCAGACTATCTGCCGCCCTGTTATCTGCCAGGGGAACCACTGAATCAATCACGCCTTGCGGCTTGGTACACAATCTGCTTGCATCTTGCGCACCAGATTCAGTGATTCTCAAGCCGTCCAGCAGCAAAGAGGGTCGCAACATCATAGAATGATTTCACGCTATCCTCCTGACCGTTGAGAATCCGCTTGTGAACTTTGGTGATGGGTGACATCTGCTGTCCCTGCTCCTTCATTAGAACAGGAAAATCCCTATCCGGCGTACCCCAGTGCCAGCCCTTTTCCACGGCAAAGCACCGAAGCATGGTTTCACCAAGATAGATGCCGAATAGCACTGCGAGATTCTATGCACCACGATTTTCCGTGATCGTGCCGTCTGCAAGCCATGCGCTGCATTTCGGCATGATGATAGTCTCCAGCTTTTCCGCATCCTCCGGCTGAAAGTTCAGCTCCACACCGAGCTTTGCTGCGGTCTCAAGCGCGTCTGCGCAGATTTACTCAATATCGACCATTTAGGTTTCCTCTAGCATATCCGGCGTCAGCTCACGGATTTCGCAGAAGTGGATTTTTTTCAGCGAGGGCTGATTCATCAGCGCGCGCATAATGCCGCCGTGACAGACGATCAGCAGCTTGCTGATATCCTTGCGCTCCAGATACGGCTGAATCGCTGCAAGCGCACGGGCACGCATCTGCGCATGGGTTTCCCAATCCGGATATTTGTCCTCCGGCTTGTGAACGCCGCCATTTGCCTTGTATTCATCCCAGGCTTCTTTGATTTCGGTATGTGTTGATGCAGAATAATCTATGCGCGGCAGCCATTCAAAAATACCAACTGCAACATCAATCGGCTTGTCGATTCGCCGCGAAACGATTGCTGCCGTTTGCAGTGCGCGCGGATACGGGGATGCAACGATCAGATCGACATCCTGAATACGGGCGTCCTTTGCAGCTTCCTCTGCCTGTGCGATGCCCTCAGGCTTTAACTGTCCAAGCTCTGCGCCCATGCCAGGCAATCCGAGCGCCGCCGTGTCGCGGTAGGTCGGTTCGCCATGCCGCATCAAGTAAATGACCATTGCAATCTCCTCCTTTGACCGAAGCTGTACTTCGGTCTTTTTTTGTAATGAAGCACTGCCCAACGCTTTGCCTATAATCCCTCCGGAGCTTCCGCTGCAAGTTTGAGCTGCCCATATGGGGCAGGTCAAACTGGAAATGGGATTCCAAAGGAACAATGTCCCTTTGGCAGGGGGCATGGGGGCAGCGCCCCATATCAATCAACCAAAAAATCAGTGATGGAACAGTCTCAGGCCGCAGAATGCCATGGCAATGCCGTACTTATCGCACTGCTCAATGACAATATCATCGCGGATAGAACCGCCCGGTTCAACGATATACTTTACGCCGCTCTTGTATGCGCGGTCGATGTTGTCCGGGAACGGGAAGAATGCGTCCGAACCAAGGCAGACATCGGTATTCTGTGCAATCCAAGCCTGACGTTCTTCCTTTGTGAATACCGGAGGCTTTTCGGTGAATACGCGCTCCCATTCGCCGTCTGCGAGAATATCCATATAATCCTCACCGATATAGAGGTCGATGGCATTGTCACGGTCGGGACGCTTGACATCAGCACGGAACGGCAGATTCAGAACCTGCGGTGCCTGTCTGAGCCACCAGTTATCTGCCTTTGTGCCGGCAAGTCTGGTGCAGTGAATTCTGGACTGCTGACCTGCGCCGATACCGATTGCCTGACCGTCCTTGACATAGCAGACGGAGTTCGACTGCGTATATTTCAGGGTGATCAGGGAGATGATGAGATCAAATTTCTTATCATCCGGAATCTCCTTGTTTTGGGTAACGAGGTTAGAAAGCATGGTTTCCTCGTTGATTGCGAGGTCATTTCTGCCCTGCTCAAAGGTCACGCCGAATACTTCCTTGCGCTCAATCTTTGCAGGCTCATAATTCGGATCGATCTGCACGATATTATAGTTACCCTTGCGCTTTGTTTTGAGGATTGCAAGTGCCTCCTCGGTATAGCCCGGCGCAATGATACCATCGGAAACCTCGCGTGCAATCAGTGTTGCAGTGATGGCGTCGCACTCATCGGAAAGCGAAATCCAGTCACCGAAGCTGGACATTCTATCCGCGCCTCTTGCTCTTGCATATGCACAGGCAAGGGGAGAAAGCTCACCCAGATCATCAACAAAATAGATCTTTTTGAGCGTATCGGAAAGCGGTCTGCCGATTGCGGCGCCTGCCGGAGAAACGTGCTTGAACGAGGTTGCAGCCGGCATACCGGTTGCTGCTTTCAGCTCACGGACAAGCTGCCAGCCGTTGAATGCGTCCAGCAGGTTGATATAGCCCGGATTGCCCGAAAGCACGGTGATCGGGAGTGCGCTGCCATCGTTCATATAAACTCTTGCAGGCTTCTGGTTCGGATTGCATCCGTATTTCAAAAGACGTTCGGTTTCCATAATTCAGTTCCTCCTCATATGGGTTGCTTCCAAAGCGCAGGAAGCATTCAGATTTCTTTCATTTCCTCGCGGGAAGGCTCCGGCGTAAACGCACCGGAAGCGATATTGTCGCGGATACTCTGCTCCGTCTGCTCTGACAGGGTATTTTCCAGCAGATCAATCTCAAAATGCGGAAAGCCATCCTCGAATTGGAGCTGATTCCATTCCCGTGCGGTATAAATGCCGAGTCCGACTGCCGGTGGGACAGCAAGCAGCGTCAAATCGAGTTTCAGTATGCAGGCGCTCAGCCATAGTACACCCGCAATCACAAGCGGTGGTATTTTCTTTCCGTAGATGCCGATAAATAACGACGGCAGGAGCGCTAGTTCACACAGAAAGATGAATAAGTATTTGATATTTTCTGTGGCGATTCCAATCAGAATATCGACTGCGCCCATAATCAAAAAGCTCACCGCGCCAGCAATGAAGCAAAGCATCGCATATGTGGACAGCTTTTTGTTGCGGTTCATCCGGACGCGGTTTTGATCCCAGCTTTCTCGCTGTTCCGGGGTCAAACTGGTGACGTTCATGCTGTGCCTCCTGCGTCAGCTTCAGCGTGATGCTGCAAGCGGATATTCTTCGGATTATTTGGAATAACGGTTGATAATGCGTGTATCTGCGCTGTTATCCTCCGGATTGATATAGCGGACGAACAGAGAAATCTTGTTATCCGGATTCAGATTCTCCCAGAGGAGCTTCGTGAATTCTTCAATATCATTCGGAATGGAAACGAGCTTCGGCTCGCCGGTATAGCTCGGCAGCGGATTGCCGTCACCAACATAGGTGTGGATGAAATGACCCTGACCTGCGAGCGGATTTTCATAGGTGTAGGTGAAGCGCTGGCAGGATTCGGGATTGCCCTCTGCACTCTTGAGAATGGAGAGCGCATAGTTGAAGCCGCCCTTTTCGCAGCGGATGATACCGGAAATACGGGGTGTATAGTTCGGTGCGTCCGGCTCAAATTTACGTGCGCGGAGACCCTGCTCAAAGGTGAACTGATGGTCGAGCGCATCATAGATCGTGTCGGTCTGATCGCCGTTTGTCACGATGGTCTTATTGCCGAGTACGCGCACCGGCGAATAGATAATCAGCGAAGGATCGGTACATTTGGATTCGTCATATGCCTGCGTTTTGAGACCTTCTCCATCCGGAACAAAAATGCGGTTGCGAGAATTTTCACTTCTTCCCATGATGAAATATGCAGCAACAGCGTGTTTTCCATCTTCGGTGCGGCCGAGGATAATGCCTCTGCCCGGATAACTGTTGTTCTGCAATTCCTGTGCAAGTGATATCATAGCCATAATGATTTCCTCCTGAATGAATAATGATTGACAATGCCTTTGCGTGAAAGGCGTATCGCTGCAAGCAGCGTGTTATTTCGCAATGGAAACGATGTCGTCCGCAACAGAGAGCTTGTCCTCGCAGAACAGCCGAACCGCCTCCGGCAGAATATGCCATTCCGCTTGCTCCATCACGCGCTTTTGCAGTGTTTCGGGCGTATCACCCTGTTCGATTGCAACAGCCTTTTGCAAAATGATCGGGCCGCCATCGCAGATTTCCGTCACGAAATGCACAGTCGCACCCGTAACCTTGACGCCCTTTTTCAGTGCTGCCTCATGAACATGAAGTCCATAGTAGCCTTTTCCGCAGAAGCTCGGAATCAGCGCCGGATGTACGTTTATAATCCGATTCGGATATGCGCGGCAGATGCTTTCATCGAGAATGGTCATAAAGCCAGCCTGAACGATCAAGTCTGCCTGCTCTGCCTGAAACGCATCGAGCATCGCGGCACTGTAGGCTGCGAGATCCGGATAATCCTTTCGTGCAATGACGCGCGTAGGAATATTTGCTTTTTCGGCGCGCTCCAGCGCAAATACGCCTGCCTTTGAGCTGATGACACAGGTGATCTCACCGCCGCCAAGCTCGCCGCGGCTCTGCGCGTCAATCAACGCCTGCAAATTGGTGCCGCCGCCGGACACCAGAACGACTATTTTTTTGTGTGCCATATGGCACCTCCGTTATGACTCATGATTTACGATTCCATAGCGTATTGCCGCAGCTTGGGCAATACGCCTGCAATCTGCTTTTATTCGATGATAACGCCCTGATCGCCATCCACCAGCTCACCGAGCACATAAGCGTGTTCGCCGGCTGCATTCAGAATCGAAACTGTTTTGTCGGCGTCCTCAGCTGCGACAGATGCGATCATGCCAACGCCCATATTAAAGGTATTGAACATATCGCGCTCCGGAATGTTTCCGGTACGTGCAATCAAATCGAAAATCGGGAGAATCTGTACATTGCTGCGCGGAATTCTTGCAGTGATGCCATCCGGCAGACTGCGCGGAATATTCTCATAGAAGCCGCCGCCGGTGATATGGGAAATCGCCTTAACATTGACCTGCTCCAGCAGCGAAAGAATCGGCTTTACGTAGATTCTGGTCGGTGTCAGCAGGCATTCACCGAGTGTTGTGCCGTTATCTGCAAAGTGACGGGCGAGGTTCTGCTCGCTGACCGTAAAGACCTTGCGAACCAGCGAGAAGCCGTTGGAATGCACACCACTTGAAGCAAGCGCGATCAGAACGTCGCCTGCTTTCTGCGTATCAGGCTTGAGGAGCTTTTTGCGATCGACAACGCCGACGGTAAAGCCGGCAAGATCGTAGTCGTCATCGGGCATCATGCCGGGATGCTCTGCGGTTTCGCCGCCGATCAGCGCACAGCCTGCCTGTACACAGCCCTCTGCAACACCCTCAACGATGGTTGCGATTTTTTCGGGATAGTTCTTGCCGCAGGCGATGTAATCGAGGAAGAACAACGGCTTTGCACCGCAGCAAATGACATCGTTGACGCACATTGCCACGCAGTCAATACCGATAGTATTGTGTTTATTCATCAGCATTGCAATCTTGAGCTTCGTGCCGACACCGTCTGTACCGGAAACCAGAACCGGCTCCTCCATGCCCTTGAGATCGGGCAGGAACAGTCCGCCAAAGCCGCCGATGCTGTCAATCGCGCCGGCAGTCTTGGTTTTTGCAACGTGCTTTTTCATCAATTCAACAGCCTTGTAGCCAGCGGTAACATCCACGCCAGCTTTTGCATAGCTCTCAGAAAAACTATTTTTTTCGTTTGCCATTCAAAAAACTCCTTACTATACGGGCAAAGCTGCCCCTGATTGGTCAAATTCACATAAAGAGACTGATACCATATCCGAGAATACAGCAGAGCAACACGAGCGGAATCAAAAGTAAATACTGTCTGATCATCAGACGATTATATACCGTATCGCAGATATCGGTTTCAATACCGGCAGCCACTCCCGCACAGAATTCTTTCGGTGCATTTTTGCCGCCAAGCAGCGCGCCATAATGAACCGGAATGACGGTATGCGGCTGAATCTGATTGGTCATCTCTGCCGCCTGCCTTGCATTCATCGTATACATTCCGCCGCTGACCGGCAGCATCAGAATATCGCATGGAACAGCACTGCTTTCCGGCGTAACATCCGTATCGCCGGTAATATAAATACGCGTTTCACCGAGCGTCAGCACATAGCCAACCCAGTTCATCATTTTCATATGCGTGAAATTGCCCTTATTATAAGCGGCGATCGTTTCCACCGGAATACCGCAGAGCGTCAGATTCTGTGCGGGCAGAACAGCCACCGGCGTCTTTCCGGTACACAGCTTTACAAGCTTCGCGATACTTTTCGGCGCTGCGATGACGGTATCAGCCTGCAACAGCTTTTTGATATCCTTCGGGGAAAAGTGATCAAAATGCGGATGCGTAATGAGAATCAGGTCTGCATCATGCGGCGCGTTTGCGATATTGATTGGATCAATATAAACAACCTTTTCGCCGCGGATGCAGATGCTGCTATGTGTATTGACGCTGATCTGATTGCGTATTTCCCTTGAAAACATGATTACTCCTTCCGATAGAAAGCGGACTATTCTTCTCCGGTAAAGCAGTATGTGCATAAAGAATCCGGATCAATACCGACTGCCTTTTTGACATCTGCCAGCAGATGATATTTCAGCGAGGTGAAATTCAGTCTGCGTGCAATCTGCTCGACCATTGCGTGATAGCGTTCGGTATTGTCGGTGCAATATTCCTTGAGATAACGATCATCGCCGTCAAAATCGCGGACAACCTGCCGTGCAATCAAATCCATATCGGATTTGCTCGGCGAGAAATTCAGATATTTGCATCCGAACATAGAAGGCGGCGAGGCGGAACGGATATGCACCTCTTTTGCGCCGTTGTTATACAGAAAATCTACGGTATTGCGCATCTGCGTACCGCGCACAACGGAATCGTCGAGGAACAGCAGCTTCTTTCCGCGGATGAGCTGTTCGACCGGAATCAGCTTCATATGCGCAGTCATATCGCGGATGGACTGCTTTGCCGGTGTAAAGCTGCGAACCCAAGTCGGGGTATATTTGATAAAGGGACGCGCAAACTGGATGCCGCTTTCATTTGCATAGCCGATTGCGTGGCCGTTTCCGGATTCCGGTACGCCGGCAACATAATCGACATCAATGCCCTTGTCGCGTCTTGCGAGCAGCGCACCGCAGTTATTGCGCATGATTTCGACGTTCACGCCCTCATAGCACGAGGTTGTGTAGCCGTAATACAGCCACAAAAATGCGCAGATTTTCATTTTCTTATTCGGCTGCTTGAGCGTTTCACAGGAATCGGGTGTCAGGAAAACAATCTCGCCCGGTCCCAGGTCACGGTCATAGCGATAGCCGAGATTCATATAGGAAAAGGATTCAAATGCTGCGCAGTAAGCGCCCTCCTTATGACCGAGAATCAGCGGTGTTCTGCCGAGATAATCACGTGCGGCATACAGCCCGTCCTTGGTCATGAGCAGCAGCGTCATAGAGCCGCTGATTCGTTTTTGTGCATAGCGGATACCCTCTGCGATCGTATCGCACTGATTGATGAGCGATGCAACCAGCTCACTCTGATTGAGCTGACCGCCGCTTTGCTCATTGAAGTGACCGCCCTTGGAAATGATGTCCTCAACAAGCTCTTCTGCGTTGTTGATTCTGCCGACGGTTGTGAGGGCATAGCTTCCAAGATGGGAGCGAACCATTACCGGCTGCGGATCGGTATCGCTGATACAGCCAATGCCCATATTGCCGTGCATCGTGTCCATATCATCACCGAACTTTGTCCGGAATGGTGCGTTTTCGATGTTATGAATGGCGCGCTGAAAGCCGGTTTCCGGCGAATAAATCGCCATACCGCCTCTGCGTGCGCCGAGATGTGTGTGGTAATCTACTCCGAAGAATAGGTCAGCCGTAATGTCCGTTTTGGACACCGCGCCGAATATACCGCCCATAAACTTCCTCCGATTGCTAAAAAGTTTCTCTGCGGATCAGAGAATCGGCTGCGCTGCGGGAATGCCGCAGCGCTTCCGCTTATGCGTTTTCCTTGAGACGCTTCATGATCTCCTGATACGCTTCCTCAACGCCGCCCATATCTCTGCGGAAACGGTCTTTGTCGAGCTTTTCGTGTGTGGTGGAATCCCAGAAACGGCAGGTATCCGGCGAAATCTCGTCTGCAAGCACAATTTGATCGTGGAATCTTCCGAATTCAATCTTGAAGTCGATCAGATCAATGTTCAGCTTCTTGAAGAACTCGACCATGAATGCGTTGACCTTGAATGCGTACTTTGCGATCGTGTCGATTTCTTCCTTTGTTGCCAGACCGAGTGCCAGCGCATAGTAATCGTTGATGAACGGATCGTGCAGCTCATCGTTCTTATAGCTGAATTCGAGAATCGGGGTCAGCAGCTGTTTGCCTTCCTCAACGCCCATTCTTTTGGAGAAGCTGCCGGCTGCAACATTGCGGATAATAACCTCCAGCGGAACAATCGAAACCTTCTTGACCAGTGTTTCACGCTCAGAAAGCTCCTCGACAAAGTGTGTCGGAACGCCCTCTTTTTCGAGCAGCTGGAACATAACGTTTGTCATCTGGTTATTGATGACGCCCTTGCCCTTGATGGTGCCTTTTTTCGCGCCATCGCCTGCGGTTGCATCGTCCTTGTAATCGACGATTACGAGGTCAGGATCGCTGGTTGAAAAGACCTTCTTTGCCTTGCCCTCATAGAGCTGTTCACCTTTGGTTACATTTGCCATTGTATTTTCCTCCTAAAATTTGGTTCACATATGGATTTGCGGAATACTCCGCAATGTTCGGCAGATTATTCGTTGAGCAGCGGTGTGCCGTCCACGTCCAGCAGGGGCGTCAGCGGACAGTCATTGCCCGGCTTTGTCAGATAGCTGACACCGCTTACCCTGTCTGTAATCATATACAGTTGCATTCCGCCGAGCAGATAGCTTCGCAGCACAAAGCGATCCTCTCCCTGCGGTACTTCTCCTGTCGTTCCAAAAAAATCCTGCATTTCCTTTAAGATACTCATAAAATGTCTCCGTTATAGATTATGATTTTACAGTTCTGCGATCTTTTCCTGTAAAGCTGCGTCCTTTTTCTGCACGCCTGTAATCATCTCTGCCTTGCGAGCTTTGAGCTGTGCGGCGAGATTTTCGTCAGAGAGTGCCAGCATCTGCACCGCAAGAATTGCTGCATTCTTTGCGCCGTCAACGGCTACTGTTGCAACCGGAATTCCGGTCGGCATCATGACCGTTGCAAGCAGAGCGTCCAGGCCGTCAAGCTGTGCGCCCTTGCAGGGAATGCCGATGACCGGCAAAGTGGTGTGTCCTGCGATGACGCCGGCAAGATGTGCTGCCATGCCTGCTGCACAGATAATCACACCAAAACCGTTTTTCTCCGCATTTTCAGCGAAATCCGCAGCAAGTGCGGGCGTTCTGTGCGCACTCATAACGTGTGCCTCAAACGGTACACCAAAGCCTTTCAGCTCTGTGAGCGCACCCTTTACGACAGGAAAATCACTGTCGCTGCCCATGATAACTGCAACCTTTTTCATATGGAAATGACTCCTTTCAGAGAATAAAATAGATTCCTTGATCAGAGGATTCCGGCAGCAGACATCTGCGAATCCCGAAATCCTGTATATATCAACGCGCCGGATGCGTTCCGTGTCAGTGTGAGCAGCATAGATGTGTGAATGGTTTCGGCAATGCCGCTCTGATTCTGATATTTTTCCTGTATCTGACGGTTTTCCGAGAGATTGTATTTGCTGTTCATGACCTGATATTTCACCTGCATTTGCACCAGATAGGAGGGTAGCCCCTCTGTTTCAAGCGGCTTGATGCGGCTGATTTCCGCGGATACAAGCCGGCAGGAATCATAACGGGCTTCAACGCAAATCTCATGGCTGGTTTCCGGTGACAGCAGCGTATCGTCCGGCTGCTGCTTGGTCACAAAGAGATAGCGCAAATAGGCTGCTGACGTTTCACCGATATCGGAAAGCGTTTCGACAGACGGTAATTTTTTCAGCTCCATCTCATCGAGATTCATGGTCAGCGTATGCAGCCCGACCGGATATGCGGTTTGCCAATCCGTCCATTCGATCTGCTGATTGCGCAGGATGCCTTTTTGACTGCCTTTTTCGGCTTCAAGCAAGAGTGTGCCTTCCTCGTAGGAATAGGATTCCCATGCTTGATCCGACCAACGCGTGCCATCTGCATGATACAGATGATAATATGTTTTGTTTTGCTCCGTGAAGGAGGCGATCCAGAGATCGGAATTGGAGGCGGCAACCGGTACGATCGACTGGTAGATAAACGGAACGAGCTGTTCGCCGTTTGTTCGGATCATGCCGATCTGATCATACTTGCTGTCGCTGGGGCGCGCAATCAGAACGGAATCGCTCATGATGCGTAAAAAGCCCCATGTCGGTTTGATCAGCACTCTGCCGTTTGCATTGACAGCGCCCCACAAACCGTCTGTTCCCTCAATCAGAGAGACTGCGCTTCTGTTTTCGACAGGCTGTGTTTCCTGTTCCGGCTGCTTACCTGTCGGGGAAGCAAGACGAAAGCTGATGATCGCGGTACTCAGAAACAGTACAGCAGCCAGCAGCGCAAAGATCAGCAGCTTCGTGCGGCTGTTCATAGGCGGTATTCCTTTCCGTATTGTTCAGACCGGACGCCGCTCAGAAGTGTGCCCCCTGATACGTGCTGTCATCCTCCTCGTCATCGAAATCATCATATTCCGAGTCGTCTGCGTGCTTGGCAGCATATTCGGAAGCATCCGCATCCTGCTCATCATCGAGCGAATCAATCGTCACATCATTGTCGTAATCGTCGTCAGCCGAATCTGCAAACTCGGAAAATTCTTCTTCCGCAATCGGATCAGACTGCTGCTTTCCGAGCATGGAATCCTTCAGACCGGAAAATTTCTTCTTTACCGATGAGAAAAATTCGCCGGCGCGCTCTGTAAAGCTCGGTGCTTCGTCGAATGCTTCCTCGTCATATTCATATTCATCAGCGGATTTTGCGGCGGCTGCCGGTGCTTCGGCGTGATCGTCTTCATCGGCATAGTCAAGGTTATCATAGTCAATATGAACCTCGAACTTATCCTCTTTTACTTGTGCAGCAGCTTTATCATCCGTGTCATCGTCATCATATTCGATCTCGTACTCGTCATCGTCCTCGTACTCGTCGTCTTCGTATTCGTCGTCATCCTCGTATTCGTCGTCATCCTCGTATTCGTCATCATCCTCGTATTCGTCATCATCCTCGTATTCGTCGTCATCCTCGTATTCGTCGTCATCCTCGTATTCGTCATCTTCCTCGTACTCGTCATCATCTTCGTACTCGTCGTCATCCTCGTATTCGTCATCGTCCTCGTACTCGTCGTCATCCTCGTACTCATCATCGCCGTCCTCTGCAAGCGATGCGTCTACGATGGCATTGAATTTTGCGTCTGCTTCACGCTTGATGCGCTGTGCTTTTTCGAGCTTCTCGTCAGCTTCCGCATTCTCGTCCTCTGCGGTATCCTGCTGCATTTCCGCATTCGGCTGTTCGCTCTGCTCGGTCTCACGAATCAGATATACGGGGCGGTGCTTGACCTCAAGATAGGTCTTGCCGAGATACAAGCCCAAAATACCGGTGCAGAATACCTGCAAGCCGCCGAAGAATATGACACAGCAGGTTGTTGTCGCATAGCCAAGTGGATCACCGCCGAACGCAAGCCGCTTCACGACCGTAAAGAGCAGCAGAATCAAGCCGATCAGGCAGGAGATAAAACCGATGATCGCCGTTGCGGTCAGCGGTGCGGTCGAAAAGCCGATGATGCCCTCCAGCGAATACCGGAACAGTCCCCAGAAGCTCCATGCGCTTGTACCGGCGGCGCGCTCTACATTTTCATATTCCAGATATTTGACGCGGAAGCCGACCCATGAGAAGATTCCCTTGGAGAACCGGTTGTATTCGCTCATGGACAGTACAGCGTCAACCATTTGTCTGGTCATAAACCGGAAATCCTGTGCGCCGTCCACGATCTCGGTCTGCGAGATGCGGTTCATGATTTTATAGAACAATCTTGCAAACCACGAGCGAATCTTGGATTCACCATCGCGGCTCACTCTGCGCGTGGTAGCACAATCGTATTCACCGCTTGCCACTGCCTCATACATTTCCGGCAAGAACTTCGGCGGATGCTGCAAATCGGCGTCCATGACGACACAGTAATCACCCTTTGCATTGGAAAGACCGGCGTAAATGCCCGCCTCCTTGCCAAAATTACGAGAGAACGAGATGTAGCGTACACGCTTGTCATATTTTGCCATGATTTGCAGAGAGCGCAGCGTGCGGTCTTTGGAACCGTCGTCAATAAAAAGGTATTCAAACTCCAGTTCGGGATGATCTGCCTGCATAGAGGCAGAAATCTTGGTAATCTCTTTATAGAACATCGGCAGGACTTCCTGCTCGTTATAGCATGGTACAATGACTGAAATCAGCTTTTTTTCTTCCACGTTGTTCCTCCAATCAGGACTGCACGGCAGCAGCCGCGAGTTCGCATAATCATACACTATATATTATACTCTATACGTCAAAAAAAAGCAAGGGGGAAAACCAAAATAAAATGCAGAAAATGCCCCTCTGATTCCAAAGAATTTACGTCAAACTGCGAGAACAGGATGCCCGTCTGATTTGACGGAAAAAAACGGACTGCCTCCCATGGAGATATTCCATCAGAGACAGTCTGTTGTATTGTTTATTCAGATTCCGCAGAGGTGGATGCTGCATCGTTCAGATACTTCGCAATAATATAGCGCGGACGCTGCTTGACCTCTGCATAAATTTTCCCGATATATTCTCCGATAATACCGAGTGCCAGAAGCTGCAAGCCGCCGATCAGCCAGATGGAACACATGGTGCTCGACCAGCCAAGCTCGGAATGACCCGTCAGCTTCACGATAAACGCCCAGATAAACGCCGCCGTGCTCAGTATGAACATCAGAAGACCGATGCTTGTAATCATCCGAAGCGGCTTGTTGCTGAACGAGGTGATGCCGTTGATTGCAAAGGCGAGCATCTTTTTCAGCGGATATTTGCTTTCGCCTGCAAAACGCTCTGCACGTTCATAGTACACATTGCAGCTCTGGAAGCCAATCAGCGGCACCATGCCGCGCAGAAACAGATTGACCTCGCGGAAATTCGAAAGTTCCTGTAACACGCGCCGGCTCATCAAACGGAAATCTGCATGATTGTATACCACATCCGCGCCCATTGCAGACATGAATTTATAGAAGCCCTCGGCGGTGAATTTTTTGAAAAAGGTATCGGTATCACGCGCGCTCCGCACACCGTAAACGACCTGATTGCCCTCATAATATTTCGCAACCATTTCGTCAATCGCGTTGATATCGTCCTGCAAATCGGCGTCCATAGAGATCGCCATATCGCACTGGTCTTTGACGGTCATCAAGCCTGCAAGAACGGCGTTCTGATGACCGGCATTGTGTGCCAGATTGATCCCTGAAAAAAACGAAGGCGATTGCGTATGGAGCTCCGTGATCATCTCCCATGTCCGATCCTTTGAGCCATCATTGATAAATACGATCCGGCTGTCCTTGGAAATCATCTTTTTTTCCAGCAGATTCATATATTTATCCTGAAGGCGCTTGGCGGTTTCTTGCAGAACCGCTTCCTCATTATAGCAGGGAATAACCATATAGAGCGTCTCTGCTGCGTGCATGGTTCACGATCTCCTTTCCATCTGTCGAAAAATAATTTTTACTCCGCGTCTGCCGGAGAGTCCGCGTCTGCCGGAGACTCTGCGTCTGCCGGAGACTCTGCGTCTGCCGGAGACTCCGCGTCTGCCGGAGACTCTGCGTCTGCCGGAGACTCTGCGTCTGCCGGAGACTTCGCGTCTGCCGATGACTCCAAATCGGTCGGCTCCTCTGTATCTGCATCTGCATCCTCTGTGGAAATGCCGTAGCTTCTGTCGTAGGGGTCTTCTTCATCGTCATCCTCAAGAATGCTGGTGTAATTCGGCTCATTGATCTGTTCCGCTGCTTCTGCGCTTGCAGAATCTTCCTCGGACGCTGTGTTTTTGCTGCGCTTTTTCATCACGATCAGAGAAACAATGACCAGAAGAACGATGACGCCGATGATGATGCCCATGATGGCATTTTGACTCAGACCGATTTGCTTGAATGCAACGCCGTTTGCTTCGGCATATGCTTTTGCTTGGGATTCCGGACCGCCCTCAAGCAGGAAGCCGGATTGCAGAATTGTTTGCAGCGAACCATCCTCGCCGGAGCTGGTTGACTGGTAGCCGATGGCATGATCACCGATTTCCGTAACGGAATTCGGCAGACGGAGCGATTCCAGACCCGTGCAGCCAAAGAACGCCCAGCCGTCAATCTTGGTGACGGAATCCGGAATGGTAAGCTCCGTTAAGCTCTCGCAGTTATAGAAGGCGCTTTCGCCAATGGAAGTGACATTGTTTGAGAACTGGAACTTGCTCAGGTTGATACAGCCAGCAAACAGGCCGACCGGAATTTCTTTGATGCCGCGCGGAAGTGTGATTTCCGTCAGATTCTGACATTCCGAGAAAACGCCCTCGCCCAGTGCAGTCAGATTATCCGGCAATACTACGCTTTTGAGCTTGACTGCGCCGGAAAATGCACATGGCGCAATCGTTTTGATGTCCTTGGAGACGGTGTAAACCTCCTCCTCCAGACCGGCAGGATATGCAAGCAGACGCGTTCCGTTTGCCGATGTCAGCGCGCCGGCGTCGTCAACCGTATATGCGGGATTGTCCGGATTCACGGTAAAGCTCTGGATGCCGATACAGGAAACGATCGCAAGGTCAGCGATTTCCTGAACCGAAGCCGGTATATGCAGTTCTCTCAACGAATAGCAATAGGAGATGCTCTGCGCCTCGATGATTTCAACTTCCTCCGGAATGTTGATTTCTTCCAGCGCAATATCATAGTAAAAGGCAGCTTCCGGAATCTTTTTCAGATGCGCCGGCAGCTTGATGCTTTGGAGCGCATAGCAGTTTGCAAAGGCGTAAATGCCGATATCGGTTACGGAATCCGGAATTTCCAGCGATTCCAGTGCAAGGCAGAAATAGAATGCACCTGCTGCAATTTCGGTTATGGTATCGGGAATCGTTACGGATTTCAGCTCCGTACACTGGCTGAATGCACCCTCGTCGATGCGGACGATTTTCTCGCCCTCTGCTTCCTTCGGAATTTTCACCTCGGTTGCGGTCTTATCGACATAATTGACGGCTGCACCGCCGGATTCGAGCTTTCGGTAGCCAATCTGATCGACAATAAAGGTATTCTCGTCGGTGATCACCTCATCCGATTCGGCAGCATCATCCGCAGTTTCTTCTGCGAGTGTTTCCGTATTGGCTGCTGCGTCGTCAGTCTCATTTTCGGCAGCGGCAGGGAAGCCTGCGTTCAAAGTGAAAAACATTGCAAGACCGCAGCAAAATGACAGCAGTCGCTTATTCCAATTACGCTTCATCTTCGGTTGTTTCCTCCTCTGGTTCTGTGCTTTCGGTTGCTTCTTCGGTTTCCTCCGATTCCGCATTTTCTGTTGCTTCGTCAAGTATCAGCGACACGGTATTTTCATCGGCTTCTTCCGTCTCCTGCGAGCCGGATTTTTTCTTTTTTCCGGAGAACGCAGCGGCAGCAAGAATGCCGAGAATTGCCGCACCGCATACGGAAATACCGATGATTTTGACAAGACTGCCGGATTTCTCCTCCTCGGCAGCGTCATCTGCTGTGCTGCTTTCGTTTTGTTTATTGTTCTCGACGATTGCGGCATCGGTATCCAGTGCTTCAAATTTGAATGTATTTTCAAACTCAAAGCCCTCGGTATAGGACTGCGCACCGGTATTCCGATATCCATATACAATAAAGTCATCCTTGGAAAACAGTTTGCCCTCACGCGTGACATCCCAGCCGACTGCGTTATAGCCGATGGTCGTTACGGTTCGCGGAATGGTGATGCTCTTCATCGGGGTAGAGATGAACGCCTGCTCTCCGATTGTCGTCAGCGTTTCCGGTAGCGTTACGGAGGTCAGCAGTGTTGAAGAAAATGCCGCCGAACCGATGGTTTGCAGGTGATCCGGAAATGTAACGGTTCTCAGATTTTTACAGCTGTTAAAGCAAAAATCCGAAATCTCCGTGATTTTCTCTGGAATAACAACCTCCGTCAAGCCGATACAGTCTGCAAATGCTGCTTTTCCGATGTATTCAAGATTTTCATGGAACTTGACTGCGGTGAGCGAGCCGCACTCTGCAAATGCACCGTGACCGATTGCAAGCACCTCGTCCGGAACCGTATATTCCGTTGGCTTCTGACCGACCGGATAGCGCAGCAGGGTTTGCCCCTCATCGGCATAAAGCACACCGTCTTTCGCTTCAAAATCGGTGTTGCCCTCGTCAACGACATATTCCATGACATTCGGACAGCCGACAAAGGTATATACACCAAGCTCGGTCACTGTCTCCGGAATGATGAACTTTGTCGCTTCGGCAATGCTGGTGAATGCGCCGTCACCGAGTGAAACGACCGTCAGATCGTCAATCTCTGATGGGATGGCGATTTCAGTCTCACTGCCGGTGTATTGTTCGATGCGCGCTGCTTTTTGTGTTTCATCCGATTCGCGTACCAGAATCGAGTAGACGTAGTCTCCGCTGGTATAGGTTTGGACTTCCACTGCCTCGTAGTCGTCATCGGCAGCGCCTTCTTCGGCAAAGCATACCGTCGAAGCAGAGAACAGTGTAGCAAGTACGGCGGTAACGGCAGCGCCGCCGCGCAGGAACGCCTGAATTTTCATATTCGGAATACTCCCTCTCAAATGGATTCTTCTGCTGATCGCAAGGCGAAAACAGGGCAGAAACGAGAACTGTTTCTGCCCTGTCGGATTCGTTATATGCTGTTGCAGGCAGGCGGTATATGGCTTCACCGGGATTTTCATATCTCCGGCGAAACACACCGCAATGCCATTATAACACATCTTTTCACAAATTGCAAGCAAAATGCGGCTTTCACAAAATTCTCAGATTTCTGCCACAATTCGGCGTGCTTCCATATAGAAGCGCTTGTCGGCGGCATGACCCATGGAGAACGTCTTTCGCGGAAGTGCGCCGTCCTTGATAACGGTCGGGAACAACTCGGATTTCTGCATATCGGGCAGCAAAATACCGAGGCTGTTTGCTTCTGCGGCAAGGGTTTCCACAACATCCATACCGTGGATATAGTCGATTTTTCCGCCGTTTTCGGTGAGCCAGCTGTCAAGGAAGCTCTGGACGCTGCCAACGGTCAGGTTGGAGGTCGGCTTGTGAATATAGTATACCTGCTTTTTGCCGCCGCAGATTACCGTAAATGCCTGCTCTGCGGTTTCATCTGTACGCAAATCAAGCGCTGCGGTCATATCGGCAAGCAGCTTCTCAGCATCAATCTGATTGAGGATACGGTGAATCGCCTCGAATTCCAGCGCAGGGCTGTGCAGATTGACCAGCTCAACGAGTGCATAGCGCATCGGTGCATTTTCGGTATCTGTCCCCGGATTTGCAGCTTTCCATTCCTCATAAAATGCCTTTGCAGTTGCAAGGGAGTGGTTGCCGTCGCCCATTGCATAGACCAGCGGATGCTCCGCACCGGATTCCGTGCCGAGCGTCGTCAGTGCTTCCAGAATGCGCTCCTGTGCAGCCTGCGGAACGAGCCAGCCCTTGATAGAGCCGCCGCCCTGAATCAGGTCTGTATCATAGAGCAATTCCATGCCAGTCTTTTCTGCTTCCAGCGGCTCAATGACGGTTTTCTTTGTGTCATCAAGCAGGATCATGATATGCGGCAATTCCAGTGCAGCACCGCGGCGAATCCGGACGCGAGGGGGGATTCGCTCTGCAACCGTTGCTTCGGTCGCGCGTACCGGTGAAACAGAGCCTTTGCTATAATCATATTGCTCCAAATCAATCTTGCCGATCAGACCTGCGCGCATTTTGCCGTCGCTCTGCATACGCTCAATATAGACCATTGCGTTCTTGTATTCCGTAAACACATTTGCAGAGAGATAGTCTTTCATCGACTGCTGAATGTTTCCGATACGCTCCATGACGTCCGAATCCTCCAGATAGACCTCCGGCAGAATCAGGCGAAGCGTGGATGCTTTTTCACCGACGATGCGCGCCGTTTCCGACCAATAAGCCGGTTCGCCGGTATACTGGTCACAGGCACAGACTGCCCATACCTCAGACATATTCTGCGGATTCGGCAGCAGAATGTTCGCTGCGCTGAATGCTGTTTTCTTGCTCATATTGATCAAATCCTTTCCTGAATCAAAAAGATATGCGGCAAAAAATCACCGCAATATTTTCCTAATATGTAAATTTCTGTCAAAAGGGTGTTTACAAATCCGTCTGTTTATGCTATAATAATAAGTAACAATAATCCATTGCAAAACCAATGAAAGGAATTTTTGAATGCTGCACGAAAAATCATGCGGCGCGATTGTGTACCGGCGATTTCATGGAAATATTGAAATTCTGCTGATCAAACACATCAACAGCGGTCACTGGTCGTTTCCAAAGGGTCATGTAGAGGGTGATGAAACCGAGCTGGAAACTGCAAGGCGCGAAATCAAGGAGGAAACCGGACTGGATGTCATTTTAGATCAAACCTTTCGGGAGACTGTCTCCTATTCGCCCAAGCGGGATACACAGAAGATTGTCGTCTATTTTCTCGCGTTGGCACGCAACTCCGCGTTTGTGCCGCAGGAGGAGGAAATCGCGGAAATCCGCTGGGTGGACATCGTCCGCGCCACGCAGATGCTGACCTATGAAAACGACAAAACCATTGTCACCAAGGCACGCGCTGCAATCAAACAGAACAATCACAGTATGTGACATGGAAGGGAAAGCAATCGCTTTCCCTTTTTTGTTTGCAGTTTTCATTCGGCAATATCATCATTTTCCGATTGCCGAACGCAGTGCGCGCAGCTCCTCGGTGGTCAGGTCGCGCCATTCACCGGGCTTGAGCATTCCGAGCTTGACCGGACCAATCGAAATACGGCGCAGACGGGCAACCTCCAGTCCGACCGCATCGCACATACGGCGTACCTCGCGCTTCTTTCCCTCGTGGATCGTAACCATCAGTACCACGCGGTTTGGCTCTTTTACTTGTGTGATGATATTTGCCGGCGCAGTGTGGAAGCCGTCATCCAAGGTAACGCCTGCCGACATCTGCGAGAGCTGTTCCTCGGAAACCGGCGGCCGAACCGTGACGCGGTAGGTCTTTGTGACCTCGCGGGATGGGTGCATGATGCCGTTTGCAAACGCACCGTCATTCGTAAACAGCAGCAGACCCTCGGAGTTTCTGTCGAGCCGTCCGACCGGATATACGCGCGTATCCACGCCCTCCAGCAGGTCGGTCACACAGCGTCTGCCTTGCTCGTCCGAAAGCGTGGTGACGTATCCGCGCGGCTTATTCAGCATAATATAGCGGAATTCCTTTTTTTTCGGAATATAAACCTGCTCGCCCATGACTGTAATCATGTCTGTTCGGCGTGCTTTGTCTCCGAGTGTAACCGGATGGCCGTTGCATTTCACCTTGCCGGCAGAAATCAGTGCTTCTGCCTTGCGGCGTGAACAATAACCGGCATCCGAGAGTATTTTTTGAATTCTAATTTTTTCCATGTTCATCTCCGTGAAAAGTCAGCGTCAGGGTGTTGAACGCTTCTATAAATTCATCTACGCCGGGATCACTGTAATACAATGATATGGTGCAGACACCCTGCGGCGTATCAATATACGCATAATCCTGAATCACTCTGCCGTCCTCGTCCTCCGGCTCACCGAAGCAGAGCCTTGCGATATAGGCGTCATATCCAAGTAGCTTTTGCTCGATCAAGGCGGTTTCCGAATAATATCCCGGCAATGCGTCTGCGGTCATTTCGATCTGCTCCTCTGCAAGTGCCTTTGCAGAAGCGTTCGGCGTATCCGTTGCGGAAAAGATAACGGTCACATCGTTTTTGTTGACGGCAGGGTGCATGATAACGGTTGCTTCGCTGCTGTCCGATGAGACAACCCATGTTTCGGGATAATCAATCGTTGCAAATCCGGTCGATATGCTGCCTGCCGCAAGCGGTTTACCGATAAAGGTCATATTCTCCAGCAGCTCACAAATCTGCGTTTTGGCGCGCTTCGTCTTATTTTTGGGGACGGACGCCTGTGCAAAAATCAGTCTGCCTTGTATACCGGCGGCGAATTTCAGCACGCAGTTCGGTTCCTCCTCCGCAGTCCAGCCGCAGTAGGTGTATGGACCGAGCGTGCCCTGCTCAAAGCGCGCATCACTTGCTTCATACTCCATTCCGAGAAGATCTGTCGGTGCGTAACCGTAGTCAAAATCCTGTACGGAAATCGTATAGCCGCTGCGGTCAACAAAGGAATAATCCCAGAAATCGGAGTCCGGCGCCTCTGCCTGATAAAGCGTAGAGGGGAGCTGAAGCCTGAAATTGGCAGTATCCACCGTGCCGCCGCGCGAAAGCCCTTCGACGGCATCCGAGCCGCAGCCGGTCAGCAGCAGTGCAGAAGCAGCGAGCGGCAGAAGCGTTCTGCGCAGGGTCATTCCTCGATGACCTCTGCCTTGCCCTCGTTCTTTGCCTGTTTGCCGGCGAGGAAGCCTGTTACCTTGTCCATGATATCCGGCACCATATTGATGAGCGCATTCGGCGTGGATGCGTTGACCGAAAGCTGCATGAGCTTCACATCATTGGGCATTACGACAAGAAATGCAACCGGGGTAATCGTCACACCGGCACCGCCGCCGCCGCCGAACATATCCTTTGCAACCTTGGTCGGCAGGTCGGAGCCGCCGGACGCAAATCCGAAGCTGACCTTGGAAATCGGGATGACCGTAGTGCCGTTTTCACATTGAATCGGATTGCCGATAATGGTGTTGGCATCGACCATGCTGCGGATTTCATCCATTGTCACGCGCAGGGTTTCCTGCACCGGATGCTCTGTATTGCGTTCGCTCATAGTAGTTTCCTCCTAAAAATGTTTTTCCGAACGGGAAAGCCGGTTCGGTTAGATGCTGTAATACGAATGGGTGTTATGCCTGCGAAAGCGGCGCGGATTCCTGTTCCCGGCGCTTTGCTTCGCGATCCTCTCTGCGGAATCTGCATATTGTCCGCCAGAGGAATTTTACGCCGAGAATCAGTGCAAGCACGATTGCCGCCATCGGGGAAATTCGCAGCTCCAATGAACCGCGGAATGTCACTTTGGGATTGTAAAAATCTGCGAGGATCCGGAATTCATCCGCTTCTACATCAAACCAGCTCTGCATTGCGCCGAGCAGATTGTAGGCTGCGGCACAGATTTTACCGTAAAGCGTGGCAGTATTTGCCGGATCATCCGTACCGATTGCGAGATACAGCCGGATATGCCGGAAATGAAGATGCTTAGTCAGGAATTTCAGCGCAGGTGTAAGCGCGGCAAGGCCGTCCTGCGCAAGTCCCAGTACATCAGAAAGCGAATGCGGCTTGATGCGCTCGATAAAGCCCTTGATGCCGCGCGGCTTCTGTTCGGGCTTTGTCTCGGATTCTTCCGCAGCTTCGGCTTCTTGTTTTTTTGCAGATTTTTTTCGCTGCTTCGATCTCAGCTTCGGTGTATCGACAGTGTCTGCAAGCAGCTCCGGATCAACCGGTTCTGTGGATTCCGCAGCCGGTTCTGTTTTATCTGTAACGGTTTGATTGGCTGATGCTGCTTTCGGCTTTGACTTTGGTTTTTCTGTTGGCTGCGGTAGCGGTTCCGGGTCGGGCGGCGCTTCACCCTCCGGCAGATCCTCCGGCTTTTTGGGAACCTCCGGTTCGGGCTTTTCCTCCGACTCCTTATGAAATACACGAATAAAGGCGTAATAAACGGAAAAATACCACTTGCCGTCTCCGAAGAATGCCTTGGCGCGAACCGGCAGCAGCAGGAGTATACATAATACAAACAGGATTGTGAGAAGAATCGTTCCAGCCAAGCCGCGCGCCTCCTTTCATCGTTTCAAAAATATTCCATTTTATATTATACCACATATAATCGGTTTTTTCAATGGGAGAAGTAAAATAAATCTCGATTTTTGCTTGACGGAAGTGAAATTGGGCTTGTGCGGATGCTCAAAAAACAAAGACGCTCTTGATATTCTCATCAAAAGCGTCTTTGCAATCTTGCTTATGCGTCAGCCTGTAGGCTGATTGATGCCGTGATTACGGCTCAAGGTCCTCGTAGGAAACGAGCTTTGCGATAAAGCGCAGAATCAAAACGGTGTCATCACCATCAATGTTGCCATCGTGGGTGACGTCTGCGTTGATCTTGCCCTGTGTGCTGATTTTTGCAGTTGAATCTTCTGCTGCAAAGCGTGCAACCAGAACTGCGTCTGCAACGTCAACTGTATCTGCACAGTTTGCATTGCCCCAATCTGCCTCAACCGGCTTTGCGGTGGTTGTTGTCGTTGTGGTGGTCGTTGTAGTGGTGGTTGTTGTAGTGGTGGTTGTCGTTACTTCGGGTGCTTCCTCGTAAATAGCCTCTACGCTGTTGAGCGTAATGGACTTCACGAGCTTATCATTGTCATCGGCGCCGTAGTAGTAACCGAAGCCGACATTGCCGTACAGCACATCGGGTTCCACATTGCTCGGAATCGGAATGGCAATCTTTGTGGACTTGCCTGCGTTGAGTACGCAATACTGGAACTGGGTGTACTGCTGCGAAGAAGCCTTATCGGAAATGGTCACGCCAAAGACCAGCTTCTTGATGGTGGACGGGCAGGTAACATCGAATACGAGAGCGTGAATCTTATCGTTCTCTGCAAGACCGAATTCTTCCAGATTAACGCTTGCGGTATTCGAATCATCATCGCCCTGTGTGAGGGATTCGCTGACCTTTACGGTTTCCTCGCCGCTGTACGGGAATGTTGTTTCGACTGTATAGGTGCAGGTTGCGGACTGGAGCGTAACGGTTTCGAGCTGTGTATAGCCGTCCTCTTTGTTATCGCCGTACCAGAACTGGAAGGAAATCGCGTCTGACGGCTGTGCGGTCACATATTCCTTGATATCATCCGGAACTTCCCATGTAACCTCAGCCCATCCGCCGCAGTCTTCCAGTCTTGTGCCGGTGCCGACCTCGACATCAACCAGATCCGGATCGATCGTCGGATTGCCGTCCTCATCTTCACCGTGCTCGTTGTACCAGTAGCCTTTTTTGGTCTGGGGATCATCCTCAACATTGAGCCAGTACTCGATATCAGCCGGAGACTGGTATTCAACGTTCAGACCGCAGCCGTAAAGCAGCGTGTCCATTGCGGTGTCGGATTCCACAGCAAAGGTGAAGGACTGCGGTGTCACCTTCATGGTATCGCTCGGAGTCGGCAAGCCGAACTCTTTGTAGGTCATCTTGCGGCTGTTGATCGGGTCGCCCTCTTCCCAGGTGGAAACGCCGTCGTCCTCATAGGTTTCCTCGTCATAGCCTGCGGTCAGCAGGAAATCGAGTTCATCAAGAGTGCCGGTCAGCGTGGTGATCAGAGTTGCAGTACCGTCCTTGTTATCGGTCAGCTTGTAGCCGCTTGCCGTCGAGCTGCTGGAGCTGCCGGAGCTGCTGCCGCTGGAGCTGCTGCCGCTGTCGTTCGGCACGATTTTGTCGATCGTCAGCGTGCCCTCGCAGTAGTAGTTGCGGAACTCGTATTCGCCGGCATACTGTCCGGTTTCATACTTAACGTCCAGAGCGGAAACGTCAATCTTGATCGGTGTAGATTCATTGGCAGGAATCGTAACGGATGTGCCGGTATCATCCGGGTCCTTCGGCGTCTGTGTGAACTTGCCGTGATCCATTTCGATCCACCACGGGTCTTCTGCAAGTCCGATGCCGAAGCCATAGGAAAGTGCAACTTCCGTTTTGCCCTCTGCCTCCGCAGTGACATAAATTGAAATGCTCTTCAATCCGGAGGTTGCAAGGTCTGCGGTTTCAGCGCGGTAGGCGTTGGAGCCCTCCTTGGTTGTCAGCGTTTTGCCGACGGTTACGGTTGCTGCAGAAACGGGTGCAGCAAGCGGGACGAGCAGCGTGGCGGTCATTGCAACGCTGGCTGCGACGGAGATGATTCTCCGGCAGGTATGAGAGATGCGCATAAGAAATTACCCCTTTCTTCCGGGCGCTCCATGCTCGGTACAGCCGGAGACATAACCCGATTATAGTACATTATATACTATAGTACAACTATGTGATAGTTTTGTGATAACAAGAAAAGTTTTCCTCTAAAAGCAAATATTTTGGAAGAAACTACAAATTTTCATGTTGATAAATGTGCATGAAATCCCGATGAGGATTCCGGTTTTCCACAAAACAAATCAGCTTTCTTGACAAGCCGGACAATATCCGACAAGCAGAATTTGCCATAAGAGAGAAAATTTCAAAATGCTCTTTACTTTTATGAACTAATGTGTTAAAATAGAAACAATTCAAACCGTAATATCTCTATTTCAATACAAACAAGGAGGCATGACCTATGTTCAAGCCAATGGACGAAGCGCATATCAAGGACCTTTATGAGGCGTTTGCCGTGCTGAAATCAGCAGACGAAATCGCAATGTTCATGCAGGATTTATGCACGCCGCAGGAGCTTGTCGCGATTGCACAGCGCTATCAAATCGCAAAGCTACTCTCCGAAAACTGCCGCTATGCCGAAATCGTTGAGAAAACAGGCACCAGCACCGCGACAATCAGCCGCGTCAACCGTTCGCTCAGCATGGTCAGCTCAGGCGGCTATGCGATCGTCTTTGACCGTCTCAAGAAACAGAACGGCGAGGATGCAGCAGAATGACCTCCGCTTACGGCGTTTTTGCGCAATATTATGACGCGCTGACAAAAAATGTCTGCTATGCCGAACGTGCCACAAGGCTCAATGACCTCATCCGCAAATGGGAAACGTCCGATTTGCCGGACAATATTCTGCTTGATCTTGCCTGCGGTACGGGTTCGCTTTCCGAAGAATTTGCACGGCTCGGCTGGGATGTCATCGGCGTGGACGGTTCTGAGGAGATGCTCAGCGAGGCGCTCGACAAAAAATACGATAGCGGTCTGCCGATTCAATATCTGAAACAGGATATGCGCAGACTCGACCTCTATGGCAGTATCAGCGCGACGGTCTGTGCGCTCGACAGTCTCAACCATCTGCCCCAAGCGGATGATCTGCGCAGAGTGTTTGAGCGCGTCAATTTGTTTTCCAATGCCGGCGCGCTGTTTTTGTTTGACGTCAACACGGAATATAAGCATCGGAATATTCTTGCGAATGAATGCTTTGTCTACGAACTGCCGGATGCCATGTGCGTCTGGCAGAACCATTTGCAGGATACCGCGCCGGATTATCCGGTGACGATTCGGCTCGATTTCTTTGAGCAGACCGAGGGCTGTCATTATATCCGTTCAACAGAAGAATTTACAGAGCACATCTGGCAGCCGGAGCTGCTGCGTGAAATGCTCGAAGCAACTGGCTTTACGCTGCTTACAGTTCTGGATGGCGATACCTATGATGCGCCGACCGATACCACGCAGCGCCTATTGTATATCGCACGCGCCGCCGGCGGACAAATCGGAAGCGTCTGAGGCTTATCGCAGAAAAACATATTTTCGGCAGCGTTCCTCTGACAGAAAGCTCCGGTAGAGCCGCATATAGGCTTCACGCACCGCGTCGGGGGAATGTGTGCCGCAAACCGGCAGCTCCAGTATTTTGTATTCCACACCGAATAAGCGGACGGTCACGCCGGTAAAAAGGCAGCCTGCCTTGTCATAAAACCGCAGCCGCCGCTGACGGTCTGCACGATCGGATTCGTCTGCTGCATAATCCGGATTTTCCGATTCGATCAAAATGGATTCCGCATCGGCATATTCCGTCCGCAGCATTTGCAGGATTCGGCTGCCGTAGCCGCTGCCGCGCAAATCTGCCTGTATCGCAAAATAGTCGAGCAGGTACGTTTTGCCAAGCCGCACCAGATAGGCATAGCCGGTGAACCGCTCCCCGTCATAAAATCCGAGGCATTCATATTCACCGCGTGCCAAAGCCGCCCGAATCATCTCAAACGGCTTTAACTCGTCGGGCGCAAAATCCTGTTTCATATATTGTATATAAATCTGCTCTGCCTGCTGCAAGGTCAAACGGCGGCGTATGAGCTGTTCCATATTATGCACTTCCTTTCCGTTTTATTGTACCATAAACGGAGGTAAGATGCAACACCGCAGAGCAAAGGAGAAAACAAGCACATGAAAGGCAAGCTAAAGCGTTATTTATCTGATGACGGCGCGGTCGTCTGTCTGGTTCTGGACGGCACGGAGATGTGCCGCGAAATGGGGCGCATCCACAAAACCGCCGCAGTTTGTACCGCAGCACTCGGCAGACTTTCCATGGCGGCGTCGCTTATTGGCTATACGCTGAAAAACGCCGGCGATACTGTCACGGTTCGGCTCAACGGCGGCGGCCCGACGGGTACCCTGCTTGCTGTTGCGGATGATCTCGGCAATGTCAAAAGCTATGTCGATCAGCCGATCGTAGAATTGCCGCTGAACGCAAAAGGCAAGCTCGATGTTGCGGGCGCGGTCGGCACGGACGGTACGCTCTTTGTCATCAAGGATGTCGGCTTGAAAGAGCCGTATTCCGGACAGACTGCGATCGTTTCCGGTGAAATTGCGGAGGATATCACGCAGTATTTTGCCGTCAGCGAACAGGTGCCATCTGCTTGCGGACTTGGCGTTCTGGTCAATCCGGATTTGACGGTTGCTTGTGCCGGTGGTTATCTGATTCAGCTTCTGCCGTTTGCGCCGGAGGCTGACATTGCACAGCTTGAGGCGAATCTCAAGGATGTCACCAGTGTGACCGACCTCATGCAAAGCGGCATGAGTCTTGATGATATTGCGCAAAAGCTCATGGCAGGACTCTCCGCAGAGCTGCTCGATGAATCCGAGCCGGAATATGTCTGCGACTGCTCCAGAGAGCGTACCGCCAAAGTGATTTATTCGCTGGATATACCGTCTTTGCGTGAAATGGCGGACGAAATGCCGGAAATTGAGGTTTGCTGTCATTTCTGCAATGAAAAATACGTCTTTTCGCGCGAGGAACTGCGTGAAATGATAGAGAAAAAGGAATCTGCTGTGCAGGAAATCACAGAATAAAAGTTAAATATAAAATTTTTATATTTATTTGAAAAAACCTCTTGACAAATCACACATTATGAGTTATAATAATAAGGCGCTGTTAAGTACGGCGCTTTGAAATGGAAGCTTAGCTCAGCTGGGAGAGCATCTGCCTTACAAGCAGAGGGTCACAGGTTCGAGCCCTGTAGTTTCCATTCTGGCCTGGTAGTTCAGTTGGTTAGAACGCCGCCCTGTCACGGCGGAGGTCGTGGGTTCGAGTCCCATCCAGGTCGTTTATGCGGATTTAGCTCATCTGGTAGAGCGCCACCTTGCCAAGGTGGAGGTAGCGGGTTCGAGCCCCGTAATCCGCTTCTTTTTTATGGCGCGATAGCCAAGTGGTAAGGCAATGGTCTGCAACACCGTGATCACCAGTTCAAATCTGGTTCGCGCCTTTCAAAAAAATCAAATTTTTGCGCCGGATGTCGGAATGATGTCCGGCGCAAATTTTTTTGTCGTTATAGTCTGAGTGAGCAATCGGAATTTGATGATGAAAAACTTTGAGTTGTATGGGTAGATAGGAATATGGAGCTTAGCATTAAACAGAGAAATGAATTATTGACAGGTGTCGTTCTGGCACAGGAATTAAAACCTGTTATTGATGGAACAAGAAGATTCATTACAGTAAAATCCTTTAAGGTAAATGGAAATGGTTTTGAGTGCTGGACAAAACAATTACCCCAAAACGGAGACTATGATAGAGCAATCTTCACCATGAAAGTCTACTCCATTGATGCTGATTATATAGAAAAAGACTTTGATGTTGATGAGAATGATACCTCAGAGTATAGTTGCACTGATGAGATAAAATCGTTTGAACTACTATACATAGAATTATCAAAATACTTGAGTGATTTCACTGATTTAAAACCACAATGGTATTGTGATAACCCTATTGAATAAAATTCCCGTTTATAGCGCAAAACAAGCTCCCAAAGAGAATGATTCTCCATGGGAGCTGCTTTTATCGTGAACCGTTTTTTTGTTCTGATTAGAACTTAATGCCGGTCAGGAACTTCTGAGTCGGCAGATAACCGATGCTGTTTGCTGTGCGGCAGAGCAGCTGGTAATCTGTGTATGTGACATTGCCGTCATTGTTGAGGTCTGCTGCCTCTCTGACATAGCTTCTATTTGCGCTGCCGTAGTTGTAGGTGCCGTTGCAGATCGCATAGAGTGCGTTTGCATCGGACCAGTCTACAACGGCGTCACCGTTGACATCGCCTGCCATTGCCGGACGGTCAACCCAGAGGATGCTGTAGTAGTTGCCGCCGTCAATGAAGCCGCCGTTATGAATGGATGCAGAACGATCCCAGCGAATCTGGCAGGGGCTGCCTGCGTTGCACTCTGCAAACTTGATCGAATTGCCGGTTACATCTGTGACAAAGACGCTGTGGTAGCTGCTGGTGCCGTTAGAGTATGTATAGCGGATACGAATCTGGTCACCAACGCGAACCTTAAAATTTTTATCGGTGCGGTGACGTGTCCAGACCTGGCATCCACCGTAGAAATCAATAGCGAGCTTTCTTGCAAAGGCATAGCACTGATAGACATCGGTATAGGATTCGCTGGATGGCAGTGCAGTGTAGCCGGCGCTGACCGTATAACGGAGAGGAACCGTTCCACAAGTGCTATAGTTGCTGTGATCTCTGCAAGGGGTGCTGGTATAAGAATCAGGGTTGCTGCTGTTCCAATACTTGCCGTGCGGGAACTTCTGCTTTTCCTTTGCTTTCCAGTAGGTCTGGTAGGATGTGGTGAATGCGTCAGCTTGTGAGGTAGTGGATTTGTTGTACGTTGCGGATGCCGGCATTGCTGCTGCACCCATTGCGATTGCGGCAGTCATCAGAACTGCGCCAATCTTTGCTGTGATTTTCTTGCTCATGATTGTAACTCCTTTTGTAAAATAAATTGTGTAATGTTGCATCATGTAATACTAAGATGTAGTTGTTTTTACTATTGTTTTATTGTATTATTTCAATCGCAAAATAATTGCATCTCAATACTACAATCCACAAGATTATTATAACATAAAAGAAAATTTATGCTAGTCAAAAATTGCGCAATATTTTTCGAAATTTGCTCTACCAAGGCAAGATAATTACACTTTTCATAAATGTTGTGTTCTGAATATTCCATATTTTTCTGATTCAGCAGATGAAAAAACGCGTCTTTTCATTTATGATTGCGCGAAATTCGATAAAAAAGAATAAGATTCTGCTATCAATCTCTAAATGCTGATAGTTTCCGCATGAAAATTCGGATATAATAAAACCAGAATTTGTCCGTTCCCCTTCATGCGGACAATGGGAGGAATTATCATGAAAAAAACACGTATCATTGCTGTATTTGCTGCAATGAGTCTGCTGACTGCCTGTGGCGAACCTGCTTCCCAGCCGGACAGCATTGCGGAAACCGAATCAAGCGCTGCGGAGTCGCAGACAACCGAAGCGGAGCAAACCGAAGCGCCGGCAACCGAAGCACCCAAAGCAGATGTGCCTGAAATCGACGGTTACGATCTGCTCTGGCATGACGAATTTGACGGTGATGCGCTCGATGAAAGCATCTGGAATCGTGAGCTTCGTGAGCCGGGCTGGACGAATGAGGAATTGCAGGAATATACCGCCTCGGATGATAACATCTTTTTGCGCGATGGCTGCTTGGTTCTCAAGGGCATCAAAACCGAAAAGGACGGTAAGGACTACTATACCTCCGGAAAGGTCAATTCCCAGAATAAGGCAGATTTCACCTACGGCAAGGTCGTTGCACGTGCAAAGGCGCCGGAGGGAAAAGGTCTTTGGCCGGCTATCTGGATGATGCCGCAGGACGAATCTTTCTACGGTCAGTGGCCGAAATGCGGCGAAATTGATATCATGGAAGTGCTGGGCAGTGCAACGAACACCGCCTACGGCACCATTCACTATGGTGAACCGCACGCCGAGCAGCAGGGGACTGTAGTGCTCGAAAACGGCAGCTTCTCCAGCGATTTCCATGAATACAGCGTTGAATGGGAGCCGGGCGAATTCCGCTGGTATATTGACGGCGAATGCTATCTGACCGTCAATGACTGGTTCACCGCCGTTGAGGGTGAGGAGGACAAGCCCTATCCGGCACCGTTCAATCAGCCGTTCTTTGTGCAGATGAACCTTGCGGTCGGCGGCACATGGCCGGGCAACCCCGATGAAACCACCGACTTTGACAAGGCTGAATTTGAAATCGACTATGTGCGCGTGTACCAGAAGCCGGAGTACGATACCAATGTCAGCAAGCCCGTGGCACAATATCGTGAAGCACTCGACGACGGCAACTTTATCTATAACGGTGATTTTGCCGAAGCGGAAGACCTCACCGATGATGTCAACTGGAAATTCCTGCTGTTTGAGGGCGGCGAGGGCTCTGCGGAAATCAGCGATAATACGATGATTATTCGTTCCGAGAACGAAGGCTCTGTCGATTACTCCGTGCAGCTCGTACAGCCTGATATGCCCATGCGCAAGGGCAAAAAATACCGCGTCACATTTGATGCTTGGGCAGATGAAGAACGCGATATGATCGTCTGTGTTTCTGCGCCGAATGCAGGCTGGGTTCGCTACTTGCCGGATACCACGCTGACCGTTCCGACCGAAAAAACGTCGTTCGTCTACGAATTCGATATGACGTACAAGGACGACCCGTTCGGCAGACTTGAATTCAATCTCGGTCATCGCGGCTCGACTGCGACCGTTTATATCCAAAATGTCCGTTTAGAAGAAATTGCATAATCATGCCATAATGATACCCTCTCTTTCTTTTGCCGCAGAATCCATATCGGATTTCTGCGGTTTTTCTTTGTCTTTTTATAAGGCAACACCGCGCAAAGTCCGCCTTACGGCTTGGCGGCACATCTACTTGTACTTGCATATTTTCCGCTATTTTGCACAGAAATTCCTTGCTGGGCGTCATTTCTATCCAATCTGACGAAAAATCTGACTGCGTATCTGCACCACCAATTCTGTGCGGTATTGCCATAAAAATATGCACCGCCAAAAGCAGCTTGCCTTTGGGGTGCATATCATGTACGCGCTGAAAGAGGAATGCTGTCACCATTCTATGTAATCCGTTCCGCACGATTTTCTTGTGTAGCCCAAGTGATCGTAGCTGCGACAAATGACGGCGTAATTATCTCAGGAATCTCAAATGGCAATACATATCTGTTCCAGACTCCGTTTGCAGGTTGATTTTGGAATATCTTGCCCTTGCTGATGAGGTACGGCTGCTCTGAATCTATCGGACAAGCCAAAATCAACTGCTTGTCCGGAGACGCAATATGCAGAATATGATACGGACTATCGTCATCCGGCTCCACATACCAGATGTATTCCGTTTCCCCGACAATAATTGTTCTCCGCCCTTTTTTCCGAATCGCCAGATATGTTCCTCACTATAAATCTCAAGGTATCATTTCAGCTATGATATCCCAAATAAAAAGGCACTTATGATATCCATATCAAAAGTGCCTTTTATCTTATTTTTTCGCTTACTTTGCAGGGTTAATATCCTTCCAATATGCCTTGAGATACTCCCAGCCGGACCACACCGTTAATGCGGCGGCAATCCAGAACAGCACCGACAATAAAATCTCTATGCCGTTCAGTACAGCATCCGGTACTGCAAGTCCGAAAGCGTTGAAATCCAGCCGGAACGACCAGTAAACCATTGCCGCAATCAATGCAACCATTGTAAACGCCGTTTTCAGCTTGCCGGCAAAGCTCGCAGGCACGACCGTTCCCTTGTTCGCAACGACCAGCCGCAATGCCGAAACCATAAATTCACGCGAAACAATCAGCAAAAATACAACAATATTGACCTTTTGCTGCTGCAAAAAACACGACAGCGCCGCCACGACCAGAACCTTGTCGGCAAGCGGATCCAGAAATTTTCCAAAATCTGTGATCTGATTATTCTTTCGTGCCAGATGTCCGTCAACGGCATCCGTAATCGCCGCAGCGACAAATACGAGCGTCGCAAGCAGATAATGCGCAGGGAACTGTAAATAAAACAGCAATACAAATGCCGGCACCAGCATTACACGCAGCAGAGTCAGTTTATTCGGCGTATTCAACGCAAGGTCACCTCTCCAATCAAATCATAATCATCGACCGTCGCTGCCACATATACCGTGACAAATTCTCCGATCTGATAGCCATCTGTCGGTTTGCCGGCAATATAAAGTCTGCCGTCAATATCCGGCGCGTCGGCAACCGTTCGTGCAATCCACGATGCCGCCTCATAGTCATAGCCCTCAATCACCGCTTCTGTCTCTGTTCCGACACGCGCCGCGTTCAGCTCTGCCGCAATCTGCATCTGCAATTCCATGAGCAGTTCTGCGCGATGCTGCCGAAGCTCTATATCTATCTGATTCTCCATCCGTGCCGCAACCGTGCCCTCCTCCTCGGAGTAGGCAAAGCAGCCGAGCCGGTCAAAGCGAATCTCCTGAACAAATTCGGATAGCTCTGTAAACTGCGCGTCCGTTTCTCCGGGGAAGCCGACAAGCAATGTTGTCCGCAGTGTCACATTGGGGATTCGTTCGCGCAGCTTTGTAAACAACGCCCGCAGACTTTCGGAATCACATTTGCGGCGCATTGCTTTCAAAACCGCGTCGCTGCTGTGCTGTACCGGAATATCCAGATACTTCACGATTTTCGGCTCTCTCGCAATGACGTCGATCAGTTCATCGGAGATGCGCTCCGGATAGCAGTACAGTACGCGAATCCAACGGAAGCCGTCGATTTTGCACAATTCCGTCAACAGCTCCGGCAGTCTTGATTTTCCATATAAATCCTCGCCGTATCTTGTGGTATCCTGCGCAACGACAATCAGCTCCTTGACGTTTTCAGCCGCAAGCTGTTTTGCTTCTGCTATGACATCCTCCATCGGCACAGAGCGATATTTGCCGCGAATCGCCGGAATTGCACAATAGGTACAGCCATTCGAGCAGCCCTCCGCAATTTTCAAATACGCCATAAACGGCATCGTTGAAATCACGCGCTTTCCGGTCAGCGGCATATTGCATTTCGGTGCAAACTGCGTCACGCGCTGGGCCTTTGCGACCGCGTCCAGCACACGGACAATCTCCGTCTGATCGCCAATTCCAATGACGGCATCCGCTTCCGGAAATTGCTCTGCGACTTCCTGCTGATAGCGCTCGGCAAGACAGCCTGTTATGACGATTTTTTTCAATGAGCCGGACGCTTTCAGCGAACCAAGCTCCAGAATGGTGTCAATCGCTTCCTCTTTTGCAGCCTGAATAAAACCGCAGGTGTTCACAATCGCGATATCAGCCTCTGCAATATTCGTCGTAAGCGTATAGCCGCCCTCTTTGAGTAGCCAGAGCATTCGCTCAGAGTCCACAAGATTCTTGGCACAGCCAAGTGATACCATGCTGACGTTCATCTTTTACTCCTGTAATATGTTTCACATTTCATGAAGTCCGGCAAAATAATCCTCAATCGCAAATCGGATCTGCTGATACGAAAATCCGCGCCGAACGAGTGCGGCAGTGACTTTCTCCACCGCTTTCCGGTCATCGGGATCGCAAAGCACACGCGCATATTTTTTATGCAGCAGCTCCAGAAGCTGTTCGGAAATACGCTCCGGCTCATCATATTCCGCAAGCGCATCGTCAATATCCGTCTGTGAAAGACCGCGATGCCGCATTTCAAATTCCGCGCGCCGAAGCCCATATTTTTTTACTTCGACATAGTGCCTTGCAAGCTGCTCTGCATACCGTGCGTCATTGAGAAAGCCGTAGCGGGTCAGCTTTTCGAGTGCGAGCAGGACGGCGTCCTCCTCGGCATTCGGCGCGGCAGAGAGCTTATCATACAGCTCCCGATAGGAATAACCGCGCTTTTCAAGCAGATACAGCCCATATTCATAGGCGCGACGCTCTGCGGCACGCTGCTTCAGCTCAGCAATCCGCTCCGGACTGCATTCGTCTCCGGTATGCAGTGCCGCCTCAAGCAGCAGGTCTGCATGAAGCCAGAGCTTGCTGCCATCCGAAAACGTAAGTACAAAGAGCTTTCCCTTATCCTTTGCAATCTCGGTAATGCGCATTTCGGATTATTCCTCCGGTGTAAACTCCTCAAAATCATCGTCCAAGACGATTGCAGCTGCCGCCAATGCCGTACCGGTTGACTCGACAGCCTGATCTGCCTTGGCTTTCGCCTCCGTTACGCTGGCTGCTTTCTTGTTTTTCTTTGAGGCGAGAACGATATTTTCTTTCATTTCGAGGATTTTCTGCTCGACTTCCTTGGCAAACATCGTATCGTTCTCCAGAAGCTCCTTCACGGTGTCTCTGCCCTGACCGAGCTTCCGGTCGCCGTAGCTGAACCATGAACCGCTCTTGTGAATGATGTCAAGGTCTGTTGCAAGGTCGAGAATCTCACCGGTTCGGGAGATGCCCTTGCCGTACATCATGTCAAATTCGCACTCCTTGAACGGCGGTGCAACCTTGTTCTTCACGATCTTGACTCTTGTGCGATTGCCGATGATCTCCGCGCCATTCTTGATTGCCTCGCCCTTGCGTACTTCCATTCGGACAGAGGAATAGAATTTGAGCGCTCTGCCGCCGGTTGTCACTTCGGGATTGCCATACATAACGCCGATTTTTTCACGCACCTGATTGATAAAGATTGCGACACAGTTGGATTTGGAAATCGCCGGCGTCAGCTTGCGCATTGCCTGCGACATCAATCTTGCGAGCATACCAACGTGTGCGTCGCCCATTTCGCCCTCGATTTCCGCGCGCGTGGTCATTGCCGCAACCGAGTCGATGACGATAACATCAATCGCGCCGGAGCGTACAAGTGCCTCAGCGATTTCAAGTGTCTGCTCGCCGCTGTCCGGCTGCGATACAAGCAGATTGTCAATATCCACGCCGAGTGCTTGTGCATAAACCGGATCCAATGCGTGCTCAACGTCAATGAACGCAGCAACGCCGCCGGCTTTCTGTCCCTCGGCAATGATTTGCAGGGCAACGGTCGTTTTACCGGAGCTTTCCGGTCCGTAAATCTCAACAATTCTTCCGCGCGGTACGCCGCCGATGCCAAGCGCCATATCCAATGTCAGCGAGCCGGTCGAGATTGATTCACAATTCTGCGCACCGTTGTCACCAAGGCGCATGATCGCGCCTGCGCCATACTGCTTTTCGATTTGTGCAATCGCAGCCCGGAGTGCTTTTTCGCGCTCCTCGCCGCTGACCTTTTTTTCAACGATAATATTTTTCTTTTTCAGTTCAGCCTTTGCCATATATGCGATATCCTTTCCCCGCATAGTTCGCGGTTCCGATTTGCAGTCTAAATCAGATGTAACTTATCAGGTATGCGGCTTTACGGTATCCCAATGTTCGGCGTCAAATGCACCGATCATCCAGTTACAGCCCTTATGCTGCTCGACAACAACATCATAATTGAGATTGCCTGTGATTTCCGTCCGCTGTACCATTGCGTCCACGCAAGCCCAGTCCATCCGATAAATCCGATCCGCAAGATCGAGAATCTCATCTTCTGAACGCATCTGCGCCAATATCATCAGGACGTCAAAATTTTCGGCAGCGCCGATGACACGTACAAGCCCCTCGATCGCAGAGGGCTGGTCGGGATAGGGTAGCTCGCCTTTCAGCAAACCGCAAGCCCAGAACAGCGGCATACACATCTCTACACGCCACGAAAGCTGTGCGCCGTCCTGCGGCGTTAATTCCGCATGATAGGTTGGATTTGCAAGCGCAAACAGCTTGCGTTCTACGGGCGTGAGTTCATTTTCCAAGCCGAAGCGGCGAAGCAGTCCCGTGAAAAATGCCGCACTTTGCTGCACATTGTTTCCGGCGCCCAAATCAATGGCGATTTGGGATGCGAGAAACGCTGTCACGGCACGCCGCAGAATTTCCTCAGCCGGTTTTACTTTCATATCCGGTGCAAGAACAGGCAGATTCGGGTTGATCTTGACATTATGTGCCTGTAAATATGCCTCCGAGCGTTCTTTTCTTTTCATACTTAGGATTCCTTTCGTCCGAGTACAACACGTTCAATGCCGCCGAGGTCACAGATACGCTCGATACATCCGAAATCGTTCTGTGATAAGATTGCGGCAACATCCTCTGCCTGATTCGCTCCGACCTCATAGGCGAGCAAGCCGCCCTTTGCGAGCGCGTCACGCCAGAGGCGCGTGATTTCCCGATAAAAATGCAGACCGTCCGCACCGCCGTCGAGCGCCGCAGTCGGTTCATAGGTCACTTCCTCCTGCAAATTTGCCATATCCTCTGCCGTCAGATAGGGTGGATTGCAAACGATTGCAGCAAGGTCATGATACTGTGCGGCGGTCGCTTCATCCAGCACATTTGCGCAGACAAAGCGCACCCCGTCGAACAAATGATATGCAAGGTTTTTTGCTGCATATTGCAGCGCCTCTGTGCTGAGATCAATGCCCGTAAACTGCGTATCTGCCATCTGCGAAGCGAGCGCAAGCGCGATACATCCGCTGCCGGTACAGAGATCAAGGATATGCTGACCACTGCGTTTCGGAACACGGGAAAGTATCGCGTCTACGAGCGTTTCGGTATCCGGCCGCGGAATCAGCACACCAGTCCCGACATAAAATGGCAGCCCATAGAACTCCCATTTGCCGAGCAGATATTGCAGCGGCTCATGCGATGCCCGTCTTGCGGCAATGCGTCTTGCGTCTTGTTCATCGGCTGCGTCCTCCAGAATCCATTTGGCTTCCAGTTCCGCATCCTCAATTCCGCCATCGGCAAGCAAAGCGGTCAGCTCCCGATGCAATGCGGGATCAAATTGTAACATCGGTTATCGTCTCCCAGCCAGACAAATTTTCATGTCGCCGGCAATTACCAGATATCGTCCGACAGATTTTCGGGGATACATGGCTTCATTGCCGCGATTGCGCACTCAATCTGTTCATCATCAGGCTCCTTGGTGGTAATGCGCTGCATCCAGAGTCCGGGTGCAGAAAGAATACGCGTCAGCGGATTATCATATCTGCCGGCAAGCCGGATCAGTTCATAGCTTACGCCCATAATGACCGGCAGCAGTGCAACACCGAAGATCACACGCGGTGCAACTGCCTGATACGGGTTGAAGCAGCCAAAAAAGATGCCGATCAATAATACAAGGAAGATAAAGCTCGTACCGCAGCGCGGATGGAATCTGCACTGCTTCTTGACATTTTCAACGGTCAGAGGGAGCGCCGCCTCGAAGCAGGCGATCGTCTTATGCTCTGCGCCGTGATATTCATAGGTTCTGCGGATGCCCTTTGATTTGCCCGTCAGCCACATATACAGGACAAACAGAATAATCTTGACAAGACCCTCCGCACAGGATTTGATGATGCGGCTGTCGGTCAGGGGCTTGATGAACGAAACCACCAGACGCGGCAGGTACAGGAACAGTCCAAAGGCAATCACAACGCCCAGCACCATCGCAATCGACATGATAATATTAAAAATCTTATCACCGAGCTTTTCATCCAGCCACTTCTCAAACTTTGTCGGTTCCTCATAGTCATAGTTTTCGGATGCTTTTTTCAGATACTCCCAGCGCGAACGGATTGTTCCTGCGTCCGGCTCACCTTTCGGCTGATAGTTTTTATCCTTTTCTAAGGCTTCGAGGTCTTTGTTCCGGCGATATTCCGGAAACCACGCCTGAAACTTCTCAAACGCCTGTTCTTCCGGAAGCTTGTCAATCTTCTCATGCTTTTTCCAGCCGCAGAAGTCGTCCACTTCCTCGTCGAACTGTTTTTCGGCGGCTTTCATCATGCAGCGGTAGCCGTCTATCATCGACGTCACAAAATTGACGCAGCCGCGCACCAGCGGAACGCGATTGTACCATTTCCGGACAAGACGCTGCTTTCCGGTTTTCGGGTCGGTCTCGAATGATGTTGGCACATCCCATGTTTCGAGGTCGATTTCGCCGCTTGGCAGTCTGCACGCCATGGCGCACCGGAATGCACCCTTCATCATGATGCCTTCAATCAGCGCTTGACCACCGATCTTCGATTTATGTGCATACGCCGTTTTTGCAGCAGATTGTTCTGCGGCAGCGGAATCGGTCTGTTCCGCAGTCATATGTTCATGTTCAGACAAAAAAATCAGTCCTTTCTGAAGCTATTTAAGGCAATACCGCACAGAGTTGGTGGTGCAGATACGCAGTCAGATTGTATAGAAATGACGCCGCTGGGCTGACGCCCAGCAAGGAATTTCTGGGCAAAATAGCGGAAAATATGCAAGTACAAGTAGATGTGCCGCCAAGCCGTAAGGCGGACTTTGCGCGGTGTTGCCTTATATTTGCTGCGATTCGGAAATCACAGCAGGTCATTTAGAATCCTTTGCCGGCAGCGTGATGACGACGGTTGTGCCGACGCCCTCCTCGCTGTCGATTTCCAAGGAGCCATTGTGCATAGATACGATTTCATCCGCAACCGCAAGTCCGATGCCCGAACCGCGCCGCGTATGATTGGGCTTATAAAACTTGGTCTTGACCTTTCCCAGATCGGATTTCTTGATGCCGCAGCCGTGGTCCTGCACGATAATCCGAACAGCACTGCCGTCCTCGACCTCCTCTGCGGTAATCTCGACCAAGCCATCCGCATCGGAATACTTGATTGCATTGTCAATGATATTGATAAACACCTGCCGAATACGGTTCTTATCGCCATAGACAAAGGGCAGCATCTCCGGTTCTTCGTAAATCACGCGAATCCGTTCTTTTTTGGCACGCTCCATATAAATCAGAACAGCGTCGCCAAGCTCTGCCAGAATGTCCATGGTCGCCATCTGCAAGGAGAATCTGCCGCTTTGCATACGGGAAAAGTCGAGCAGCTCCTCAACCATTTCGGAAAGACGCTCCGTTTCTCCGACAATAATATGCAGACCCTTTTGCATCATCTCCGGATCGGCTTTGACGTTTTCATCGGCAGCCATATCATTGAGCGTCTCTGCCCAGCCCTTGATCGCGGTCAGCGGTGTGCGAAGCTCATGCGAAACCGAGCTGATGAACTCATTTTTCATCGCTTCTGCGGTAGAAAGCTCGTCAGCCATATGGTTGATTCCGGCGCAAAGCTCACCGATTTCGTCCTCACTCTCTTGATTGATACGCGCGGAGAAATCGCCGTGTGCAAATTTTTCTGTGTTGCTGTTGATTTCGCGAATCGGTCGCAGAATCGAGCCTACAAAATACAAGTCGGACAGTCCCAGCAGCAGAAGCACCGCAATCGCGACAACCGTTGCACCAAGCACAAAGGTTGCAATCGTATTGTCGATCGTTTCCAGCGAGGTCACGACTCTGATTGCGCTGTATTCCTCACTGATATCAGTGATCGGGAAGCTGACCGCCATGATACGCTCGCCGTTTTCGGTGCGGCTTGTGCTGTAGCCGTAGGAGCCGCTTTTCGTCATCGCGTTATCGTAATCCGGCATCTGAATGGCGTAGTCCGGCGAAAATCCGGAGGATGTCAGAACAATCATGCCGTCATAGTCAATCGCCATCAGCTCCATTTTATCCTTATCGGAAAAGCTCTCCAGCGTGCTGCGGATTTCGGCGTTCAGATTCGTACCGGAATCGGCTGCATAACGCGTCAGAACACCGTTGACGGCATTGATTTTCGAAACCAGATATTGCCGCGCAGAGTTATAGAAGTAATTCTGCACCGCATAGATCAGCGCCAGCTCAATCACCAGCAGAATCAGGATAATGACTGCAAGGTTATTGGTGATCCACCGGCGCGTAATGCTTTTTTTCCTCATTCGGCGCCTGCCTTTTTATCTGTGGTTTTCGGGCTTCTCCTCCCATTTGTAGCCATAGCCCCAAATGGTCATGATATAGCGCGGCTCCGAGGGGTCATCCTCGATTTTCATGCGCAGCCGGCGAATATTGACGTCAACGATCTTGTTATCGCCATAATAGCTGTCGCTCCAGACATTCGACAGGATGCTTGCACGATCCAGCGCAGTATTTTTATTTTTCAGGAAATACGTCAGGATTTTGTATTCCACATCCGTCAGCTCAATCGGCGTACCGTTCTTTGTCACGGTGCGTCCGTCCAGATTGATGACAAACGGGCCGGATTCGAGCATCTTGATGCCCTCTGCGTTCATCGAGTTCATAATGACTCTGCGGTAAAGCGCATCCACACGCACCGTCAGCTCAGAGGGTGCAAACGGCTTTGTGATATAATCGTCTGCTTCGTTCATCAGCGCATTGACCTTATCCATCTCCTGCGCCTTTGCAGAGAGCATGATGATACCGAGCGTCTTGGATTTTTCACGCAGACGCTTGAGAACCGTGATTCCGTCAATGCCAGGCATCATAATATCGAGCAGGGCAATATCGAAATTCCCGTTCTCCTGCTCAAACACTCTCAGCGCCGCCTCGCCGCTGCTGACATCTACGACATCATAGCCGGCGCGCTTTAAGTTTATGACAACAAATTCGCGGATTGTATCTTCATCTTCACATACCAGTAAACGCTTCATAATTTTGCTCCTTTCCGCAGCCGTTTTTCATCCGGCACAGGGCTGTTTTTCCTATTTTGTCAATGATATGATTGTAAAAAACGCATGGAAACAAGCAGCTCACTCGGCGTCAGCCGCAGCAAACGGGGAGTATCCTGCTCGATTTTTCCCAGATAATAGCGGCTGTTCTGCTGCCGCAAAAGCAAATAACCATCCGACTGCAATGCGTCCGCCTCAATGGGGTCGGAAACAACGGTCAGCCGGAGCAGGGATTTCAACAGAATCGGTTCGGCATTTTCCTGCAAGGGATCGGTTTCGAATGTGTAGAATACAATCTCCTCGTTTTCCTGCACTGCCGTCACGCAGCGTTCCCACCGTTTCGGCATCAAAAACACAAAGCTGTCCTGCGAGGAATAATAAGAAGAATATTCACGCATTAAAAGCCCGTTCCGGCAGACATACCAGTTCGTCATCACAAGCGGCGACGAATCAAGCGCATTGGAATAGCCGTAAAACGCCATGTTGACCGGAATCTCGGCTTCCCCGTCATTGTCAATATCCATCGTCTGATAGCCACCTGCGCGCTCTGTTTTCGGGAAACGCTCCGCATGATCCGCATACAGCAGGGAAAGCTGGTGCTCACGATACGTCAGAACCACCGTCTGAACCGTTGTTGCACCGGTGCCGCCGTCCAGATAAATCGCCGGAATCGTATCCGTTCCCTTGCCGGTCGGCAGCTCACCGTAAACGATTCTGGAAACATCGGTCATGGTGGCGGGCAATTCGCGCGAGAAGTGGTAATAGACCCCATTCTCATCCAGCGCGTATACATCGGCTGTAGCAGGCATTGAGGCTTTCGCAGCCGAAGCGACAAACAGCTCGGTTGTTCCGTCCATATCCAGATCGCGCAGCACCATCGCAGAATAGGTCATTCGCCGGTTCTCGATAAGCTGATCTTCATAATGGAACACCTGCACGGCGTGCTCTGCACCATCGACCATGCTATAGCTGATAATCAGATTCATGCGCGAATTGCTGCCGAGCCGTTCGATGTCCACGCGGTCAATCTCCGCACCGGCAGCAGCGGCATTGGATACCGCGTCCCAGACGCCGTCTTTCTGGTCAAGCAGACAGATTCGAAGCGGATTTTCCTCCTCGGTACTGCCGCTCATTTCATAAAAGACAACCGCCTCATCGAAGCTGTCGCCATCGAGGTCTTCAAAAATAAACGCAGAAAGCCGATCGCCGGATTTCGGATATTTCAGACTGATCTGCGAGCCATAGGCAATTTGCAGCGCTTGGTAGATCTGCTCCTGTTCCACCGTCAGACGCGGCGGACTCAGCATAGATTCCACATTCGCCGTCAGAACGCAGCCAGGAATCTGAACTGTCAGCAGCCCCAGCGCCGTACAGCCGGCAATCAACCGACCGATCATTTCCGGTCATGCAGCGGCACATACGGCACCGCTTTTGTCACGGACTTATATGCCGGACGTATAATTCTGCCGCCGGTCAGCACTTCCTCGATACGATGCGCAGCCCATCCTGCAATACGCGATACTGCGAACATCGGGGTCAGCAGCTCACTTGGGATGCCGAGCATCTGATAGACCAGACCGGAATACAAATCAACATTCGCGCAGACGCTCTTTGATGCCGCACGTGCGGATTTTTCTGCAACAAGCTCCGGCGTCAGGCGCTCAATCGTTTCAAGCAGACGGAAATCTTCTTCGATTTCCTTGCCCTTTGCGAGCGCAAAGCCGCGCTCCTTCAGCAGAACGGCGCGCGGGTCGGACAGCGTATACACCGCATGGCCCATACCGTAAACCAGACCAGTGCCGTCGCCTGCTTCCCGTCGCAAAACGCTGCGGATATAGTCTGCAACCTCGCCCTCGTTATCCGGATTTTTGATATGCTTCTTGAATGTTTCAAGCTGCTGGATGACCTTGATATTTGCGCCGCCGTGACGGAAGCCCTTTAGTGCACCGATTGCCGCCGCATAGGCAGAATACGGGTCTGTACCGGACGATGTCAGCACACGGCAGGCAAAGGCAGAGTTGTTGCCGCCGCCGTGCTCTGCGTGCAGCATCATGCAAATATCAAGCATATGCGCTTCTTCGGGCGTATAGCTCCGGTCGAGACGCAGCAGCGAAAGGATTGTCTCCGCATTGGATTCCTCCGGACGCAGCGGGTGCATCACGAGGCTTTCGCCGTCAAAATGCTGCCGCTTGACCTGATATGCAGCCGACATAATCACCGGCAGATGCGCAATCATGGAAACGGCAATCCGCACTTCGTTCGCAAGCGTCTGTACCTCGCAGTCATCGTCATAGGAATAGAGTGCAAGCACCGAGCGCGCCATTTTGTTCATGATATTATTGGATGGCGCTTTGGCAATCATATCAATGATAAATCCATCCGGCAGTTCACGGTATTCGGAAACCAGCTTCTGGAATTCGGTGAGCTGTTCTGCGTTCGGAAGATGTCCAAACAGCAGCAGATACGCCGTTTCCTCATAGCCAAACCGATTTTCTGCTTCTACTGCGCGAACGAGATCCGTAATCTGATAGCCGCGATAAATCAGCTCGCCCGGAATCGCTTCAAGCTCGCCCTCATTGAGCATATAGCCGTGGACATTGCAGATTTTTGTAATGCCGGCAACAACACCCGTACCGTCGGAGCGCCGCAATCCGCGGTTGACCTGATATTTCTGATAGAATGCAGGATCGAATGCGGAATATTCACGCAATCCCTCACATAATTTTACAATAGAATCCTTATGACTCATAAAGCACCTTCCTAGCATACAAATACACGATTTTATAATATTACATACATCTTTATTATACTGTTTTTTATCCCTGTTGTCAAGCATCAGGCGATGATTCTGCCAAATTATCATGAGGTGATTTTTTGTTTGCAAGATTTCGATTTTTTACGATCAGCGCGGCGTGTATGCTGTTCCTGCCGGCAGGCATTATCGCACGTTATCCCAAGCGCATACCGGCTGATACGCTGCCCATGAGCAGTACCGCTGATGCTGTGTGCGCCGGCTCATATCGGGTTCTCTGCTGCGCCACCGGCGAGGTGCGTGCGGTGGCGGTTCGGGATTACCTGATTGGCGCAGTTGCAGCGGAGATGCCGGCGTCCTATGAACCGGAAGCACTCAAGGCACAGGTTATCGCCTGTCACACCTATGCCGAGCGCATCAAAAAGCAAAACGCTGCTGAGCCAGACCCTGCGCTTCGGCAGGCGGATTTCTCGGACGACAGCAGCCAATATCAGGCATTTTTTACCGCGGAAGCTATGCGCGAATGCTACGGCAGTGCATATGACGAAAGCTATGCGAAAATTGCGGCGGCAGTTGACGCAGTGGGCGATTTGCTGCTTCAATATGATGGGGAACCGATCGCGGCGGCATTTCACGCAATTTCATCCGGCAAAACCGAATCTGCCGAAGCAGTCTGGGGCAATGCGCTTCCGTATTTGAAATCCGTTTCGTCGGATGCAGACCGCAGCGCCCCCGATTACGAGGAGACTGTCGGTATTTCGCCGGAAACATTGCAAAAAGCACTCTCTGCGCAAAATCCGGACTGCGTATTTCCGGATGACTGCGCGGCATGGTTCTCTGCGCCGGAATGCTCTGCTGCTGGAACGGTTTTGCAGATACAATGTGGCGGCATTTCGTGGAGCGGGCAGCTTTTGCGTGAGATACTCGGACTGCGTTCTGCCTGTTTTTCGGTGCAGTATGACGGTGAACAGTTCTTATTTACAACGCGCGGCTATGGTCACGCTGTCGGCATGAGTCAATACGGTGCGAATGCAATGGCAAAATCAGGCAGCAGCTTCGCTGAAATCCTACAGCATTATTATCCCGATACCGTTCTTGTGGCAGTCTCTGCGTTGTGAATATTGAAAAAGACACTTCCGCTCCAAAGCTCGGAAGTGTCTTTCCATGTTATACTGAATGATTATGCTGCCAATCGGAACGACCGCACTCAAAATCCGTTGCGGTGACATTCCTTGATGATTTTCTCGTAATCCTTGTAGCAGTAGTTCACATCGACGTCGCCCTCAATGCCGGGGCAGGTTCCAAGACCGTACTGCCACATTCCGTAATCGCCGGTGTAGGCAGGATACGGCACATTATAATTCGCCACCCAGACGCCGTATCGCGATGTTATCTCCTTGGGGATCCGGTTGTTCAGATAATACGAGGAGCAATAGACGATGACATAATAGCCCATGCTTTCCATCTCCGAGCAGAACGCTTCAATAATAGCGCCAATTTCCTCCGGCTTCTTGGCAAGCACGCTCGGTTCTTCGATATCGAATGCGATCGGATATTCGAATTTGCGGTCACCCAGCACCTGTGCGCAGGCATGGGCTTCGACCTTGGCAAGCTCCGGCGTAGGCGCGTAGGAATACCAATAAGCACCGACCGGAAGTCCTGCCGCCGTTGCACGCGCATAATTTGTCTGGAATTTCAAATCCTCCTGTGAAGCAAATCTTCCGAATCCGGCACGCATCATCACAAATTTATTCTTGGATTCGTCGCGCACCTTTTCAAAATCAATATCGCCCTGATACTGGGAAACATCAATGCCGTCATGCAGATAGGGTCTTGCTGTGCGGACGGTTGTTGTTGTCGTTTCCGTGGTTGTTTCAAAGGTCGTGAGTGTGGTTGTATTCTCCGAGGTTTCACTCTGCTCCGTCTGTTCGGGCGCAGTGGTTGTGGGAGCCGTCTCCGTGACGGTTTCCGTATATGTGGTGGCAGATGTCGTGGTCGTCTGCGCGGTCGTCGTGGTTGTGACGGGCGGCGCGGTGGCCTCCTGCGGTACAACGGTGATTGTTCCGCGCTTTGTGAGAAGCGGAAGCTGTGCATCGCTATTTGCTACTGTCACATCCTGATACCAAAGTGAATAGACCGTGCCGGCTTCTGCGTCCTCCGGAATCTGAAATACGACTTCAAAGAGTATGCCATCTTCTTCCGAAACCTCGTTCATTTTGGTGTAACAAGAAACTCTGTTCAGCTTTTTCGTCACAAATGTTGTGATATCCATATCCGGAAATGCCGATTGCCCTTGGATGACGCAGGATTCCTCGTCCTCCGGAATCATAGGCTGCAAGGGCGCGTCATATCCGATGATAAACTTAGAAGTGGAAAAACCGGTGTTCTGTGCGATGGAAACCGCAATCGAAACGACAGAGCCTGCCGTTCCCTCCGCATCGTTCATTGACAAGGATGCCGGCGAATTTTCAGCCACGGCAATCCGTTTGCTGATGACATAATCGAATACATCCACAACGCCGTCGGCATTGTGGTCTATCAATTCCAGCTCCTCTGCAAATACCGCAGACGGCACGGACAGTGCGACAGCGCTCATAATCGCTGCAACGCCCGCACACAGAATGCGTTTTAGTCCGGCAAACATATTTGGAACGCCTCCTTTTGTTGTTCTTCTTCTCATTTCCCACGCTCTATATGCAAATATGTCTAATTTTTCACCACGATACACGCAGTTCCTTTACATTTTACCATAAAGCGACAGGGATTGCAAGAGCGCCGCGATATATTCTGCGGAATTTCTATTGGACAACGATTTTCAACATCTGATTTTTGACATTTTTATGCAAAGTGACATTTTTATTATTTTTTCGAATTTCACTTGACTTTTTATCGGCAAAGTAGTATAATATAAAGGCGGTCAAGAGAGCGACCGCCTTGAATATGCTGTTTTAGCTCAGTTGGTAGAGCACATCCTTGGTAAGGATGAGGTCGCTGGTTCGACTCCAGTAAACAGCTCTCAGCCGCTTCGAGAAATCGGGGCGGCTTTGATTTTTTATTGTAGTATGAACGGAGGAATCTGTAATGGCAAACAATGCTCTGCTCGTCATCGAGCTGCAAAATGATTATCTCTGGGAAAAGCGCAAGCCGAAATTCCCGTATGATACCGAGAAGCTGCTTTCGGCAGTCAATGCGGCGATCACCCGAACAAAAGAATCCGGCGGCGATGTCATCTATCTCCGACAGATTTTTCCGGATACGCCCTCGAACCGCATCATCTTCGGATTCTGTATTGATGAAACCGAGGGTGCGGAATTTGTGAATGATTTGCAGATTGTATCCGAATTGTGCTTCGATAAAAATGTCGCAGACGCGTATCTGAATACGACATTTGCAGAATTCATGAACGCACAGGGTTATACCGATATCACAATCTGCGGTATTGATGAAGCCGGCAGCGTTGCGGCAACCGCCAAGGGCGCAGTCCAAACCGGCGTATCGGTTACCATTCTCCAAAACGCGGTCGCAAGCCGTTTCCCGATGAACAAGCTCGCGCCGCTTCGCGCAGAGCTGAAAGCACTCGGCGTTCGCTATGAGTCCGGCTCGATTGCGTAACAGGAACGAATAGCGCAAGCGGAGTTGTATGCGTGAAATACAAGACTCATTTTGCCTACAGATTTATTAAGGCAACACCGCGCAAAGTCCGCCTTACGGCTTGGCGGCACATCTACTTGCATATTTTCCGCCATCTTGCACAGAAATTCTGACGAAAAAACTGACTGCGTATTTGCACCACTAACTCTGTGCGGTATTGCCTAAATTAAATAACATGGCAGCTTCCCGTCAGATTCGTATCTCTACAAGCTGATGTCAACGAAGTTTGGAGAGAGTATGTCTTCTGAGGAAGCCGAAAACTTGATCCGAGAAATCATGTCGGGAAAAACTGTGTGAGTTTCGGATCATCCGGAAAGAGTAATTTATGTTGAAGCGGTTTTGTTCTTTTATGGTTTCCGCACTGCGCCATTGCACCGCGCAAGGTCGGTACACCGCCTTGCTGCAACGGTGACCTCCGCGCCCAGCGCACGCAGACGGCTTTGCAGCGCATTGCTCACTCTGCCGGCACCGAGGATCAGACAGGGCAGTTTGTGCAGTACAACCGGCAATTCCTGCATTGCGATCTGAATGGCACCCTCTGCTGTCGGGACAGCATTGCGCAGGGCAAAGGTTTCTTCTTTTGCATAATCCGCAGCGCGCAGACCTGCCGACTCAATCTGACTCCTTATCTGCGGTGAAATCCGACCGCCCAGTACAATGCCGTTCGGTTTGACCAGCGGCAGCAGTGCCGACAGCCGAAGCGCATTGCTCCCGAATGGGGTAAACAGAAAGCCATCATCCTGCGTAACCGGCATCGGCAGCACCAGCGCATCCAGCATTTGCGGCATATCCTCTATATGCTCCGAAGCAGTCAGCTGCTCCGGCAGCACACCAAAACGGTCAAAGCCCGTGACTGTCACCTGACAGAATGTACGAAGCTCTGCCGCCGCCGTAATCTGCCGCAGATCACCGCCTGCAAACAGCAGCCGTTTCTGTGTATCTTTCATTGACCTCACTCCTTTTGTCATGCTGATTTCCGGAATTCCGGATGCTCTATGGTATGCGAAATTTGCCGAATCTGTGCGGAATCATCGCACATATGATTCTATCAAATCATCCCCCTGAAAAACAGATTCTTGAATGCGTTTACGGTTCAAGGCTGCGTTCAGGGGGATTTTCATATGTCGATTCTGCAAGAAAAACAGCATCTCCCCCTGCCGCACAGCAAGGGGAGATGAATGCCATATTTTGTTACTGGACAATGGTTTTCCGCAATCGGATTACGCTTCTGCAATTTCGAGATTTTCGCAATCCGCAAGCAGATTTTCTGCGGCACAAACGCAGACTGCGCCGTCCTTTGCAAACGCATCCCAGACCGCACAGGAATCCAGCAGCGTTTGCCGCGTCATTGCGAGGATTTGCTTCCGATCGGCAACGACTTCCTCCTTTGTCATGCCGGTCAGCCAAAACGCATCGGCGACCACGCCCAGTTCTCTCGGCGCACGCAGAGGATCTTCATCCGAAAGCGTTGAGATGATATATTTATCAAGCGGTTCATCGCTTTCGCAGAACTGCCGGATAAAATCGGAAATTCCGCTGTTGATTGCCAGAGAGCGTGCCGGCGATGGGTCACGGTAGGAGTAGGTGAACATCATGTTGTCCTTTTTCAGGCTGATGCCTGTGCCGTAAGCGCCGCCCTGCACACGCACAACATTCCACAGATAGCTCAGGGAAATCAGCTTTGCCGCAACACGCCAGCCTGCGTGGAAGCCATATTGCTCGCGCGACAGCCGCCAGCCCTGAACCGCAAAGCCGATCTGCGCCGGAATCTGATAGCCCATCCGCATCGGAAGTGTTGTCTTGTAGGCTGCGGTCGGCGGTACGGCATTGCCCTCCGGAAAACGCTTCAGCAGCGCGGAAATATCATGCTCCTTTGCCGCAGATATACTTGCATATACGAGCCGCGAGCGGCAGATTGTCTCTGCCTGCAGCTTTTTCATCAAGCCGATCAATTCTGCGCCGGCTTCGTCAAATTCCTTCACGAGTCTTGCTGTCCGACGAATCAGCGGATAGCCGGATATCGCACTCGAAACCGCATCGCGCGCGGAATATTGCGACATTACACTCGTCAAGCCGATCACATGGCCTGCCATGATTCCCATTTGTCTGAGACGCTCATTGGTTTGCAGCAAAATTTCGCGGATTTTCTCTTTTTGCATGAAATCGGTATTTTGCAGAACCTCGCAAATCAGATCAAACGCATCCTGCAATTTATCTTCTAAGACACTGCACCGAACCGTCAGCATCGGCGTACAGGCATCACAGACATCCTTTTTCGCGGTCACATCAACCGATACAGACAGTCTGCCAAGATGATTTTTCAATGCCTGCTGCAATTCCAGTGCAGAATAATTCGTAGTTGCGAGCTTTCCGAACAGGCTGCCGGCATGAGAAAGCAGCGTCAATTCTTCCAGGGAATAATCGGTCATGGCAAAGGAGAGCGCCAGATGCACAATTCCGCTGCAAGCCACGGGATGATACAGCACCGTGGCGCCATCTACCTGATGAACGACGGTTTCTGTCCATGACGGCTCCTCGCTGACCTCGGAAATCGGGAGTGTCGGGAGCGTTGCAAGCTGCTCCAACGTATCGGGTGTCTGCTGCCATGCTTGGAGTACGCGGTTCAGCTCACAGTTTTCGGCAATTTCTTCCTCTGTCCATGCGCCGCAGACTGCATCCAGCCGTGCAGCCTCCTCTTGGCGCAGCTCCTCACCGCGCGTATGGGATGGCAGCGAATACAGTATAACTGTGCCGTCATCCTCGACCAGCAGTTCTTTCAAAAGCTGCTCGAACTGCTTATCGGCAAGCATTTTGCGAACCGCCGCAAAATCCTCGTTATATACAAGATTCTGCATCGGGTCGCCACCGTACAGCCAGCTTCCCATACAGTTGATGCAGCGTTCAAGTCCCTGCGGCTCATCCGGCTCCAGAAGATGGAATGCAAGCCGGTTTGCCGATGCCTCCAATGCCTTATAATCCAGACCGTTTTCTGCAAGCTCCGCAGCAACGCGCCGAATCAGCGGCAGGATTTCATCCGCTTTGCCGTCTGTCACATTCTTTGCCTGAATCGACAGGATCGACTGCGCAATCGAATCGTCAATGGAAATATCAAGCTCCTGTGCAAGACCTGCGGAGAGAACCGCGCGTTTGATCGGTGTCTCATTGGTGCCGCATACGACATCGAGCAGAATCCGGACTGCAATCATCCGCACACGATCCTGCCAATTTCCAAATAATCTGCCGACCGTCAGACAGCTTCTGTCCGTCAATTCTTCATCGGCAGCCAGCTCGTAATACTGTGTTGCGGATGCACTTTTTCTCGGCTGTTCTGTGATGACGGGCAGTGCTTCGCTCTTGTCATATTGGGAAAGATAGCTCTCGATACGCGAAAGCGTTTCCGCGATCGGAACATCGCCATCAAGATAAATGCGTGCATTCGAGGGGTGATAAAACCGGCGATAGGTTTCCTTGAACTGCTCATAGGTCAGCGTCGGAATCACAGTCGGGTCGCCGCCGGAGTTGAAGCCGTAGCAGGAATCCGGAAACAGCAGAGAGAGCAGCTTATATTCTGCAAGCTCATCCACGCTGCTCATTGCGCCCTTCATTTCATTGAACACAACGCCCTTGTAGCTGTATGTGCCATTTTCATCCTGTTCGATATGCCAGCCTTCCTGATAGAAGATATTGGGATTATCGAGGATCGCCGGCGCAAATACCGCATCCAGATATACGTCTGTCAGATTCAGAAAATCGCGCAGATTCCGGCTTGAAACGGGATACATGGTCTTATCCGGAAATGTCATTGCGTTGAGGAACGTATTCATGGAGCTTTTGAGCAGCTCCACAAACGGCTCACGCACCGGATATTTGGCAGAACCACACAGCACCGAATGCTCCAGAATATGGAACACGCCCGTGCTGTCCTCCGGCAGTGTTTTGAACGCAATGGAAAACAGCTTGTTCTCCATTCCGTTATCGACCCAGACAAGCTCCGTGCCTGTTTTGTCAAATACCATTTCAACGAGTCTGCCGTGCAGCTCCTCCGATTCGCGGATGCGCGTGACAGTAAATCCATTCAGTTGATCGCCAACCTGCTTTAGCATAGCATTGTTCCTTTCTGATTATATAAGGCAACACCGCGCAAAGTCCGCCTTACGGCTTGGCGGCACATCTACTTGTACTTGCATATTTTCCGCTATCTGCACAGATATTCCTTGCTGGGCGTCATTTCTATACAATCTGATTGCGTATCTGCACCATCAACTCTGTGCGGTATTGCCATAAATTATTCTATAAGTATTATTGTACCATAAATTCGATTTTATTGCAACCCTGTTCGACCGTGTGCGCGATGATATTTTTTCATTGTGATTTTCTTGGTTTTTTCGCCTATTCCCATTGATATTTTAAAAAACATATGTTATAATATATGCGGATTCAGTCGAAAAACGGGAGGCGGAGACCATGGCAGCACCGAAACAGCCCAATACGCCTGCACAGAAACGCAGAACCGTCCTGTTGCTTTGCATTGCCTTTCTGGTCTGCTGCATCGGCGCGGAAGCGTATCTGCTGATTCGCCGTGCCGAACAAAGCATCCGGCTCGAACAGCGTGATCCGGCGGCTGAACTGCTTGACGCCTATTTCAGCGGTGATTATACAGCCGCAAGGCGCATCCGGCTGACCGATTACCCGAACGCGATCGTTCCGGAGGATGTCCTGCAAAAGCTGTCAGAACAGGCAGAAACCGTTCGTGACACTTATGTTTCGGGACAAATCGACATATCCGCAGCAACCGAGCAAACGGATGCACTCATACAGCTTGAAATTCCGGCGCTTACCGAAGCCGTACAGCCAATTCATGCGGAAATCCGACTGCGCGAAGCCGCATTGCTGTGCATTAAGCAAGCAGATACGTATTTTGCAGCGGGTGATTATGCTGCCGCGTATACGCAATATCGCAGTGTCCCGCAAAACGATGCGGCACTCATGAAACTGATTGACCATAATTTGACGCAAAGCGTCTCCATGCTTGTTACGCAGACAATCGCGGATGCAAATGCGGCAGAGAAAAACAACGATTACGATACAGCAATTTCGCTGCTGAACGATACCATCCGATTGCTTGACAATCAAAATGACACGCTGCAAGCTGCGCTCGAAACGGTTCAGACACATCAGCAGCAGGCGCAGTATTTAGAGGCTTGCAAGGCGGCGCGGCACAGCTTTGACCGCGGTGCATATGCAGACGCATTCGATACGCTGTTCAAGGCAACCGCCGATTGCGCGGAGGATTCTGCATATTCCATCTTGCTAGCAGATACGCTGAAAAGCTATCGGGATACCTATTTCCGGATTCTGCCGCAGAAAATGTATGCGCTGCTGGAATCCGATGAACAGGCGCGGGCGGAAACGCTTGTCAATGAAGCAGCAGAATTATTTCCGGACGAACCGGAATCCGCTGCGCTTCAGGAACGCTATCAACAGGCATTGCCGAAAGACTTGATCTTAGTCGGTACGCCGAGCCTGAATGATTTTATACAGACCGATTCCGAGCTGACCGGCTTCGATGGCAGCACGTATCAATCCGATACAGGAAATCTCTATTGTTCCTATGACGGCGCACTTTCCGGCAGACAAAGCTGCAGCGCTGTATTTCATGTTGGCGGCGGCTATCGCCGGCTTACCCTGACAGCCCTGCCACTGGATTCCTTTGACGAAAATCTCACTGTTCTGCTTGAAATCAGCGCTGATAATACAATTCTGGATACATATGCAATTTCGCATCAATTTGGCGTGCTGCATATTGTTCTGGACATCACCGGCGCGGAAGAAATCCGGCTTCGCGTCAAGCCCCAAGGAAATCATGAGGACCTCCGTCACGCCGGCGTGATCCTCGCAGACGCAAAGATTACGGCATAACACGAAAGGAGAATGTACAATGAATCATTTCTGGACTTGTCCGCATTGTAAATCCGAAAACGCCGACAAAATGAAGTTCTGTCAGCTTTGCCATAAGCCGCGCGAGTATCCGGAGAATTACAAAGCCCCGGAAGAGCCGAAGAAAATTCCGCAATCCGCGATCCCCGATCCGCGGATGCCAAAGCCGGAGCCGCCGCCGCCGGAGCCGACATATGCGCTTCCTTCTGCGCGTGCGAAGTATCTCCAGATGGTTCTGATTGCGCTGAATATTCTGATTCTGATTGGCAATATCATTGCACTCATTATCTTTCTGCAATGAGCAAGCATCCGAATGCGGCATTGCTTGCGGTGACGATACTGCTCGCGCTGCTCTGCATCCTCGGCGGCATACTGCTGCTTTCGGGTTGGCAGCCTGATACTGCGCAAGCGGATTCTGCCGCTCAGACTTCGACGACAGCTTCGACATCCGCGCCGCATACAACCGTTTCAGCCACCGAAACGCAATCTGAAACAACGACCGCCACAACAACCGTTCCTGATCCGCACGCGCTGTATTATGATTATCTGGAAACTGTGCTGCTGCCAGAATTCGGCAGCGCGGATACGTCCGGTGCCGTGCCATGCAGTTCGCATAGCGGTATTGCAGGCGTATTGTTCGATGACCTGCGTGATACCGGTATGGATGACATGGTCGTGATTTGTCTGGAATCCACCGTCAACAGCAGAGCCGCACTGCCCGTTCTGCGCTGGTACGGTGAAGCTGACAGCGGGGTGACGCTGCTCGATACCTTTGAGGTCAAGCCGCAATGGTCGGCATATTGCATCCGCCGGGATGGGAAAGACCTGTATCTCAGCGGCGAATATCTCGATGAAAATGCCAATGCCGAGACCTGCCGTTTCACGGAAATCCAGCTTACCTTTCAGCCGGAGCCGGATCTGACCATGCTGAATATGGAGGTCGGTACTGCGGCAGAGCGTCCCGTGCCATTGTATCCGGAAACGGCAGAGCTGCTGCTCGAAATGCAGCTTGATACTGCGCAGCCCATTTCGCCGCTGACGGAGCGCCGCTATCTGCTCCGGAACTATACCGATCGGCAGGCTGCAAGCATCATGAAAGCATTGCTGTAATCTCCGGAATTAAGGCAATACCCCACAGAGTTGGTGGTGCTGATACGCAGTCAGATTGTATAGAAATGACGCCGCTGGGCTGACGCCCGGCAAGGAATCTCTGTGCAAGATGGCGGAAAATATGCAAGTACAAGTAGATGTGCCGCCAAGCCGTAAGGCGGACTTTGCGCGGTGTCGCCTTAAAATTTTCAGGAAGGTATTGACAATTCCAATCAGATATGATATAATGCTTATAGTTGAACAACCATTCAACTATCGAAAGGGCGAATACAAATGGAAAAACAGCCGATCTGTTCCTGTGAGATGATTCACGCGGAGGTTGTGCAGGAGGTTGCTGCGCAGCTTTCCAAACGGGAAACCTATCTCTCTCTTGCAACATTATATAAAATGTTCGGTGACGGCACGCGCGTACAGATTCTCCATGCGCTGGAGCTGCATGAGCTTTGCGTCTGTGATCTGGCAGCGCTCCTTGGTCTGACAAAATCTGCCGTATCGCATCAGCTCAAATCCCTGCGGCTTGCAAGACTTGTCAAATACCGCAGAGATGGTCAGATCATCTATTATTCGCTTGCGGATGACCATGTGAAAGAGATTCTGGATATGGGCTTTGAGCATCTTACAGAATAAAACATATGCGGGAAATTCCCGCTTTTGTTTTCACATAATAGTTGCATATTTGTTCAACTATTTATTTATCAAACGGAGGGGTATTATGACGCTGATCTATACACTGAAAGGATTAGATTGTCCGCATTGCGCCGCAAAAATTGAAGCTGCGGTCGGTGCGCTCAAATCCATTTCCGAAGCAAATGTCAACCTGATCCAGCAATCGCTGACGGTAAAAACAACGCATTCTGCAAAGGAAATCGGCGCGGAGATCGAAGCCATTGTGCATCAATATAAGCCGGATGTCGCAGTGATTGCGCAAACCGCTGAAAGTCGGGCAGCGAACCCCAAAACCGATACATCCGAACACCGCGCAATGGGCATTCGGATTCTGATTGGCGCAGCGATATTTGTAATCGGGATTTTGATGCAGCATCTTTTTCATATGCCGTCTGCGGCGGTGTTTGCCGTCATGCTGACCGCCTACGGTATCCTTGGCTGGGATGTCGTATGGACTGCGATTCGCAATATGATAAGCGGAAAGATTTTTGACGAGCATTTTCTCATGAGTCTTTCCACCATCGGCGCATTTGCACTCGGAGAATATCTGGAAGCTGCTGCGGTCATGCTGTTTTATCAGATCGGAGAATACTTCCAATCGCTTGCTGTACAGCGTTCACGCCGTTCGATTTCGGCACTGCTTGATATTCGCCCTGATTCTGCAAATGTTCTGCGTAATGGTGTTGCAGTCGAAATCCCTGCCGAGGAGGTAGCGGTCGGGGAACAAATCCTCGTCAAGGCAGGCGAACGGATTCCGCTTGACGGCATTGTGATTTCCGGCGATTCAACGCTTGATACGGCAGCCTTGACCGGAGAATCCGTTCCGCGTAGCGTGCATCCGAACGATGAAATCCTTTCCGGCTGCATCAACCAAAGCGGTACGCTGACCATCCGCGTCACAAAACCGTTTATGGAATCCACGGCATCCAAAATCATCGACATGGTTGAAAACGCCGCCGCACGCAAAGCCCCGACCGAAAACTTTATTACGAGCTTTGCAAGATATTATACGCCAATCGTTGTGATTCTGGCTGCATTGCTGGCGGTGATGCCGCCGCTGCTGCTGCACGGTATCTGGTCGGTTTGGATTCGCAGAACATTTGTCTTTTTGATTGTATCCTGTCCCTGCGCGCTGGTGCTTTCGATTCCGCTGACCTTTTTCAGTGCAATCGGCGCGGCGTCGCGGCACGGCATTCTGGTCAAGGGCAGCAATGTTCTGGAGGCACTCAGCAAGGTTCACACCATGGTTTTCGATAAAACAGGAACGCTGACCATGGGCGTGTTCACAGTTTCCAAAGTCCTGCCGGCTTATGGCGTATCCAAAGATGAACTGCTGAAATATGCGGCAGGCTGTGAGCGCAATTCCAATCACCCGATTGCGCGGTCGATTCTGGCGGTATATCCGGAGAATGCGGATGCACTGCAAGTTCGTGATGCAAAAGAAATCGTTGGCATGGGAATGCAGGCGGTGGTGGAAAACCGGCAGGTTTTCATTGGTAACGAGCAGCTCATGCTCACACAAAAAATCCCGTATCAGCCCTGCAACGAGCTTGGCACCAAGGTGTATCTTGCGGCGCAGGGACGATATCTTGGCTGCATCGTGATTGCAGACGCTGTCAAGCCGGATGCCAAAAATGCACTTGCAGCCCTGCGTACGCATGGGGTTTCCCGTATGGTCATGCTGACCGGCGACAATCAAACCATTGCCGATGCCGTTGCAAAGGAATTGTCTCTTGACGATTATTATGCGGAATTGCTGCCGCAGAATAAGGTGGAAAAGCTCGAAGCGATCGCAGCCGGTATGCCTGCCGGAGAAAAGCTCGCATTTGCCGGCGATGGCATCAACGATGCACCGGTGCTGGCACGCGCGGATGTCGGCATTGCAATGGGTGCACACGGAACGGATGCAGCCATCGAAGCCGCTGACGTTGTTCTGATGACTGATGAACCGTCAAAATGCAGCGATGCGATCCGGATTGCCAAGCAGACAAAGCGAATTGTGATGCAGAATATCGTATTTGCACTCGGTGTAAAAATATTGCTGCTGATACTCGGTGCATTCGGCTTTGTTGGGATGTGGCTTGCTGTATTCGGTGATGTTGGTGTGACAGTGCTTGCCGTATGCAACGCGATGCGTATGCTCAAAAAATAAGAAGAAACGAAAAAATCCCCTGCACACAATCGTCAGGCACAAAGTGCCGGCGTATGTGCGCAAGGGATTTTTCTTATGATATTGTCATGCGGAAAATGCGGTGGCAAGCGATTTTTTCAGACCGCTTCAGGCTTGCCCGTAATACGCATTGGCACCGTGCTTGCGATAATAATGCTTATCCAGAATATATTGCGGCATAGACGCGTTCGGATTCAGCAGCAGCGTTTTGAGTGCCATCTCCGCAACGGTGTCCAGTACAACCGCATGATAAACCGATGCTGCCGGGTCTTTTCCCCATGTAAACGGGCCGTGATTGTTGACCACGATGCCCGGAACGGACAATGGCTCAATGCCGCGCTGACGGAGTGTTTCCACAATGACCTTGCCGGTCGAAAGCTCGTAATCCGATTCGACCTCTGCCTGCGTCAGCGGTCTTGTGCATGGAACGCCGCCGTAGAAATAATCGGCGTGTGTGGTGCCGAGTGCCGGAATGTCTCTGCCTGCCTGTGCAAATGCAACCGCATTCACCGAATGTGTATGCGTCACGCCGCCAAGCGCCGGGAACTGCCGGTACAATTCAAGATGCGTTTTGGTATCCGACGAGGGCTTCCATTTTCCCTCGACCGTTTCACCGGTTTCCAGATCGACGACGACCATATCCTCCGGCTGCATCCCATCGTAATCTACACCGGACGGCTTAATGACAACCAGCCCCTTTTCACGGTCAATGCCGCTGACATTGCCCCATGTGTAGATGACGACGCCTCTGGCAGCAAGCTCCAGATTCGCCCGACAGACCTCTTGTTTCAATTCTGTAAGCATAGTGTTTACCCCCTGAATATTGTTTGATCAAATGATCTTTTTTCTGTTTTTTATGTTCTTATTCTATCATAAGACGGCTGCAAAGTCAAGCCGGAATGCTGACTCTAAATCAATAGGTTTCGATAAACTCAACAACCATTGCGCAGTAAGCTGTTTCAGCGCATTTTCTTTTACAGCGTCACTGCATTTTAAAAGTGAAAATGTCAGCATGAGAACGGTGTCATCCTGTGCATTGGCAGAATACTATTCATCCAGATGCGCGTAGTATGCGAGGATATGCTCTACAGCGTTATCGAAATCCCACTTAAGGCAATACCGCACAGAGTTGGTGGTGCCATATATACAAACAGGGGCATTGCAAGTGCAGTGTCCCTGTTTTTTGTATTTATATTTGATTTCGCGCTTCGCGCGACGAAGGGGCTGCGCCCCCTCGACCCCCAGATGTGCTGCACTCGCATTCCCCCTTTCCCCTAAAGAAAATTCAAGTCAGCAGAGGGGAGAGAGTTAGGAAAGAGAGAGCGCG
>JAZNTW010000018.1:0-57118 GCA_045591925.1 Oscillospiraceae bacterium
CAAGAGGCAAGGAGGAAACTCGCTGCACTCGCATTCCCTCTTTTCCCTCGCGCTCCCCGTTCCCGATTCCCTTTCCCTCTAATTGCAAGTTCGCAAAATAAACTGCTCGCCGCTGCACAGTAAAAGTAAATTCAACTCAGCAGAGGGGAGAGAGTTAGGAAAGAGAGAGCGCGAGAGGGAAAACCTAAGAGAGAGGGGAGACCGGAGCGCAGCGACGATTCCCCTCGTTCTTGGGTTGTCCCTCTCGCATTCGTGCTCCGCGCAGATGCGCAGTGCGAGGGGAGAACCCCAAGAGGAAAGGGGGAAACTCGCTGCACTCGTATTCCCTCTTTCCCCCTAATTGCAAACCCGCAAAATAAACTGCTCTCCGCTGCGCAGTAAAAGAAAATTCTACTAAGCAGAGGGGAGAGAGTTAGGAAAGAGAGAGCGCGAGAGGGAAAACCTAAGAGAGAGGGGAGACCGGAGCGCAGCCACGATCCCCCTCTTTCTTGGGTTGTCCCTCTCTCATTCGTGCCCCACGCAGTGCGAGGGGAGAACCCCAAGAGGCAAGGGGGAAACTCGTTGCACTCGCATTCCCCCTTTCCCCTTAAGGTTTTCCCCTCGCGCTCCCCTTTCCTGATTCCCTTTCCCCCTAATTGCAGAGCCACGAAATAAACTGATCTCCGCTGTGCAATAAAAGAAAATTCAACTCAGCAGAGGGGAGAGAGTTAGGAAAGAGAGAGCGCGAGAGGGAAAACCTAAGAGAGAGGGGAGACCGGAGCGCGCGACGATTCCCCTCGTTCTTGGGTTGTCCCTCTCGCATTTGCGCAAGGAATTTCTGCCAAGCCGTATGGCGGGCTTTGTGCGGTGTTGCCCTATATAAATACAGACCGCAAAACAGATATGGTCTGATAAAATCGGTTATGCAGCCGGAAACGGCTGATGACATATGTATGATTTGAAAAGAGGTTAAACAATGAAAACACACAAAAAAACTGCAATGCTGATGGCGGCTGTGCTCGCTGTCGGCGCCCTTTCCGTACCCTGCGGCACTGTGACTGCGGCAGATGACACGGTGATCAAGGTCGAATTTGAAACCGGTACGCTCACCGATTGCGAAAACCGTGAGCCGATCACGTGGGAGCAAATCGACGAGGACGGCTTCGGCAATGTCTGCGATATGACCGGCTGGTCGGGCGACAGCTACGTGTACATCGACCGCAAGGATGCTGCCGTGAGCGTCAAGGTCAATGTCGAAAAAGAGGGCTACTACGCCTTGAAGCTCTGCTATATCCAGTGCTTCGGCAGCCCCGAAAACCCCGATAAAACACAATATCTGCTTGTCAATGGCGAATCGCAGGGCGAGGTGCTGTTCCCGTACAATTCCGGCAAGGGCTGGGAAATGCTGCCTGCCGGCTATGTCCGCCTCAACAAAGGCGAGAACGAAATCCAGATCAAGAGCTACTGGGGCTACACCTTCCTCGATTACCTCACGCTCTCCGACGCGCCTGCCTATCTGACGAGCTTCAATCCCGTGGACGCGCCCTGTGACCCGGAGGCGAGTCCCGAAGCGCGCAAGCTCTATGCCTACCTGCGCTCGGTCTATGGCAAGCATATCCTCTCCGGTCAGCAGGAATACTGCGGCTCGCATAATTACAACAAGGACGCGCTGCTCTCGCAAAATAAGCCGATTGATTATTTTGTGGACAACGAAGCGGAGTTTGAATATATCGAAAAAACGACCGGTAAGCAGCCTGCCATCCGCGGCATTGACCTGCTGTTCTATAACACGACCTCGCCGTATTTCGATGACGCGCCGGAGCGCATTGTCGAGTGGTATCGTACAAAGGGCGGCATCCCAACCGTCAGCTATCACTGGAATGTTCCGACCGAAAAGGGCAGCAAGGATGTTGCATTTTACGTCGAATCTGCGGCGAACGGCGGCAAGTTTACGACGTTCAGCGCGGCAAATGCGACCAAGGAGGGCACGTGGGAAAACGAGGTCATCAATGCCGATATCGCATTGCTTGCCGAGCAGCTCGGCAAGGCGCGTGACGCCGGCGTACCGGTGCTGTTCCGTCCGCTGCACGAGGCAGAGGGCGCATGGTTCTGGTGGGGCGCGGATGGTCCCGAAGCCTGCGTCAAGCTCTATCGCTATCTCTACGACAAGCTCACCAAGGAGTATGACCTGCACAATCTGCTCTGGATCTGGACTGCCTCGACCTCTGCCCATGCCGCAGACTGGTATCCGGGCGATGAATATGTCGATTTCCAAGGCGTTGACAAGTATAATGCCATCAATAATAATGAACCGAATTACAGCGCAATATCCGCCACTTTCTATTCCATGGTCGCACAGACCGAGGGACGGAAAATGGTCGTCATGAGCGAAAATGATACGATTCCGTCGCTGGAAAATCTCCAGAAGGACAAGGCGGCATGGCTCTATTTCTGCCCGTGGTATCAGCGTTATCTGACCGAGCTGACCGGTTCGGATGAGCTAAAGGAGATTTACACGAGCGAATACTGCATCACCCTCGATGAGCTGCCGGACTGGGATACCTATGACCCGGAGCTACCGTCGCAGACCACTACATCTACAGAAAAAACAACCACATCTACGCAGAAAACCACAACATCTACCGTAAAAACCACGACGTCCGCTATCGGAACGACCACAACCACTGCAAAAACCACGACGATTTCGCAGCCCGATGCGACGATGCGCGGCGATGTCAACTGCGATAAAACCGTGGACGTTTCCGACGCTGTATTGCTCGCACGCTTCCTTGCTGAGGACAAAACGGCGATCCTCTCTGCAGAGGGCAAGCGCAATGCCGACTGCGACAAAAAATCCGGCTTGACCGGCGATGATACGGTGCGGATTCTGCAATATATTGCAAAAATCATTTCCGATGAAGATTTTGCGTGAATCTCGTAAAAATCAACAAATTTGATGCGAAAAGCTGCCGCAATTTATAACGGCAGCTTTTTGTCAGCTCTTGACAAAATCCCGAAAATCCTGTATAATGATAGAGCCGCTTGTTGGACGGTTGAAGCCGCAGTATGCCCGTTGACGGAACATATGCGCACCGTTCGCAGCGAGTTTATGGAAAAGGCAGGTGCCAAATATACCATGTATGCAGTCATTTTGACAGGCGGTAAGCAGCTGAAGGTTGAAGAGGGCAGCGTCATTCGCGTTGAGAAGCTCGCAGCTGAGGTTGGCGAAACCGTTACCTTCGATCGGGTCGCAGCAGTCGGCGATGAAAGCGGTCTGATGATCGGCGCTCCGCTCGTTGACGGTGCATCCGTCACCGCTACGGTGCTCGCAAATGGCAAGGGTAAGAAGATTCGCGTCTTCACCTACAAGCCGAAGTGCGGTCAGAAGCGCGCAAAGGGCCACAGACAGCCGTTTACGCAGGTCCGCATTGAGTCTATCAGCAAATAAGCACGGGATATGAAGCTCCATGCTTCGTTCACGCAGTCGCAGGGCTTGTTCGTTGGCTGCACGGTGAAGGGACATGCTGCCTATACGGAGGACGACCCAAGCGGTCAGATCCTTTGTGCGGCGGTCTCCTCGGCGGTTCAGCTGACCTGTAATACGCTGACGGAGTGCTTCGGTGCTGCCGTTACGATTACCGAACATCCCTCCGAAACTGCGCAGAACACACTCGGTTTCCGGCTCGATGCGCCGGATCCTGTGCAATCGGAACTCCTGCACGGGCTGCTGATTCATTTGCAGGCACTCGCAGAGGATTTTGAGGGCATGATGAATGTCAGCCTCAAATCGGAGCAGTGCTGAGGGCAGTCAACATATTTGATAACGGAGGTGCAATCCAAATGTTGCGTATTAGTATGCAGTTCTTCGCTCACAAGAAGGGCGTTGGCTCTACCAAGAACGGCCGTGATTCCGAAGCAAAGCGCCTTGGCGTAAAGCGCGGTGACGGTCAGTACGTTCTGGCGGGCAATATCCTTGTTCGTCAGCGCGGCACACACATCCATCCGGGCAACAATGTCGGTATCGGTTCGGATGATACACTGTTTGCAATGATTGATGGCCAGGTTCGTTTCGAGCGTCTCGGTCGCGATCGTAAGCGCGTCAGTGTCTATGCTGCTGAGCAGCAGTAAGAATGGATGACGGATTCTGTCGGATATTCGGCAGGTCGTCTGATGTACCGCATGATCCCCTTGTGTTTATCGCAGGGGGATTTCTTATGAGGTGATTTCAATGTCTATGTTCGTCGATCAGGCGAGAATCCATATTGCAGCCGGCAGAGGCGGCGATGGCTGCGTGAGCTTTCATCGTGAAAAATATGTCGCGGCAGGCGGCCCCGACGGCGGTGACGGCGGCAAGGGCGGCGATATCGTGTTTGTCGCGGATGACCACGATTCTTCCCTGATTTCATTCCGCTATAAGCGGAAATATGTAGCAGAAAACGGTCAGAACGGCGCAGCAAAGCGCTGTACCGGAAAAAGTGCTTCCGACCTTGTGATCAAGGTGCCGCGCGGCACGGTGATTCGTGAGGCGGAAACCAATCGCGTGATGGCGGATATCTCCGGCGATGAACCGGTCATTCTTGCAAAGGGCGGCAGAGGCGGCAAGGGCAATCAGCACTTCGCAACCTCTACAAGACAGGTTCCACGCTTTGCAAAGCCGGGCTATGACGGCGAAAAATTTGACGTCATTCTGGAGCTGAAGCTGCTTGCCGATGTCGGACTTGTCGGCTTCCCGAACGTCGGTAAATCAACACTGATTTCTGTCGTATCTGCTGCAAAACCGAAGATTGCAAATTATCATTTCACAACGCTTGAGCCGGTGCTTGGCGTGGTGAAATTTGACGATGAACGCTCGTTTGTCATGGCAGATATTCCGGGTCTGATCGAGGGCGCGGCTGCCGGCGCAGGTCTCGGCCATGCGTTTTTGCGGCACGTGGAGCGCTGTCGTCTGATTGTTCATGTGCTGGATGTTTCCGGCTGTGAGGATCGCGACCCGATTGAGGATTTCGAGAAAATCAACAAGGAGCTGCGCGATTTTTCTGAGGATTTGAGCAAATGTCCGCAGATTGTTGCAGCAAATAAGTCGGATATTGCGTCCGAGGAGCAGATCGAACGTCTGCGCGGCTATATCACGGAGCAGGGCTTGCCGTTCTTTGTGATTTCGGCGGCTGCTGCACAGGGCACAAAGCCCTTGATCGACGAGGTTGCCAGAACGCTCGAAACGCTCCCGCCGGTCAAACGCTTTGAAGCGGAAGCTGCACCCGAGCCGATGCCCGAACAGCAGAAACGCTTCGAGATTATCATTGACGAGGATGGCGTGTATCAGGTTGACGCGCCGTTCATGGAGCCGATTATGCGTACCATCAATCCCGATGACTGGTCCTCGCTGCAATATTTCGAGCGCGTTCTGCGCAGCAGCGGCATCATCAATAAGCTGGAGCAAATGGGTGCAAAGGAGGGCGTAACCGTTTCCATCAATGGTTACGAATTCGATTATGTCGATTGAGATGCTTTCGGCACAGTCGCCGCTGACGCCGGATGAAGCAAAGCAATATAGTCCACTTACGCTTGCCTTTCTCGGTGACAGCGTGTATGAGGTGATGGTGCGCGACGCGCTGCTGCGTGAGGCGAACCGTCCGGCGCGCGAGCTGCATACACAGGCGGTTGCACACGTGCGTGCGGCGTATCAGGCTGCTGCTGCCGGCAGGATCGCGGATTTGCTGACCGAGGAGGAATCGGATATCCTCCGCCGCGGCAGAAATGCAAGCGGCATCAGCGTTCCGAAGCACGCGACACCGGCAGATTATCGAAAGGCAACAGGCTTTGAATGCCTGTTCGGATATCTGTTTCTCTGCGGCGAAATTGCGAGACTGCGTGAGCTGTTCGCCGTGATCTGGCAGAATCACACGCAGGAACATAATCATGCAGAATAGGAGGCGCTTTTCATGTCCGGACATTCCAAATGGAATAATATCAAACGGAAAAAGGAAGCAACCGACGCGGTAAAGGCGAAAATCTTTACCAAAATCGGCAGAGAGATGATGGTCGTCATCAAAGAGGGCGGCCCCGACCCGAATAACAACAGCAAGCTGCGCGACCTGATCGCAAAGGCAAAGTCCAATAATGTCCCGAATGACAATATTGATCGTCTGATCAAAAAGGCAGCCGGTGAGGGCGATAAGAACAATTATGAGTCCCTGACCTACGAGGGCTATGGCCCGAACGGTGTGGCAGTCATTGTCGAGTGCCTGACCGATAACAAGAACCGTACTGCCGGCAATATTCGCCATTATTTTGACAAATTCGGCGGCAATCTCGGTACGACCGGCTGCGTTTCGTACCTGTTCTCGACCAAGGGCATTGTGGTGATCGAGCACGAGGGCGAGCTGGAGGAGGACGCTGTTCTCGAAGATGTCATGGAGCTGGGCGGCGATGATATGACCTATTCCGAGGAGAGCATCGAGATCATCTGCGACCCGACGATGGTCGGCGAGCTGCGTGAGGGCTTGACTGCAAAGGGTTATCTGGTCGCTTCTGCGGAGGCAGAGGAGGTTCCCAGCACCTATGTCACGCTCACCGAGGAGGAGTCCCTGAAAAAGATGGGTCTGCTGCTGGAGCATCTTGAGGATGACGATGATGTGCAGAACGTCTGGCACAACTGGGAAATGCCGGAGGAGAACTGATTCCGCAATATCATAATAAAAAAGCCGTTAGGAGCGCGAAACTCTTAACGGCTTTGCTTTATGCGTTTTTGATCAGCTCGATCAGGATGCTGGTCACGGTCTCAATGCCGAGCTTTCCGGTATTGAGGATCAGGTGATAATTGGAGCTTGCACCCCACTCAAGACCTGTGAAATAATTGTAATGCCAGCGGCGCTGCTTGTCCTGCCGGCTGATGATGGAATACGCTTTGTCCGCGGGGATGTTATAATGCTCGATGGCGTGCTTGACGCGGAAATCCATATCCGCAGTGATGAACACGCTGAACAGACTCGGATGCTCCCTTAAAATATAATCCGCACAGCGTCCGACAAAGACAGCGGACGGATTCTCGTCAGCAAGCTCTCTGATGATCTTGCTCTGCGCAAGAAAAACATGGTTTTGCGGTAGTGTGATGGAATCCGCAGCGGGGGAGAGCACGTTGGATACTGCCATATCATAGAGCAGCGAATTGCTCATGCGTTCTTCGTGTTCCTGAACGAATTTCGTGGAATAGCCGCATTCCTCGGCGGTGATATCAATGAGCTTGCGGTCGAATACCGGCACCATCAGGCGCTCGGAGATATTGTCCGCAATTTCTCTGCCACCGCTGCCGTATTCGCGGCTAATGGAAAGCAAAATCGGTTTCATAGGAGTCCCTCTTTTCATCAAAAACGATGTGGATGCTCTCTCTATTATAACAGAGGATATGAAATTTGTCAATATCAGAGCATGATAATCTTTTGGGGATCACTGATTCAATCTGGTGCGCAAGATGCAAGCGGATTGTGTACCAAGCCGTAAGGCGTGATTGATTCAGTGGATCCCTTTCAAATTCCACTGTGGAATTTACTTTTCTGCACCACCAACTCTGTGCGGTGTTGCCTAAAGTCAGCAGAGGGGAGAGAGTTAGGAAAGAGAGAGCGCAAGGAATTTCTGTGCAAGATGGCGGATATTATGCAAGTAGATGTACCGCCAAGCCGTAAGGCGGGCTTTGTGCGGTGTTGCCTAAAGCAAATTCGTATATTTTAATCCAGATCCGATATGTAAATGCTTGCATATCGGTTCTGCGTTTTACAGGATGAAAAAACTATGATAAAATTGCTCCTGAAACTCCTGATTGCCATATTCCCGGCATTCGGGATGTCAATTCTCTGCGGCTGCGATCTCATTGAGGAGATTCAGCCGTTTACCAACGATTCGCGCGTCATCGAATATCCAGAGGGCGCGCTGACCACCACCACCGAAACCACGGTCACCACCACGACCACCACCAACGTCTACACGCCCCCCGATGACCCGGAGCTTGTCGAGCTTCTCGAAACGCTCACACTCGAACAAAAGGCAGCGCAGGTGATGCTGGTCGGCTGCTCGGACGCATCGGTTGGAAACGCCGTCTGCGAAAAGGGTGCCGGTGGATTGTGTCTCTTTGCGCAGCCCTTTGCCAACAAATCCGCAGAAGCCGTTCGCACGATGACAGGCGGTTTTCAGGATGCAGCAGAGATTCCGGTTCTGTTATCTGTGGATGAGGAGGGCGGCTCGGTCTGCCGCGTCAGTCTGAACCCCAATCTGCGCCACACCAATTTCTGGAGTCCGCGCTTTTTGTTTGAACAGGGCGGCTGGGATTTGATTCGCAGTGACGCCGAAGAAAAGGCAAATTTCCTGCTCGACCTCGGTTTGAATGTCAATCTTGCGCCGGTCTGCGACGTGCCGTTTCAGCCGACCGATTTCATATATCCGCGCTGCTTCAGCACCGATGCCGAAGCTACCGGCGAATACATCGAAACCGTTGTCGGCATCATGAAAGCGGAGGGGCTTGGCAGCTCCTTGAAGCATTTCCCCGGCTACGGCGGCAGTGCCGATACGCATTTGAATATGGCGTATGACGGCCGCAGCTACGAGGAATTTGCCGAACGCGATTTGCTGCCGTTCAAGGCTGGTATCGAAGCCGGTGCGGATTCGGTCATGGTCACGCATAATATCATCGAGTGTATGGACAGCGAGCAGCCTGCGTCACTGTCACCGGAGGTTCACCAGATTCTGCGCGAGGAGCTTGGCTTCCGCGGCGTGATCATCACAGACGACCTCGGAATGAACGCAATTACGCAGTTTACGAATGGTGAAAACCCTGCGGTCGCAGCGATTCTTGCTGGCAATGATTTGTTGTGCTATGCCGATTTTGACAATTCCGTTGCGGCGATTACCGAAGCCGTGCGCAATGGCACGATCGAAGAAGAACAGCTTGACGCCTCGATTCTCCGGATATTATACTGGAAGCAGCAGCTTGGTCTGCTCGATTAAATAGATATATAAAAACACAGCACCGCCGAAAAAGCGATGCTGTGTTTTTGTTTCGTCATATTCCCGTATGTGATATAAATACAGGGCAACGGAATTTTCGCGCCCGCCTGACGCACCGATGCAGTATAAACCGCAGTGCGTAGCAGCACGGCGAACGACTCCCGACGAGAATTAGAACTTACGCTTACGAGCTGCTTCAGACTTCTTCTTACGCTTTACGGAAGGCTTCTCGTAATGCTCGCGCTTGCGAACCTCAGCGATAACGCCGTCTTTTGCGCAGGAACGCTTGAAACGCTTGAGAGCTGTATCCAAGGACTCGTTCTTACCAACGCGTACTTCTGCCACGAATTTTTCCCTCCCTTTGTCCAACGACAGAGGCTATCTATAAAGAGGCATCGAACTTGATGCTCCTTATAAGCAATATTTGAACACAAGTATATTGTACCACAATTTATACGATTTGTCAAGCGGATTTCACCTGAGAAACCACTTCCGGACACGATTCGTTAATTTGCAACAAAATTCACCAGCTTGTTTTGTACATAAATCTGCTTCCGAATTGTTTTACCGGCAAGTGCCTGCTGCATACTCTCATTTTTGAGTGCCAATTCGACAACCGTCGCTTCATCCGCGCCCTGCGGAATCATCAGCTTTGCCTTGATTTTTCCACAGACCTGCGCAACGATTTCAACCTCTGCCTCGATGCAGCGTGCAGGGTCATAATCGACCCATGACTGCTCATTGAGGATACCGAAGCCGAGTGCTGAGAACATTTCCTCTGTCACGTGCGGTGCAAACGGATTGAGCAGAATGAGCAGAGTACGAAGCTCTGCCTTGGTGATGCTGCCGGCAGCGTAGATCTGGTTCACGAGCGTCATCATCGCAGCGATTGCGGTATTGAACTTGAGGTTTTCGATGTCCTCGGAGACCTTGCGGATGGTCTTGTGCATCGGGGTCATGAGCTGCTCGGAGTATTCATCGCCATCGGTGACGAGGTCCTGCAGCGCCCAGATACGGTCAAGGAAGCGCTTGCAGCCCTTTACGCTGTCCTCGCTCCACGGTGCAGCCTTCTCGTAGTCGCCCATAAAGAGGACGTAGAGGCGCAGCACATCCGCGCCGAACTGATCGACCACATCATTCGGGTCAATGACATTGCCCTTGGATTTGGACATCTTATCGCCATCCGGACCGAGAATGAGACCCTGTGCGGTACGCTTTGCATACGGCTCCTCGGTCGGCACTGCGCCGATATCGTAGAGGAACTTATGCCAGAAGCGCGAATAGATCATATGTCTGGTAACGTGCTCCATACCGCCGTTGTACCAGTCAACCGGCATCCAGTATTTCAGCGTATCCATATCCGCGAGCGCATTGTCGTTCATCGGGTCGCAATAGCGCAGATAATACCACGAAGAACCTGCCCACTGCGGCATCGTATCGGTTTCGCGTCTTGCAGCCGCGCCGCACTGCGGACAGTTGCACTTGACAAAGGATTCGAGCTTTGCAAGCGGAGATTCGCCATCGGTACCCGGTTCAAAGTTCTCGACGGGCGGCAGTCTCAGCGGCAGCTCCTCATACGGCACGCCGACAATGCCGCAGTTCGGGCAATGGATCAGCGGAATCGGCTCGCCCCAGTATCTCTGACGGTTGAACGCCCAGTCCTTCATCTTGTACTGCACGCCAGCCTCGCCGCAGCCCTTTTCTGCAAGGACGGTCAGTACCTTTGCAATCGCGTCTTTTTTATTGGTGATACCATTGAGAGAATCGGAATTGACCATTTCGCCGTCACCGGTATAGGCTTCCTTTTCGATGTCGCCGCCCTTGATGACCTCGATGATATCAATGCCGAATTTCTTTGCAAATTCGTAGTCACGGCTATCGTGTGCCGGAACCGCCATAATCGCGCCGGTGCCGTAGCCCATCATGACATAATCGGAAATATAGATCGGGATCTCCTTGCCGGTCAGCGGATTCACACCGGTCAGACCCTCGATCTTCACGCCGGTCTTTTCCTTGACAAGCTGTGTACGCTCAAACTCGGTTTTCTTTGCGCATTCCGCCTGATAAGCGTCCAGCGCGTCGATATTGGCGATGGCATCACGATACTTCTGAATCATCGGATGCTCCGGTGCCATGACCATGAACGTCACGCCATAGAGGGTATCGGGACGTGTGGTGTAGATGCGGAGCTGTTCATCCTGCTCCTTGATCTTGAAGTTGACGAATGCACCGGTCGATTTACCGATCCAGTTTTCCTGCTGCAATCTGATATTCGGCAGATAGTTGACGGTATCGAGACCCTCAAGGAGCTTGTCTGCGTATTCCGTGATGCGGAGATACCAGACCTCTTTGTTCTTCTGGACAATATCGCTGTGGCAGATGTCGCATTTGCCGCCCTGGGAGTCCTCATTGGAGAGAACGACCTTGCAGGACGGGCAGTAGTTGACCAGAGTGGTATCGCGGAACACCAGACCGTGATCAAACATCTTGCGGAAAATCCACTGCGTCCACTTATAGTAGCCCTCCTCGGTGGTATCGACCACGCGCGACCAATCGAAGGAGAAGCCGACTCGCTTGAGCTGACCGGTAAACTTTGTAATATTGGCATCGGTCACCTGACGCGGATGCACACCGGTTTTGATCGCGGTGTTCTCAGTCGGCAGACCGTAGGCGTCAAAGCCGATCGGGAACAGGACATTATAGCCCTGAAGCCGACGCTTTCTGGAGACAACCTCCAGACCGGAATACGCCTTGATATGACCGACGTGCATACCGCTGCCGGACGGATACGGGAACTCAACGAGCGCGTAGAACTTCTTCTTTTGGGAGCCGTTCTCCGCGCGGAAGGTATTGTTTGCCTCCCAATAATCCTGCCACTTTTTTTCGACTGCGGAAAATTGATATTCCTGCATATTCAAAAAGCCTCACTTTCATATTTTCAAGCCGATGACCGCCTCTCTGTCATGCAGCAAATGCGGTTCGGCGCTTATGATACGATGATTGATTAGTCCTCGGTAATCAGATGCGAGATATCGACCTGCTCGCCGTCTGCCCAAAGACGTTCGAGCTGATATTCGTCACGCGTCTCGCGATTGAACACATGAACCACAATATCGCTGTAATCGAGAACGATCCAGTTTGCAGAGCGAACGCCCTCGATGCCGCGCGGCTCAATGCCTGCCTGACCGAGCTGAAAATCAATCTCATCCGCAAGGGACTTGACCTGCGTGGTGCTCGTACCGGTTGCGATCACGAAATAATCCGCGATAATTGTCAGATTGGTAATTCCGATGACCTGAATCTTCTGTGCTTTTTTCTCATCGAGAATTTTCACGATTTTTTCTAGCTTTTCCTGTGTTGTCATAGAACAACGCTCCTTTCATAGACATTGCCTTGATGCGGCAACGCCTGTTATTTCTTTCAAACAATGATACGCGCTGCGGCTATGTTCCCATAAAGGTATTGCCGTCCTCGATGCTCTGGAAATCGGCGTTATCATTGTCATAGAGTGTGCTTTTGTATTCTTCGGGCTTCAGCATTTCCGCGATCGGCAAATCATGCTCCGGTTCAAAATACGGACGGAAATGCCGGTTCAGCAGATCGGTGACGGGCTGCTTGTGCATCAGCCAGACGGAATAAAACTCGATATCGCTGCTCGGATTCGGCGGATAGTAGTTGTAGCCCTCGCCGGGGAGCATGTGCATGGTAATTTTATCCATACCGATGGTCGAGGCAAAATCGGACAGCTTGCTGATTTCATCGACCGTGAGATTGGAGCCGATGAGCTGTTCATCGACGATCTGATTGATAAACCCAAGCATTTCGATGCTGTTGATTTCACAGACCTTTGCCATGGCAGCCGCCATAAAGATGCGCTGCGCCTTCATACGGCCGATATCGCCCTCGGAATAGTCGTGACGGAAGCGAACCATCCACTCCGCCTGCGTACCGCTGAGTACCTGCTCGCCCTGATTGATGATCTTATCGGCTTCATAGGTGATCGTATAGGGCATATTGATCGGTACGCCGCCGATGATATCGACGATCCTTGCGATATCGCCGCAGCTCGTTGTGATATAGCGGTCGATCGGCACCTTGAAGATGATTTCGAGACAGTCCACAACGCGCTGTACGGGCTGTTTTTTCGGATTGCCGAGCGAATAGACGCTGTTGAACTTGCCGCCCTCGAACGCCGTAAAGCCCGGTACAAAGGTATCGCGCGGAATTTGCAGAATATGAATCTCATTGCCGCGGATATCGAACATCGCGAGCATGATGACATCGGTATTGGTGCGGGACTCGTCCGTACCGATAAACAGCACGCCGAACTGTCCCTCTTGAATCTGGTCGAGATCAAGACCGTCATTCAGCTCGCCGGCTACCACGCCCTCGATTTCCTTTTTCGGCTCCATCTCGTAGACCTTGGATTCGAGATCGCCCTCGATCTCAATAAAGGGCTGCCAGTTCCGGAGCTTCTGCATCATGGAAATATGCGTGGTGGTTTCGGTACCGGCAAGGTCATTCGTTGTATAGGGAATCAGCGGCAGATTCAGAATCAGAATGATCAGCAGAATCAGGCATACAAGCACCATAAGCGATGCAAGAATGCGTTTTTTATCAAGCTGCTTCCGTTTTCTTGCAGCCGCCGCACGGGAATTCCGCACATTGTACTGCCCTGCGCTGTCGAAGCGATCACGGCTGCCATGAGACGGGCGCGAAGCACTGCGCCTGCCGGAATCTGCATACCGGCGCGGCTGCTGCGAGGGCTTGCGCTGCGGATCTCGGCGCGTCCGTGGGTCTTCCATTCTCATATCAATGCTCCTTTGTGCGGTGTCGCATTTATTTGCTTCATTCGGCTGCTCCCATCGTTTTGACATTCTGTTCCGATTTACCATCCGAACGCGCTGTGAGCTTCTGCAAATACCAATTATATGCTTCGACCGTTGAGACCGGCAGCGGCGTTTCTTTTTTCATCACATTTTCGATCGCCCACTGCACTGCGCAAAGCATCGCTTTTTCGAGATCATTCTGTGCCATCTTCCGAAAGCGCTCGACATCCCGATAGGTACGGTCAGCCGAGATCAGATCTGCCATATACACAATTTCTTCGAGCCTTGTCATTTCCGCACGCCCGACCGTATGCCAGCGTGCCGCACCAAGCACCTCCATGTCGTCGATGCCAAGCTCCGCGTACATATAGGACGCCGCCGCAATGCCGTGCCAGACGGGCTTGCAGAGCCATTCCGTTTCGGTAGTAGGAAACGGACAGCTGCGCATCAGCTCCGCCTGCTCGGAGAACGGAAGCTCCTTGCAGCAATCGTGGAGCAAGCCGGCAAGATAGGCACGCTGCGGGTCAGCACCCCAGCGCTCGGCAAGCGCAAAGGCAGCGCGTGCGACATTGACGGAATGGGTAAAGCGTTTCTTAGAAAGCCGTGCTTTCAGGAACGCCGTCATATTGCGAATCTGCTCATTCTGACTTGCTTTACTCAAAAAGCACTCACCTCTCCTCGAAAAGATAGAGTTGTTTCTCCTGAATATATTGTACTACATTTTCGGGCAAAAGGCAAGAGCAATCGAGATTCTTTTGCAGCTTCTGCCGAATTTCCGTCGAAGATACAGGCATTGCAGAAACCGTCAGCACATGAATCACAGCGTCGGGACATTCGGCTCTGAGACGCTCAGCACAGGCATGGAGCGCCGGCAAATCACCGGTTTCGCGTGAAACGGCGCAGACCTCTGCAAGGCGCAGAATCTCCTGCCATTGCCGCCATGTCCGGAACGAAAGCAGCATATCGCTGCCGATCATCAGCGTCCACTGAATATCCGGTTCCATTTCATGCAGCGCGCGCAGGGTGTCAACGGTATAGTTTGCCCCCGATTTTGCGATTTCATAACCGGAAACAGACATCCACGGATACGGCTTTGCAGCAAGGCGGCACATTTCGAGCCGATCGGCAGCCGGCGCATAGTCGGCAGTGCTTTTATGCGGTGCCTGACCGGCAGGCATCAGCACCACGCCATCCAGCTTCAGGGCTTCTTTGACCGCGCAGGCATTGTGCAGATGGCCATTGTGAATCGGGTTAAAGCTGCCGCCGAACAGACCGAATCTGCGGCTCATTTCTTTTTCTTGCTTTCTACAAGCTGGATGACCGGCTTTTTGGGGTGACGCAGATACAGCACAAAGCGATTGCCGATTGCGCAAACGACCTCCGCACCGGTTTCATTTGCAAGCAGCTCAGCAGCCTCTCTTGCAGAATATTCACAGGTTTCAAGCACATGACCTTTGATGAGCTCACGCTTATTGAGCGCATCGGCAGCCTGCTTCACGAGCTGTTCACTCATGCCGCCCTTGCCGACGGTCAGAATGCTTTCCATTGTCGAAGCAAGACCGCGCAGCTGTGCGCGCTGTTTACTAGTCAGCATAGTAATCTCCTTTCTCATTCAGCGGTGCCATTTTTTCGATTTTGCGAGCTTTTGAAGCTCCGTACCGCGAATCCATTCCTCGGTAAAGCCGCAGCTTGCGCAGATATAGCGATCGACCTTGACCGCTGAAAAAATCGTGCCGCCTACCATGATATTATTGCCGGAGCCGTAGGCACCTGCATAGCCGTCCACGATTACGATATCATTGCTGCCGCATTTCGGGCAGATTTTACGATACATCATGATAATTCTCCTGTCACGCCGATATGCTGTTTCAGCCAGTCCGTGACCTGAACCAGCGCATGATAGCGATGGGACACGGTATTTTTTTCGGCAGCCGGAATCTCAGCAAACGACCGTCCCTGATAGCCGAACACCGGGTCATAGCCGAAGCCGTTTTCGCCACGGCATTCGCGTAAAATCACGCCCTCGACCTTGCCGGTAAAGAGATACTCTGCGCCATCGGGCGCAATCAGACACATCACACAGGAAAAATGCGCGCCGCGGCAGTCGTCCGGCACATCCTGCATCTCACGCAGGAGCTTGTCAATCAGGTCGGCATCGGTCGCGTGCTCCCCTGCCCATCGCGCAGACCGCACACCCGGTTCGCCATGAAGCGCGTCCACGGAAAGTCCGCTGTCGTCGGCAAGCACAAAGCACTGCTCGCCGTTATCCAGTGCAAGCTGACGGATATATCTCGCCTTGAGCGCGGCGTTTTCGGCAAAGGTCTCACCGGTCTCATCAACCTCGGCGTCATACCCTGCCTCACGCTGTGACGCCACCGAAATATCCGTATCTGCAAGCATTTCACGGATTTCGCGCAGTTTATTTTGATTATTGGTTGCAAGAATCAGTTTCATGCTGCCACCTCATGATTTTTTACGTCTAAAGAAATCAAAGAAGCCTTTTTTCTTCTTTTCAGGCTGCTCTGCTGCTTCCTCGGCAGCAGGTGCGTCGGTATCGGTCGGTGTCTCATCAGAAATTTGTTCGTCAACAGGAAGCTGTTCTTCCGCAGGAAGCTGCTCCGCAACAGGAAGCTGCTCCACATCCGCGCTGACAGTTTCAACAATATCTTCAACAATCTCAACATTGTCTGTCATATCATCTTCCGCAGCTTCCACGGCTTCTTCCACCGTTTCAACAGGCATTTCCGGCTCTGCTTCAACGGTTTCCACAGTCTCCTCGGCCACTTCTTCAACCGCTTCGACAGCTTCTTCCGCATCGGCGCCCTCGGTCGGCGTGACAGCCTCGGTAGGCTCGGAGGCATCCAGCTCGCGTTCAAAGAGCGCGTCAATGAAGCTGCGCGCCTCAAACGGCTGCAAATCGTCGATGCCCTCGCCAACGCCAATCAGCTTGACAGGAATATTCAGCTCATTTTTAATCGAAATCACGATGCCGCCCTTTGCAGTGCCATCGAGCTTTGTGAGGACGATACCGGTAATCGGTGCGACCTCCTGAAAGAGTCTTGCCTGATTGACCGCATTCTGACCGGTTGTGGCGTCCAGCACGAGCAGGCATTCCTTTGCACAGCCCTCTGCCTCACGGTCGATGATACGGTTGATTTTTGCAAGCTCCTGCATGAGATTTTTCTTGTTATGGAGTCTGCCGGCGGTGTCGCAGATGACAACGTCACAGCCGCGCGCCTTGGCAGCAGTAATCGCGTCAAAGACGACAGCAGCCGGATCGCTGCCCTCGGCATGGCGCACAAGCTCGGTACCGGAACGGTCTGTCCAGACCTGAAGCTGGTCGATCGCCGCCGCACGGAACGTATCCGCTGCCGCAACCAGAACGCGCTTGCCCTCATTTTTGAACTGATGGCAGAGCTTACCGATCGTGGTCGTTTTGCCGGCGCCGTTGACGCCGATGACAAGGATGACCGACGGCGTTGTGGAGAGATCGAGTCCCTCGTCCGCGCCGAGCATACCGGTGGTGATCTCCTGAATCAGTCCCATGATATCGTTGGGATTGGTGATACTGCGCTCCTTGACCATATCGCGGAGCTGATCGCAGATCTGGATTGCCGTATCTGCGCCCATATCGCCCATGATCATCGTTTCTTCAAGCTGTTCAAACAGCTCCTCGTCAATCTTGGTAAACGAGCCGAGCATCCGGCGCATACCCTTGATGACGCTGTCTCTTGTTTTTTTCAGTCCATCACGTATTTTCTGAAAAATTCCCATCGTTATCACTCCAATTTTGTTTGATTGCGGAAAATGAAATGAAGCCGCAACTCGGTTTCCGGCGTATCGTCACGCAAGTTAATCGGTGATTGCAACGCCGTTCTGGTCGAGCCGCAGGAGTCTGGAAACGCCGTCCTCCTGCATGGTCACGCCATAGAGCACATTGGCTTCGTCCATTGCCGAACGTCTGTGCGTGACGACAACGAACTGTACGCTGCCAAAGAAATGCTTGAGATATTGTGCGTATTTGCGTACATTTACTTCGTCGAGCGCCGCGTCGATCTCATCGAGAATACAGAACGGTGCCGGGCGCAGCTTCAATATCGCAAAATAAATACAAATCGCAACAAAAGACTGTTCACCACCGGACAGCGAGATCAGATTTTTGATGACCTTACCGGGCGGCGCAACCTTAATTTCGATGCCGGATTCTAAGATATGCTCCGGATCGGTCAATTCGAGCGAAGCAGAACCGCCGCCGAACAGCTCGACAAAAATTTCCCCGAAATAGCGGTTGATCTTGACAAAGCTCTCCTGGAAAATCTCGCACATATCGGCTGTGAGACGTTCAATGAGCTGCTCCAGCTCTGCCTTTGCGGTTTCGATATCCTTGATCTGACCGGTCATAAAGCGGTAGCGCTCGGAGACTTCCTTGTACTCATCGACCGCCGCAACATTGACCGAACCGAGCGCACGGATTTTGGCTTTCAGCGAATTGAGCTGCTTTTCGGTCTCCCCGACATTTTCGATCGGTTCGGCCTGCGCCTCCGCCTCGGAGCGCGTCAGCTCATAGGAATCCTGCAAGCGGAACACGAGGTCGTCAATTTCCTTTTGGACATTTTCGCGGCGTTCCTCCATGCGTGTGCGGTCGAGGGACTGCTTTTCCTTTGCGTCGCGCAGCGCGTCCATGCTCTTGCGGATTTCATTGGTATACTGTTCTTTTTCATCATGGATGCGGCGCAGCTTACCGATTTCATTTTGCATCTCGGTAATCGCAGCGCGTCTTGCATCCTGACCCTCGGTCAGCTCCTTGATTGCAGATTTTTTTGCGGCAATATTTTTCTGTTCCAGAGAAATGGTGTCCGCAATTTCGGCAATCCGGTCGGCAGCCTGCTCGATATTTTTCGCCATAGAAATGCGGCGATGCCGTTCGGATTCAATATCCTTTGCAAGCTCTGCCTGCTTGATTTTCTGATCGGCAATGGTATGCGAGAGCATCGACTGCTCACTTTGCAGCTTGGTCTGCATGATGGAATCCGACTGCAATTTCGCAGCGGCGTCCGCAATCAGTTCTTGCAGTTCCGTGAGCTGCCGTTCGGCGTCTGCACGGGATTCCTCCAGCGCCGCGATTTTTTCGAGCAGCTTTGCGCGCTGTTCGGTTTCATTTTCCTGCCATGCCTTATCCGAAGCCTCACGGATCTTCAGTGCAGAAAGCTCCTGCTGGAGCGCATTTTGTACCGACTGCGCTTCGGTCATGAGCGCCTGTGCGCCCTCGATATCGGTCAGCAGCTTTGCCCATTCGGCTTTACGCTTTGCAGCCTCGGCTTTATGATTCTGCATTTCGGCTTCGAGCGCCTGCAAGCGTGCATTGGTCTCCTCGATTTCGTGTGTACGGGTAATCACACCGGCAGACCGCGCCGCCGAGCCGCCCGAATACGAGCCGCCCGCGTGGACGACCTGACCATCGAGGGTGACGATGCGGAATTTATATTGAAACTGTCTTGCGATCCGCGAAGCAGCGTCAATATCCTCCGCAACGGCGATTCTGCCGAGCAGACTTTCCATGACATTGCGGTAGATCTCATCGAATCCGACCAGATCACAGGCAAGTGCCACAAAGCCGTCGATGCCATTGAGCTGTTCACGGAGTCTGCCGCCGCGGATGGTTGTCAGCGGCAAAAAGGTAGCTCTGCCGCCCTTGATTTCTTTCAAATAACGAATACAGCGTTTTGCGGTGTCCTCATTTTCGACAATGAGATTTTGCAGCGCACCGCCGAGTGCGGTTTCGATTGCCGTACCGTATTGCGGTTCCACGGTAATGCGCTGTGCGATCGTGCCATGCACGCCGCCGAGTCTACCGCTGCCGGCGACCTTGAGAATCTGGCGCACACTGCCGGCATAGCCCTCCATATTCTGTTCCAGATCGCGCAGAATCCGCTGCTTCTGCTGCACATTCGAATATTCGGTGCTGCATCTGGAAACGGCGTCCTGCGCCTGCTGATACTTCTGCTCACGGATATCCGCAAGCTGTCGGAAGCCGTTGAGTCGATTCTGCTGCTCCACGAATTTCTGCGCAGCAGCGTCGATTTGCTTTTGGAGCTTTTGTTCCTCTCTGGCATATTCACGCAGCCGGTCGGAAACCGACGCACCCTCTGCCTCAGCCTGCGCGATGGTATCCCTTGTTTCGGAAAGCTCACGTTCAAAGCCTGCGAGCCGGACGCGCTGTTCATTCTCCTGCAAATAGCGTTCACGGAGCGCGGAATCCTGCTGATTGATGGCGTGATTCTGCGCGGTATTTTGTTCCGCAAGCGCTTCAAGCTGGCGAAGCTGCGCCGCGATCTCCTGTTCGAGAACGGTCTGCTGACCGATCAGTGTTTTGATATAGTGATCCTGTTCAGCGAGCTTGCGTTCCCATTCTCCATCGGAATCGGAAAGCGCGGCGCGTGTGCGTTCAAGCTCTGCAATTTTCTCGCTGCTATGTGCAATTTCGTTATTGCAAACCGCGATATTTGCGGTCACGCCGGCATTTTCCTGTTCGGACGCGACGATTTTATTTTGCAGCGTTTCGATATCGACCGTTGCCTGCTGCATATCCTGAAACGCAAGCTCCAGCTTTTCCTGTTCACGCTGTAAATCATGCTGTAGATTTTCACATTCTGCCGTGAGCTGCAAATAGCGTTCGGAGAGCGTGTCCATCTGCGCAGTCTGCCTGCCGAGACGATACACCCAGAACGAAACCTCCAGTGTTTTCCGTTCTGCGGCAAGCACGAGATATTTTTCCGCTTTTTCCGCCTGTGATTTCAGCGGACCGATGCGGCTTTCGAGTTCTGCAACAATATCGGTGAGGCGCAGCAGATTATCCTGTGCCTGCGAGAGCTTTCGTTCCGCCTCCTGCTTGCGGTAGCGGAATTTTGAAACGCCGGCAGCCTCCTCAAAGATATCGCGGCGTTCGTTGGATTTTGCGCCGACGATCTCCGCGATTCTGCCCTGACCGATGATGGCATAGCCGTCCCTGCCAAGACCCGTATCCATAAACAGCTCATTGACATCCTTTAAGCGGACATTTCTGCCATTGATGAGATATTCGCTGTCGCCGCTGCGGTAAAGCCGTCTTGTGACAGCGACCTCGTCCTCGGCTTCCTGCAAGCGGTGGTCGCTGTTGTCGATGGTCAGGGTCACGGCGGCAAAGCCCATCTGCTTACGGGTTTTCGTACCGGAGAAAATGACGTCCTCCATACTTTTTCCGCGCAGCTCCTTGGTTGACTGCTCGCCCAGCACCCATCGCACAGCGTCACCGATATTGCTCTTGCCGCTTCCGTTCGGGCCGACAACGGCGGTCAGTCCCTCGTCAAAGGTCAGCGATATTTTATCGGGAAACGATTTGAAGCCTTGCAGCTCCAATGATTTCAAATACATATTTTTTGCATTCTCCAGTTTTACGAATCAGCGATTCCGGCTCACAGCTTTTGACCCATGAGCATGAGTGCCTCCTTGGCAGCCATCTGCTCTGCGATTTTCTTGGATTTACCGACGCCTCTGCCGATCACATTGGAATTGAGGCGCACCTCCATCCGAAATTGCTTTGCGTGATCCGGCCCCTCCTCCCCGACAAGCACATATTCCACGTGTTCTTCGGGATTTTGCTGGATGACCTCCTGCAAAGCGGTTTTGTAATCGCTGAACACCTTGGATGGACGGTCGAAATGCTCCGGCAGAAATTGCAGGATATAGGGCGTGACCGCGTCCATACCGCCATCGAGAAACATGGCAGCGATGATGGCTTCAAAGGCGTCGGAGAGGATAGAGGGACGGTTTCTGCCGCCGGACTGATCCTCGCCGTGACCGAGCAGGAGATAATCCCCCAGCCCGATGGTTTTTGCCCATTCAAAGAGCGATTTTTCGCAGACGAGCGACGCACGGATCTTGGTCAGCTCACCCTCCGGCAGCTCCGTACAATTCCGGAACAGATGATTCGATACGACAATCGACAGCACACTGTCACCGAGGAACTCCAGTCGCTCATTGCAGCGCAGCGTACCGCGTTTTTCATTGGCATAGGAAGAATGGCAGAGCGCCTCTGTCAGCAGCTCCGGATTTTTGAAGCGGTAGCCGATTTTTTCCTCCAGCCCCGACTGTGATTGGACTTTCATAGCAATACCCCCTGCATGAGATTCTGCGAATCGGAATCCGCATCATACGGACGATCAGGCTTCTTCGGCAGCTTTCCGTTCCTTACGGGCAGCGAGTGCCTCGATAATCGTCTCGCAGATCCTGCCATCCACGCAGCCCTTTGCCTGACGGATCGCATGGAAAAACGCCTCGCCGTTTGAGCTGCCGTGCGCCTTGATGACGGGCTTTGTAATGCCGAGCAGCACCGCGCCGCCGACCTTTTTATAATCGAAGGAATCCTTAAAGCTATTGATTTTGTCCATCATAAAGAGCGCACCGATTTTGCCTGCGCCGGAGAACATATCCTTGAGCTTTGCGGCGAAGAATTTGCCGAGTCCCTCATAGAGCTTCAGCACGATATTTCCGGTAAAGCCATCGGTCACCAGTACATCAGCAGTACCGGTCGGGATATCTCTTGCCTCGATATTGCCGACGAAATTGAGGTCGGTTTTTTCGAGGAGCTGATAGGTTTCCTGTTCCAACTCACGACCCTTGCACGCCTCCGCGCCGTTATTGATAATGGCAACGCGTGCATTTTCGATGTTCATGACCTTTTCCATGTAGATGCTGCCCATGACAGCGAACTGTTCGAGCATTTCGGGTCTGCATTCGAGATTCGCACCGCCGTCCATGAGAATCGCATGGCCGGAAGCGGTCGGCAGCAGCGGTGCCATGGCAGCGCGCTTGATGCCCTTGATGCGGCGCGGGATCATGGTTGCACCGACCAGCAGCGCACCGGAATTTCCTGCCGATACGAACGCGTCGCCCTGACCGTCGGCAAGTGCCTGCATACCGACTGCCATCGAGCAGCCCTTTTTACTTTTAACAACCTCGGTCGGCTGATCCTCCATCGTGATCACTTCCTCGGTATGAAGAAACGATATGCCATCGAGTGAAATGTCGTGTTCCTTTGCGAGCGCACGGATTTGCTTTTCATTGCCGCTGAGGATCACCTCCACGCCAAGCTCCGAAACAGCTCTTGCAGCGCCCTCCAGCGGGCTGAGCGGTGCATGATCGCCGCCCATTGCGTCCAAAATAATTCTCATGATATTATCCTCGCTTATTGGTTCAGGCTGCGGTGGTATGGCAGCCTATTTTCAGCATTGGTTTATCGTTTCATCCAGCGCACGGAGCGCTCTGTCGGCATATGCCTGATATTTTTTCTGTTTTCCATCCTTGCCGCGGAAGGTCTCATTGAGCATCGGCAGGATGCCCATATTTGCGCCCATTGGCTGCAAATTCTCCTGAAACGGATCGGTGATATAGGCAGTCAGCGCACCGAGCATGGTTTCCGGCGGCAAAATAAGAGGATTTTGCTCTTTGAGGCTGCGCACCATATTGAGCCCGGCAAGAATGCCGCTGCCGGCAGATTCCATATAGCCCTCAACACCGGTGATCTGACCTGCAAACCGAATCCGCGGTTCTTCACGGAGCGCATAGGTCTTGTCGAGCAGCTTCGGGGAATTGAGGAAGCTGTTTCTGTGCATCACGCCGTAGCGCACGAACTCTGCGTTTTCGAGTCCGGGAATCATCGAAAATACGCGCTTTTGCTCACCCCATTTGAGATTTGTCTGGAAGCCGACAAGATTCCAGAGCGTGCCCTCGCGGTTCTCCTTACGGAGCTGCACAACGGCATAGGGGCGTTTTCCGGTATGGGGATCGGTCAGTCCGACCGGCTTCATCATACCATATCGAATCGCGTCCTCGCCGCGCTTTGCAAGCACCTCAACGGGCATACAGCCCTCGTAGACGCGAAGATTTTCTTGTTCAAATGCGTGAAGCTGCGCCGATTCCGCATGGATCAGCGCATCATAAAACGCAAGATATTCCTCTTTTGTCATCGGACAGTTGAGGTAATCGGCAGTGCCCTTTCCATAGCGCGAGGCATAGAACGCCTTGTCCATCGACACGCTTTCACCGGTCACGATCGGTGCCGCGGCGTCATAGAAATAGAGGGATTTGCCGGTCAATGCCGCAATCGGTTCATGCAGCGCTTCGGAGGTCAGCGGACCTGTCGCAAGGATGACATTGCCATCGGGAATCGCAGCGATCTCCTGATTGACAACGGAAATCATCGGATGCGACTTGATTTTTTCGGTCACAAGCGCAGAGAAGCGATCTCTGTCTACAGCGAGCGCACCGCCTGCCTCGACCGCGCATTCCTCCGCACAGGGTACAAGCAGCGAGCCGAGCCGGCGCATTTCCTCTTTAAGCAGACCGGCAGCGGAATCAATCCGCGCGGCTTTAAGCGAATTGGAGCAGACAAGCTCCGCAAAATTCGGGGAGTGATGCGCCGGAGAATATTTCTGCGGCTTCATTTCATAGAGCGTCACGGGAATGCCGGCCTGCGCGACAGCCCATGCCGCCTCGCAACCAGCCATACCTGCGCCAACAATCGTGACAGCGCTCATAACGGTCTCTCGTAGCCGCAATCCGGCTTTTCACAAAGCAGCTTACCGGCTCTGCCGCCCTTTTTGAAGAGCGTATTCTGACACTTCGGGCAGCGATCCTCAACCGGTGTGCTCCATGTCATGAAGTTGCACTCCGGATAGCCCTCACAGCCATAGAAGCTGCGACCCTTTTTGGATTTTTTGAGGATAATTTTCTTGCCGCAAATCGGGCATAAGCCCTTTGTCGGCGTGACGATTTTCTTTGTATTGCGGCAATCCGGGAAACCGGAGCAAGCGAGGAACTTGCCGAATCTGCCGATTTTAATGACCATCGGCTTATTGCAGAGATCACAGATCTCATCGGTTTCCTCATCCGGTACACGGAGTCGCTTACCGTCCATTGCTTTTTCGGCATTTGCCAAGGTTTTCTCAAAATTATTGTAGAATTTGCGCAGAGATTCGACCCAATCCGTCTTACCCTGTTCCACGCCGTCGAGGTCAGATTCCATTTCGGCGGTGAATTTCACATCGACAATCTGCTTGAACTGATCCTTCATCAGCTCGGTGGTCACTTCACCGAGGGAGGTCGGTTTAAGCTGCTTGCCGTCGCGCTCGACATACATTCTGGAAAGAATCGTGCCAACGGTCGCCGCATAGGTACTCGGTCTGCCGATGCCGTTTTCTTCGAGCGCCTTGATGAGGGTCGCCTCAGTGAAACGGGAGGGCGGCTGTGTGAAGTGCTGATTGCCGTCGAGGGATTTGACCTTAAGCAGATCCTCCTCCTTGAGCGGCGGCAGCTCCTTGTTATCCTCATCGGTCTGTGCGCCGTCCTTTGCCTCAACATAGAGTGTTGTAAAGCCATCGAACTTGACGCTGTAGCCGGACGCGCGGAACAGACAGTTGTTCGCCATAATCTCAGCGGACACGGTATCGAGCTGACAATTCGCCATCTGGCTTGCAATAAAGCGCTCCCAGATGAGCTTATAGAGCTTATACTGATCGGTCGTCAGGCTGTCCTTGACCTGATCGGGCGTCAGGTCGGGCATCGAGGGACGAATCGCTTCATGCGCGTCCTGTGCGCCCTTTTTCGTTTTAAAATTACGCGGCGCTGCCGGCAGATATTGCTTGCCGTAGTGTTCGCGGATATAGTTTGCGGCGGTTGCCTTTGCCTCATCGGAGATACGCAGGCTGTCGGTACGCATATAGGTGATCAGACCGACCGCGCCGAGGGTCGGAAGCTCAACGCCCTCGTACAGCTCCTGCGCAGCTTTCATGGTACGGCGCGCCTGGAATCCCATACGACGGGAAGCCTCCTGCTGCAAGGTCGAGGTGATAAAGGGCGGCGCAGGCTGTCTGCTTGTCACACGTTTTTTCACAGATTTTACGACAAAATCTGCACCCTCCAGCTTTTTGAGAATCTGCTCTGCATCCGCACCGGAAGCAAGCTCTGCTTTTTTGCCATCGACCTCGGCAAGATGCGCAGAAAAAATCTTACGGGAAGATTTTGCGGTTAATTTTGCATCAATCGACCAATATTCACGCGGCTGGAACGCCCGGATCTCCTGTTCGCGATCCACAACCAGTCTGACTGCGACCGACTGCACTCTGCCGGCGGAAAGACCTCTGCGGATTTTGCGCCAGAGGAACGGGCTAAGCTGATAGCCGACAATTCGGTCAAGGATGCGGCGCGCCTGCTGTGCATTGACGAGATCGAGATCAATCTTATGCGGATGCGACATACCTGCCTGCACGCCGGTTTTGGTAATTTCATTGAATTCAACGCGATTATTCTGCTCGGTATCCAGCCCAAGAAGCTGCGCCAGATGCCAGGAAATCGCTTCACCCTCGCGGTCCGGGTCCGTTGCGAGCCAGACGCGTTCGCTTTTTTTCGCGCGCGATCTCAGGTCTTTGATGACGTCCTCTTTGCCTTTCATTTCGATATAAGTCGGCTCAAAGTTATTGGTAATATCGACACTGAGCTTCGACTTCGGCAGGTCACGAACGTGACCCATAGAAGCGACAACTTCAAATCCGGTTCCGAGATATTTCTGAATTGTTTTCGCCTTTGCAGGCGACTCAACGATCACAAGTTCTGACATAATCCTAAATCCTTCCTCGCGGCGTTCCGCCCGATTGAAAAAGTCATCTGCAGCAGCGTCAGATCGCCCTGAAGTGCTTGCCGAACAGCGTTTCCACAAAGCCATCCAGCTCAAGCAGGGTCATTTCACTGAGCAGAATTGAGAGGTCTAAATCCAGTGCTGCCGCGATGTTATCGGCATAGGTATCGCCGTGTTCACGCAGATACTGCACGATCGCCCTGCCCGGTTCACTGTCGGGCAGTGGCTTCTCCATCATTCGCAAAGCCGGCGGTGCAGTAAGAACCGGTTCCGGCTGCGGTTTCTTTCCGGTTGAACGATGCGCATTCGGCTTGGCAGCAGCCTTTTGGGGCGCGGGCTTTGCATAGACAAGCCGTTCCGAATTGCGGAGTCCCGAATCCGACTGCCGCATATGCTGCGGATGCCGTTCATAGTAGGTCAACAGCACATCCTCCGCGCTCATCAGCGGATACGCGCCGTCACGCAGCAAGGGGATCACGCCTGCATAACGTTCATCAAATACATCGGCAGGCGGTACGCAATAGAGCGTGCGCCCCTGCTCGGAGGCACATTGTGCGGTATTGAGCGAACCGCTGTGGTCTGCCGCTTCCATCACGGCAGTTGCCTCACTAATTCCGCTGAGGATCCGATTCCGGCGCGGAAAATTCGGTGGAAAGGGCTGTGTTCCGGGCAGATATTCCGAAAGGAACAAGCCGTTTCCGCTGGAGAGCATCCGTTCACGAAGTGCCTGATGCTCACGCGGATAATTGACGTTGATTCCGCAGCCGAGAACGGCGATGGTTTTGCCGCCTTTATCGAGTGCCGCAGTATGTGCAATCCCGTCCACGCCAATCGCAAAGCCGCTGATAATTACAAATTCTTTCTCTGCCAAATCTCCGACGATCTTCTTTGTCACGCGTTCGGTATAGGGCGAGGGGTGGCGCGTACCGACAACGGCAATGCTGACCGGATGGCGGAGCAGTTCGAGATTTCCCTTTGCGTTCAGCAGAATCGGCGGCTTACCGATCAGGCGCAATGGCTGCGGATATTCCTTGGAATCAATCGGCAGCAGCGTCATATCATGACTGCGGCAATAGTAAACAATGCTGTCCGCCTCACCGAGCGAATGCTTGAGCATTCCCCTTTGCGCAGACGCCGGCAAATCCGGATACTTTCCCGCCTGCATGATCTCGTAGATATCGCGCGGCGTATCCACAAAACGCAAAAACGGGAGGAGCATTGAACTTGACGAACCGAATACCAATGCAAGCCAGACCCAATAGCGCAGCATTTCGGGATCGGCTTTCTGACGCACTTCCATATCCACACCGCCTTTCGGAGAATGAAATTCTCAGCGTTTCGACATTTCCCAGAGAAACAATCCGGCAGCCATCGCAGCATTGAGCGAATTGGAAGCCGGCGCCATGGGAATCGTCAATCGTATCTCACAAGCCTTACTGACCTCCGCAGGCAGCCCGTTTCCCTCGTTGCCGATCAGAACGACTGCGCCGCGGCTGAAATCATAGCTACCGAGCAGCTCCGCGTCCCTGTCCACGACAGCGGCACAGGTCGGGAGTGAAGCTGCACGGCAATGCGCAAGGAACGCATCCATATCGTAAATCCGCATCAGCGGCAGACGAAACAATGCGCCCATACTGCTGCGAATCGTTTTCGGATTATACAAATCGCAGCACTGAAAGAGGTACAGCCCGTCCGTACCGAGCGCCTCGGCGGTTCGGAGAATCGCACCGAGATTTGAGGGGTCCTGCACGCAGTGCAGCAGCATATTCCGGCTGCCCGTTTGCGGAAGTGCAGCGGTTTCCGGCAGCGTCTCCGCGATTGCAAAAATTCCCTGTGCAGTCTCGGTATCTGCGATTTCCCTTGCGAGCGCATCGGAAATCAGGAGCGACTGTGCAGGCGATGGATAATCCGCAAGCTCCGCGCCATAAGAAGCGCTTGCCTTTTCGGTCATGAGCAAGGCACGCAGCTTCACGCCGGACTTGAGCGCGTCCAGAATCAAGCGGCTTCCCTCCATCGCAAAAGCACGATTCTTCTCACGAAACGTGCGGCTGCGATTGAGGTTTGCAAAGAGCTTTACGTTCTTATTTCCGGTACCTGTTTGCAGCACTTCCGACATCTGCGGCATCGGCATCCATCCCCTCTCAAAGTCTTATAACAAACAACAAACACGCTCTAACGATTCCGAGAGAGCGTGTTTGATATCATACATTACAGAGCTGCCTTAGCCTTTTCAGCAATCGCAGTGAAGCCAGCCGGATCGTGAATCGCAATCTCGGAGAGCATCTTACGGTTCAGGGTGATACCAGCCTTGTTGCAGCCGTTCATAAATGTAGAATAGTTCATGCCATTGAGCTTGCAAGCTGCGGAAATACGAGTGATCCACAGTCTGCGGAAGAAGCGCTTATTCTGCTTTCTGCCGATATAAGCATACTGACCAGACTTCATGACGGCCTGTTTTGCCATCTTGAAGTGTTTGGATTTGCTGCCCCAGTAGCCCTTTGCGAGCTTCAGGACCTTATTTCTTCTCTTGCGCGTCATCATAGCGCCCTTAATACGAGCCATTTCGTTTTACCTCCGTAATCAATCGTCTACCGCACAGGCTGCGGTATCAGTTCAGTTTCAGTACAAGATTCCGCTTATTTGTAAGGAACCATCTCGCGGATTGTTGCCGCATTTGCCATGCTCGCAACGCCAGCATTTCTTGCGATACGCTTAACCTTCTTATCCTTCGATACGAGGCGATGACGCTTGTAAGCGTGCTGGAACTTGACCTTTCCGCTGCCGGTGACCTGAAAACGCTTCTTTGCACCGGAGTGAGTCTTAACCTTAATCTTTTTAACCTTAACGGCTGCCATGGATTCGTCCTCCTTGTAATTTCGTTGTAATATGATAACGTCAGGCAATGTACATATTGCCGCTTACAGACGCTGCATACCCTTATGTTTCCTGCTTATTCTGCCGACTGCTCGGCAGGCGCCTCCTGCTGCTTCTGTTTTTTCGCAGCTTTATCAGCCTTTTCGGGCTTATTCTGCTTAGGAGACATAAACATGACGATTGCTCTGCCCTCCATCTTCGGCGGCTTATCGACGATTGCAACATCACCGATCTCGTCGCGATAGCGGTTCAGCAGCTCCTCACCGAGATGAGGATGTGCAATGGCACGCTTCCGGAACCGCACAGAAACCTTCACCTTATCGCCGCCCTGCAAGAATTTCTTGCCCTGTGCGACCTTGGTTTCAAAGTCATGCGTATCAATCGCGGAGAACATACGAATCTCCTTAATTTCAACGATATGCTGATTCTTCCGTGCTTCCTTTTCGCGTTTCTGCTGCTCAAAGCAATACTTGCCATAGTCCATAACGCGGCAGACAGGCGGTGTCGCCTGCGGCGCGATCTTGACCAGATCAAGATTCTGATCATATGCGAGCTTCTGTGCATCCTTTGCGGACATCACACCTTTTTTCTCGCCATCCGCGTCGATCACGAGCACCTCACGGTCACGGATCTCCTCATTGATTTGCAGTTCCTGCTTGCTAATTGCCAAGCACCTCCTTAAAAATGTTTCAAGAAAACAAAAACAGAGAGCGCAGAACGGATTTTCCGCTGCTCTCTCTGCTCATAGACATATCAAACCGCAATGGGTCTTTCAAATCATGAATCAGATTACCGTTTCACAAAATGCTGACGGTGAGAACCGGAGTTCCGCTTGCAATCCTTATATATTTTACATGATTCGGTGCTGAAAGTCAAGCAGCGCCGCCGCAATTTGGCGCACTGCACAAATCACAGAGGGAATTCTTCGATAATTTTTGCGATATATTTCAAAATCACAACGACGTCCTCACTCGAAAGACCATCCGTGCCATCGCAATCGGCATTGGTTTTACCGGTTCCGGAGATATTTGCGCCGGCATCCTCTGCAAGAAAGCGCGCGAGCAGCACAGCATCCGAGACATCGACCGTCGCATCACAGTTTGCGTCACCGGGTTCTGCTTCCTGCGGCTGGGCTTCGGTCGTGGTGGTCGTCGTAGTGGTGGATTCGGTGGTGGTGGTCGTGGTCGTTGTTGTGGTGGTGGTGGTGGTCGTGGTGGTTTCGGTGGTCGTCGTAGTTGTTTCGGCAGGCTTTTCGGCAACCGCCGCAAAATAGTTCACACAGTTCTGCGAGGTGAAATTGCTGCCGAGCGTAACAGTCTCGTCCTTCTTCACATCGCGGACAAAGACGGTAAACTCCTCGCCGTTCGAGCTGAACAGCTGCGTCCGCATATGGGTATAATCCTTGAGCCAGCTTGCCTGAATCTGCTCGTTGGAGAGTCCCTGAATCACGCGCACATCCATAAATACGCTCAGCGTCAGATCCTCTGCGGCGGTCAGCGTCGCCAGATCGCCGGAATACTTCTTGGAATCGCACGCGGTTTTGATATACTCTGCGCCCGAATTATAACTGCTGTTTCCGTCAGCGGTGACCGTATATTCGCGGTCGCCGAAGATCTTGCAGCCGACGCCGAAATTCGATTCGACGCCCCAGTTGCCGCCGTTTGCGGTATCGTTGACAACAAGCTTTGCAATCAGCTTGCCGGAGTATTCCGGCTTTTGTTCGGGCTGCTCCGGCGGATCGGACGATCCATCGGTCGGCAGCAGCGACAGATTCACGACATTTTTACCCCAGTTGCCGTACCACGCATAGCCGGTTCTGCGCTCCTTGGAAATCTCCATGACATCGTAGTGCACAGAGCTGTCACGATCGGAAAACAGTGGACGATCGGTACCGATTTCATAAAATCTTGCCCACAGAGGCGAGGCATCCGCATTCTGTCTGACAATTTTATCGTCGCCGGACTTCACGAATTCGATGCCGTAGAGCGTCACCTTTTTGAACCATTCGATCGCGGTATTGACAGATTTACGAATATCGGTTCGCGAAGGATTCTCCTTTGCATACTGATAGAGGAAATTGATTACGCCGGCGCTTTCGCTTGTACAATTCGATGGCAGCTCATAGGCACGCGCAGAGGTTGGCTTGAGAGAATACTCGTCATGCTGCTGACACCATGCCGCACCGGAAATCTGCATATTGAGCAGACATTTGATGCCGCGGTCGAGCGAGTCCTTTGCTCTCTGCGCGTAGCTGTCGCTGATTGCGGTAAAATCGCCGGATTTGCTACTCATTTCCTTCATGATTTGCAGCACGTGGATGTACGCGCCGTCATTGAGCGTGATATGCGCATGATACGAGCCGGGCGTGTTCAGAACCTGCATCCAGCCGCCGTTGCTGTACTGCATTTTGAACAGGCATTCCACGCCGCGCATGGCGCAGTCGAGATATTTCTGCTGCTTGGTCTGCTGATAGGCGCGCATCAGGAAGCGAATCTGCGAGGTGGTCGCGTCGTTGTCGATGGTGGAGTGCGCCCAGTCGCCGGTATGCGAAGTCAGCATACCCTTTTGCCAGCCGCCCTCGTTCGGCACCTGATACTGAATGCACTCGTCCGCGATTTTGAGCGCCTCACCGCTTGCAAACCAGCTCGCGTCCTTTTTGAGGAAGTCTGCCCAGGGATAGTCCTCCTCGGCGGCTGAAACGGTTATGGAATAATCGGGCGCAAAAAAGCCCTGCGGCATCGTGGCAGCCGCACTGCTCAACAGCAGCATCGCAGAACAGAGTCCTGCCATCCATTTTTGATTCTTGATCGACATAAAATATCCCCCTAAATATTAGATTTGCGGTTTCTTTCTATTTTGATTATAACGGCTGTGCGGTTAAATTGCAAGTATCAAATATCACCGATGTATGATAGATTGTCTCAAAAAAACGTGCCGCACGGCCATCTTGTCTATAACAAGTTTTGTTTATTCATAAAATATTTATAAAGTTGCCTGCATCTTTTCTATGCTTTATCGTTGACTTTTCAGCATATTTGTGATATTATATATATATGTATGCAAAATCCCGCGCAAATCTATCAAAAGGAGTGAGAACCGATGGCAAGCGTAATCCTATCCGTCGTCTTGATCGTGGGGCTTGCGCTGACCGGCGCCTCTGTCATTTTGATTCTGACAGACCATCACGAAACCTCGCTGCGCGAATTCGCAATTCTCGGTTTATTTTGCTCCATCCTGCTGATGCTGTCCTACTATGTCGAACTCAATACGCCAGGCTTTGCCGCCAAGGTCAGCGCAGTCAAATTCGGGTATATCGGCAGAGTATTTGTCAATCCGCTGCTGCTGATGCTTGCCGTGCGGTATTACGAAGCAAAGGTCGGCAGGCTATGGCAATATCTTCTCTATTTGGTTCCATTGATCGCGCTCTATCTCGTCTTTACATACGAAGAAAATCATCTGTTTTACGAGAATATTACGCTTGGTGCGGACGGGCTTCTGCATATCGTGCCCGGTCCCGTATATTATATCTATATTGCGTATAACACCATTCTCTCGATGGTGTATCTCAGCTTCTGTCTCTATCATCGACCGTCGCTGCGCAAGCGCGATAAGCAGAATAATACCATTTTGCTGCTCGCCTGCGCGATCCCGTTTTTCATGCTGCTGATCTATCTGGCAGGCTGGTCATTTGGGTATGATATTGCTGCAATCGGCGTGATGATTTCTGCGCTGCTTGTGACATTTTCGATTCTCCGATACGGCTTGCTCAATCGCGAGGAAATGTTGCAAAATATGTCAACGGGACTCGTCTTTCTCGACAGCGAATACCGACTTGTCTATGCCAACCGCAAGGCAATACAACTCATCCCGGCGCTTGGCGTGCCGCTTGTCTATGCAACGCACTTTGATTTAAAGCAGCTCTGCTCCGAGGAATACGCAACGATTCAGGTGGAATCCAATACCTATCAGCGCAAAATTTCCGAATTCACAAACGGCGAGGGACAGCACGGCAAGCTGCTGACCTTTGACGACATCACGGAAATCCGGTCGCGCCTGAGTCGGGATCTGATGACCGGTCTGCTCAATCACGCGACCTTTTACCCCATGCTGGATGACGCGATGGCTGCCGCCAATCAAAAGGAGCTGCCGCTGACGGTTTCCGTTGCCGATATCGACAGCTTCAAGCGTGTGAACGACACCTACGGTCACGCAAACGGCGACATTGTGCTCATCAAACTCGCGCAGACGCTCAAGGCGCATTGTGAGGGTCACGGCGATGTGTTCCGCTACGGCGGCGAAGAATTTGCGGTGATTTTCCACGGTGACCTTGCATTTGCGGAAGAAATCATGGCAAATGCGCTCCGTGAATTTTCCGAAATCGACTTCGATTTCCTGCCGTATCATGTGACATTCAGCTATGGCAGCGCAGAATTCAACCGGCTGGAATCCTCGGTTGCACTGTTTGACCGTGCCGACCGGAAAATGTATGCGCGAAAAAAAGCCCTACACGCGAAAGAACGCGAATAATTTGCGGCGGCACAATCCACGAAAACGCCGCAGAAACCCATATCCTAAGGAGGAACCATCTATGCTCGGCTCAGATTATCGGGAGCTTATCGTCCCGAAGCTCGACAATCAAGGCAAAAAAATCGGTATGCTCATCGGCGGTGCTGCGCTCACCCTCGCCGTGCTCACATTTTCGTTTATCAGCGGCAAATTTCTGCTGCTGTTCCTCGTGGCGGCACTCGGCTTCGGCACATGGTATTTCTGGATTCAAAACAGCATCGAATACGAATATATCATCTCTGGCGACGAGCTGCAAATCACGAAAATTCTCGCACAGAGCAAGCGCAAGCCCCTGCTGACTGTCTCCATCAAGACATTTACGGCGTTCGGCAAGCTGAAGGACGCAGAGCCGATTTCCGATTCCGCAACCAAAGCGATCGCCTGCTCGATGCAGGATGACACCGCATTTTACGCAGATTTTGACCATGCGGATTACGGTCAGACCAGATTGATCTGGACGCCGAATGATGATATTTTGCTTTATCTTGCGAAGCATCTCCCACGTCCGCTTGGATTCCGCTGGGAGGCAACCGAACCGTCAAACAACCTAACAGAATAAGAACTATTCATAACACAAAAGGAGTATCCTATGCGTCTGGTCACACCGCTTGAAATGATGAAGCTGGAGGATATTGCGAATCAATCCGGCATCACATATGATATCATGATGAACCGCGCCGGAATCGGTCTTGCCTCGCATCTGGCGCGTATCGCAACCGAAAGCAGCAAAACGCGGCTCTTGTTCCTCTGCGGAAACGGTAATAACGCCGGCGACTGCTTTGTTGCCGCAACGCATCTTTCAAAACAATTCGAAGTCACGGTATGTCTGGTGCTCGGCGTGCCGAAAACCCGAACCGCCTATAACAAATACCGGCTCATGAACCATGTTAATGTTCTGACCGAGCATTCGCAGATCCTCGAAGCTGTAAAGTCACACGACATCATTGTAGACGGCATTTTCGGCATCGGCTTCCGACGGGAGCTGAGTCCGCAGATTCAGGAATTGTTTGCCGCAGCAGAAGCGCCCGATAAGAAAATCATCGCCGTGGATATCCCAAGCGGCGGCTCCGGCTTGATCGGAACCGTTGCTGCCGGCACGCCGCATTGTCATGTCACGGTGACATTCGGCGCAGCAAAAACCGGTCTGTTCATCACGCCGTTGTCAGAGCATTGCGGTGCCATTCTGCTTGTGGATATCGGTCTGCCGGAGAGTGCATTTGACGCGCTGGAATATCCGATCACGCATATTGATTTGGATACGGTTCGCACGCTGCTGCCAGCCCGACCGCAGAACGGTCACAAGGGAATGTTCGGCAAGCTGCTTTGCGTGACCGGTTCGCGGAATATGCCCGGCGCCGCACTGCTTTCCACACAGGCAGCACTTCGCTGCGGCGTTGGATTATGCTGTCTGGCGTCCGATTACGAGGTCTGCAAACTGCTGATGGGCTGCGCACCGGAAGCCCTCATCCAGCCGCTTCCCACCAATGCAAACGGTATGCTGACGCAAAGCGCAATTCCGGAGATTCTCCGTGTTGCAAAGCAGGCAAATTGTGTGCTGATTGGCTGTGGTCTGGGACAATCGGAGGAGGTCAGCGCGGTTGTCCAAGCACTGATTCCGCAGCTTGATTGCCCAATCATTTTGGACGCAGACGGTCTAAATGCCATTGCCTCCGGCATAGATATATTACGGAAAGCAAAGTCGCAGGTTGTACTGACGCCGCATCCGGGTGAAATGGCGCGCCTTCTGCACTGTACGGTCGAGGAGGTTCAAAAAGACCGCTTCACCGCAGCAAAGCGACTTGCCAACCGCTTCCCGAATACGATTGTCGTGCTGAAGGGTGCCGGAACGATCGTAGCGGTTTCCGACCACGCGAGCATCAATACGAACGGAAATTCCGGTATGAGCAAGGGCGGCTGCGGAGACATCCTCGCCGGAATGATCGCAGGACTTGCCGCACAGCAGCTCAAACCCGAACACGCAGCGCAAATCGGCGTCTATCTGCATGGACTTGCCGGAGATTGTGCGGCTGCGGAATTTTCAAAGCGCGCGATGCTGCCGAGCGATATGCTCCAACAGCTACCGGTTCTATTCGGAGAATTTGAAGAATAAAGATAGAGGGCATTCCTCAGTAAAATCAATGTCGTCAAAAGCAAATCATATATGGAGGCTTATGAATGAGACATTTGAAAGCACTGAGAAATGCCCTGTTTTTCTGTGTACCTGCGTTAATTTCGCTGCAAGGCTGCGAGATGCCGCAGAATGACGAGACCTTTCAGCCATTGCAGGCGGAATCCTACGAAGCGGATGTTCTGCTTGCATACGGCGAGGATCAAACTGCCGGTCTGCACCTGACGCGCATTGGCGATTCGGTGTGGGACGCAGCATTTACCGAGCCTGCGTCGCTTGCCGGCGTGGTTCTGAGCTTTGACGGCAGTGCCGTGAGTGCAAGCTACAAGGGACTCGCATTCACGATTCCGAAATCCGCACTTCCGGCGAAAAATATGCTTGGGATGGTGACGGAGGCGCTGGACGCAGCCGATGCAGCCGAATCGCTCCCGTGTACACAGCAGGAGGATGGTAGCTGGTGCTATCAGGGAAGCTGTGCGGGGGGAAATTATACGCTGACATTCGGGCAATCCGGCGAGCCGCTGGTCTTTGATTTACCGTCACAGCCCTTGAAGCTGACGTTCTCCGAGTTCCGTGTCATCCAAAGCACCGCAGAATCGTCCGACGCGCAAACCAACGTATCTACGAGTGGAACCACACAAACCGCCTGCACAACAGACACCTCACTCACCTCGTCCACAGTCACATCCACCACATAAAACAAGGGCACGTCAAATCGACGTGCCCTGTTTTGTATTCATTTCAAAGATATGAAACAAATGGATTATTTCTTACCGAGTTGATCGTAGGAGATGATCTTAGCGATGAAGCTAAGAATCTTAACGGTATCTTCGGAATCCGGCTTGCCGTTTGCGTTAACGTCAGCATTCAGTTTACCCTGTGCAGATACGCTCGCGCTAGCATCTTCAGCAACAAAGCGAGCAAGCAGAACAGCGTCGGAAACGTCCACACGCTCTTCGGGAGTGGATTCTTTGGATTCGTTGACATTACCCCAGTCAGCGTCGCCCGGCTTTTCGGTTGTGGTTGTCCCGGAAGGCGTAGTGGTCGTACCACCTTTGGACCAATCGTACTCCACATCCTTGCTCTGCAGGAACTCAGTGATCCATGCGAGCGGGGAGTTCCAGTTGATGGTAACCTCGTTGGTAGACCATGCCTCGATGGAGTCAACGAAGCATCTCTGAGACGGGTTGGTTTCGTCACCAGGAACGAATGCGAGTGCGCGGACATACGGATCCTGGAGACCTGCATTCGGGCCGCCAGAGAGAATTCCATCCGGAGCAGACGGCAGAGTCTTATCCAGTTCCTTAGACCAATATCTGTGGTGCGGGTTCTGCTCGCGGTAGGTACCGTAACCGGTAATGAACGAGAAGGACAGCGGGTTGGTACCAAGCAGGTAGTCCATACCCTGAGTAACGCCGCTCAGATAGTTGATATCCTGAGTCAGGTCATAAGCATATGCCATAACGATCAGGTTGTTGATAACCATGGAGTTGGAGCCCCACTCATAACCCTTAATGATGATGCTTTCATCGAGGTTGTTCGGGTCGGTGTAGCCAGGACCGTCATACTTATACGGAATACCATAGCCCTGATCCTGCTCGGTCTCGATGTAGCTGTCAGCAGCTTCGAGGATGGACTCCTCAACGATCTTAGCCTGATCAGCAGTCAGCTTATCCTTGTGGAGAGCGAGAGACAGAGAACCTGCGGAAGCAGTATTACCCCAGTTGAACGTGGTGTAAGAGCCTTCGCCGGAAGCGTTCTCACCACCGGTGATTCTGGTGGTAACCTTGAAAGCGTTCTTGTACTCAGAGAGCTTGTCAAGGTAGGTATCAGCAGCAGCATTGCCCATCTGCTTTGCAGAGATGAAGATTTCGCAAGCTGCCCAGTAAGCGTCGTCACGAACCTCGTTATCACCGTAAGGACCGCCGCCCTTTGCCTGATACAGCGGAGCGTACAGCGACTTCACATTGGTTTCTTCAGAAGCGGAAGCCTCATAGTAGTGCTCATCAAATGCCTCGAATGCTTCAATAGCAGTCTGGAGGTATTCCTTAGCCTGTGCCTCATCATACGGCTCCCAGAGTCTAGCTGCCTGTGCTGCGCAAGCTGCGTAGTTCAGAGTTGCAGCGAATGTTGGCGGCTTAACGATACGAACGGTATCCCAACCGCCTTCCTTAACGTCGCCCTCATAGTCCCACGGCTTTGTTGCAAGACCGGTCCACTTGTGGTCGTGGAGCTTGTGGTAGTACAGACCTGCGTACTTGCCCCAAGTCGGCTCGCTGGATTCAACCTTCATAGCCTGGATGAAGTCGAGCTCGTACTTGCACTCGTCGAGAATGTCCGGAATGCCGTTGCCTGCTTCCGGAATAACAACTGTGCCGGAACCGTCAGCAAACTTTTCCTTTGTCTCTTCGGAGTGGAGTGCTCTCTCATACATATTCTGGAGTGTCCAGACAGAGATACCGCCGTTAACAACGTACTTACCGTGGTCACCGGCGTCATACCAGCCGCGGTTTGCGGTGATCTTAGAGGAAGCGTGCGTACCGGTAGCCTGATCCTTGCTGGTATACTCATTGATCCAGCCGTCCTGAACGGAAGCTGTATCGGTCTTATGGCCGCCCGGGTGAGCCAGATTTGTCTGATCCTTGCAAGAAGTGACATAATCCATCTCGATATCAATACCGGAACGGTTCTGGTAGAAATAGTTGATTGCGTTGGTCAGCAGATTGTGGCTCTTGTCGGTGTAGATATCGTCACCGATTTCGAACTCGAAGGATCTCCACTCCTTGCCCTTAATGCGGAGGTAGTAGGTACCCGGCGTCTTGTAATCGGAGAAGTCGATCTTGCAGACGCTGTCTGCGGAGTCATCGTCCTTCTTCGGAGAAGTAGTTTCGCCTGTTGCAACAGCAGTGCCGCTCTTTGCATCAACAAGCTCCCAAGTATAAGTACCGGAGAGGTCGATGGAGCTTGCGCCATAGAAAACGTCGCCCTTGTTATCGCCGAGAACAGCAATCTTTCTGACCTCAGGGAAATAACCGAGCTGGTTTACGGAGATGTAGTTGTTCTCCAGACCGCTGTAGTCACGGCTGATTGCGCCGTAGTGGTTGTTCGGATCCGCGTCGCACTCGCTGCAGGTTTCGCAGATGATGGACATATCATCGAACCAGAGCTCGTCGCCCTCTTTTGCGTTACCGCCGTAGCCGTTGGTATCCTGTGCATAGTGGAATGCCCACTCAACAGCCTCAAGGTCCTGAGTCGGGGTGAATGTGCCCTTGAACTCCTTATACTCAGTGGACAGCGTTACAGGGCTTCCCCACTGACCGTTGCCCATGTGAGGACCCATGTGCATATCATTGGTCTTACCATCGAGCTCGAAATATTCTTCTGTACCGGCAATGTTACCGATCTTGGAGCAGAGTTCCATACCGTCTCTGCTTGCCTTAGCCTTAAAGCTAACGGTGTACTCGTGACCCGACTTAAAGTTCAGGTTACGGTGTCTGAACTGCAGGTCCCACTTGGACTTCTCAGCGCCGAGCGGTACCTTAACAGTGATGTGGAATGCGCCGCCCTTAACGTCAAAGTCTTGCTTTGCAGGGCTGGATTCGCAGGTATGCCAAGGAAGCGCCTTATGAGAAAAGTCGCTTTCACCCAGAACCTGACCTGCCGATACAGTCATAGGCGCAATGCTAGCGACTGTCGGCGCGACCATTGTCAGAGCCATGAGGCCTGCAACGATCAGTTTCGATTTTCTGTGCATAAAAAACCCTCCCGTTTTTTTAGTATATAAACACAGCCAGTACGAGCCGTGCTTATACCTTAGTCAGAAAGCGGATACAGCTTTCGCGATAAACATAAAATACGCACCGAAACAAGAGCCTCTCTCACAATCGCGGCGGCATATCGCAAAATATGACACAGTGTTATGAATCAAGCGCAATAATTCCAGCGTTTTCACATTTATTATACAAGCTGTATTAGTTTCTTCGGGATATACCTGCGGTGCTACGCAGTCTCCCATTGACTACATTATAATACAAGATTGGCTTCTTGTAAAGAGTTTTTTGAAACTTTGTCGGAAGTGTATAAACCAAATGACATTTTTTGTAAAAATCGACTAAAGATATTTGTTCATATTTTTCAGCATTTCCAGCCGCCAATCCGCGCCGTTTTGTTCATAAACCATGGTAGAATTATTGCGAAATATTACAAAGAGTTATACCAGTTCACGGATTGATGAAATTGCATTTCTTATCGCCGTTTTCTTTTGTAGAATGCTACAATTTTTTGACGCGACTTGACAAATTCGATGAGATATGCTATAATTACTTTGCTGCGTTAAAGCTGTGTAGCGTAAAAACATCAAAGCGCAAAAGCGCCCCCAGCTTACCGGTATACTACTTATATATCACTATATAAACGGATTCAGGAGGCTTCTTATGTCAGCATCCCAAATTATTACGATGGTCGTCGTCGTGATTTACGCCGTGGTCATGGTCACCATCGGCATCCTCACCTCGCGAAAGACCAAGAACGTCAATGACTTTGTGTTCGGCGGCAACAAAATCGGCCCGTGGATGACTGCGTTTGCATTCGGAACAGCGTATTTTTCGGCGGTCGTGTTCATCGGCTATGCCGGACAATTCGGCTGGAGCTACGGCGTATCCGCAGCTTGGATCGGCGTCGGAAACGCGCTGATCGGTGCAACGCTCGCATGGCTGGTGCTCGGCAAGCGCACCCGTCTGATGACCAAGCATCTCGAAGCGAAAACCATGCCGGATTTCTTCATGAAGCGTTATGACAGCGTTTCGCTCAAGAACGCGGCGGCAGTGATCGTTTTCCTGTTCATGATTCCGTATACTGCGTCCGTTTACAACGGTCTTTCGCGGTTATTCGCAATGGCATTCAACCTCTCCTCCCCGAACGCATACCAGTATGTCATGATCGCCATGGCAGTTCTGAGTGCCATTTACGTCGTACTCGGCGGCTATTCCGCAACGGCTGTCAACGACTTCATTCAGGGTATTATCATGCTCGTCGGCATCTCCGCGGTTGTCATCTGCGTGCTCAATTATAACGGCGGCTTTGGCAGCTCGGTGGAAATGCTCAAGGCGATCGACGCCGTACCGGACGGCAAGCTCGCGTCCGCATTCGGACCGGATCCGATCAATCTGTTCGGCGTTGTGATTCTGACCTCGCTCGGCACATGGGGTCTGCCGCAGATGACCCATAAATTCTACGCGATCCGCGATGAAAAGGACATCAAGCGCGGCATGATCATCTCGACTATTTTCTGTCTGATCGTTTCCGGCGGCTGCTACCTGCTCGGCGGCTTCACCAGATTGTTCAACACCACCGAGGATGGTCAGGGCATCGGCGCAAACGTCATCCAGATGCTCTCCAACGGCAAGCTGGAATTTGACGCCATGGTTCCGAATATGCTGCAAACCGCGCTGCCGCCGCTGCTCATCGGACTGGTCGTGGTGCTGGTACTGAGCGCGTCGCTCTCGACCCTTTCCGCACTCGTCCTGACCTCCTCCACCACCCTCGCGCACGACCTGCTCCGTCCGGCATCCAAGGGCAAAATGGACGACAAAAAGGAATTTGTCACCATGCGTGTACTGATCGTATTTTTCCTGCTGATTTCCGTTGTCATCGCAATGAACAAGAACGCCGCCATCACAACGCTGATGAGCTATTCCTGGGGCGCGCTTTCCGGCTCCTTCCTCGGCCCGTTCCTCTGGGGACTGTTCAGCAAAAAGGTCACAAAGGCTGCCGTCTGGACGAGCTTTGCGATCGGCGTCATTTCCACGATCACACATATGTGCGTCTTCACATTCTTCAAGGATAGCTGTGCCGGCTTTGTCAAGTGGGCTGCATCTTTGCCACTCAATCTTGCGTCTCCGATCAACGCAGGCGCACTGCTGATGCTTCTTTCCATCGCCATCGTACCGGTCGTATCTGCATTCACAAAGCCCTGTGACCAGAAAACCGTTGACCATGCGTTTGCTGCACTGAAAAAATAATACAATTAGTATTGAAGCTCATACGCCGCCCGATGTATCAACCGGTACATCGGGTGGTTTTTTTGCGTATGATTTCATCATGAAACCGCGTCAATCTGCATATGGTGTAGCAGACAGGATGCCGTGCGTGCTGCACGATATCCGGCATACAAGGAGTGAGCAGATTGCGTAAACAAACCCTTTCCCCCGCGCACACGGAAGCCGATATGCTCGATGACCGTGCCCTGCGGCTCGGCAGCTATATCGCAGAGCATTCGGCAACCGTCCGCAGCACCGCCGCAGTGTTCGGCATCTCCAAATCCACCGTCCATAAGGATATTACCGTCCGGCTTCCGAGACTGCACGCCGGACTGTCCGCACAGGTTCGCGAGATCATCGAAAAAAATAAGCAGGAACGTCATATCCGTGGCGGACTTGCAACCAAGCGCAAATACGAAACCGAGAAGCATCTCCGTCAGCAGCAAACGGAAACGTATGAAAATCAATCGTCTCCGACAGGCAATTCGTTCATTATGTAACAATTTGGAAACAAAGCCGAAAAAAGCTGTCCTTGGCACTTGACGAAAGACAAAAAAAGTAGTAAAATAGTAGACGGCAGATTATGTATATATAAAAAGGATGTTACTGCGCGGTTACTGTGCGGTATGCAATCATGAGGAGGATAAAAACTATGAAGCGAATTGGTGTTCTGACAAGCGGCGGCGACGCGCCGGGTATGAATGCTGCAATCCGTGCGGTTGTTCGCACCGCGATTTACAAGGGGATGTCTGTCGTCGGTATCAACAGAGGCTATAACGGTCTGCTGAACCGCGATGTATATGAGATGGATCTGCGCTCGGTTTCGTCCATCATCCAGCGCGGCGGTACGAAGCTGTTCTCCGCACGTTGCTTGGAGTTCAAGGAAGAAGCCGGCGTTCTGAAGGGCGTCGAGGCTTGCAAGGAGCTTGGCATTGAGGGTCTTGTCGTCATCGGCGGCGACGGCTCCTATCGTGGTGCCGGAGACCTCTCCGCACACGGTATTCCCTGCATCGGTATCCCCGGAACCATCGACAACGATATTTCCAGCACCGATTTCACCATCGGCTACGATACCGCAATGAACACCGTTATGGAGCTTGTTGACAAGATCCGCGATACCAGCCACAGCCACGACAGATGCTCCATCGTTGAGGTTATGGGCAGAGGCGCAGGCTATATTGCAGTCAACACAGGCGTTGCCTGCGGCGCAGTTGAGATTCTGTGTCCGGAACGTGAATACAATATCGACAGCATCATCGAGAAGATGCAGGCAAGCCGCAAAATCGGCAAGCAGAACTTCATCATCATCGTCGCAGAGGGCATTGGTCATTCCGAGGAGATCGCAAAGTACATCCAGGAAAAGACCGGCATTGAGTCCCGTGCAACGATTCTCGGTCATGTTCAGCGCGGCGGTTCACCGACTGTGCGCGACAGAGTGCTTGCAAGCCAGATGGGCAATTACGCCGTCAGTCTGCTTGAGAAGGGCATCGGCAACCGTGTTGTCGGTATCCGTGGCACCCAGCTTGTTGATTACGATATTCAGGAAGCGCTCAAGATGACAAAGCCGTTTGAGGATGACCTCTACGACCTCACTGAGATGATCAGCATCTGAGCGATCCAACCAGCATTACTGATCCAACATCATGCCGGGCAGAGGCGCTGTCTCTGCCGCAGAGTAGGAAATTCCGCGTGAAGTGCCGTTCGAACGGGGAGTTGTCGAGCGGACGAAAAGCGTCAGCAGAACGCTTGCGATGGAGTTTCCGCATCCCGCTGAGGCATAAGGGAAATATCACACTCCTTTGTGCATTCAGGGTAATTGTGCAAAGGAGTGTATTTTTATGAAAAATTCTCGTACCGCTTCCATGAAGGATGTTCGCGTGCTCACCATTATGGCAATGCTTGCCGCACTGAGCATCATTTTCGGAAAATATCTGGCGTTCAACGCAGGGCCGTTCCGCATCAGCTTTGAAAATCTGTCCATTCTCATGGCAGGTATGTTTCTGGGCGCGCCGGCCGGCTGCCTGACCGGTATTCTCGCAGATGTCATCGGCAGTCTGATGGTCGGCTATACGATTAACCCGATCATCACGCTCGGTGCAGGCGCGATCGGACTGATTTCCGGTCTGCTGTTCCGCAGTCTGCCGACCTTCCATGTCTCCCGTCTGCCTGATGGAATGCTCCGCAATCTGGCGGTCGTGCTGACCGCGCATCTCTGCGGCTCTATGGTGATCAAATCCATCGGTCTGATGGCATTTTATCAATACACGATCCCGCAGGTTGCACTGCGCGTACCGCTGTATCTCGTGATCGGAACGGCTGAAACGCTGATCATTACCGCACTGCTGTCCAATAAGGCATTCGCCGCAGAGATTGAAAGGCTCAGCAGAAAATGAACGAGACGGAAGCGCTAGCGTATCTCAAAGCAGCGTCTGAACGCGGTTATAAGCTCGGACTCGAACGCGTCACTGAGCTGACAAATCGGCTCGGCAATCCGCAGAAGCAGCTTCAAATCATCCATATCGCCGGCACAAACGGCAAAGGCTCTGTCGGCGCGATGCTCGCATCGGTCTTGCAGGCTGCCGGCTACAAAACCGGTCATTTTGCCTCCCCTGCGCTCTGTTCGCCGCATGAATATTTCCGGATAAACGGGGAAATCGCCTCGCCGGAGCAGTTTGCGCAAACGATGTCGGCGGTTCATGCACAAGCGGAGCAGATGACTGATTTGCCCACGGAATTTGAAATCATCGCTGCGGCTGCCTATCGGATGTTTGCAGCGGAGCAGTGTCGGTATGCCGTCATTGAATGCTGCATGGGCGGCGACAGCGATTGCACCAATATCATCGAAAAGCCGCTGCTTTCCATCATCACAAATGTCCGGAAAGACCACTGCGGATATCTCGGCAATACGCTTACCGAGATCGCTCGGCACAAAGCCGGCGTCATCAAGCAGGGCTGTCCTGTGCTGACGGGCTGCCGGAATCCGGAGGTACTCGAGCTTCTCCGCGATACGGCAAACAGGCTGCGTTCGCCGCTGTATCAGAAACAGCCGGATGACGCACTTCGTATCACAGCCATGTCGCCGGAGGGAACGGATTGCAGCAGCCGCGAATACGGTACACTGCGGCTCGGTCTGCCGGGTACATATCAGCTAGAAAATGCAGAAATTGTCCTGAAAGCGATTTCCATACTGCGCGCGCAAGGGGTCGAGATCCCGGCGCAAGCGGTTTCCGATGGTCTTGCGGAATGCCGCTGGGCTGCGCGCATGGAGGTTCTGCACCGGAATCCATATATCCTGTTCGATGGCGCACACAATCCCGATGGGATGCAGAAAGCCACCGAAACCCTCACGCACTGCTTTGGCGCAAACCGGTCGCTCAGCATTGTCTTGGGCGTGATGGCGGATAAGGAATATGAAGCATATCCTGCGATGCTGCTGCCGCTTGCCGCGCAGATTTTCACCGTAACACCGGAACATCCGCGCGCACTTTCCGCCGAACGGCTTGCAGAAATCTGTTCCTCGGCAGGAATCCCGGCAACGCCCTGCGAATCGGTCACGGAAGCCGTCCGCGCGGCAGTCAGAACCGGCAGAACCGTCATCGGACTCGGCTCATTGTATTATTATGCTGCATTTCGCGATGCGGCAGAAACACTCATCAACGCATAAAAGAGGTTAAAAAATCATGTCCACACAGTTAAAACTCGGATTTCTCGGCGCAGGTAATATGGGCGCTGCCATGATGCGCGGCATTGCCGCATCGGAGCTTTGCAAAAACGGCGTCATTACGCAGATTTTCACCTATGATACCGATGCGGAAAAATGCAGTGCACTCGCTGAAATCGGCATTCAGTCCTGCGAATCCGCACAGGCTCTTTGTGATACGGTCGATTATCTGGTGCTTGCGGTCAAGCCGCAGGTGCTCGGCGGCGTACTGGATACGCTGAAGCTCCGCAGTGCGCAGGTGATCATCTCGATCTGCGCCGGCATCTCCGCAGAATTCATCCGCAGCCATACGATTGCCGACGCGCGAATTATTCTTTGTATGCCGAATACGCCCCTGATGCTTGGGCTTGGCGCAACTGCGCTTGCAAAATGCAGCGGCATCACCGACGAAGAATTTTCCATTGCCATGCAGATGTTTGCAACCTGCGGCATTGCAGAGGAAATTCCGGAAAACAAAATGCGCGAAATCATCGCCGTCAATAGCTCCAGCCCTGCATTTCTCTATTTATATGCAAAGGGATTTCTGGAATTTGCAAAGGCAGAGGGGCTGGATGAAGCCGCCGCACTGCGCCTCTTTACACAGGCAATGATCGGCTCTGCGAAGATGATGACGGATTCCGGCTGCACGATTGACGAGCTGATCAAAATGGTCTCCTCGCCGGGCGGCACCACGCTTGCAGGTCTTGACCAGCTGTATCAGGGCGAACTGGTCGAAACGGTACGCCGCTGCTGTGACGCCTGTACCAACCGCGCCTACGAGCTTGCCAATACCGAGCGCAAAAAATAATCTGCGCGCAAACAGACATTGTTTCCATCTCTGCCGCATAGGATAATGACGGAGGGATGTATATGAAACCGATGCACGATTTGCTGTATCAAACCATGTCTGCGCGGACAAGCCTTTTGAAAGAAGCGTTTTTCCGCAAGCCCGACCCGATTCGTCTGCTGACCTATTGGGCAATGCTCGGCGTCGGACTCGGAACCGTGCTTTCATGCAGGCTGCCTGCCTGTACGGACGCGTTCATTCTGACGCAGGGACTATTGCTGTCCGACGCGGCAAGGTCGCTTGGGGATGTGCTGCGGACTGCGCTCTGTCCCCTGCTGATTCTGCTGACGGGCATCTGGCTGAGTGGATTTTCCGCATTTGGTCAGCCGATCGCGATGCTTCTGCTGCTCTCACGCGGCGCGGCATTCGGCATTGCGGCAGGTGCCTGCTTCATGGAATATCCGCTGCGGGACGCGGTCTGTATCTGCATGGTGCTGCTGCTCCCATACAGCTTTTGCAGTATTCAGCTCCTGTGCTACGCGGCGCGTGACGCAATCGGGCTGTCCAACCGCATGACAGGCTATCTGCTGCGCGGTCAGACCGTGAAAGAAGCGCAGCCCGATGACAGACTCAGCGCAATGCTTGCCTGTCTCCTGCTCGCACTGCTTGCCGGCGGTATGCACACGCTTCTGCTCTGGCTGTTCAATGATATGCTGCTTCCATAACATTTGCTGAAAGGATGTGTCAACCTTGGGTCTTTTTTCAAGCTATCAAAATGCCGGACCCGGAATTGATCCAAATGCACCGAAGAAAAAGCCGTTCTTCCGATTCTGGGAGCTGCTCGGCAGAAGCTTTGGTAAAATCATGACGCTGAATATGATTTACATGGCGCTTCATGCACCGCTGCTGCTTGCCGGAATCGTATTCATGGAAACGGACAACAAGTTCACGATCGCGATGACCATTTTCCTGCTCATCGTGCAATTTCTGATCGAGGGTCCGACGCTTGCAGGCTGTGCGCGCGTACAGCGACTGATCGTGCTGGACAAGGCGTTTTTCCTTGGCGAGGAATTCAAAAAGGGCTTCACGCAGAATTTCCGGCCATCACTGCTGTATTGGCTGCTGGACGCGATTGTCATTGCGTCCGCGACCGCCGGATATTTTGTGTATCCGCAGCTTGCGCAGCAATCCGGCACCAAGGCGTTTTACATCGTCTACGGCGTCTCGCTTGCAGTGGCAGCGGTTGTGCTGTTCATGAATTATTATATCATGGCATTGCAGGCGGCAACCACGCTCAAGACGAAAACCGTTCTGAAGAATTCGTTCATGCTGGTTGGCTTGTCGCTGAAGCGCTGTCTGCTCACGACCGTCTGCGTTGCTGCGCTGCTCGGCATTCTGGTTCTGCTGATTATGATTAACAGCGCATTTATGTTCCTGCTTGCATTTTATCCGGCAGCGTTCATCGGATATGTTGTCATGTTTATCCATTATCCGGTGATTCAGACCTATGTTATCAATCCGTATTACGAGGATACGGGCGAAAAGAACCCGGAGATTGACGATTATGCAGCGGATGACGAAACGCGTATCTTCAAGGATCGCGGCGGCAGCGAAGCCCCGACCAAAAAGGAATCCGGCAAAAAAGGCACGACCATTTCCTGATATCACAAAAAGCAAAGCCGTGAATCGAAGCTGATTCACGGCTTTTTTTTGATGGGTTTATGCTTCGGTGCGTGTATCCGCGGTCTTTTTTTTGCGGAAGATCAGTTTGCTGAACACATAGTTTGATACGAAAATGATGACCTGCGAGAGAACCACCATGAGATTATAGCTCCAGCCGAAGATGGTCGGCAGCAGCATAAGAATCCACTCCAGAAACAGTGTAAAGCCGCGTGCACCGAAGAACGACGTCATTTCGCGCAGCACATCCTTTTTCTCCGTGGTTTCGCTGAAAAACACATATTTCTTGTTGACGAAAAAGGCAAAGGTCGCGCAGAAAATCCAAGAGATCGCAGTGTTGATGGTGTTGGGAACCTTCTGCGTATCGACCGACAAGCCGACAAGCAGGAACAGCCATTTTCCGACAAATTTGGTCACAAACGAAAAGAACGTCGTCCACAGACCGTAATAGATATAGCGGCAGGTGCGTTCATCCTTTTCCCAGATTTTTTTGAGGGGCTTCGGCAGCAGCTTCACCGCAAAGAGCAGCAATTTTTCAAACATAGCAATTTCCTTTCCGTTACTCCAGCTCAAACGCACCGGTATAGAGCTGATAGTAGGTGCCTTTCTTTTCGAGCAGCGCCTCATGATTGCCACGCTCGATGATTCTGCCGTGATCAAGCACCATGATGACATCGGAGTTCTTGACGGTTGACAGGCGGTGCGCAATGACAAAGACGGTTCTGCCCTTCATCAGCGCATCCATGCCGCGCTGCACGATCGCCTCGGTACGCGTATCAATCGAGGACGTTGCCTCGTCGAGAATCATAACCGGCGGGTCTGCAACCGCAGCACGTGCAATCGCAATGAGCTGGCGCTGTCCCTGTGAAAGATTCGCGCCGTTGCCGCTGAGCAGCGTGTCATAGCCCTCCGGCAGACGGGTGATGAAATCATCCGCACCTGCGAGCTTTGCCGCCGCAATACATTCCTCATCGGAGGCATTCAGTCTGCCGTAGCGGATATTGTCCATGACAGAGCCGGTAAAGAGATTGGTTTCCTGTAACACAATACCGAGCGAGCGGCGCAGGTCATTTTTCTTGATTTTATTGATATTGATGCCGTCATAGCGAATCTTACCGTCTGCGATATCGTAGAAACGGTTGATGAGATTGGTGATGGTTGTTTTACCGGCACCCGTTGCACCGACAAACGCCACCTTCTGACCGGGCTTTGCAAATACAGTGACATCGTGCAGAACGTCCTTGCCCTCCTCATAGGCAAAATCCACGCAATCAAGCGTAACCTCGCCGCGCAGGGGCGTATAGGTAATCGTACCGTCTGCCGAATGCGGATGCTTCCAAGCCCATTCGTGGGTAATCTCATTTGCCTCGGTGATGGTGCCATCCGCTTCGGTGCGGACATTCACCATGGTCACATAGCCGTCATCGGCTTCCGGTGTTTCATCAATCAGTGCAAAGACGCGCTCCGCACCTGCAACCGCCATGACGACCGCGTTGATCTGCTGCGTGACCTGATTGAGGTTACCGGTAAACTGCTTTGTCATATTGAGGAACGGCACGACGATGCTGATGCTCAGCGGCATTCCGGAGAGCGCAAGATTCGGTACATTCGTCAGCAAAAGCACGCCGCCGATTGTCGCAATGATAACATACAGCACGTTTCCGATGTTCATGATAATCGGCACAAGGGCGTTGGCGTAGGCATTTGCGCGGTACATATTCTCATACAGCTCATTGTTTACCTTGTCGAAATCCTGCTGTGTTTTCTCCTCGTGACAGAACACCTGAACGACCTTCTGACCGTTCATCATTTCCTGCACAAAGCCCTCAGCACGACCGACCGAAGCCTGCTGCCGGATGAAATATTTCGCAGAGCCGCCGCCGATTTTCTTGGAAACCATCATCATTGCAAAGATACCTGCAATGACAATGAGGGTCAGCCATACGCTGTAATAGAGCATGATGGAAAATACGCAGATCACGATCGAGCCTGCCTGAATGAGCGATGGCAGCGCCTGTGAAATCATCTGACGCAGGGTGTCGATATCGTTGGTATAGTGGCTCATGATATCGCCGTGCTTATGCGTATCGAAATAGCGAATCGGGAGATTCTGCATACTGTCAAACAGCTTGCAGCGCATCCGGTTGAGGAAGCCGTGGGTCATAATTGCGACAAGCTGCTGCCAGAGTGTAATGCACATACTGGACAGCACATAGAGCGCAATCAGCACGCCGACCTTTGGATAAATGACAGCCTTTGCCGCCTCCCAGTCACCGCTTGCGGAATAGGTCTGGATATCCGCAATGACCTTTTGCAAAAAGATTGCCGGAACGGACGAGGTTGCGGATGAAAACAGGATACAAATGAGCGTCACAGGCAGGAGCTTCGGATAGAACTGCTTCAGCAGACCAAGAACCCGCCGGATCGACTTGAACGCTTCACCCGGCTTGCGCGGTGCGCCATAGCCTTTTGTATTACGAGGCATCGCTGTCACCTCCATTCGTCTGCTGTTCATAGACCTCGCGATAGATATCGCTGGTCTGCATCAATTCATCGTGCGTACCTGCCGAAGCGATTCTGCCGTTTTCCATGACAAGGATGAGATCGGCGTCCTGAACGGAGGCGATACGCTGTGCAATGATAATTTTCGTGGTTTCGGGGATAAATTTGCGGAAGCCTGCGCGGATAAAGGCATCCGTTTTCGTATCGACCGCGCTTGTGGAGTCATCGAGAATGAGGATTTTCGGTTTTTTCAGCAGCGCACGCGCAATGCAAAGACGCTGCTTCTGACCGCCGGAGACATTTGTACCGCCCTGCTCGATCATGGTGTCATAGCCATCCGGAAACGCGCTGACAAAATCATGCGCCTGCGAGAGCGTACAGGCTTCGATCAATTCCTCATCCGTGGCGTTTGCATTGCCCCAGCGCAGGTTCTCACGAATCGTGCCGGAAAACAGCACATTCTTCTGCAAAACCATCGCGACCGCGTCACGCAGCGTATTGAGGTCATATTCGCGGACATCCACGCCGCCGACCCTGACGCTGCCCTCGGTCGCGTCATAGAGCCGCGGAATGAGCTGCACAAAGGTGGATTTACCGGAGCCGGTTCCGCCGATGATACCGACAGTCGCACCGGACGGAATGCGGATATCGACATCCGACAGCGCAAATTTCTTTGCTTTCTGCGAATATTTAAAGCTGACGTTTTCAAAGACGACGCTGCCATCCGCAACCGTTTTGCAGGCGTTTTCGGGATTATGGATATCCGGTTCCTCTTGCAGCACCTCGGAGATACGCTTGACAGACTCGGCGGTCATGGTCAGCATCACATAGATCATTGAGAGCATCATAAGCTGCATGAGAATCTGGAAGCCATAGGTCAGCATACTGGACATTTCACCGACATTGATATCGCTTTCGCCATTGATGATGATTCTGGAACCGACAAGCAGAATGAATACCATATTAAAATACAGGCAAATCTGCATGATCGGGCCGTTCAGTGCAACGATACGCTCAGCCTTTGTAAAATCGGTGCAGATATCCTCAGCAGCGGCATGGAACTTTTTCTTTTCATATTCCTCACGCGAAAAGCCCTTGACCACGCGCATACCGCGGACATTTTCTTCGATGGATTCATTGAGGTGGTCGTATTTGCGGAACACGCGGCGGAATGCCGGCATCGCAAATTTTGCGATCACGAGCAGACCGCAGACCAGCACCGGAATCACAACAACAAACGTACCTGCGAGCTTTCCGCCCATGATATACGCCATGATGATGGAGAAAATGAGCATCAGCGGTGCGCGCACGGCAATGCGAATCATCATCATGAACGCCATCTGAACATTGTTGATATCGGTCGTCAGGCGCGTGACGAGGGAGGACGACGAAAACTTATCAATATTGCTGAATGCAAATGTCTGAACCTTTGCAAAAATATCGTGACGAACATTTCTTGCAAAGCCGGCAGAGGCCTTTGCGCTGGTTGCGCCGGCAGCACCGCCGAAGAACAGCGACACCAGCGTCATGACAACGAGAATCAGTCCCGTGCGCAGCAGCACCGGCATTTCAATGCCGTCTGTCAGATTATCGACCAGCTTTGCCGTAATAAAGGGAATCATCGCCTCGATAGCGGCTTCACCGGTCATAAACAGGATGGTGATGACCGTCAGGAATTTAAATTCCCGCACGCATCGTATGATGGTACGAATCATCGGTAAAACGCTCCTTTCAATATGTTTCTTTGAGATTTTGCTGCATTCTTTCGAGATACTGCCGCATCTGTGCAGCCTCATCCTTGGTAAAGCCGCGCATCAGCAGCGATTCCAGCCGGCTGCATTCGGCGTGGATTTGCACGGTACACGCTCTGCCATGGTCGGTCAGAACCAGCTTTTTGAGCCGGTCGTCGCTTGCAACGCGGCTGCGTTCGAGCAGCTTTGATTGTTCGAGCGCGGCGACAGTTCTGGAAACCGCCGAACGGCATACGCCGAATTCCTTTTCCAGATCGCGCTGATAGACGTCCTCATGCTCATGCTCTGCCAGATAGCCAAGCACCCAGCCGCCGATACCGGAAAACGCGTCCAGACCATTTTGGCTGCGAAAGGACTCCATCTGTCTGCGAAGCCCCATATTGACCATGCGCAGCGCAATCATCGTCTGATTTTCCACGTCATCCTCACCTCTTTCCCAAAATCAATTCTTCTATTGCATCGCAACTGTTCACAAAGAAACATTATACAGCATTTCGCCCAAATTGTCAAGTGCAAATTTGGTGAAGAAAGCAATGAACCATTGCAAAAAAGCGTGTTTGCATCGGATTTCAGCAAAAAAGCTCTGCGCATTTGCTGTCATTGACATTTCGGGCGATTTTTGCTATAATAATCGAAATATCGTCAGCATATCGGAGGTACACACCATGATCTGGGATCGGCTCTCCCCATTTTATGATTTTTTTGAAACCATATATAACGGAAAATGCTATAGAGGAATCGCAGAGGAAATCAAGCAGTATATCGCCCCCGATGACGTCGTACTGGAATGTGCCTGCGGAACGGGCTTATTGACAGTGCCGATGGCGCAGACCTGCAAACGGCTGATTGCAACGGATATGTCTGTCGGGATGCTGCGGCAAACGAAGAAAAAGGTTGCGGCATATTCCAACACAAGGCTCAGGCGCGCAGATATCACGAAGCTGCCGTATCGGGACAGCAGCTTTGACGCGGTCGTTGCCGCGAACGTGATTCATCTTGTTGACAATCCGGCGCAAGCGATCTCCGAATTGCGGCGCGTCTGCAAGCCAAACGGCAAAATCATCCTCCCGACCTATGTGAACAACGAAAAGAAAAACGCCGTGCTTGCAGCAAAGCTCCTTGCCTGCTTGGGCGTTGATTTTCAGCGGCAATTCAGCGTTTCGTCCTATCGGGCGTTCTTGCAGACGCACAAGCTCACCGATGTTGCATTCAGCATCGTGGACGGCAGAATGCCCTGCGCATTTGCCATCATCCGAAACAGCGAATAAAAACACGCACCTCCGAGCATTTCCGCTTCGGGGGTGCGTTGTATGTTTTCATCCGCAATCAATTCTGCGCCATGATATCCGCAGCGATTTCCACAGCCGAAGCGACCAGCTTCGGGCAAATTGCAAGATACGGCTTTTCGGTTTGCAGGATTTTGAGGTCATCGGGATTGCCGAAATCATAGCCGAGCAGCTCCCGGCAGATGCAGGAGCCGTGTGTGTTCCGAAAGCTCTCATAGAACCTGAGTCCCAACACTCTGGACTTGATTCTGCTGTCCAGATCGTCCGCCTCACACTGACCGTATTTCAAGCCAAGCGCCATCAATGCGCCCGTCACACAGCCGCAGACCTCGCCATTGTCCATGCCCGCACCAAAGCAGCCGCCGATTTTCAACGCCTGTTTTTCATCCAAGCCAAGCGACTCCGCAAACGCTGCAAATACCGCCTGCGAGCAATGAAAATGCTGTTCATTGAAGAACTGATTTGCTTTTTGTAAAATAGCTTGATCCATCGTGATACTCCTACTATAAATAAATATCAGCAGATGCCGAAACCGAGTACATAGAAATTGCCATCGGTCGGTTCGAGCGTCACCGTATGCCGCGCACGCGCACCCGATGAAACGGCTACGACATACTTTGCATTGCCCCAGCCATACATGGAATTGCTCTGCAAAACCTGCGGATTGAACGGTTCGCCGTCAACCAGAATCCGGCACGAGCCATATTCCGGCAGATGATGCGCCTCATAAAAAATCAGAAACGCCTCGCATTCCAGCGTAATCGTCATGCCGCCCGTATCGGGAGACAGCCGATATGCAAGCGGAAACGACTGATTCTGCCGCGGACAAATCGGCGCAGCGGTCTGCACCCCGTCACAATCCGCGTCCGGCAGAATATAGCGCATATGCTGATACGGCGCGTCAAGCCACAGCTCCGGAATCGGGTTTGCCGGTTCATCGGGCAGTTTTTTTGCGGTTTGCATCAGATGCAGCAGACAATCCGCAAGCAAACGCTGTCCATCGTCAGTCGGATGGCTCTCGGCGTCGGCGTAATCCGCCCAGCAAAGTTCACCGCGCGCCAGAACGGGATTCAGCCCTTGGCGCAGCCGGATACAGGGCAGCCCATAATGCTCCGCAAGCGGCAGCATGAAGCTCTCACAGGAATAATCATCCGCATTGCGAATCAGCAAAAAGCACACAACAGGTGGATTTTCCCGACAAAGCAGCTTCCGTACCAGACTTTCAAACGCAATCACGCTTGGGCGAAGCGTTGTCTCATTGATTGCAAATTCCAGCACGACCAAATCCGGATGATGCTGTAAAATCTGCGAATCTGCGAGCAAATTGCCCTCCATAGACCCCATGCCCGCTTCCGCGCAGACAAATGATTCGACATCATATCCAAGTGTTCTGAGTCCCTCCGCGAACAGCTTCGGATACGCGGCAGGACTAAAGCCACCGGCAGAATAGCCCTGTGTGACAGAGCCGCCAATCATGCCGATTTTCAGTTTTTTTTGATGGAGCAGAGATTGCCAGCGAATACCGCTTCCACAGGATTGCAGGGCATCCGCAGCGATCTGCCGCCGCAGTGTTTCCGAAATCATAGCATTCCCCTTTTGCCTTAAGCAATACCGCACAGAGTTGGTGGTGCAGATACGTAGTCAGATTGTATAGAAATGACGCCCAGCAAGGAATTTCTGTGCAAAATAGCGGAAAATATGCAAGTACAAGTAGATGTGCCGCCAAGCCGTAAGGCGGACTTTGCGCGGTGTTGCCTTAAATCGGCTTATGCTTCTGCGAAGCGCTGAAGCTGCCGGCAGGAAGATTCGAGCCCATACGCCATGTGCCGACATCGACAAGCTGCTTGAGCAGCAGTGCATATTCGGTTGACGCCTTGGGGAGAAACGCGTTTTTGCGTGAAATCAGGGAAATCTGAGACAGCGCAAACTGATCGGACAGCGAATAATAATACGGATGATTGCGGAAATTGCCGTAATAAATCAAGGAATCGGGCAGCAGCGCCAGTCCCATATTGGAGCAGACAAACGAAAATACGGTTTCGATGGTCTGGACGGTATAGCCGATTTTCGCTTCAAAGCCGCATTTCCGGCAGACATTTTTCAAGGTTTCGATGTCATATTCGCCGGCATTTGCCGCAACGAAGGTTTCATTTTTCACCGTATTCAGGTCTAGCGGCTGCTGACGCAGATACCGTGCAGTTGATTTGATGATATCGTCTGCGGAAAGCGGTTCGGGCAGAGCCGCGGTAATCGGATGCGCCGGAGAAACCGCAAGGTAGAGCCGTTCATCGGCAAGCGATTCGACATGGAACTGCTTCTCGTCAAATTCGCCCGTACCGATTGCAAAATCAATTTCACCGGCAAGGAGACGATCGCGGAGCTGCTTCATATCGGCTTCCTGAATGGTCAGGTGAATGCCGGGATATTTTGCATGAAAGGACGCGATGCTTCGGGCAAGCAGACAGCGCACACGAAACGATGACGCACCAATCCGGACGGAGCCGGTTTCCAGCCCCATCAGGTCAGACATGGCATTGTTCATGCTTTCTTCCATTGCAAGGATTTTTCGCGCCCAATCAACATAGAGCCTACCGGCGTCGGTGAGCTGAATCGGCGTCAGCGAACGGTCAAAGAGCTTGAGTCCGAGCTGTTTTTCGATACTGTGGATATATTGGCTGAGTGAGGGCTGTGTTACATAGAGCTTTTCAGCCGCTTTGGAAATGCTCTGACATTCCGCAACGGCAATGACATAGGTAAGCTGCTGAGTCGTCATGCAATGTCACTTCCTTTCGGCATCCGGTAAAAAAACATGGGAAACGGCAGAATCCGCTTATGCGTTTGATTTGTCATACGCCTGACGGACAGCCTTTGCAAGCTGATCGGCGCAGGAGGTAGGACGAAAGCCACAGGTATTGCCGCGCAGCTTTTCCTCGATCTGCTCGACCGTCCAGCCGTCAATGAGCTTTGAAATTGCTTTGAGATTTCCGTTGCAGCCGCCGAGAAAGCTCACATTTGTTACCACATTATCTTCCAGATGGAAGCGGATTTCCCGTGCGCAAACGGTTTCGGTTTTATATACATGATCCATAACAATACTTCTTTCTATCATTTAAAATCCGGCGCAGTGCGATGCGCTTACTTGCATTATACCCGATGCGGCTGCATTTGTCAAGTCTGTCCGCAGGTGCAGACACGGCAACAGCATTTACTTTTTTGAAAAAGAGTGGTAAAATAGAAATATGGAGATAACAAAATTAAAAGAAGAGATAAAAACCGTAAGAGATCCGAGGAGGAGTTACGGAAATCTCATGCACAAATTAGAGGACATAAT
>JAZNTW010000019.1:0-7378 GCA_045591925.1 Oscillospiraceae bacterium
CTTTGCCAAGGCGAATGAGGGTCAGCAAAATAAACAGTTGTATTAAGCGCCTTTTCCATTTCTTTGAACATTGCAAATTCCGAGCCATTATCAAAGGTTATGCTTTTAGGCTTGAATTCAGAGAAGGCTTCGAGCACCGCATTATACAGCGTATCGCTTGAAAAATTATTTACCTTAACCGCAATTAGTTTTCGAGACTTTCTATCAACCAATGTAAGAAGTCCGCCTTTTCCTGCAGCAGCACGAACTGTGTCACCTTCCCAATCCCCAAACCGCATTCGTTTTTTAATCTCATCACTCCATTCGTGGATAGAGTGTTCAGGGTGTATGGTGTTGAATTTACTGCAGTCTTTAACCTTCAGTTTTCCGCGCCTGCGTAAATACTGTTTGGGTGTTAAACCTTTAAACAAACCACTTTTCAATGCACGATAGATAGTTGCGAAAGCTACTGTGTCATTTGGGTGCTTCTGACGCCATTTTGCTGCAATAATCTCTGGTGACCAATACTTTTTCAAGCCTTCTACTATATACTCGTACAGCTCGCTGCCAACAATTATTCTCTTATGGCGCACACAAGCCTTTCGACGGTAACGCGATTTGCTGTAAGCACCCCAAGAGTTATAAATGCCTTGCTTATTGCTGTTTCGCTTAATTTCGCGGCTTATTGTTGACTTGTTCCTTCCTAACGTATTTGCGATTTCTGAAATTTTTTTGTCTTTTTTGAGCATTTCCTCTAGACAAATCCGTTCTTCTAGTGTAAAATGAGTATATGGCTTCATCTTTCTTCCTCCGTGTTAATGTTTTGGTGGTACATTCATTTTACACCTTGGAAGAGATGAAGTCAATCTTTTTTTGTTGCACTTGATATTATAGCATGCCTTTTCCCCTCGCGCTCCCCTTTCCTGATTCCCTTTCCCCCTAATTGCAAAGCCGCAAAATAAACTGCTCGCCGCTACGCAGTAAAAGTAATTTCAACTCAGCAGAGGCTAAGAGTGTTTCGCTCACTGCGGTGAGCGACCGAGGCTCCGCCACGGTTTGCGAAGCAATACCGTAGGACTCACGCAAACTTTTGAAAAAGTTTGATCAAAACTTTTATTTTGGGGCTTCGCGCCCCATACCCGCGCTGGGGACGAGTCCCCCTTTCCCCCTTAATTGCAAAGCCGCGAAATAAAATACTCTCCGCTGCGCAGTAAAAGAAAATCCCCCTCTTTCTTAGGGCAATGACCATATAGAAGTTTTTCAAAACAATGGTTATTGACTGAACGGCGGCTAATGAAAACAAACAAGCAGTATCGCTTAAATTGCGGTACTGCTTGTTTTATATGACAGGTATATTAATGCTCTAATGTAAAAGTATACTGAGCCATACTGGAATAATCCGAACACTAAAAGGTGTTCGGATTTTCTTGTTTTTATCCCCGAACTTGAAGTCCTTGCTTTGAGGGTGGAGTTTAGGTATTGATTGATAAAAAGAGAGCCATACCTGAAAAGGTATGGCTCTCTTTCTGTAACACATTATTAATTAAATTTTTCAATCATCCTCGTAGTCCATAAGGCTCATTGGAATTATTAATTTATCTTTTGATGCGTCTCTTTTTGGCTTTTCCGCAATATTTACACATAAGGATAAATTGATTATGGCTTCTCGAAGAATTTTTAAAAGCATAAATGTTACATCATATAATTCTGCGTCCGAAACATATAAAGCTAAACCATCGCCGAATTCATCGGTTTGATCTTTAAAAAAGAAATCGTTAATTTTGACATATTTATGTTCTAATGAATCACGAATATCTTTAATTCTTTTTAACTCAGGGTTAGGGGAATCCTCAAATTTTTCAAAAAAATCTTTGTTTATCCAATATAATGATGACAATGCAAAATTTTCATTTGGATTAAGAGTATTTTTGTACTGATATTTTTTGTTACCAAACCCAGCAGAATCTTTCCAAATCGAACGAAAATTGATATCCCGTTCTTTTACCCCCAAATCGAAATAATGTTCAAGAAAAAATGCGATTTTATCAAACATACCATATAGCGTTTTAAAAGCCGTTTTCAGTTTTTCCAATCGTATTGAATTCCTGCAAGCACAAACCACCCCGTCGGAAACGAAATTCCATTGCCCCACATCTTATAGGCAGCAGAATCGGAATACGGATTTTTTATCCATTTCAGAATCTGCTTATCCGTTTTCGGCTTTGTATCGGGAGAAAACACAAGCCTATCTGCGTAACAGGGCGCACCGGCATTCTTGTTTTTCCCTATTTTGCGATGTTTTCGCCCCCCTGGGGTATAAAAAAAGCATCTGTCTATTTGACAAATGCTGTAATTATTTATTGCAAAAGAAAATCAATGATGTTTATAATCTTTATTCCGTCCTCATCCATTGGAAATTCATCCATTGTGATAATATACTTAGGATAATTATCTCTCACACGTTTTAATGGTGCGATTTCACGTTCAAATGTTTCTTCATTGACAACTGTTGCCGAAACCTGATAATATATCCTTTCGCCATTGCGTTCAGCTATAAAGTCTATTTCAAGTTCACCAACCTTGCCAATGCTCACCTTGTATCCTCTGCGGAGAAGTTCCAGATATACAATATTTTCAAGAACATGACCTATATCACGTCTGCGATTTCCAAGCAACAAATGACGAAGTCCCATATCCACAGCATAATACTTTTCAAGGGATTTCAGATGCTGTTTTCCTTGTATGTCATACCGTTCCGCTTTGTAAAGGATAAAAGCCGCTGTTAATGCTGTTACATAGTTTTCAGCTGTAATAGGTGTTGTTTTTCTGCCAACTGAAGTCAGACTGTCAGCAATCCTTTTTGATGATACAATGCTTCCGATGTTATCAAACAGAAATTTTACAACGCTTTCCAATAGGCTTATATCATTGATGCGTTTTCTTGTCGCTACGTCCTTAATCAAAACCGTATGGTAAATGCCGTCAAGATATTCACGTCTTATTTCATCATCTGAAATTTGTACAGCATAAGGGAAACCGCCCTGCTGAAAATAGTTTTTCCATGCACTATGCTTATCAAGTCCCGACAATTCAAGATATTCGGCAAATGACAACGGCAGCATCGGTATTTCAATATATCTGCCTGAAAGAAGTGTAGCAAGTTCACCCGACAGCATATGTGCATTTGAGCCTGTGATATAGATATCTGTGTTTTCACGAATAAACAATGAATCCACAGCTTTCTGAAAATCAGGAACTGCCTGTATTTCATCAAGAAAAATATATGTCATTTTCCCATTGCATAAGCGGTCTGTGACATAGGCGTGCAATGCATGATATTCAAGCAAATTTTCATTTGCGACATCTTCAAAGTTAATAGCAATAATTTGTTCAAGACTAACACCGATATCAATCAGATATGATTGGAATTGTTTCAGCAATGTTGATTTCCCGCATCTTCTGACACCGGTCACAACTTTAATTATCTGCTGATTTTGAAGTTTCTTGATTTTATCCATATATAATTTGCGCTCAACCATGATATCAGCCTCCTTAAATTTTATGTCGGCGCATCTTATATATAGTATACCATAAAAAAACAATAAAATCAAGAGTTTTTTAAGTTGAGTACAAAAACTTAATAACTGCACGTTAGATTCTTATCCTCCATCCACGTCTTTTTGTCATGACACCGCTTATCAAATCTTGAACAGACAGCCGATATGGATAAAGTGAAGACCTACTTCAATGTCACGAGTACTGACTTCTTTAATGAAGATATATAATACAGCGCTCCCTTCCATAACCAGCGAAGGGAGCGTTTATATAATCATTCAATGTTTATGACAACAGCCAATCAATCAGATTTATGGATTTTATGCCGTCGTAGGAATTAGTATAGTTTCTATCCATAGACAGCACTATTTTTTCGTAATTATCCGGAATCATGCGTAGCGGTCTGAGTTCTCGCTCACGTGTTTCCTGTGACTGCATACTTTCTGTTACCTGGATATACAGTTTTTCGTTTGTTTTTTCCGCTACAAAATCTACTTCTGTTTCGCCAACCTTTCCGATATAAACACGATAATCACGTCGAATCAATTCTAAGAATACAATATTTTCTTGTTGGTATTATCTTGTTGGTATTATCTTGTTAGTGTTATCTTGCTAGCTTCATTGATAAGTAGCGCAATAATATACAATATACGTCAACAAAGTGGAAATCAAGTGCAAAATCTCATAAATTTAATTAAGATTATCTTAATAATATTGAAATTTTCGATAGTGCGTGTTAAGATGTATATATGGCAAAAATGCCATATATTATAATTATCTTATTATGGAGGACATACTATGAAAAAACAATTTAAATCTATTGTTGCAGCAGCATTACTGCTTTCAATGACAGCAACTGCAACAGCACCAGTTTGTAATGCAGCCGCGTTGAACGCTGCTGACACCGCCATTACAACTGACGCCATGAACCTGACCTATCAGGAGGATGGCAAGACGGTTCGCTCGATCGGCGGCGAAATTTCCGCTGCAAAGATCAAATCTGAGGCAGATGCAAAGACGGTTCTGAACGGTCTTGCAGATCTGCTCGGCGTAACAGACTTTGATGCACAGCTTCGTTTCATCGTCAGGGAAGAAAGCGAGATGAATTACAGCTATGTTTATCAGCAGTGTGTTGGCAATGTTCCGATGGAAAACGGCTTTGTGACTCTCGTTGTAAACAAGGAGTCCAAGGAAGTTGTTTATCTGACCAGCAATTATGCAGCGGATATTGAGATCGGCACAGCACCGGCAGTTTCTGAGTTTGGCGCACGTATGAGCGTGAAGCAGGTGATCGGCACTAAGCCGGACGGCATGGCAGAGCTGATGATCACAGAGACCGAAAATGGCCATAAACTCGCATGGCTGATCACAAACGGCGAGATGGATGCGTTCTTTGTTGATGCACAGACCGGTGAGATTCTCAAGTCTATGAACGGTCATAACTATAGAAAGCTTATTTCCAATACAGAGTATAACGAAGTTGCAGGCAGATCTAGATTTTCTGTGCCGATGGATGTAGAGAATTCGCAGGTCAGCCCATACAAATATTTCATTCACTTCCGTGATGTTGATCGCAAGCTGTATATCGTGAACAAATTCAGCCCTGTGGACAGCGTAATGGCGGACTTTTGGGGCACACTAAACGAAGCAACACAAAGCTACAGCAACGAAGAATTTATTCGTGAGCATCCGGGGTACTTTGATAGTCAGGAGTATGGCGGAAAGTGGGCAATTGCCAATACCGGATCGGGCGACTTTTCTACCAGCAACATCTACAATGGCAATCCGGTAGCAACCGGTGCACTGTTCCGTGTTGGTCAGGTTTATGATTTCTACAAGAACTACTTTAATTGGTACGGCATTGATAATCATGGAACGAACATCTACATCGCGCCATTTGAGAGAAATAAGAATTCTCCAACGGTCAATGCAGCATCTAGTATGTTCGGAAATCTGATCGGCTTTGGTACCAACTCCAACGGTCTGAGCTTGATGGCTGACCTTGATATTGTTGCACATGAGTATCAGCACAGCGTCAGCGACCGTAAGCTGAGATGGGGCTTCAGCGGATTTGAAGGTTATACCGGTGAGACGCTGATTCTGAACGAAGGCTATGCAGATGTCCTCGGTGAATACTGCGATATCCTGCAGGACGGTGAAAATGCGAATGAGTGGCTGGCTGGCAACGATGCTCTCAGCAGTGGCTCTGAGACAGATCGCTCTTACATCAAAAATTTCAAAGCTGAACTGGATCCGAGCCTCAATTATATGGATAATCATGATGCTTTCTATAACCAGATTGAGGCACATGACGGCGCAGCAGTACTTTCTCACGCTGCATATCTGATGCACAAGTATGGCATTCCGGATAACTATGCTGCAAAAATCTGGTTCTATTCCATGGATTATTTGCCGAAGGGTGCAGATGTTGCAACACTCTACGATTGGAGAAGCGCACTCATTGAGGCTTCGAGAAATATTCTGGACCAAGCCTACTCTAATACTCGTTCACGTAATCTGATGAAGGCAAAGGTACAGATGGCTTGCAATGCAGTACACGTTCCGGCACCGACATCCAGACTTGGTGATGCGAACGGCAACTGCCGTCTGGACAGCGGTGACGTGACCTATCTGAACGAGTATCTCAAGGGCACTCGCACACTTGATTGGTTCAACCTGTCTCTCTGTGATGTGAACATGGACGGCAATGTCAACAACAGCGACCTGACTCGTCTGCGCAATGCAGTGAACAACAACGAGTTCCTCAGATTCTGATTTTTCAACGCTATCTATACAAAGAGCAGTCTCACTTCGGCGAGGCTGCTCTTTTGCTGTTCTCAATCGGATTGCAGCAGAGTGCGAGTTTTGCTGATAGGAGTCATGTCATCGTGCAGTCGGGCAATGTATCGTGCCCTTCAGACCGTGGACATGCTTTCCGCCATTTGCTATAATATGAATACATAAATACGTTAAGAAGGCGGTGGATTTTATGGATACAAATGAATTGATCGAAAGCTACAAAGATGAAATACAAAAGCTGCTCAAAATGCGTGAGGATGCCTCTGATCGGGGAGATTCGATTGTGATCAATGAAGACGAATGTGAAAATGTACCCATCGGCGCTTCAAAAATGGGCGGACTGCCGGATCTTCCGTCCGGGATTCCCTATCCGGAGCTTGCGCAATTCGTAACTGAGCTGGGTGTGAGCGTGAAAAGCATCAAGGGTTTTGGTGATACGAAAACACCGGTGGTATCAAGTCTGATTGAATTGGTCGGAAAAGTATTGATTGCGTGGCTTTTGGTGCCCGTAATGCCGGTGAACAGGAACAGCTCATCATCAAGCTGTATGTCGCCGTCCAGCAGATTGATATTCGGCAGCTCCGGTATCCGCTTGTCGATGCCGATATATCGTTCTCCGTTGAAATGCGGCTCGGCAGCCGTTTTTTGCATATAGATCTGTGCCTTGTGATTGACGCTGCAAAACGGCAGAATGCCGCCGGAATGGTCGTAATGCCCGTGGCTCAGCACGACCGTATCAACATCTGCAATGTCAACACCGACAGCCTTTGCATTGTGCAGAAACGCATCGGTCTGACCGGTATCCAGCAGCAGCTTATGCTTTTGTGTTTCGACATAGATGCAAAGCCCGTGCTCTGCGATACAGTCTGCATTTCCGCAGGTATTCTCCAGTAAAGTGATACAGCGCATCGTGATTTCCTTTCCTGCAAGCAGCTCTCAGTGCATGACCGCACTGCATATCATCAAAATATAAATATGCGCCGGATAATAAATATAGAAAAAGCGTTTCATCCCCTTACCGCGTTTTCCGTTATAACAAAGGAGC
>JAZNTW010000020.1:0-1713 GCA_045591925.1 Oscillospiraceae bacterium
ATATACACTGAGCAGTCCTTCGGGGCTGCTTTTTTCATGCCTTCACGGAGGAGGTGAAACCGCATGGCAAACAGAATCAAGGGCATCACGGTCGAGATCGGCGGTGATACTACCAAGCTGATCGGAGGTCGCTGGACAGGCGGACTTTGATGCGTTCTGATTGACTTTTGCTCCCTGCTGTGCTATAATTCTGGTATGGGGGAAGTATGGGGCTTCCTTCGCCAAATCGGAATTTATAAGGAGTATTCTAATGAAAAAAGCATTAAAGATCACAGGGCGGATATTGCTGTTATTACTGATACTTCTTCTGCTGTTTACTCTGATCACATTCATCATACATCGTGTCAAAACCAATCAGGAGACAGCACTGCTCAAAGAGAAAGGCTGCTACAATCCCGTGTCAGTCGGTGACTATTCGCTGAATGTTGCAGCATTCGGCAATGAAAACGGTAGTCATACGATCGTGTCACTTGCGGGGCTTGGCATGGGAGATTATTCCGTAGCCGAACGGCAGATGACCGCTACCCTTGAAAATGATAACAGGATCGTGTTTATTGACCGTGCAGGCTATGGTTTCAGCGACGACACCGATCATGAGATGACAACGGAATATATTGTTGACGACTATCGCAAGGCACTGCAAAGTGCCGGGATCGAAGCGCCGTATATCCTCGTGGCGCATTCCATTGGCGGCGCGTATGCAAATTACTGGTCGAGCATGTACCCCGATGAGATCGAAGCGGTTGTATTTGTGGACGGCAGTCAGCTCGATGAACATGCGTTTGATGACAGAGAAACCGGGACTGTCGGGCTGGACGATCATGTGCTGGCATTTCTGGCAAAGCTGGGATTCAGCCGATATGTGCTCCGCGAGTATGCGTTTCTCAAGCCGGACAACTACTCCGACGAGGAGCAGTATCTGTGTGATGCGCTGAATCTGATGACAATGGATTCGATCGCGGTCGAATCAGAGAGCTGTCTGCTGGCGCAGAACGGTCAGGCGGCATGGAACGGCATCGTGACCAATGATATCCCGAAGCTCTACATCTGCGCAAGCTGGGGATTCCAGACGAAGGAAGAATTACGGGATTTTCTGGTGTGGTTCCGTGCTTTGCAGGAAAAGAACCATTTTGACCGGAATGCGCACGGAAGTACCGACATTTCTGATGAAAAGCTCCAGCAGCAGGTAGAACAGGCGGAACAGCTCAGACAGGAGATCATCTATCCCTATGCGGAGAAAATGGGAAACTGTGAGGTGGTTCTGTTGGGCGGCGATCATTGCATCTATGAGCAGAAGCCCGGTGAATGTGGTGAGATCATAAAGGAGTTCATTGACGGACTGGACAGCTAAATTATGATTTAGTTCATTAACTGAATATACACAAAGCACTTGCTACGGCAGGTGCTTTTTTCATGCCCTTACGGAGGAGGTGAAACCGCATGGCAAACAGAATCAAGGGCATCACGGTCTAGATCGGCGGTGATACGACCAAGCTGATCGGAGGCCGCTGGACAGGCGGATTTTGATTCCTTCTGATTGACTTTTTCTCCCTGTTGTGGTATAATACCGGTATAGAGGAGGCACTTGCTTTCTCATATAAATCGGAATTTAGAAGAATCAATATATAGGAGGATATTATGAAAAAGGCAAGACTTGTACCTGGAATTATTATAATGATTGTTGGATTATGTATGCTGATTTTGGCACTAACA
>JAZNTW010000021.1:0-14121 GCA_045591925.1 Oscillospiraceae bacterium
TCGAGGGACGGAGTCCATCGTCGCACTCCGCAGAGTGCGAAACACTCTTAGCCTTGATAAGAGTTCGCGGGCTTGGGTGCCTACGATAGAGGCACCCATTCTGAATCGCATCGCGGCAGCGATGCTACTTTATAATAAAGGCAACACCGCGCAAAGTTCGCCATATATACAAACAGGGATATTGCAAGCACAGTGTCCCTGTTTGTATATATGGCAACACCAACTCTGTGCGGTATTGCCTTAAAGTATGAACGCCGATCAGTATGCTGTATGCAATCAGTCTTTTTTTCGGTTGCTCCCTGAAAATATGAAGGAACAAGATGAACAGCACGCCGAAAATCATCCAGTCAGAATAGAGCAGAACCGGCGCAGAGGATCACCAGCAGGATTCTCTGCCACAGCTTCCATTTACTTTCCCACGCAGCAATCGCAAGCAATCCGAAAAAACAACGTAAATATGACATTTGACGTCCAAACCGACTGATAAAAAAGCGATTCCGTCAATTTACGTTATAAATCGAAAGCGGATTCTCGGCAATAAAGCTGCCTGCATCCGTGCCGCCTACATATGAGCCGCCGAAATAGACGTAATGATCGCCGGCGCCATCGGTGCTTCCACCGTAGTTGACGTTATATTCCGCATTGAGCTGAAGCTCCGGACCGGTATACAGCACATATTTAAACTGATTCGGTGAGGACATCGTAAAAATACCGCTGCCGCCGCTGGATACGTTGACAAGCGTTCCGGCAGGCTGTGCAGCTGCAAACTTTACGCCAATCACATTCGCGGTTGTCGATGCAGCATCCGGCATGGCACAGGTATTGCCGACCGCCCAGAAATTGCCGCCCGTCACAGACAACGGTCCATCACAGTAGATTGCGCCCTTTTCCTCACGAACGCCGCCGATGAATACCGACGAGCCGCCGGTGATATTGATATAACCATCTGTCTTGATGCCGTTCGTACCACCGTGACAGTAGTTGATGCCGCCGTTGATCTCGATCCAGTCATTTGAATGTAGACAGGATTTTGTTGCTTCAATATTCAGGATGCCGCTGTTGACAATGATATCATCATCGCTCTTGATACCGTGGGCATAATTCGACTTGATATTCAGCTCGCCATCGCCCTCGATCAGGATGGTATCCTCCGTGAAAATCGTGCCGTTATCCACATCATGCACGCCGCCGTCCTCCAGATAATTGACCGAACCTGCCAGCGAATGAATCGTCAGCCTTTTTGCATTCTGACAATAGATTGCAGAGCCAGCCGAATTGGTGATGCTTGCGCCGTTCAGATGCAGCTGCACCTTTTTCTTATCTGTTGCAATCAAAATCTGACCATCCGAGAGCGTACCGGTTATTTCATAGGTACCGCCCTTGGCAATGATAATCTGGTTGCCCTGCACGGAAATGCCATCGCCGGAATACTGCGCAGTCGTATCCTGCAAATAGATGTATTTTGTCGGTTTTACAGTCTCGGCAGGCTCATCGGCAGCCGTATCCTCGGTAACAGGCGGCGCTTCCGTTGTTGTGGCGGTCGTATGCTCCTCGGCAGGCTGAGAAGCCGCAGTTGTATGCGCATTTTCAGCTTCCGTATTCGCAGCGTCATCCTGTGAGCTGCTATCGGATTCAGAAGAAGAAGAATCCGCTGCCGAATCTTTTGAATCCTTGGAGTCGCTTGCGTCCTTTGAATCTTCGGATTTCTTAGAATCGGAATCCTTTTTGGAGCTGTTTTTATCATCATCTTTTTCACTGTCGGAATCTTCCGATTTTGATTCGGCGTCTTTGTCCTCGGCAGAAGATGAATCATCTGCGACGGAAACGCTGTCATTTTTCGATGATTCCTCCGCAGTCTGATTCGATGCGTCATCTCCGCAGGCGGTCAGACCACCAAGCATCATCAGGGCAGCAAGCAGCGCTGCATATCCATTTTTTGCGCGACCTCTCATAAAACCAACCCTTTCATTTTCATCAGAACAAAAAAGACCGAGGCGATATATCCTCAGTCTTTTCCATGCTGTTATTATTTCTGCTTTACATCATAAATCTGATCGTCATATTTATAGAGCACCAGCGTGACGTTGAGGTTGCCGTTCAGCGCACGGATTTCATCAATAAACTTTTTCTGATCAGCGTCGGTTTTGACGCGAATCGAATAGATCAGATCAAACAAGGTTCCGAAATCGGTCGTTTTGACGCGGCGAAGTACAAAGCTCGTTGTATACTTTTCAAATACCTTATCAAACAGACCGTTGTAATTGAGGTTTTCCGGAATCGTAATTTTCAGCGTCATATCCTGTGTTTTCGGTGCTGCAAAATCAAGCAGATTGAAGATGATCAGAACCGCAGCCATGATCAGGAATACCAGACAGGCATATCCGACAAAGCCGATGCCGCAGACCACGCCCATTGCCATTGCAAAGAAAACATACGCAATATCGCGCGGATCGCCGGGTACGGAACGAAATCGAACGAGCGAAAACGCACCGGTCAAGGAAATGGAAGCCGTCAGACCGAGCGTACCGTTCGTCAGCAGGCACATCATCAGGATAATCGTTGCAACAAGACCGGACAGCATCGGCATTGTCAGCACATAGCTTTGTGTATAGCCGGTTTTCCGATGCGTAAACATATAGACCAGACCAATCAGAACACCAAGCACCAGCGCTGCAACGATGCAGAGCATCACCTGTCCGACCGACGGGAAATTCAGATTGACGGCTGATTGATCGTCAAACACACGAGCGAATGGATTGTTTGCCATAACGGCAGCAAAATTAGGCATAAATGATCTTCCTTTCTTCTGTTTGTGCGTCAATTTTATCGCGCACATGGTTCAGGTATGCTCTGCCGTATTTGGAAAAGCTGCGCTTGCGGATCTCCAATTCCGAAAGTGCCTGCGTCATCCAAAGCGGGAACGCACCGGGAACCTTAATCTCCATCAGTCGTTGATCCGGCAGAATAATCTGAGAACCATAGCTTTCCTTTGCGAGCGTCAGATCAGTTCGCCTTGCGGTGATCTTCCGATCAAAGGTCAGCCGGAAATTGGGATCATCCTTGCCGAAAAACGCAGCGCGCTGGTAGCTGATATACTGCCGCGGCTGAATGGAGTCATAGAAGTTCAGGAAAACGTCCATCTCGCGCATGACCTGCTTGTCAATGAAGCGCTCATAATGCGGCTTCACGCGAGACTGAATATAAACCTCTGCCTCAGAGAGCGTCATTGCGACTCTGCGCTTTGTCACGATTCCGCCGATTTTCTTTTTGACCTCCAGAAAAACGGAAGAATCCGGTGACGCCGGAGAATAATAGCTCCGAAGCCGAAGTTTTTCTTTATAATATGGCTTTTCAATGGACTGCCGAATCAGGAAATTATCGGGCGTATCATAATAAATATTATAAATGCCGTATTCCTTGCCGTCCACGCAATGCGAATCCGGATTCATATACATATGTACGACCGGAAGCAGCGCGTCAAACTGCTCCTTGGAAAGCAGAAATTTCACTTCACGACGCTGAAACGTACTGATCGCCATACAGATTGCCTCCTTACCGAAAAGTTACGAGGGCGCGAAAAAACGCACCGTGTCGCCATTACAGCGCACAGCATCCCCCATTGCTTGTTTCCAGTATACCGAAAGCAACTTAAATGAACCTGAAATAAATTCAAACAAATTGAAAAAATCTTACATCAGCATCAAAGCAGAATCCGCATTTATTTCTAAGGATCTGCGGATTCCGGTATGCACGATTCAATTCTTGAGCGGCAGACCTTTTCCATCCTGTTTAATCCCGCCGGACAGGCACATAATGCCTTCCACCAGTCCCCAAACCCATGCAATGACAGGGCCAATGACCAAACAAGAACCAATCGTTGTAAGCAGAAGCTGCGCAACTGCTTTTGACGTATAGCCAAGATAGAAATTATGTGCGCCAAAGCAGCCCAGAAAGATTCCGAGCAGGCCTGCTATCTCCTTTGATTTATAGTTCACATTCTGATAAAGCTGACCGTTTACATTCGGCTGGAAAGTATTGGGCGCGCTGTAGCCTGCCGGATTCTGTCCAAACATCGCGGCATTCGGATCAGCCGAGCCGAAAGTCTGCCCATTGGGCTGCTGGAAGGAATCAGGCTGCACCCGCTGAAAATCCGGCTGCTGCATGGTCGGCTGCTGGAACGAAGTCTGGAAAGAATGCTGAAACGGCTGCTGGAACTGTGACTGCTGAAATTGCTGTTGGAATTGCGGCTGTGCCTGAAACTGCATATTGCCGACCGCGCCGACAGCCTGACCGCAAATTTCACAAACAATCGCGCCGCCCGGTGTGTCCGAACCGCAATGTGTGCAATACTTTATACCTGTTCCGGCGGCAAATCCGCATTTTGGACAGGTGATGTCCGTCTCAAGCAAAACCTCTGCACAATTTCTGCAAAACATATATTTTGTTGCCTCCTTTTGTCATAATCATACCAATATATAATGCGCTGATTCTATTATACTCTGTTTTCATACATCTGTCAAGGGGTTTTATCGGGATTTCGTCGGCGCAGAAAGCGCCCTGCCACGTGCGCATATTCGCGCAGGATGGAAAATTCATGCCGCACTCCCATTGAAAATTCACGCAGAATGTGATATAATGTAGCTATCTGATTGAAAGGAGCGCGTCCATGCAGCCCAAAATGGTTCTGGCAATGAAAGGCACCGTGAACGAGGTGTTATTTTATAAAGAAGAGGACGGCTATATTGTCTTTGAACTGGAAACCGAAAAAGAAGTGGTCACTGTCGTTGGCGAGCTGGGTCTGCTGGAACCGGGCGAGGAGGTTGAGCTGACAGGCAGCTTTGTCTCACATCCGAGATTCGGGCAGCAATATCGCGCTGATAGCTGCATCCGTGCCCTCCCCTCAACCGTTGTCAACATCGAGCGATATCTTGCAAGCGGCGTCATCTCCGGTATCGGAAAAGCACTCGCCAAACGAATCGTTGACGAATTCGGTGAATTCACCCTGCAAATCATCGAAAATGAACCGAGCAAGCTCTGCCGCGTCAAGGGCATCTCACCGAAGAAATGTGAAACCATCGCAGAAGCGGCACAGCAAATCTTCGGACTGCGCAGTCTGATGGGCAGATTACAGGCGTTCAGCATTCCGGCATCGGTTGCAATGAAAGCATATCGGCGCTGGGGCGTTCCGGCATGGGAAATGATCCAGGAGAATCCGTATCGGCTTTGTCATACGGCAATCGGTCTGGATTTTCATGCGGCAGAACGGATCGCAGCTTCCATGAATATCCCTGTAAATTCTACCAAGCGGTTGCTTGCTGGCTTTCGCTGGCTGCTCGAAACCGCCGCACTGGAGGGCCACACCTGTCTGCCGTTTCCGGATTTCCACACCATCGCACTGCAAGGACTCCACATTCAGGAGCCGGATTTTCAAGCAGGTTTTGAGGAAGCGGTCGAGGAACAGGAAATCATTCTCTATCATGCGCAAGTCGGGGATTTTGTATATCTGATTGAATATTATCATGCGGAGGATTTCATCGCGACAAGCATTGCAGCAAAGCTCGCGTTTTCCTCGCCGGATGAATTTGACTGTGCCAAAGCCATCGCACAGGAAGAAAAGGATACCGGCATCACCTATGCCGAGCAACAGAAAAAAGCCATTTCTGCTGCATTTTCACGTGGTATTATGGTGCTGACGGGCGGCCCCGGAACCGGTAAAACCACAACGCTCAACGGCGTCATCCATCTCTGCACCAAAGCAGGCAGCAATGTTTTACTCGCCGCACCGACCGGCAGAGCCGCAAAGCGCATGACCGAGCTGACCGGCAGAGAAGCCAAAACCATCCACCGACTCCTCGGCACACAGCACAATGACACCGGACAGCTTTCGTTCCTCCATAACGAACAAAATCAGCTGAAAGCCGATGTCATCATTGTAGACGAGGTATCCATGGTCGATACGCTGCTGTTTGCGGGATTGCTGCGCGCAGTCCGGTTATCGGCACGCATCATTCTGGTCGGGGACGCCGATCAGCTCCCGTCTGTCGGCGCAGGATATCTGTTGCACACGCTGATTGAAAGCAAGCGAATCCCGATTGTCCGTCTGACAAAGATTTTCCGTCAGGCACAGGAGAGCTGTATCATTCGGAATGCGCATAAAATCGTCAGCGGTGAAATGCCGGATCTGCTTGAAAAAAATAATGATTTCTTCTTTTTTGACCGTCGGAACGCCAATGAAGCCGCTGAATTTCTGCGCGATTTATTTTGCCGCAGACTGCCGAACGCCTATGGCTTCACACCGCAAAATGATATCCAGGTCATTTCCCCGACGCGCAAGGGCATTCTCGGCACGATCGCGCTGAATAAAATGCTGCAGGAAGCCATCAACCCGGCACAATACGGTAAAATGGTTCTGAAAAGTCTGCTCTACACGTTCCGTGAGGGCGACAAGGTCATGCAAATCCATAATCAATATGATACGGAATGGGTCAAGGATCACGAACGTGGCGCGGGTATTTTTAACGGCGACATCGGTACAGTCACCATTATTGACAAGGCAACCAATACGCTCAAGGTCGATTTTGACGGTAAAATCGTGACCTATCAGAACGACCAGCTCGATCAGCTGGAGCTTGCCTATGCCGTGACCGTGCATAAAAGCCAAGGCAACGAATTTGAAGCGGTCATTCTGATTCTGCCGGAGGGCAGGGATCGTCTCAGCTATCGCAGTCTGCTCTATACCGCAGTCACGCGCGCCAGAAAGCTGCTGATTCTGATTGGCTCACCGCGCAAGGTCTGTGAAATGGTGCAGACGCAGGAACAATCCGTGCGCTACTCCTGCCTGACCGATATGCTGCAAAATTCGATCTCCCGTGAGGAGGAGGAAGCATGAACCGCGCACAAATGCTGCTGCTCGATATCTTCTATCCGAACCGATGCGACTGCTGTGACAGCCGGATTCCATATGACAAATTGCTTTGCGAGGACTGTATCCAGCTACTCTTGCAGCAGCGCGCCGACTATTCGGACTGGGCGCGGCAGAATCCGCAGACTCCGTGGTCGGAGGGAACGATTTTGTTCCCCTATCGGGATACCGCACGGGTCGGTGTGCTTGGTATGAAGGACGGCAAACGCGGCTTCTGTATGTTCTCCGCAAAGCTGCTGGCAGAATTGCTCGCTGAGATAAGCGGCGTCACACTCATCACATGGGTGCCGATCACAGCAAAACGCCGGTGGCGGCAGGGCTATGCACACGCAGAATATCTGGCACGCCGAATCGCCGCAGAGCTTTCGCTTCCGGTACGCGGCGATCTGCTTCGTGAACACGCCGGCGCGCTTCGGCAGCATGAGCTGTCGGCAGAGGAACGTGAACAATATGCCAAACGATTTTCCGGAAGCGATGTCGATCTCTCCGGTCAGCATATCCTGCTCGTAGACGATATCCTGACAACCGGCGCCACACTGCGGCGCTGTGCCTCAGAGCTTCTGAACATGGGCGCGGCACGCGTGGATATTGCCACAGTCTGCGCCGGCATCCACAATAATAAATCCCAAAAAGAAACACCGTGAAACCAACAAAGCTGCGTTGATTTCACGGTGTTTTTCACTTACTTATCCGAATGCGCTTCGGCATCTGCCTCGGTCGATTCTTCAGCTGCCGGCTTGGTCGGTTCTGCGGCTGCCGCTTCGGTCGCCGCCTGCCTTGGCTCCGGCATATCATACGGTCCGCGAACCAATTTACAGCGCGGATCCTCCGGTACGGCAGGCTTGCTGTGCGCTTCACGGAACGCGTCAACCTTCTTTGCAAGCCACGGCGTCAGAATGGCAATCACCGCCACCACTGCGAAAATCAAAAAGAATTTTCCCATAAACCGTATCAGAACCGGCGTAATATTCACCTTTTCATCGGCTTCCGCAGTCAAGCAAAGCAGCGGTATGATTCGGTTCATTCGACAATCTCCTTTTTCACAAATACCACAAAGGGCGGACAGCCCGTTCGATTGGGAAAGCCGCACTGCAATACGGTATAAAACCGGCTATCCAGTGCCGACAGATACGCAGTCAGCGCGTCACGCTCCGAAAAGCCATTGACGCCGCCGTAATAGATACACAGCACCAGCCAGCCCTCCGGCTTCAACAAGCGCAATGCCGCATCCAGTGCCGCAATGCTCGAATCAGCGTGCGTAAAAATCTCATGATTGCCGCGCGGCAGCCAGCCGAAATTAAACACGATACAGGAAACCGTTTCCGGCTCGGCATATTGCTCCATATTGGCATGACTATCAAGATGCAGTTCGGCACGCAGTCCATGCTCCGCAAGCAGCTGCTGTGCAGAATCGATCGCATCCTGCTGAATATCAAAGCCGATCACGCTGCCGGATTCGCCCGTCAATTCGCAAAGCAGCTTGGTGTCGTTGCCTCTGCCGCAGGTCGCGTCAATCACGGTATCGCCCTGCCGAACATTTGCGCGCAAAAACTGATGCGCAAGATCAAGCACGCCGAGCTGTCGTTTGGGACATTTTTTCTCTTGCTTCATACATAAAACACTTTCATATCGTCTAGCCGCAGACAGGCAAGCTGACCGCCAGCCTCATGAAATACGGCGCCGCAATCAATATTGATATAAGTCTCGTCGAACAGCACCTCGGCTCTGCCCTGCATCTGGGGATAGGTCAGCGTCGGGGTATGTCCGAAAATCAATGTCCGATCGTCATAGAACCGGTCGTCCTGCTCCGGACGGGCATTGATCAGAGCGTCAAGCGGATACTCCGAAAGCGGTATCGACGGGTCAAAGCCCTCAATGCCGCTGTGCGTCAGAACAAACCGCCGTCCATCCGGCATAGTCAGTTCCTCATATGCACGAAATTCACGCAGATACGCAATTAAATCCTCACGTTTTTTCGGTGGCAGATTCAAGAACTGCGTCATGGTAATCGAGCCGCCGTTCTGCATCCACGCCTGATAGAATTCAAGTCCTGCCGGCGTATAGTAGTCCGTTACGTTCTCCGGCGTTGCCTCATTCGGGAGCCCGCACAGACATTGCATCATGATCATCTCATGATTGCCGAGCAGCGGATAGACGTTGATTCGCTCCATGCAGTCCAGCAGCAGAGGAATCGGCGTATCACCGCGGTCAATAAAGTCGCCAAGTATATAGAGATCGTCTGCATCCGTAAAATCTATTTTCTGGATCATACGCCGGAACAGCGTATGGCATCCGTGAATATCACTCATTACATAGATCAAGCAGGCTTCACCCCGTTTCTCTGATTATTTATCAGTGATCAATTAGTTCAGATTTCCCGTTTTGAACATCAGAATCGAGAGCGCGGTCAGCGGTGCGGTTTCACACCGAAGAATTCGCTTTCCGAGCCACACAGACTGCACGCCCTGCTCACGGAGCAGTGCAATCTCCTCCTCGTCAAAGCCGCCCTCGCTGCCGATGCAGATTCCATAGGTTTTCGCATCGTTGCGCACGTTCGAAAAGGATATGCCGCCCTCGCCCTCGTATAGAACAAGCGGAACCTCCAAGCTGCGCATTCTTTCCGCAGCCATCTCCAGCGTATGCAGTGGCGCAATCGTCGGAATCATGCCTCTGCCGGATTGCTGTGCAGCCGCCTGTGCAATTTTCTGATAGCGCGGCAGCTTCTTCTGAAAATCACCGCTGCTCATCCGCGAAACGCATCTGCGCGTCAGCACCGGCACAATTTCCGTTACACCAAGCTCAATGGTTTTCTGAATGATCTGCTCAAATTTATCGGATTTTGGAAGCGCCTGAAAGAGCGTCACGGAAACCGTCGGCTCTGCACAGCACGGTGCAGAGGAGAGAATCTGCAAATACACCGCGTCCTGGGTGATTTCCTCGATTTCGCAGACATAATCAATGCCGCAAGAACAGACCGTCAGCTTCTCCTGTGGACGCATCCGCAGCGAAAAGCCGATATGTCGCACGTGTGCATCACGCAAAACCGGATGCTCCGGTGAAAAAGAATCCTCAAAGAATTTCGGCATAATAAGGCGCTCCTTTTGCATAATCCCCTATATTATAACATATTATCTGAGAAAATGCAATGGGAGAAGTGAAAATAATGCTCTGTTTCGTGCATGGCAGAAAAATCGGAGGTGGGCACTGCCCACTGCGCCTCGGTGAAATAGAACAAAAACACAAAAAGCAAGCTGTATGACTTTAGAACAACAGACTATTGATTTTTGCTGAAATATGCGGTATAATGCTATCATAGTTTGTTGTTTCTGTTGAGAATTGATGTAATATTGGATTTATTTTTAGGAGGTATCAAATGAAATTCTTTGGAATTCTTTTTTCCGTCATTTTGATGATGTCATTATGCGGATGCGAGGTTCAGGTGAATGTGAATCCTACGAATAAGCCTTCGGACGGCGACAGTAACGCTACGAACACTGCGAATTCCCCTAAATCTATAGACGAGGAAACGCTTTACCATATTCTTATGGAAAAATTGCCGAAGGGACAATTCCTATTCGAAATAAAAGGAAACGTTGAGTTGGATGTCCTACAAAGTGCTGTTGCACGAATCGAGCATGAGCACCCCGAATATTACTGGCTAGACGGCACTCGCGAAATTACCACAGATGGCACACTGTCAACAGTTGAGTTCAGCAGCTATGATGTTCTGGATGCACAGAAGCTGAAAAACGATGTTCTTGAAATTGAAACAGCGGCAAATGAAATCATATCCCAGATGCCGGCGGAGCTTGACGATTACGGAAAAATTCTCTATATTCACGACTATCTTGCAAGTCATATCGTATATGCGACAAAAGAAGCAGAAACACTTGCCAGAGGTCCATGGAATAACGTCTATGGAAGTCTTGTGGATGGATATGCTGTATGCAGCGGATATGCGGCGGGATTTTCCTATTTAATGAAGCAGCTTGATATCGAATGCGGCGTTGTAACCGGTGAGGTTGTCGATGAAGAAAGCGGAGAAAGTAACGGTCATGCTTGGAATTATGTCAAGCTGGACAATCAATATTACTGGATTGATGTGACATGGGATGACACCGACAAAGAAAATAATCCTGTCAACCATTATTATTTTCTCATCGACGATACCCGGATGAATCAAAACCGTACACTGTGGGAAAATCAATATTTCGTGCCAAAATGCACTTCAATGGACAACAGTTTTTATGCGCGAAACGGAAGCTATTTTACTTCTTATTCTGCCGAAGCGGTAAAGGCAGCGCTTCTTTCATCACCCTATGATAACAAGGTTGAATTGCTGTTTGCGGATAAGGCTTCCTATGAAGCCGCTTTGGCTGATCTTATTGATAATCATATGATCTGGGAGCTGTCAGACTTTACAAATAAGAATGTTTCATATACACGGAGTGACGACTTGAATACTTTAGTCATCTATTATTTACCGAAATAATCAAATTGCCACCGCCCAACGGTTTTGTCAAGGCAGCAGATGCTCCCGGGAAAACAAAAGCGATAACCCCATTCTTCGCGTCAGCACAGAATCAAAAAGAAAAAGAGCTATAATTGAAGTAACCATACTTCAGAAAGAAAAAACGATAGCTGCGCAGCGAAAATACATTCAATAAAAACAGCACCGGAGCTTTTCCCAACTCCGGTGCTGTCTGTTATGATACTGGATTTTTTGCGGATTCGGTCTGATCCTCAAGTGCTTTGTGCGTTTTTTTGAGTTCCATTTGATTGAACTCATCCGGCGTGATAAAGGTCGGAACCATATCATGCAGCGCAGAAACCGCAATCGCTTCTTCATTCTTCTCCGCGGCGTCACGCAGGGTTCTGAGGCGCTCCGCAAAGGTATCGGCGTCAATCTCAATCTGCGTACCGATATAAATGAGCTTATTCGCGGTTTTCTGGAGTCCCTCCTCATCCATGAGAAGCTCCTCCTTGATTTTCTCGCCCGGCCGCAAGCCGACAAACTTGATTTCAATATCCTCATACGGAACCTTGCCGTACATCCGGATCAGGTTTTCCGCGAGCTTCACAATCCGGACAGGCTTACCCATATCCAGCACAAAGATTTCACCGCCATGTGCAATCGCCGCCGCCTCCATGACAAGGGAGACTGCCTCCGGAATCGTCATAAAATAGCGGATAATATCCGGATGCGTGACGGTCACAGGCTTTCCCTGCTCGATCTGCTTCTTGAACAGCGGAATGACCGAGCCGTTTGAGCCAAGCACATTGCCGAATCTGGTCGTGACAAATTCCGTGCGGTTGGTCGTATCCTTCTGCTGTGCAAGATATTGCACAATCATCTCACAGCAGCGCTTCGACGCACCCATTACATTGGTCGGATTGACAGCCTTATCGGTTGAAATCATCACAAATTTTTCAACAAGATGGAACTGCGCAAGCGATGCGACATTGAATGTACCGACAATATTATTCTTGATCGCCTCCATCGGAGAAACCTCCATCAGCGGCACGTGCTTATGTGCAGCCGCATGGAACACAACCTGTGGCTTATAGCGTTCAAAAATCTGGTTGATGCGGTAATAATCGCGCACGGATGCAATCAGCGTCACAAGATTCAAGCCCTTGCCGTACTCCATGAACAGCTCCTGCTGAATCTCGTATGCGTTGTTTTCATAGATGTCTACAATAATAATCTGACTTGGGCTGTACTTTGCAATCTGCCGGACAAGCTCCGAACCGATGGAGCCGCCGCCGCCCGTCACCATGCAGACCTTTCCGCTGATAAAATTCCGGATATCGTCGTTATCGAATTTAATCGGCTCTCTGCCAAGCAAATCCTCGACCTTAATATCACGCACCTGCTTGAGCAGGGAGGTCTGATTGTTCTCGTCAAAAATCAGGTTGCCGATAAACGGAACTGTTTTGATCGGGAGCTTTGTTTCGGAGCAGATATCCAGCACGCGCATACGCTCATCTTCCGGCGCAGACGGAACCGCAAAGATAATCTGCTCAATTTTCATCTCGTTCGCAAAATGAACAATATCCGAGGTCGTACCGACAATTTCAACGCCCATCACGCTCTGACCGACCTTATTCTGATCGTCGTCAATGATGCAGACAGGCAGATATTTTGCAGAGACCTTATCGCCGTCATAAGGTGATTTTCTGGCATTTTCAATTTCGGTCAGCAGCATTCTGCCGGCAGTACCGCCGCCGATAATCATGGTACGCTTTAATTGTTCGAGCTTTTTCGATGTTTCCGATATCTCAATGAACGCCGTCCGGAATAACATTCGGAACATACAAACGCCGATGATTGCGATGATCATATGCACAATCACAAACGAAACCGGAATCTTCTCATCAAGAATCCACGCAAACAGACTTGTCACGGACAGACCGCAGAACACACCGAATACACAGGACAGATAATCCTTGATGCGGAAATAACGCCACATTTTGCTGTATGCACCGCAGATAAACAGGAACGCAAAGCTGCAAATCGTTCCCATCACAATCGGCACGAGCATATCGGCTGTTGAAATCTCGCGTCCGAACAGTGAAAGCAGAAAATTTGCAATCAAAGAAGCAACTACCAGAATAAAGGCGTCTACAACCACAAGCAGCGTTTTCCGGTGCGTAAACATACCGGCATATTCTTTTAGCTTTGTTTTCATGACGACAAACCTTTCTTTTGACTTTTCAAATTCCCAAGCCTCATCTCACTACGCTCACACAGCGAATCAAGCTGCGGCATCTAATCCGCTGTGTCAATGCAGTGAGAGAGGGATGTCACCCATATATCAGAAGTCAGCCGGAACAGCAGGCAACAGCTTCACTGTCTGCCAGCTGCTCCGGAGACTTCAGGCAATACCGCACAAAGTTGGTGGTGCAGAGGTACAGGACGAGGGGAGAACCCCAAAAGGTAAGGAGAAAACTCGTTGCACTCGCATTCCCCCTTTCCCCTTAAGGTTTTCCCCTCGCGCTCCCCTTTCCTGATTTCCTTTCCCCCTTAATTGCAAAGCCGCGAAATAAACTGCTCGCCGCTGCACAGTAAAAGTAAATTCAACTCAGCAGAGGGGAGAGAGTTAGGAAAGAGAGAGCGCGAGAGGGAAAACCTAAGAGAGAGGGGAGACCGGAGCGCAGCGACGATTCCCCTCTCTCTTGGGTTGTCCCTTTCGCAT
>JAZNTW010000022.1:0-3136 GCA_045591925.1 Oscillospiraceae bacterium
AAATCCGTTCTTCTAGTGTAAAATGAGTATATGGCTTCATCTTTCTTCCTCCGTGTTAATGTTTTGGTGGTACATTCATTTTACACCTTGGAAGAGATGAAGTCAATCTTTTTTTGTTGCACTTGATATTATAGCATGCCGCAGCCCCTTCGTCGCGCGAAGCGCGAAATCAAATAATCTTATAAAAAATCTGCATAAACTGAATTGGCGAGAAGTACCTCTCGCTCTCTCACAAAATCAATCTGCATATTATAAAAACGGAGCCTGTTTATCGCAGACTCCGTTTTTATATAGAATATAAGATGCGATTTAGGGAACGCGTGCTCGCAGGGCGTTTCCTCTTGCCGTTGGTGTCAATTCAGCCTTTGTGGAATTTTTATAAGGATATTTGATTTCGCGCTTTGCGAAGCGCGACGAGGGGCGCTGCCCCTCGACCCCGTCCCTCGACTCTGCAACCTTTTTTACAAAAACTTTTATTTTGACTCGCCATCTGCGTAACGTCGTCCCCTATGCCACCATTTTCAATCCGTAGGAAACAACTCTCACAACAGCCTCCGGAACTGACCCGGCGTTAACCCGGTAATCTTCTGGAACTGTCGCAGAAAATAATTGCAGTCCTCATAGCCGCATTGCTCCGAAATGCTCGCGATACTCTGCACAGTCGTTGTCAGCAGGTAAATCGCACACAAAATCCTTGCCCGAATCACATCCTGATGGAAGCTGATCCCGAACATTTCCTTATAAATCTGACGGAAATAGCCGGTGCTGAACGAATACTTCCGGCATATCGCATCCGCAGAGCTGATCTCCATATGATAAATATGTTTGCGAACCGAAAATAACGTATCTGCGTGCGGTTGATACTTCTGCTCAGCCAGATGCGCCATGGCGGCATCGAGCTTTGCGTGCAGCTGGTTGATATTCTCCGAGGACGACAATTCCGGCGAAAGTGCTTGACTTTCTATCAAAATACTCTCCATGCCCGCTTCATCACACACGCCGGTATGATGCAGCAGAACCGCCGTCAGCTTATCCTCCATCAGGCTGCACTGCGAATCCGTTTCGCACAAAAATCCTGCACAAATAAAGGTCTGTGCGCCGGTGCGTGCAATCAGCGCGTTTTCAAAATCCAGCAAACGCAAGGCTTCCGCTGTTTTTTGCAGCAGGACGCTCTGCTCAACCTGTGCCTCCGGACTGATATCATTCCGCAGTGCGCCGACGCGAATCACGATTGCATAGACCGGTGCATCACTGCTTTCGAGTCTTGCACTCAGCAGCGATTCCAGTCCGCGCAGATTGTAAAGCCCCGTCAGCGAATCATGCTGCTCCGAAAGATTCTGGCATTGCAGCAGATACCGGATATCGTTCTTCATACATAAAAATGTCAGACCGATGGTAATCGACTTCATCCAGTTTCGGAAAATATCGTCATATGTATCCGGATGGTGATATTCGAGAACAAAATAGCCAAAGAGATGCCGTTCAAAAAACATCGGCAGATAATAATGCACCGCAGTATCCGGCGAATTCTGATACAGCGCATAGAAATTCTGGCGCGGACAGACAACCGGTGGTTCGTGCAGCCGCCACGGCATAACGCTCCGGCAGGTCATCAAATCACTTGGTGTTTCCGCAGCAATATCATACCAATTATCGCAGAGACAGAGATACATATTCTGCACCGAGCGCACCCAGTAATGCCGTTCGCTCACGAGTCGAATCAGCTCATCCAAGGTGCTGCAAAGCGTCAGCTGCTGCTCCATCGTTCCAAGCACGCTCCATCGCTCAAACTGCCGCGTTTCGCGCAGACGTTCCAACTCCGCGTGCATTTGCTCGTGCATGATGCCGCAGGGACAGCTTTCTCCGTAAATCAAAGTCCCTTTCGGCGGATAGAACGGCGGCAGCGGCTCGCCATGCGCCAGTGCGTAGACGATCTGCACCGCACTCACGCCAAGCTCCTGTCTGCCGCGCTGATAGGTCGTTAGAATCGGAGAATGATAAATGCGGTCATGCACAAATTCGTAGCCAATGACCGATACATCCTCCGGAACACGGATGCCGCTTTCCAGAAACGCGTCCAGCAAGCCGAACGCCATATAGTCATTTGCACAAATAATCGCGTCCGGCAGCTCCAGTTCACCATCCGTATAGCGCTTCGCTAGCGCAGCGCCGGACGGCATCCAGAAATCACCCCAGAACACCCGTGACGCTTCAAACCGGATTCCATGCACCTCAAGCGCCTTGCGGTAACCGGTCACGCGCTGAACCGCAGCTTCGTTTCCGTCAAAGCCCGTCAGCATATCAATTTTCCGGAAACCATGCGCTTCGATCAGATGCGAGGTGATAGTCTCCATATCATGCGAATCATTTGCATTGATAAATCGTACATTTGGATATGCGAGCGTTGGCATATAGATTCCGATCACGACAACCGGAATATCCTGCCGCTTGCCCAGCATTTCCCCGACACGATCACGAAGCTGCTCATTGATAAAGGACTCCGCAAACACAATCAGACCGCATAGCTCCTGCGAAAACATCAGCTCATAGATGGAATTTTCGAGGTCCAGCGATCTATCATATTCATACGCATTATAAATATTAGAAAAAACAACGATTCTCTGTCTGAGTGCCTGTCCCTCAGCAATGACACCTTTCATGATCTGGCGCTGTTCGATACTGTTGACCTCAGCAGCGAGAATGCCAATAAACCGATTATCAGTCATGCCCATGGGAACCCCCCCTTAATAATTCTATTATAAATGTTTTTTTATAATTTGTCAAGTAAAAATATCATCATTTCGTCAAGAAAATATTCATTTTTTACACAGAAAAATCCGCGTACAGGAAAATCTGCACGCGGAATATGAAAAAATAACATAAAAGTACATTGAGAGGGTTTCCATTCGGAAAAAATACATGACAACACCGCACAAAGCCCGCCTTACGGCTTGGCAGCACATCTGCTTGCATATTTTCTGCCATCTTGCACAGAAATTCCCTGCGTATCTGCGTGGGGCACGAATGCGAGAGAGACAACCCAAGAAAGAGGGGAATCGTCGCTGCGCTCCGGTCTCCCCTCTCTCTTAGGTTTTCCCTCTCGCGCTCTCTCTTTCCTGACTCTCTCCCCTCTGCT
>JAZNTW010000023.1:0-45679 GCA_045591925.1 Oscillospiraceae bacterium
CAGTCAGATTTTTCGTCAGAATGTATAGAAATGACGCCGCTGGGCTGACGCCCAGCAAGGAATTTCTGTGCAAGATGGCGGAAAATATGCAAGTAGATGTGCCGCCAAGCCGTAAGGCGGACTTTGCGCGGTGTTGCCTTAAGTAAGCTAATTATAACATGATTCCAACGCTGTGTCAAGCCGATTTCTTGCATCACAGGCGCAATTCCGAACGTTTCTGCCGAGAATTTGAATTTGATGTCAGCTGCAAACCATACTGCGCTCCATATGCCCGCATTCGCTGAAATCAAGCCGCATCCAATTTTTGTGTTTGACCTCTCAAAAATTGCGCAGAACAAAAATTGCGATTCGGTTTTCAAAAATTGCGCCGTTATCGCAACCGATTTTGGTTTGTTTTTATTGATTTGGGCGTATTTTGTCCATGTATTTTACTTGTGGTAGTATGTATTATAATCAATTTCAGACAACTTATACACTAGGTATATATTTTTCAAGCAATCACCATATGTTTTGCCTATGACCCTATCAGCAAAAACCTATTTGCAATTTATAATGAAATATGCTATGATTATTTTAAAGAGATTCAACAGTGTGTTGAATGTTTTGTTATAACAAGTTCGTCTCCGTTCGGAAGCATCCGATCACGTAGGCTTCTCATATGCTCGATGATGGCACAAGCGGTCATCATATTTCTCAAGTTCCCCCTAAGTGGCAGCGTCGCGCACGGTGCCGGTAACGACTACCGACCGGCGCTCCACTCTTTTTTTTAGCGGCATCTATGCCGCATTCTTTATAATATCGCGCAATCATTGATTTTATGGTAAAAACGCTGCTTTCAGACAGCGAAACAATAAAACACAGGGGTTAAAAAGGACATTTCACAGACAGTAACAGCGAATGACGGAAAGCCGAAATCTTTTTGTGAAAGTAAAGGGGATTCTTTATGCTGAACATCAAACGCACGGTCGCAAGACTTCTCTGCGTAAGTGTCACACTGATGACGCTGACCGCAACATCGATCCCGGCAAGCGCCGGTCAGACCTATCTGAACGCCAGCTTTGAAAGCGGCTTCGATGGATTCACCGCAAGAGCCAGTGAAAGCGTTGAGCGTGTAAACACAAAGGCTTACGACGGCTCCTACAGCCTGTTCATCAGCAATCGTTCCGAGGCATGGAACGGTGCCGTGACATCGCTCGGAACCGACTTCAGCGCAGGTCAAACCTACAGCTTTTCTTGTGCGCTCTATCAGGAGACCGGTGCCGCAGTCGATATGCAGCTTACCCTGCAATATGAGGGCGCAACCGGCACAAACTATGTGCAGATCGCTTCCGGCAGCGTCAACAGCGGCGAATGGAGCGTTCTCTCCAACACGGATTACATGATTCCGTCCGACGCATCCGGCATGATGCTCTACGTTGAAACCGCAGCGGATCTCTGTGATTTCTATGTCGATGCAATTTCCGGCGGCGAGGCAGGCTCTTCTTCGATCGTAACCCAGCCGCCAGCTCCGAAGTACCGCATGGGCGACGTCAACCACGATGATAGAATTGATCAATCTGATATGAACGAGTTACTGAGCTATCTCCTCACAAAGGATGCGGGCAGCTCTATTTATCTCGATACTGCCGATATGAATAATGACGGTATTCTCACTTCCGCTGACCTCTCGATGGTCAGACAGCTCTTCATCTATCCGGAGCTGACTCGCACAACCACGACTACAACTACCACGACCACAACCACCACGACGACCACAACTAAATCCACCACGCCGCAGCGTGTTCCCGGTCAGTGGACGAATGTTGCCGATATCCAGTGGATTAAGGACGGCGGCTACAAGAAGGTTGTTGCACTGAGCTTCGATGACGGCCCGTTTGCTGCAAATTCGCAGGATGGTCAGTCTGCACAGAAGATTCACAACGCCCTGAAGAAGGAAGGCTTCCACGCAACATTCTTCTACTGGGGACAGCATATCGCAAGCAACACCAACGAAATCGCACAGGCTGAGCAGGCAGGCTTCGAGGTTGCAAACCACACATGGTCGCATCCGCATATGGCAAACTACAGCGTTGCACAGGTTCAGCAGGAATATTCGCAGTGCAAGCAGGCTCTCGACAAGATTGTCGGCGAGGATCGTGAGTATCTGGTTCGTCTGCCGTTCCTTGAGTCCAGCTCGAACGTCCTTCAGGCTCTTGCAGTTCCGATGCCGAATTGCGGTCTGGATTCTCAGGACTGGGCAGGTGCTTCCACACAGTCGATGGTTTCCGCTGTTCAGAACAAGGCAAACATGGGTCAGCTCGATGGCTGCATCGTTCTGATGCACGAAAACTATGCAGCAACCGCAGCGGCAGTTGAGCAGCTTTGCCCGTGGCTGAAGCAGCAGGGTTATGCAGTTGTTACCGTTTCCGAGATGTTCAAGTTCCACAACAAGCAGGCACAGGCACACAAGGTCTATAATACCGTTTGGGACTAATCGGTATTCAGGCTTTCATCACATAGCTTACACAGAGCGCACCCGCTGATTGCCGGGTGCGCTTTCTTGTGTTTGCACTAAATACAAAATCCGGCGCATATTCATTCGGATATTCTGCGATAGGAGTTGTTGACAAGCCACTTTCCGTGTGATATAATATAAAGGCAACACCGCACAAAGCCCGCCTTGCGGCTTGGCGGCACATCTGCTTGCATATTTTCCGCCATCTTGCACAGAAATTCCTTGCTGGGCGCCAGCCCAGCAGCGTCATTTCTATACAATCTGACGAAAAATCTGACAGATTCAGCTAGCTGAATCGAAAGCATCCTGCACCACCAGCTCTGTGCGGTATTGCCTAAAGTACCAAAATATATAGAAACGGTGCAGTCGGAAACGGCTGCAAGATTTAAAAGAGGTAGCCATATGTCAAAAACAAAATCAATCAACTGTGCCTGCGGCTCTGCATATGACGCGCAAGGCGTCTGCACAGGCTGCGGCAAAAAACGAACGCGTTCCGGCGGATATCATGCCCTGCACGCGACACTCTGCGCCATCGGCGTTTTGGTTCTGTGGTTCTGCTTTGTCAACACGACGGCAATCCGGAACTATATCGCGACCCCTGCGCTGACAGATGCCATGCGCAGTGCAAGACTTTCGGACGCTGATTTGCCATTCATGAGCAAGAATCTCTCCGAATACATCCGCAGCAATTACGTCAGTGATGAAAATGTTCTGCCGGAGGATGTTGCGGCAGCTACGGACGGCATGGAAATCCCAGCGTTTCTTGCAGATAAGCTCGATGCACATTTCACCATGCTTCGAGGCGAAGCCGATACGCCGGTGCGTATTGACGCAGCGGAAATCACCGGCTTGCTTGATCAGATCACGGAGTCTCTGCGCGAATCGTGCAAGCTCATCATTGAAGAAAGCGATCGTCAGCAAATTGATACAGCGGTTTCGCCCATTCTCAAGCAAATCAATGCGGTCAGTGATGCGCTTGGCTCAACCAAAGCTGGCAGAGCGTTTCAGCGATTCGGCATCACAATCTGCGGATATATCTTGGAAATCGTCCTGCTCATTCTTCTGACTTGGCGCTGGTGTGTGATCCGCAAAAACAGCGGAAAGGATATCTTCGGCGCGTTCAAGGGCGTTGGCATTACGATTATGATTCCTGCCGCGCTGTCGTTCGTGTTCGTGCTGATTGGCGGCATCAGAACATTTTTCATCCGCGATGACGTCATCGGACTGTTCGGCGTTACCAAAGAGCTGCGCCGCCCGTTTTGGTTTATCACAATAACCGGCATCAGCTTTGCATTGTTTATGCTTGAATTGGCTGCGTTTTTCCGTGCGCGCAAACGTTACAAGGATTCCGTTGCCACCGAATCCGCTGCCAGCGCAAAGCCCGGTACAGGCGCTGCCCCAGTTATCGTACCGATATACAGAGTTCCCTGCGTCAAATGCGGAAAGGAACTCGAAAACAGCGCAAAATTCTGCAAATACTGTGGTGCCAATCAGACAATGGATGTGAATATCCCCGAAGCGGCACCGGAGGAAGATTTACAAAATCTGCCGGAGGTACAAGACTCCGAAGAATGGTAAAACAGAGATAGGACAAGCAAAGGAGATACTATGTCACAGCGTACAGCTCCCAAAAGGAAGAAAAATGGCGGAAAAACCGCTGCCGGTATCATTTTGATCCCTTTGATCGCCGTGGTTCTGTTCGGCGGCATCTATCTGCTCGGTAAGGATGTGTTCGGCAATCGCGATAAAAAGCCGAAGCCGTCCGATGGCACCGCCGAACTGCAAACAACCACCACAATCGTCACAACAACGACGACGACTGTTACAACAACCGAAACAACCTCTGCATTTCCGGATAAGCCCACGCGTTCCGACACCACATTCACCGTCGCAGATACTACAAAGGTGCTTGCACGAAACGCGCTGCTGATTGAATGCAGCGGAAATGGCGGTGTGATTCTGGCAGAGCGTGATGCGGATGCCGAAATCTATCCGGCTTCTATGACGAAAGTGATGACGCTGCTGACCTTTTCACAGCTCTGCGATCCGGAAGCCTTGGATGCGACCATCATCATGAATGCCGAAGTTATTCAGGAACAAGAGGCGCAAATGGCATATGTGGCAGGCTTTAAGGCCGGCGAGGCGTGCAGAGTCCGTGACTTGGTATATGCGATGATGCTTCCGTCCGGCGCAGATGCAGCGGTGATGCTCGCAACCTACGCAGCCGGCAGTGAAGCTGATTTCATCGCAGAGATGAACCGGCTTGCGCAAAAGATGGGGCTTGAGCATTCTCATTTCGATAACGTCACAGGTTTGCATGAAAATACGCACACCAGCAGTCTGAATGATATCGCAAGAATTCTCATGGCTGCCATTCGCGACCCGTTCTGCGCAGAGGTGATGTCTACGCTGCAATATACGACCGCCGCAACCGCAGATCATCCGGAGGGCATTGATCTGGTATCGACAACGCTTTCCCGAATGGTCGGAGATGAGCTGGAGCATCTGCCCGATCCGCTTCATGTGATCGGCGGCAAAACAGGCTTTACCAATCCGGCAGGCCAATGCCTTGCAACATGGGCACAGTCTGATTCCGGTAAAACATATGTCTGCGTTGTGGCAGGCAGCTCAACGTTCCAGCCGCTTGACGCCGTTGGAGATACACTGACGCTCTATCAGCTGACCGATCTCCCACTCGGCGATATTCAGCGCATTGAACTCGATGAGGCAAATCTTCCGCTTTATGAACACTATTAAAAAAATACTGCTCCATTCAGCGGCGGTGTTTTGCTGCCTGCTGCTGACCGGATGCAATGAATATCAGCCGGGCAAGCTGCGCGGCACTGTATATCGCAACAAGGACGCCGGCTTTCGTCTGGAAACACCGGAGGAATTCACCGTTCTTGAGCCGGAGCACTACGATGAACTCTCTGCTTATACGGCATTAAAGCAGCAGGCAGAGGAGCGAAATGTGACCGATGTATTTGTATGCGAATATGCGGCAAAGGCGGCCGACTGCGAGGTAGTGATTTGCAGTGAGCCGAATACGCAGAATGATACGGAGCCTGCATTTCTCAATCGCATTTGCAATCGGCTTCGCGATGAAGAAACCGAATTTGAGGTTCGCGAACTGGATATTGTGCAATGCGGTGATGCTGAATTTAAATCTGCGTTCATTGCAGCGCACGCACAAGGATTGCCTGACGCGCACGCGCACTCTCACGACGACTCGGAGGCAGAGCAGTCGGAGGCGCATGAGGATGATGTCAACAGAACGCATTTTCGTCTGTATGTCAAAGCGGCAGACGATGGCTTTGTCTATATGCTGATTTCCTATCCGGCAGGCGAAGCAGGTGAAACGCAAAGAAAAATGCTGCTCGACAGCATTCGATAACAATAAGGGGGCGTGTTTTATGCGCGCTGAAATCAAAACAGCGGAATCTGCCGGCTTTTGCTTCGGCGTAGACAGAGCTGTCAAGCTGGTCTATCAGGCATTGAAGGACGGCAAGCACGTTGCAACACTCGGTCCAATCGTCCACAACGAATCCGTTGTCGGTGACCTGAACGCCAAGGGCGCACGCATTGTCGGCAGTCCTGATGAACTGGAAGTGGATGAAACATTGATCATCCGCGCACACGGCGTTGCAAGCTCGATTTACGAGCAGCTGAAAACGCAGGGAAATCCTGTGATTGACGCAACCTGTCCGTTTGTTGCGCGTATCCATAAAATTGCTGCCGAGCAAACTTCCGCCGGTCGGCATATTTTCATCGCAGGCAATCCCCAGCATCCGGAAGTACAGGGAATTGTTGGGCATTGTCGGGGAAATTGTACAGTTTTTCGCGATAAGGCAGAGCTAAAATGCTTGATTGATAGAAGTTTGCCGAAAAGACTTGCAATCGTCGCGCAAACAACGTATAATAAACTATTATGGGGGGAGTGTATAGAGCTTTTGCCTTCTGATCACCCCGATTTACAGGTATTTGACACAATTTGCAGTGCAACTGCGGCGCGGCAGTCTGATGCGGACCAGCTTTCCGGCAAGTCCGATCTGATGATTGTTGTCGGCGGCAGACACAGCTCCAACACCGTGAAGCTGTTCGATGTATGCAGCCGGAATTGTCCGACATGGCTCATCGAAACCGCGGAGGAGCTGCTTCAGCACGCAGATGAAATTCGGCAGAAAGCAGCGGAAATTGCTGCAAGCGCTGGAAGCGGTCATATCCTGAAGATCGGCATCACAGCAGGAGCAAGCACACCAGCCCACATTATTAAGGAGGTTCAAACCAATATGTCTGGAATTTTTGACACCGATACCACAATCCCGGAAAACGAGGACTTCGCAGCAGCGTTCGAGGAGGAACTGGATAAGACCTTCACGAAAAAAATCAGAAAGGGTGACCGGGTGGTCGGCATCGTCGCTTCCATCAGCGGAAACAACGAGGTCATGGTTGACGTAGGTGCCAAGCAGACCGGCTATATTACCCTCTCTGAACTGACCAGTGATACCTCTAAGAAGCCCTCTGATCTCGTAAAGGTCGGAGATGAGCTGGAACTTGTCGTTATTCAGGTGAACGATGCGGAAGGTACTGTTCAGCTCTCGAAGCGCAGAGTCGATGAGATGGTCGGCTTCGAGAATATCCTCAAAGCCCAAGAATCGGGCGAGGTGCTTGAGGGTACCGTTCTGAATGTTGTCAAGGGCGGCCTTGTCGCTGACAGCAACGGCGTTCACGTCTTCATCCCGGCTTCCCAGTCCGGTCTCGGCAGAGGCGCAGATCTCAATGTGCTCCTCAAGCAGCCGATCCGCTTTGTTATCATTGACGTCAACGAGCAGCGCCGCCGTGCGGTTGGCTCGATCCGTCAGGTACAGAAGGCCGAGCGCGACGCAGCAAAGGCAAAGTTCTGGGAGTCTGCACAGGTCGGCGATGTATATACCGGCGAAGTCAAGTCTCTGACTAGCTACGGCGCATTTGTCGATCTTGGCGGCATCGACGGCATGGTTCATGTTTCCGAGCTTTCTTGGGCAAGAATCCATCAGCCGAGCGATGTAGTCGAAGTTGGCGATACCCTGGAAGTCTACATCAAGGCACTCAATCCGGAAACCGGCAGAATTTCTCTCGGCCACAGAAGAGCAGAGGATAACCCGTGGGTGAAGTTCACCACCGAGTATGCAGTTGGCGATGTCGTTGACGCAACGGTTGTTTCTGTTACTTCGTTCGGCGCATTTGCTCGCATCACAGACGGCATTGACGGTCTGGTTCACATTTCTCAGCTCTCCGCTGAGCGTGTCACCAACGTAAAGGATGTTGTCAATGTCGGCGATACCGTCACCGTCAAAATTACCGCGATTGACTCCGAAAAGAAGCGCATCAGCCTGTCTATGCGTGCAGTCAACGAGGAAGACGCTGCTGATGAAGCACCGGAAGCAGACGAGGTCGTTTATTCTGACGAAAATCCTGCCGAGGATGCAGCAGAGTAATTTTGAATAAACGAATGGTCTGAATACAACTCAGATTCAGAAAGGAGGACGGAGGAGATTCGTCCTCCTTTTCATTTTTGAACGAAATCCGGTTTTTCTGAGCGTTTTTCGGGCTTGACACATCATACTGTTGCGTGGTATCATATTATTACACAGAAAATATGAAGGAGGCTGAGATTTTGAAAACCGGCACCAAACTCCTGATGATCGCTTTAACCGCCTGCGAAGCTGTGCTTGCTGTCGCACTTTTTAATGTTCTCAGACAGAGCGAATTCACGTTCGGCAAATATTTCGTGCTGATCGGCGTTGTTGTACTTTCGCTTGGTCTGGATTGGCTGATTATGCGCCAAAACAGTGCAACTGTAATCAGCGATGCAAAAAAGCTCAAGGATGCCGATGATTATATTCGTGCATTTGAGGCGTGGCTCAATGAAGATACGCCCTTTTCACAGTATATCAAACTTGCGATCAATCAGCTTGAATCGCTCAAACGCAAGCAGCAGGCTTTGCGCACCATATTGGACGATTCTACTGAAAATCCATTCTTCACGACAGCCGATGAGGTCGATCAATATGTTCTTGCAAATTGCAAGCGTATCTTGAATCGCGTCATGATCTATGATAAAAACGATTCGCATAAGCTGCAAATGCACATTACCTACTTGCAGAGCAGTCTGGGCGAAAATGCGCACGTGCTTTCCGATTTTGAGAATCTGATTCTGGAAATCTCGCAGATCGGTGACAGTGCGACTGCCGCTTCTACGCCGTGCCTGAACGAGCTGACAAACGCGCTCAGAAGCGTTCGCAGCAGCGGGCTTGATGACTCGGCTATGCAGCAAAACGAAATCCCCCCGCAGCAAATGCGGATGCAATAAACCGACAACCAACGATTGACAACAATGTATGACGCCAAGCATGGCGGACCCATATGGGAGAGGAGTAGTCATGCGCAACCAAACAAACAGAACCTGCCCTGTCTGCGGCTTAACACTGCATCGGATATCCGATGATACCGCAGTATGCTCACATTGCTTCCGTGATTTTCAAATTCTGGAAGGTGTCCCGTTCCGCAGCGAGCAGGGTACGACAAACTCGGATAAAGCCGACACGCTGAAAAAAATGAAGCCATTTATAATCCCGGGTATTGCGATTTCTTTCGCAACCGGTTTATTTCCTCTCGGAGTTATGCTGATTGTTATGCTTTCAACGCTCAATAAGCAGGAAAAAGCCGATCCCGCAGAGGAAAAACCAACGCATACGAATCTCTCTAACAGCAAGGTGCCGAAAACCCGTGCGGATTATCTCTGTGCGTTTCATGCGCTGCCTCGCATTACGATGCCGCTTGGCATTTATGCGGATCGCGCGATCCGGCAAATCAATCGTCTGGAGCAAAAACAGCAGGCACTCAGCACCATGCTTGGAAAGGATCACCCTTTCATCCGCAACGGCAACGAAGCGGAAGCATATATCCTCAAAAATTGCAGGCAAATGCTTTATCGGCTGGAATTCTGCGACCAATCCAGCCCGGAATTTTGTCGGATACACGCAGAATTTTTGGAGGAAAAGCTCGCTGAAAACGAAACCGTGCTTTACGACTTTGAAAAACTGGTCATCGAGGTCACACAGCTTGACCTCGATTCGCAAGAGACGCCGCCTTGTCTGGATGTTCTTGCAGAAACCCTGCATAATGTCCGCACACTGGATGGCACCTTGCCGCAATACAGCTACCCGGACACGCTCGCAGCACAGCGCTTCATGCAAGGCTGAAACGCTTCCTAACATCTCTGTCAAACTTACAGCAACCATTTGAAAGGAGTTCGAAATGGCAAATTCAAAATCTAAAAACACCGTATTTTTTGTTGTGCTTGCGCTGATACTTGCAGGCGGCATTCTTGGCGGTATTCTCATCAGCCGCAATATCGGAAAATCCAAGCAGGAAATCTCCCGTGAATCTGCACTTGCACAGCTTGAAAAGCGTCTTGACAAAATCAGAGTCGGTGAAGTTCCGGCACAAAAGGCGACCGTTGAAATTACCGGCTCCAACCTTGCTGAGGAGCTTCCTGATATCTCCAAATATCCGCTGACCGTTACCGGCAGAGGCGATATCAATATCGAGATTATTTCCTCGACCGAGAAAGCCTCCGGCGGTACAGACGGCTGGCTGAACGAGGTTGCTGAGGATTTCAATGATTCTCACTATATGATCAATGGTCAATGGGCAACGGTTTCTGTTCGTCCGATCGCTTCCGGTGCCGCGATTGACTATATCATTTCCGGCAAGCACGTACCGGAGGCATTTACGCCTTCCAATGTTTTCTGGGGCGAAATGATTGAAGCAGCGAATGTGAAAATCAATATGGTTGAGGAGCGGCTTTCCGGTAATACAGCCGGCATCCTGATCAGCAAGGAAACAAGCAAAAAGCTCTCCGAAACCTATGGCAAGGCAGATATCAGTGCAATCGTTCAGGCGACAATCAAGAGTGAAATCACCATGGGCTATACCAACCCTTACGCGTCCTCTACCGGTCTGAACTTCCTGGTTTCGGCACTGGCTGAATTTGACTCGGCTGATATACTCAGCGAAAAGGCAACCGAAACATTCCGTTCGTTCCAGAAGAATGTTCCGTTTGTCGCTTATTCCACGCTGCAAATGCGTGACGCTGCCGCAAACGGTGTCCTTGACGCATTCCTGATGGAATATCAGGGCTACTACAATGCAACCGAGCTGCGTGATTATGAATTCATTCCGTTCGGTGTGCGCCACGACAGTCCGCTTTATACGATTGGTGATATCGATGCGGAGAAGACTGAGCTGGTAAAAGCCTTTGCAGATTACGTTCTGGGCGATGAAGCACAGCGTTCTGCAAAGAAATACGGCTTCAATTATCTGGAGGATTACAAGGACGCTAAATTAGATGTTGACGGCAATAAGCTGAAAAGCGCGCAGAAGCTCTGGAAAAAAGAGAAGAACGCCGGCAGCCCGGTGATGGCAGTATTTGTCGCGGATGTCTCCGGCAGTATGGGCGGCGCACCGCTTCAGAATCTGCAATCTTCATTGATCAACGCATCGCAGTATATCAATGACACCAACTACATCGGTCTGATCAGCTACAGCACAAATGTTGACATCAATCTGCCGATCGCACAGTTTGATCTCAATCAGCGCAGCTACTTCACCGGCGCAGTCGAAGCACTTTCCCCTGCCGGCAACACTGCAACCTATGATGCGGTACTCGTTGCGCTCGATATGCTGATCAAGGCGCAGGCAGAAGCTGAGGCAGAAACCGGTCAGAACTTCAAGCCGCTGCTCTTTGTTCTGAGCGACGGCGCACAGAATGTCGGCTGCTCGCTGAATCAAATTGCTCCCATTGTTGGCGGCTTGGAAATTCCGGTCTACACAATCGGCTATAATGCAAATCTCAGCGAACTGGGTGAGCTTTCTTCGATCAACGAAGCGGCAAGCATCAACGCCGACAATGACGATGTTATCTACAATCTCAAGAGCCTCTTTAATGCACAAATGTAAATAAGCTGTGATACGCATCCAATTTGGGTGCGTATCTTTTTTTCCATTTTGAAATATCAGTTTTGTTCCCAGAGAGCATCTTATAAAATTTCTTTTTATATTCCCATTGAAATTCATTTAAGAATATGTTATAATAAGGGAAATTCTTGTTCATATCATTATTGGAGGTGGAGAGAAATTGGAATGGCTTTATACCGGCGTCGTCGCATGGCTCATATCACCGATTCTGCTGCTATGTATGTTGGTTCGCGCTCGTAATAAGAAAAAGAAACAGCAAATGCTGCTCCGGTATCTTCTTGATCAAGGGCGAATTGCGCCGGAAGAATTACAGCAGGCAGACTTGCTGGATGATGTATTAAAACAACCATTGCCAAACGCTGTCGCCGTACCGTCCCTTGTTCAAGCAACCACTGCGGCGCAGCAAATACCGGCTTCTGCGGATGCTCCGCTTAGTCCGCCGCAAATTGCATCATCCGAAACAACCGATATCGTGCCGGAACACGTAATCGTGAAAGCTGCGGATACGCTTGTACCCTCGTCTGTTCCCGAACAAACCGTTGCAGAACCGGTAATCTCCGACGCTGCACATATCGAAGATACGCCCGATATCACCGAGCCGGCTGCCGCGCTCACCACGCAGCAAATAACAGTCGCTGAAACGGAATCTGACAATGTGGCGATTGTTGCGCCGACCGAAGCCGTGCCGCAGCCCAAGCAGTCGGTACGCACGGATGCTGTATTGCCGAAGGACTATTTGCAAAAGCGAACTGCCGGCGCAGCTGCGCAGACATCAAACCCCATCTCTGCAATTACGCTGATGCTTTCTGTCGGCGTACTGCTCGTCATTGTTGCGGGCTTGATCTTCGTCCGTACAACATGGGGCAAGCTCACGGACGGCGGCAGACTGGCAACACTTGCTGCCGGAAGCGTCTTGTTCTTCGGAACCTCTGCTCTGGCACGCCGCGTCTGGAAGCTCACACGTACCAGCATGGCATTTTTCACGCTTGGTTCTGCATTTCTGCCAATTTCCATCTGGGCGGCAGGCTATCTGAATCTGCTCGGTGAAAAGCTATCCGGTGCAGGCAATCCATGGCTGATTGCGCTTGCCTGCGGCTCATTCACGATCATATCGCTGATTGCCTCACAGGTTTACCGGCAAAAGGGCTGGGGCGTTTCATTCCTCAGCGGACTTACCGTAACCTATATCAGCCTTGCGGTAGCGCTGACGGTGTATCGGGATACAAGTGTAACGCCGCTGCTCACCGCGGTCACGCTCTATGCTTTGATTCTGGCATTCACCGCAAGACTCCTTGCATCGCGAATCCCTGCACAGATTGGCAGCGTTCTGGAGCCGTTTACGATGGTTCTGGGCATTCTTTTCGCGGCGGTTACATGGTGCTGCGGTTTCGGCGTGATGTTCGATACCGAGGCGACTCGTTGGAGCTATGCAATCCCGATCTTTATTGCCGCATTCATATTCTTTTCGCCCATATTTACAGAGCGCATGAAGGCTATGACGGCACTCCCCATATCATTGCTGACTGCTACGGCACTCATCAATCTGTTGATGCCGCTTTACAAAACGGTATTCACAATTCGTACCGAATCCAATATTCTTCACGCGACAAACGGATATGTCGCGCTGATATTGATGCTTTGTGCGGCAATCTGGCTGGTGCTTTTGCTCACAAACAGTCTGCCGGATGAAACGTGTACCGGCTTTCGGTTTGCTGCAATCATACAGACTGCGCTTTCCATTCCGATTCATGCACTGCATTTCTTCTATTATCCACCGACGATTACTACGATTCTTGCGTGCGCAACCGTCGTTCTGGCTGGAATATGGATATTTACAAGCCGAGAAAAGGCTTCTCTGCCGCTGCATATTCTGATTGGTGCGCAAATCTGGTCGTTCTGCTCGATTTTGGCGGAGGCGATCGGTTGGCAGGCAGAAGAAGCATCACTTTTCGTAAACAGCCAATATTTGATGCAGGCAGGCTGCTTCCTGCTCGGATTTGCAGCACTTATCCTGTGGAAAAAGCATCGCACCGGATGGTCGGACATTCTGCTGACTGTCTCCGCGGCGATTCCGCTGCTGACATCGGTTGAACGGAATGTATCTGACGGCAGTGCGCCGATGCAGTATATTGCGCTTGGACTACTGCTCCTGATTGTGCTGCTTGATTGGAAGCTCGCACTTGCACATGATACGCAAAATCCGGGACAATATATCTTTGCGGTATTGTCACCGCTGCTGCTGTTTGCGACAACCGTGAGCGCGGCAAATGGTCTGCTTGAACAGACGTCGGACAGCATAGACGTCATCCTGACGATCGTTTGGAGCGTCCTCTCCTATCTCCTTGGCGCTGCTGTATATCTCACCACGAAGCGCCGGTTCCACAATGTCCGGAGACTGCTCTTTGGCCTGACGATGGTGCCGCCGATTGTGCTTACGCTATTCTATCAGGACAATCCGTTCCGCGGATACAATGTGACGGCATCCGATTATTTTGATGCAGCGGCAGGTGTTGTGCTGATTTGCATTAGTATAATCGCCGCATTTGGACTGTGGCGATTGTTTTCCAACCACGGCTTCCGTCCGCTTGCAAATGTGTCGTTCGGCATAGCACTGATTCTGGCAGTGAAAATGACTGCGCAGATCATCTCCATATATTATCAGAAAAACGGGCTTACGTCTGATTTCACGTTGCAGATGATTTCTACTGTCGGGGTGATTCTGTTTTCGTTGCTTGCGATTGCAATTTCCAGACGGATGCTGTTCTTTGTCGGTAGCAAAGCCATAACCGCTGTCATGCAGTTTGCAGCACCGATCACAGCTTTCATTTTGTCCTGTCTGATCGTGGACTGCGAGTACGAGGACTGGAACGGCTTCTATTTCGTATATGTATTTGGATTGAGCATCCTCGCATGGTTCACGACAAAGAAATCGCAGATCATTTTGCCGGCAATTTGTGCGCTGTCCTTTATCCTCACGGTTGATACCCTGCGCGAAAATACATTCAGCGTATCAATCGGCGGTATTTTCCAGCTGCTCCTGTTGTTTGTTATTATGACTGCGCTGTTCCCGTATCTCGGTATTGTATCGCGTGAAGCGGACGAAAAACCGAAGCTCCGGCGGCGTTCATGGGTTTTGACCGCAATGGGCGGCATTGCACCGCTTTGGCTGTCAACGGTGATCTCGGACGGCGGCACTGCTGCCGGTCGTTATACTCCCGTGCAGAGGGAGTGGTTGCACTTCTTCGTACCGATTCTGATTGCAGGCTATCTGCTGCATTTCCGGTTTGTGCTGAAGAAAGAAAAACATCGGCGTTTTATGACAATCCTGTCTGCGGCATTCGGGGTCTTTGCATTCTGGATGCAGCCGCTGGTTGATGTCACGGACACATGGTTTGAGGGCAAGCTGCATATCCTGCCGCTGATTCTCTTTGGTATTGTGCTCCGACAGCTTTACGGCGAAAAAACAGGCGGTAACTTCCTCTTTGGCGTCGGCGTTTATACGATGTTCCGGCTTGCAGGTATTGCATTTGAAACCGAAGCCGGCGCAGACATCCTGACATTATTGATCACCGCAATGATTATGTTCATTGCATCGTTCTATATCAAGCAGAGAAAGTGGTTCTTGCTTGGCGGTCTTTCCTTGATGCTGACTGCGATGTATATGCACATGAGGATCACAGAGGGCAGACAGTGGTGGGTATATCTCCTGCTTGCAGGCTTGATATTGATCGTTGTTGCCGGCTCGAATGAGATGCTCAAGCAGCGCGGTGAATCGCTCAAATCAAAAACCGGTCGTCTTTGGGAGGATTGGACTTGGTAACGGGCATCGCATTTTCTTTAAGGCAACACCGCGCAAAGTCCGCCTTACGGCTTGGCGGCACATCTACTTGTACTTGCATATTTTCCGCTATTTTGCACAGAAATTCCTTGCTGGGCGTCAGCCCAGCAAGGAATTTCTATACAATCTGACGAAAAATCTGACTGCGTATCTGCACCACCAACTTTGTGCGGTATTGCCTTAATATGAAAAAACGCGGAATCGAACCATGATTCCGCGTTTTTGTATTTTTATGATTGCGAAACGGTCACAACAGCGGTGCCGTCCTGGAAGCTGTCAACCTGAATCCGGAGATTCGGATTGATTGTCCGATAGCCCGAATGATCATACCAAGCAAAGCCGTCAACATTGTTGTCAATCAAATCGCCGGCATGGAAAAAGCCGCCGAAGTTATTCACCAGCCGCATGACGCGCTGCTTCTGATTGCTGGTGTCGTAAAACATACCGTAATTGTTCCATTTGAACTCCGGTCCCCACCAGCCTTCGGTAATCTCTGCGTTGCAATGCAGAACACGAATGCCGCTGTCCTTAAACATCCAGAACGGCTGCTGATAGGTAAATCCCATATAATTATTTTCATCGGGCGTGATTGCCTCCACGATGAAATATTCGCTGTAAAAGTCGTTCAGCTCACCGCACGGAATCAGCAGACAATTCGGCGCATATTGTGAGGATTGCAGCGTAAATGTCTGTGTACCGCCGGTATAGATATGTACCTCGTCAGTGGTATACCAGCCAAGCATCAGCTTATCAAATGCGCTCATATCACCGAGTGCGTCGTCCATGATCACCCAGCCGGCATCTCCGCTTAATCCCCTGCCGTAATCATCCTCCGGCGTATAGTCATAATTATCATAACGATAATAGTCCGGCATTCCCATTGCATGACCAAGCTCATGCGACCATGTGCCGTTGAAGCCCGCGCGATCGTTCAAATCCCATCCGCCATAGCAGAGGTTGCCGCCGCGAACGCCGTCAAAATAAGATTCTCCGTAATAACCGCCGGAGCATGGCCACCAGTAATCCGTATCGGCACTGTCCGGAAGCGCTAACAGAATAGTGTCAATGACCATATTTTTATCCGTATCATATTTCTGGAAGTCGATCTGCGCGTCAAAGGCAGTCATGATCTCCTCCAGCAGTCTGTTCGTGCCGTCATAGCCGGTAGAGCCGCCGTGAATTCCGTTTGCGTATTGGTTGATAGGATTCTGGGCGGTATATAAAAATACATCGCCGTTCATGCGCAGTCTGCCATACGAGGAACGCTGATAATATGCGGAAATGCTCTCCAGCGGATAGGCTGCGCTGTCTCTGTCCTCCGGCCCAAAGGTGCGCTCATGTACTGCTTCTGCATCGAAAAAATTCTTATGCTTGCAATCCGGAAAATTCACAACAAACATCAGGATATTTGTTTCGCCGACCGAGGGCAGCGTCGGATTGAGCGCAAGAACCGGCGGCGGTATTAGCTCGGCATCCGGAACCTCAACTGTCTCATAAATCTCCTCCGGCTCTGTGATACTAAGAGCTGTACGCTTGAGCAGTGATAAATCGCGCGCATCTAAGCATTGATCCTTGTTCAAATCCGCGCGCACCGCAATATCCGGAGCGAGAACCGCTTCATTCGTCAGAAGATAATCGGAAAGTATGCAGACATCCTCGCTGTTGACGAGCATATCAAAATTGAGATCGCCCATATAACCGACAAGCCGCTGCTCCGTCTTTGCATATGCAGTTAATGTAAATGTGCCGAGTGCAGACGTCGCCAGACACGCCGCCGCAAGCTGTTTCAAAAAGCTTTTTTGTTTTGACATACGATAATCTCCTCTCTGCTTGTGGTGTATATCTGTATTCTATCAGTTTTCACCGAGCCTGTCAATACATTTAGTCAATTTTTCTGCTGCGTGCTGAAATTTGCCGCGCTGCACCTCTGCACGCTGTTCACAAAAAATGAATCCTGCTTCAGGAAAATTTCAGAATTCGCGCTCTTTACAATTCTATCATTTTGTGCTATACTATAAGAGTATTATTATGTCCGGATTCGGGAGGCACAGAATGGAAATCTATCTGAAACAAGGACACACCTTTCCCGTTCCGGTAACGGTCGCGGATCATCTGCTCGGACTAGCAAGCCATGAACAGCTGAAAGTGCTGCTCTATCTGCTCTGTCATGCCGATGAGCCGCTTACTGCGGATATTGTCGCGCAGAAATGCAAGATACAGCCGGAAGCCGTGGAGGAAGCGATTGCGTTCTGGCAGGATGCAAACGTACTCAGCGGCACATCGGAGTCGCCTGCTGTTCATTTGCAGGGTGCTGCGCCGCAGTCACAGCCACAGCTCTCGATACCCGTACAGACGCCGCCGCAAAGCGTTCAGCCGGCGACTGTCGGTAAGATACAGAATAGCAGCAGTCAATATTCGCTCATGCCCTCGGAAATTGCAGCACGGATTCAGAAGGACGCGACGATTGCAGCTGTATTCCGTAGCATTGAACAGATGGTGGGCAGAATGCTCCATAATACCGAGATGAAAAGCATGATCTGGATGCACGAATATCTCGGTCTGGAGCCGGATTTGATTCTGATGCTTGCAGCCTACTGCGTACAATTTGACTGTTTTCAGGTGCGCTATATGGAAAAGGTTGCGATTGAGTGGCAGGAGCGCGGCATCATGACGCATACGCTTGCCGAGCAGGATATCCGCCGCAGAACGGAATCCCGCAGCTATACTGCCCAGATTATGCGATTATTTCAAATGACACGTCAGCCGACAGAATTGCAGCAGAGCTTTATCAACAGCTGGCAGCTGCAGGGCTGGTCCATGGAAATGATTCAGTTTGCCTATGAGAAAACACGCAATCAAATGGATGATAAGCTGAATTTCAATTATTTGAACGGCATTCTGAAAAAATGGGGAGAGGATGGCGTTCGGACAGTTTCGGAAGCACAGAAAAAGGACGATGCCTATTACGCTGCCCGAAAGCAAAAGCGAGATAATCCCACAAAAAAAACGCCCGCAAGCAATGTAAATTCTTCGATTGATATGGATATCGTTGAAAAGCTCATGAACCCGTTCGGGGCGTAAGCATAGGAGGTGCAGCGGAATGACGCAGGAAGAAATCTACGCGCAGGCGATTGGTCATATTCAGGAACGACGGCGCAATGCCGAACGGCTTCAGGAAACCAGAACTGCGAAGATTCAACACGAAATTCCGGAAACCGCTGAATTGGATCGGCAGCTTCGTTCCGCCTGTCTCGATATTGTAAATGTACTCGGCAGACCGGATAACAAAGAACGGCTTGCCGCAATCGAACGGCATTGTCAGGAAGCTGACGCCATGCTCCGGAAAATTTTAGCCGCGTATGGCTATCCGACGGATTATCTGGATATCCAGTATACCTGCAAGGAATGCGATGACACCGGCTTTGTCGGTGGAAAGCCCTGCAAATGCCTGACCCATGAAATCGGAAAAATCGGGACGGAGCAGCTCAATGCACATTCGCAGCTTTCCCTCTCGCAGTTTTCGGATTTTTCACTTTCTTATTACGTTGATCTGCCAACAGAGCAGTATTATACCATGAAGCAGGACCTCTATCTCTGCCAGAAATATGCCGTTACCTTTTCCCCAAGCTCTTCGGGAAATCTGTATCTCTACGGCGGAACGGGTCTTGGAAAAACGCATCTTTCGCTTGCCATCGCAAGTGAGGTGCTGAAAAAAGGCTATACCGTCATCTATGATTCCGCAATCAATCTGCTGCATACGCTGGAACAGGAGCATTTCCGCAAAGGGAAAGATAACGGGGACACGCTTCCCTCGCTGCTGGAATGCGATCTGCTGATTCTGGATGATTTCGGTGCAGAATTCGATACAGCCTTTACACGCTCTATGCTTTATACTATCATCAACAGCCGCGTCAATGCGCGGAAGCCGATGATTGTCAATACAAATTTGTCGCATCAGGAAGTACAGGAACGCTATGGCGACCGCATCCTGTCCCGACTGATCTCGTCCTCGCTGATTCTGCCATTTTATGGTAAAGACATTCGCTTGCGAAAAAAAGCTGACAACAGTAAGCAATAAGGAGACAGCCGTATGAATGAAATCTCTATCCTTGATATTAACCGCATGACAGAGGACGCACCGGAGTCTTTTGTGATTGATTCCGAGGCCGCATATGATAAGCAGCTCCGCATATTGGCAGACGATATTTGCCGTCACGCCAAGGAGCGCCCGATCACGCTGATTTCCGGTCCCTCCGGCTCCGGAAAAACCTCTACCGCCTGTCGTCTGGAGCAGATTCTTGACGCCTCCGGCTTTGCGACACATACGCTCTCCATGGATAACTATTACGCAGACGGTACACGCAATCGCGATATTGTCGATCAATTCGGCAATCCGGATTATGAATCGCCGCTGCGGCTCGATACGGATTTGCTCAACACGCATCTGGAGCAGCTTGCACGTGGTGAAGCCGTTGAACTGCCTGTGTTTGATTTTACAGAGCAAAAACAGAAAAAATCCGGCAAGATTTTAAAGCGCAAGCCCAATGAGTTGATTATCATGGAGGGTATCCATGCGCTGAATCCCAGTGTGACCGGTGATTCTCAGGAAATCGCCAACCGCATCTATCTCAGCGTCCGCACACGCATCAAAATGGACAATACCTGTCTGCATCCCTCGCTGATTCGGTTTGCACGCCGTCTGATTCGTGATCATCGTTCCAGAGGCAGAGCGCCGGAGGAATCCTACACGATGCTGACCAGCATTTCCAGAGGCGAAAATCTGTATATCATGCCCTATAAGCATTTTGCAAATTATGAGCTGGATACATTCATGGGCTATGAGCTTTCGGTCTATCAGCCGCTTTTGCTGGAAACCGTTCGAGGACTGACCCAAAACGCCGAGTCTGACAGCGAGATTTCAACGCTGCTGCGTTTTCTGGAAGCATTAACGCCGATGGAGCCTGCATGGATTCCGGAGCAATCGCTGGTCAGAGAATTTATCGGCGGCTCGATCTTTACAAATTGATGAAACAAGAATTTGCGGTTTGTTTTTCCGGTCATCGTCCGGAAAAGCTGCCGACAGGTACGCCGCTTCGGATGCTGCAAAGTCTGCTCTTTCATGAAATCGAAGCCGCAATCAAGGACGGTGCCACCACGTTTTATACCGGCATGGCACGCGGCGTAGACCTTTGGGCAGCGGATATGGTTCTGTACTTTCGACAGCAGTATCCGTCCGTCAAGCTCATCTGTGTGCTGCCGTTTTCCGACCGGATCCATTCGGTGCGCGGTGCAGAGCGATTTCATGTCAATTCCATCTTGGAATCAGCCGACCGGGTTGTTTCGCTGCGTGAGCATTATTGCCGCGGCTGCTATCAAGAGCGCAATGCCTATATGGTAGCGCACAGCCGCAGAATTATCGCGCTGGTTGCGGATGGTCGTTCCGGTACAGGGCAGACCGTGCAGATGGCAAAACGTGCAGGACTTGAGCTGCGTGTGCTTTCCATCGAGGATGCGGTTTCACAGAATCATCCATCCCATGATTATTTCAATTTTCAATCAATGATATAAGAAAGGAGCGTAGCCCCTGTGCAGCCCTGCTGCATATGCTGCAAAATCGGAAAATGTCAACGACCTATCATCGCCGCCGCGGTCCGAAACCGGGCAGTACGGCAATCCCGTTCATGATTACCATTTTGATTTCTCTGGTTGTGTTCGGCAGCGTCGCGCTTTATTTTTATCAAAAGCTGACCGCCAAATCAAAGGAATTGCAAACCATGCAAAGCTCTACCACAAGTATCTCTGAGGACGATATCAGCACGATCCTCTTTTTACTCGATCCCGATGATGATACGAAAAAGAATGCAGTTATGATGCTGCATTTCGATCCGGTGCGTAAAAAGATTTTTTGCCACGGCATTCGTGTAGACCTTCCGCTTGTTTACGATGGCAAATCCATGACTGTGGATACCTGCTATGTTAATCACGGCATGGAGGCATTGAAAACTGCTGTCGGTGAGCTGCTCGACCAGACGATTGACTACTATATCAAAATGGATAGTACAGGCTTCCAGAATACCGTCGGTCTGATTGGCAACGTTACCTACCAAATTCCGATTCGTGATACCGGTCTGAAGCCGATTGAGGATGATGACGGCGCAATGCAGGTCATGCTGGATAATTCGCAGTTTGAAACGCTGCTCACCAGCAGTAACTACGTCGATGAGGGCGAGCGCAGCGCGGTTATCGGAGATTCGGTTGCGGCGCTGCTGAATCAATGTATCGGCGGCGGTGAAACACCTGCAACGGTTGTGTCCCAAAAGACTGGAGGCGGCGCGCGTATTGCAATGAATCTGGATACCTATTTCAACACCATGTTCAATGCCGTCACAACCGATGTCACCGTTATGGACTTCTCCAATCATCGCCATGCGATTAGCTATATGTTCCAGTATTCCGCTGTACCGGCGCATGGTGCCGGCGTTCCTGTGGAGCAGGCTGCCGATGGCTCTATCGTGCTGCACTCTGCATGGCAGGATTCGCTCAAGCAGATGTTTGGTCAGAAAGTGCCTGCCAACAGCAGCGATAGCGAAGCTGCCGAAGAAAAATCTGAATAATAAAGGCAATACCGCCAAGCCGTAAGGCGGACTTTGCGCGGTGTTGCCTAAAATAACCGCTGTACTCTATCAAAGTACAGCGGTTATTTGTGTTATGAGACATTTATGATGATCCGCTTTCCAGATCAACAGTGACGTAGAAGCCATGCTTATTATTGCCGGTGCAGGTATACTGGTACCCGATCGGCAAGGGAAGAACGACCTCCGGCTCAGGGTCATCCGGATCAACGGATATATAATAGACCTCGAATTCTCTGCCGAGCTGATCGTTGATGATTGCGTGTTCACCGTTATGGGGGTGCTGCTCCAGCAAATCCGTATATTCTTCCAGACAGTATTTGTTTTTATACATATACCATGCGTGCGGCACACCGACATAGCGGAAGACGCCCGGTCGGTCTGAAACGTGCGTGAACTCGGATTTTCCCTCCGGATAGCGCTGAATAAAGCCATATTCGGCACAATTCCGAATCAGCCATTCATAGTCGCCCTCGCTGGTGAAATCCTGAAATACACCGTCAACATACAGCGACAGCTCGACCGTATAGCCGGATTCAAACTCACTGCATCCGGGCATTGCGTAAAGGTCGGAGGAATTTCCACCCGTTTTCTGCAAATCGGCTTCGTAGAGCTTTTTCTGCGCTTCTTTTGTGATATAGCCCTCACGAACGAGCAAATCCGTGTGACCGGTTGCGTCGTAAAAGCCTTTCGCAAACTGATTCAATGCTTCCATTGCCTCGTCCAGCAAATAGACCTCCATATCACGCGTTGTCAGATATTCATTTTTCTGCTCAAAAACGGATACAATGCCCGTTTCGGCATCCTCGGTCGGGAAATCGTCGTTTATCAGCATCAGCGGACCGCGCCGGATACGCTGCTTTGAGACCGATACGGAGCCGTAATCAATCACATTGCTGCTTTCGGCTTCCTCCGAAATCTCCGGAACCTCAATTTCAATTTCCGGCGTGTTAGCCTCCTCTAAGGAAACCATATTATTCAGCACCTTGCTGCCAAAGAACGCACTGCCGGTTACAAGCACAAGCAGGATAATTCCCGGTACCAAACCGCGCGGTGATTTTCGCAGCTCTCTGCCGGTTGAACGATATTCAGCCATCGCATTTGTCGTGCGGACATATTTTTTATGCCGCACACTCCTTTCTAATCTCAGACGGTTGTTTTACGTTTCAAAGGGGCGTACATTGCTCCACGATTTTGTTCAGCTTCATTATAACATAGGTTTTTGAAAAATTGGAACAAGAAACGGCAATTTCGTCGTAATATACAAATAAAATAAAGATATTTATAAAAATATACAAATATTATTACATATCCTTGACATTCGATTTGGAATATGCTAGACTAAAATTATCTTCTCAACCGTTACTCCATGAATATTTATCATATGAGGTGAGGAATATGGTTTGTCCAATTTGCGGCGAAGCGGTTAAGACGAGACATCTTTTCTGCGCGGTCTGTGGCACTGATTTGAAAGATGTCAAGTCCGAAAAAATTTCAGTTCGTCTCAAGACAATGTTTGCCACATCATCCGAACAGGCAGCACCGTCTAAATCCGGTGATTCCGATTCTGTTTCATCGTCAAGATGACCGGACGTTACGGTAGCTGTCTTTCATCTAATGCGTAATTTCATCCATGTATTCGCCGATATGCCTTTGCATACCGGCGAACTTGTCTAATTGAGAACGGTTTTCTGTCGAATCGTCGGTATGAATAAAACACCGCGATAATTTCACGCAAATTTCGTTGTTTTTCATAAATACAATTTTTCGCTGATTATGGTATAATATACATATAAGTTACATTGCGGCAGGATGCCGAAAAAGGAAAGGATGTTTCAATATGGCTGATAAAAAGGGATTTCTCGCAGAATTTAAGGCGTTTGCGCTCAAAGGTAATGTCATGGATATGGCAGTCGGCGTGATCATCGGTGCTGCGTTCGGCAACATCGTAACCTCTCTGACCGAGAGCTTCATCAATCCGCTGATTCAGGCGATCACTGGCTCTACCTCGGAGGATGGCGGCGTCAAGATTGGTGGCTCTTTCACAATCAACGGCGCTGTATTCAACTACGGCAACTTCATCTCCGCGATTGTCAATTTCCTGATTATCGCTTTGATTTTGTTCTGCATTATCAAAGCTGTCAATAAGGCAATGACGATCGGTCAGAAGAAGGAGGAAGCCAAGCCCGCTGCGCCTTCAAAGGAAGAGGTTCTGCTCACCGAAATCCGCGATCTGCTCAAGGAAAAGAAATAATTTTATGAGAAACCGATGCTGCACTCGATGCGGCGTCGGTTTTTGCTTTGTACAAAATTACGTGTGTTCGTCAATTTCAGAGTGCTTTGCATGAATTTGGGGGCGAGGCTTGACAGAAATGGAAATTTATGATATAATAGCACATAGTGTGCTAGCACGGTGTGTGCTAGCACGGCGTGTGCTAAAAATCCTGTGTTCATTCGCAGAAAGGAGTGCGTAAACATGGCAGCTACAGCCGGAGCAGCACCACCGCGGCAGGAACGGATTCATGATGAAATATCCGATCGGATTGTCGAAATCGTTGCAAGTATCGCCGCAGAGGAAGGCGCGCATAAGGTCACTGTGCAAAAAATCATCGCGCAGCTCGGCGTGACAAACCGTGTGTTCTATAATCGGTTTGCGAACATTGACGAGGTTTTGCAAATCGTCTATCGCAATGCCGTGGTTCATATGCGTGAGCATGTTCAGCCCGATTTTTATGACAAAGCGAGCTTTGAGCAGTTTTGTCTGAATATGGCTGTCAATGTTCTGATGCAGACCTATGACGTCAAAATGCAGTTTCGGTGCTATGTTTTTGAACACGATTCCCTTACTGAGGAAAACCGACTCTGGTGGTACAGCAAAATCAAGCAATATTATCAGTATGCTCTGGAGCAGGGCTTTGCAAAGCCGGTCGATGCCGATGCGCTCTGTTATGCGATCTGGTGCTTTTGCAGAGGATACTATGCCGATGCCATGTCACGTCGGCTTTCCCGTGAAGAAGCCGTTCGCTATTGCACCAGCGGCTTTACCTGTCTGCTGCGCGGCATCACCGCTTAACTGCTTCAATTCACAACAGAGGAGATATTGGAATGAGCTTTCAGATATTGGGCACGGGTGCCTATACGCCGGAAAAAATCCTGACAAACGATGAGCTTTCTGCCATCGTGGATACTTCGGATGAATGGATTATGCAGCGTGTCGGCGTCAAGGAGCGCAGAATTTCCGTCAATGAATCCGCGGCGGAAATGGGCGCAAAGGCGGCGCAGCGTGCGCTGGATGCAGCCGGCATTACTGCGGAGCAGCTCGATTTGATTGTCGGCGCAACCGTTTCGGCAGATTGTATCTGCCCGTCAATGTCCGCGATGGTGCAGCAGCAAATCGGCGCACATTGTCCTGCATTTGATGTCAATTCGGCGTGCAGCGGCTTTCTGTTTGCACTGGATACCGCGGCAGCGTTTATGGAGCGCGGAAATATCCAGTATGCGCTGGTGCTCGGCGCGGAACGTCTGAGCAGAATTGTAGACTGGACGGATCGTTCAACCTGTGTAATATTTGCAGACGGTGCCGGTGCATTCGTCATTGCAAAGGGCGACCATTATCTCGGCTCGCACCTGTTTACAAAGGGCGGCGACAGCGTTCTGCATATTCCGCTCGGCAAGGGAAATTCGCCGTTCTATGAAAAAGAGGAACAGCCCCTTGCAGTACACATGAGCGGACAGGAAACCTTCAAATTTGCCGTTACGCAAATCGAAAACGACTTGAAGCTGATTGCAAAGCAAGCGGAGATCGAGCTTTCGGAAATCGACTGGATCGTACCGCATCAGGCAAATTACCGCATCATTGAACTGGCGGCACGGCGGCTCAAAATGCCGATTGAAAAATTCATGCTCAATCTGGAATATTATGGTAACACCTCGTCGGCAAGCGTTCCGATCTGCTTTGATACGCTTGTTCGCAGCGGCAAGCTGAAGCAGGGCGACTTGGTTGCACTCTGCGCATTCGGCGGCGGACTTTCCAGTGCGGCTTGTCTGATCCGCTGGTAAATATTTTTTGCTATTGATAAGCGTTCTGCTTATTTTTAGATATCTTGAATCCCAACACATTGATATGGAGGAACAAATCATGAACAGCGAAAAAATTATTGCAGTCCTTGCAGACCACCTCGAAATGGATCCCTCTGAGATCACAGAAGAATCCACCTTTGCTGACCTTGGCGTTGATTCTCTGGAAGCAGTCGAGATCATGATGAAGCTCGATGATGAGTTCGGCATCGAGATCAATCCGCAGGAAGCTGGCACTTCCGTTAAGGAACTGATCAGCTACGTAGACGGCAAGCTGGCGTAATCCTATGAAACGTACAGCAATTCTATGTGATTTGCTGGGTACCCGTTATCCGCTGATGCAAGGTGGTATGGCACATATTTCTGATGCAACCCTTGCAGCAGCGGTCTCAAACGGCGGCGGTCTTGGCATCATTTCTGCCGCAAACGGTAACCTGCAGCAAATTTCGGAACAAATTGATAAAGCACGCACACTGACTGATAAGCCGTTCGGCGTCAACATCATGCTGCGTGGTGAGAATATTGATGAAATCGCAAAGCTCGTAGCCGAAAAACGTGTCCCAATCGTAACCACCGGTGCTGGCTCTCCTGCAAAATATATCCAGATGTGGCATGAAGCCGGCGTGAAGGTCATTCCGGTCATTTCAACTGCTGCGATGGCACAGCTCATGGAGAAATCCGGTGCTGACGCTGTTGTTGCAGAGGGTACGGAATCCGGTGGTCATGTCGGTGAAATGACAACGATGGCGCTCGTGCCGCAGGTCTGTGACGCTGTCAGCATCCCTGTGATTGCGGCAGGCGGTATCGCAGACGGCAGAGGCTTTGCTGCTTCGATTATGCTTGGTGCATCCGGCGTTCAAATCGGAACAAGATTCCTTGCGGCGACTGAGTGCAGCATTCATCCGGAATACAAAACGCGCCTGCTAAAAGCAAGCGATACTTCAACTGTCGTAACCGGAAAACGACTCGGTCATCCGGTTCGTTCCCTGAAATCCGCGTTTTCTCGTGAATACGCAAAAGTTGAATACACCGATATCTCCGACGAAGCGTTGGAGAAAATGGCTATGGGCACACTGTATGCTGCGGTAGTCGAGGGCGATCCGAAGCGCGGCTGCTTCCTCGCCGGACAAGTCGCAGGTATGGTCAAAAAAGAGCAGTCGGCTGCCGAAATGATCTCGGAAATCATGGAAATGGCAGGAGAATTGCTCGGTCAGCAGTTCTGACGTAAATCAGCATTCAAACATGGAGGCAGCGCAAATGGGTAAAATTGCATTTCTCTTTGCCGGACAGGGCGCACAGTACAGTGGCATGGGCAAGTCGCTCTATGAACAAAGCGCCGCGGCAAAAACGCTTTATGATACAGCGGAAAGCATTCGTCCGCGTACAATCGAACAATCTTTTTCCGGTACCGATGAAGAACTGAAGCGCACCGAAAATACACAGCCCTGCTTATATCTGGTTGATCTGGCAGCGGCACGTGCGCTGGATGAAGCAGGTATCCATGCGGATGCCGTTGCGGGCTTTTCGCTCGGAGAGGTTGCAGCACTTGCTTATGCAGGGATTTATTCGGATTCCGATGGATTCCGGATTGTCTGCACGCGCGGAACATTGATGCAGAATGCGTCTGATGCAGCCGATACCGCAATGTGCGCTGTCATCAAGCTGGACGCAGAAACCGTTGCAGCAGCGGCAGCAGAATTTGAGCAGCTCTATGCTGTCAACTACAACTGCCCGGGTCAGACCGTTGTATCGGGACTCCGGAGCAGTATGCCTGATTTTTCGGCAAAGATCAAAACGCTCGGCGGCAGATGTATTCCGCTTGCAGTCAGCGCGGCATTCCATTCGCCGTTTATGAATGAGGCTTCTGCACAATTCGGAACAGCACTGGAAGAATATGCGTTTGCTGCGCCGCAGATTCCGGTTTATGCCAATCTCACTGCTGCCCCCTATGAAGCCGACAGCATCAAGGATACGCTCCAAAAGCAGATGTGCAGTCCGGTTCGCTGGCAGGAAACCATTGAGCGTATGATTGCAGAGGGCTTTACCGATTTCATCGAGGTCGGTGCCGGCAAAACGCTCAGCGGTCTGGTCAAGAAAATCTCCAAGGATGTTTGCGTTTATAATGTTGACAGCGCAGAAACGCTCGCGGAGACCATAAAGGCGGTGAACGAATCATGCTGAACGGTAAAACCGCACTCGTTACCGGCGGCGCACGCGGCATCGGTGCTGCAATTTGCAAAAAACTCGCTTCTTTGGGCGCGGATATTGCAATGGTCGCTTTTACGGAGAACGAACAGGCACACGAGCTGGCGGCGGCAATCGCGGCAGAATATCATGTGAAGGCAAAATTCTACGCCTGCGATGTCAGCGATACGACAAAGTGTAAGGAGCTTGTTAAGCAGGTTCTGGACGAATTCGGTAACATCACAATTCTCGTCAACAATGCCGGTATTACGCGCGATGGGCTGATCCTCGGCATGAAAGAGGAGGATTTTGACGCCGTCATCGACACAAATCTCAAGGGCACATTCAATATGACGCAGGCGTGCTATCGCCCGTTCATGAAACAAAAATACGGAAAAATTATCAATCTCGCATCTGTCTCCGGTCTGCTTGGTACGGCAGGTCAGGCAAACTACGCTGCCTCCAAAGCCGGTATCATGGCACTCACAAAGGTTACGGCAAGAGAGCTTGCGTCGCGCGGCGTTACCTGTAATGCCATTGCGCCCGGCTTCATTGCAACCGATATGACAAAAGCAATCGGAGACAAAGCAACGCAGCAATACCTCGCATCTATTCCCGCAGGAAGAGCCGGTCAGCCGGAAGATGTTGCCAATCTCGCAGCATTTCTCGCTTCGCCGGAATCGGATTATATCACCGGAACCGTAATCCGAATCGACGGCGGTCTTGCGATCTCATAAACGGAGGATACTATGGCAAACAGAAGAGTAGTTGTAACCGGTCTTGGTGCAGTCACGCCGATTGGCAATGATATCGCAAGCTACTGGGACGGTTTGAAAAACGGTAAAAATGGTATTGATACAATCACGCGGTTTGACGCGTCCGATATCAAGGCAAAGCTCGCTGCGGAGGTCAAGGATTTTGACCCGAAGCAGTATCTCGAACCCAAAATGGTTCGTCAGACAGACCGCTATCAGCAATATGCACTTGCAGCCGCAATACAGGCAGTCGAGGACGCAGGCATTCGAGAGAGCATTGCACCGGAACGCCTCGGTGTCTATTTCGGCTCCGGCATCGGCGGCTTCGAAACCTTTGTCAATGAGCATAATACATACCTGAACAGAGGTCCCGCGCGCGTTTCTCCGTTCTTCATTACAAAAATGATCGCCAACATGGCTGCCGGTATGATTGCGATTCATATGCACGCACAGGGTCCCTGCATTGAAGTGACGACCGCCTGTGCAACCGGTACCAATGCAATCGGTGAGGCGATGCGCGCAATCCGTCACGGCTATGCAGATGCAATCATTGCAGGCGGCGTAGACGCTGCGATTCATCCGCTTTCGATGTCCGGCTTTATCAACTGTCAGGCACTCTGCGAGGGTACTGACAAGGATTCTGCATCCATCCCGTTTGACAAGCGCAGAAGCGGCTTTGTTATGGGCGAGGGTGCCGGCGCATTGATTCTAGAGGAATATGAGCATGCTGTCGCGCGCGGTGCAAAAATATATGCAGAAGTTGTCGGCTACGGCAGCACCTGCGACGCATTCCATGTCACGGCACCGGACAGCGAGGCAACCGAATCAGCAAAAGCAATTTCGGATTGTCTTGCTGAAGCAAATAAGGATGTTCCAGCTGAAGAAATCTATCTGAATGCACACGGAACCAGTACGCCGCTGAACGATAAAACAGAAACACTTGCAATCAAAAAGGCATTTAGCGAGGAGCGCGCATATCGGATTCATGTCAGCTCTACGAAGTCTATGACCGGTCATCTGCTCGGCGCAGCAGGTGCCATTGAAGCGATTGCCGCAGTCAAGGCACTGGAAAACAATCTCGTTCCGCCGACCATCAACTATCAGGAAGCAGACCCTGAATGCGACCTGCAAATTACGCCGAATACAGCGTTGGAAACACCGCTTTCCCTTGCACTCTCCACCTCGCTTGGCTTTGGCGGTCATAATGCCTGTGTTGCATTTGCAAAGCTCTGAGAATTGCTGATTTACGCAAAATGGAGGAATCCGCATGAACAAAACAGAACTCATGACCTATCTGCCGCATCGGAACAGTATGCTGCTGCTCGACGAAGCGGAGCTGATTGACGGCGTTGCACATGGTAAAAAGAAGATTACCGGCGAAGAATGGTTTCTGGATGGACATTTTCCGGGACATCCCGTTGTACCGGGTGTGATTCTCTGTGAAATCATGGCGCAGTCAACCTGTGTCTGTCTGGAACCGCAGTCGGACGGCTCGCAGCCTCTGACCTTGTTCACCGGTATGGATAAGGTGAAATTCCGCAAACCGGTCACGCCCGGCGATATCTTTGAGACAAAATGCTCGATCATCAAAAATCGCGGACCGTTTTACTGGGCGAAGGGTGAAGGCTTTGTAAACGGAACGCTCTGCGTCAGCGCTGAGTTCTCATTTGTCATTCAATCACAGGAGGATGCAAAGGTATGAGCACATTGAAAACAATTCTCAATACCATCACAAGCAGCACCGAACAGCCGCCGCGTACCTGTAAGCAGTGCGGAACGGAAATCCCCTATAGCACATATATCGAAAACTATTGTATCTGTCCGGAATGCGGCACCTATTTCCGTATGCGGGCAATGGAGCGTCTGGACGCTACCGTTGACAAGGGCAGTTTTCAGGAGCTTGACCGAAAGCTGAAATCCAAGAACCCGATTGATTTTCCCGAATATGCAGAAAAACTCGAAAAAGCTGAGAAAACAAGCGGCTTGAACGAGGGCGTTATCTGCGGCACTGCGAAAATCGACGGCATGGACTGTGCGTTGTTCATTATGGATTCCGCGTTTATGATGGGAAGCATGGGAACAGTTGTCGGTGAGAAAATTACCCGTCTCTTTGAAAAGGCGACAGCGCTTTCTTTGCCGGTCATCGGTTTTATCACCTCCGGCGGTGCAAGAATGCAGGAGGGCATCTTCTCGCTCATGCAGATGGCAAAGGTGTCCGGCGCGGTCAAACGCCATTCTGAGGCTGGTCTGCTGTATATTGCCGTACTGACCGACCCGACAACGGGCGGTATTACAGCGAGCTTTGCAATGCAGGGCGATATCATTATTGCAGAGCCGAAAGCACTGATTGGCTTTGCCGGTCAGCGCGTCATTGAGCAGACAACCGGCGAAAAGCTGCCTGCCGGTTTCCAGCGCGCAGAATTTCAGCTGGAGCATGGATTTGTGGACATGATTGAAGTTCGTCCACGCATGACATATACGCTTGGCAAGCTGTTGAAGCTGCATCATTCTCGTTGATTCTGTTCGCGGATACGAACGAATCATACCAAGGCAACACCGCGCAAAGTCCGCCTTACGGCTTGGCGGCACATCTACTTGTACTTGCATATTTTCCGCTATTTTGCACAGGAATTCCTTGCTGGGCGTTAGTCCAGCGGCGTCATTTCTATACAATCTGACGAAAAATATGACTGCGTATCTGCACCACCAACTCTGTGCGGTATTGCCCTAACAACTACGAAAGGCTGGATTCACATGGCAAATACAACATCTGCATACGAGCGCGTGCAGGCGGCACGAAACAGCAAGCGTCCGATGGGCTCATACTATATTGAGCATATGATTGATGATTTCGTAGAGTTTCACGGAGACCGCCGCTACGGAGATGATCCGGCAATCGTTGCCGGCGTAGGCTTTCTGAACCGCATTCCGGTTACATTGATTGCAATGGAGCGCGGTGATACACTTGAGGATCGCATCAAGCGGAATTTCGGCTGCCCGGCACCGGAGGGCTATCGCAAGGCACTCCGTCTCATGAAAGAGGCAGAGAAATTCCACCGCCCGATTATCTGCTTTATCGGCAGCTCCGGCGCGTACTGCGGCATTGACGCCGAAAAACGCGGTCAGGGACTGGCGATTGCAGAAAATCTGTATGAGATGATGGGCATGAAAACGCCGATCATTTCTGTCATTGTTGGCGAGGGCGGCAGCGGCGGCGCGCTGGCACTTGGCGTCTGCGATACCGCAATTATGCTTGAAAATGCCGTATATTCGGTGATTTCGCCGGAGGGCTGCGCAAGCATCCTCTGGAAAGACGCAAATAAAGCGCCCAGTGCAGCAGAGCATCTCCGCCTGACATCCTATGATCTTGAGAGCTTCCAGGTGGTTGAAAAGGTGATTTCGGAGACCGGTAAAATCAATCGTGAAATCTGCTCGGCACTCAAGACCATTCTGCTCGATGAGATTTCGAAACTCAGCAGCTTGACCGCAGAGGAGCTTCTCGACCATCGTTACGAGAAATTCCGTAAAATCGGCGCATGATTTTTGCGGAGAGAAAATCGCTTCCGGCGCATATCAATACAAAAAAGAAACCGAATCGCACGATATTGTGCGGTTCGGTTTTGTGTTATGGTGGAACAGGTATTACGTTAGAGCTCCGACTACAATCTGCCGCTGTGTGCCGTCATCGGTGCAGGTGACGATCGTGAGTCTGTTGTCGCCAAACTCCTCCAGCACCCATGTTTCATTCGGTTCGACAATGAAATCCTTGGTTACGGTGTATGTATATTTCGTGCGGTTTTCGTCATTGTCATAGAGGTGCATCTCCATGCCGATTTTGATATGCTTCATCTCGTTGAAGATTTCCGCATAAATCGTACTGCTATGTCCTGCGATACAATAGTTCCCCTTGCCAAGCGCACCGGTGTCAGGAAAATGTCCTGCCGCTTTTGACAGCACCTCATGCTCTGTGCCATCCATGACAGGCGCTTTGATATCGAGCGCAGGGATTTCAAGCACAATACATTCGTTCAGAAGCCGCTGCTTTTCGATTTCGCGGCTGATTCGCTTCCATCCGAATATACCCAGCACCGCGGTTCCCATCAGCACAAACATCAAGCCGATGCAAAATAACAGCTTTTTCTTCTTGGTCATCGTCTCACCGTCCTTTTCATTCAGATACTTGATGTGATTATCAGGAAAAATAATGTTCCATCAATCTCGTAACCCATTCCGGAACATGGGCGTCTCGTTTGTCATAAGCAGAATAATATAGCCAATCAGTTCCATGATGATATTTCGCATTATTGCAGCTCTCCATTCATATAAGCGTGGAATCTATATATCAATTATAGCCTCAATAGACGGAATTGTCAATGCAGATGTGCCGACTGATTGAAGTGAAAAAGCAAAAACCGCGAGATGGATAACATCTCGCGGTTTGCTGTATGTTGATGGAAAAAAATCAATATACGCCAACTGCATCGAAAGCGGACATCAGATCGAAGACCTGAGACATGTAGTATCTGCCGCCGGTCTGACCGAGAACCTCGATAGCAGCTTCCTGGAATGCGTTTCTGCAATCGGTGAAGGTGAGGCTGTTTGCCTTGGACTTGTCGAACTTGGAGAGGGACTTCATCCAGATCTTACCGAGAGTCTGGTTGCTGTAGCCCTTCTCGTGCATCAGGTATGCAGCGTGAGAGATAACAGTGGAGCCTGCAACATCCGGATTCGGGCTGCTCGCATTGCCCTTGTACTTCTGCCATGTGCCGTAGTTGACCTGATATGTGGTGCCGGATCCGTCAGGGTTCTTCGTATTTCTCGGATCTGCGAGGTTACGGAAGCAGTAATTTCTGCTGGAGTTATTGTTGGTAAATACAGTTGCGCCAACCTTCCAGTCGCCGCGCTCGTCAGCAAGCTCAGCCATGATGTCGCTGTATGCTTCCATGAGAGCCATGGTCTCGACTGTCTTGTTATCATAGGAATCCCAACCGAGCATATCGCCGGTGATTACGTGCATATATTCGTGGGTGACGATGTCGGTTGCAGAGCCGAGGAACTTCATTGCATTCGCTTTGCTCTGATCTTTGGAGCCCATGCCGAAGAACAGAGTGCCGTCCTTGCCCCATGCGTTTACGAGCTGACCATCCGGATTGATGGCGTTGTAGCCGGAGAGGTCATTGACAGCGATGGTGATATCACCGCGCTTGTAGCCAAGGCTGCTAAAGAAATCATAAGCCTTATTGCCGTTGTACAGTGCGATCTGTGCTGCCTGCTGGTATTCATAGGGGCGATTGTCGTACATACGAAGCGGATTGCTGTAATCGACTTCAATTGTTCTTAAAGGGGTGGACTTTGTCGGGACGACCGTAATGCCTCTGGTCGGCTGATAGAGGTAATCCTGATAGTCGGTCTTGCTTGTGCTGAGCTGGAGCGTGATGTTCTTGTTTGCATACTTGTTCCAGACAGTGACAGTCTTAGTCATAACGGTCTTCGGGTAGAGGGTGATTGCGCTTGCGGAGATTGCGCTGCACATTGTAGCTGCCATGCAGAGCGCGGAGATGGATGCTGTGAGTCTCTTCAGATGCTTGTTCATGATGATTGATACTCCTTTGTGTAAAAAATTTGTATTGATACAGCGGTAACTGTATCTTGCTTGTATTTTATCAGATAAAATGATATTGCGCCACTTATATTTTGCTGTGATTATGTTATTTATTGCTCTGCGCTTGTCATTATTTCTTCATAAAAATTAAGAAATAAAAAGAAAAATGAAAATACAAAATAGCAATTTTGCAATAGATACAAATAAATGACAGAGATAAATGATTCGTAAAAATAATTATATTGCTACTATTATATAAGAAACAATCGGAGTGGTGAATTTGTACGGCGTAAACATATCAAATGTTGTGCGGAGAGCTTGACGAGGGAGTGCGGACGAATATGAAAGCGCAGAATGCGCGTGAAAATGCTGAATCACCGAGGGAACTGCCGGCGTTTTTTGTCAAAAGCATAGAAAATCCCAAATCCCTTGACTTTTCGCGGTAAATCAGATATAATGTTATGTGCGTGTACTGGCGTATTGTACGGTCGCGCGAATTCTATTATTAAAGAAGGAGGAAAACCATGCCAACTTTTAATCAGCTTGTTCGCAAGGGCAGAAACACTCTGACGGAGAAGTCTACCGCTCCGGCACTTCAGAAGGGCTACAACGCACAGAAGAAGTCTCAGATCGACCTCAGCTCTCCGCAGAAGCGTGGCGTCTGCACAGCAGTTAAGACTGCAACCCCGAAAAAGCCGAACTCTGCAATGCGTAAGATCGCCAGAGTGCGTCTGACCAACGGTTATGAGGTTACTGCCTACATTCCGGGTATCGGTCACAATTTGCAGGAGCACAGCGTTGTGCTGATCCGCGGCGGACGTGTTAAGGATCTGCCTGGTGTGCGTTATCACATCATTCGTGGTACACTGGATGCACAGGGCGTAAACGGCCGTATGCAGGCTCGTTCCAAGTACGGTGCAAAGCGTCCGAAGGCAGGTAAGGCCGCAGCAAAGAAGTAATCATTTGATTCTTGCTGCAAACCAAAACGTATTCGCATTTACCCACAAGGCTCTTGTGGATTATATAGATAGCATTTTCCCGATGGGACGCGCAGGACTGCGCTTTGCTGTCTGCTGATATCTGCAATGGCGCCTGACATTGGCAGCCATGCTGCCGGTGAGTACCTGTGAATTCATCTTTTATGAAGGAGGGAAGCGAGTATGCCAAGAAGAGGCAATATCGCAAAGCGTGACGTTCTGGCTGATCCGATGTACGGTTCCAAGCTCGTAACACGTCTTATCAACAACATCATGCTCGACGGTAAGAAGGGTGTCGCACAGAAAATTGTGTATGAAGCATTCGATATCGTCAAGGAAAAGACCGACCGCGATCCGCTTGAGGTATTTGAGCAGGCAATGGAGAACATTATGCCTGTCCTGGAGGTTAAGGCACGCCGTATGGGCGGTGCAACCTATCAGGTACCGATGGAGGTTCGTCCGGAACGCCGTCAGACGCTCGGTCTGCGCTGGATCACCAAGTATTCCAGACTGCGCAGCGAAAAGACCATGAAAGAGCGTCTTGCTGGTGAGATCATTGACGCGATCGCTGGTACCGGCGGCTCTGTCAAGAAGCGTGAAGATACACACAAGATGGCAGAGGCAAACAAGGCGTTTGCACACTATCGCTGGTAATTATCTGCACATTTTCGTCTGCCGTGCGCTGCTGGCAAACGGCAGACGCTTTCTGATTAGGAGGATCCAAAATGCCTAGAGACTGTAGTCTAGAGCAAACACGAAACATTGGCATTATGGCTCATATCGACGCCGGAAAGACCACCACAACCGAGCGTATTCTGTTCTATACTGGTATCAACCACAAAATCGGCGATACCCACGATGGTACCGCAACGATGGACTGGATGCAGCAGGAGCAGGAGCGTGGTATCACGATTACATCTGCTGCAACGACCGCTTACTGGAAAGAGCACAGAATCAATATCATTGATACCCCCGGTCACGTGGACTTTACTGTCGAGGTTGAGCGTTCACTTCGCGTATTGGACGGCTCTGTAACCGTTTTCTGCGCAAAGGGCGGTGTTGAGCCGCAGTCTGAGACGGTTTGGCGTCAGGCGGACAAGTATAAGGTTCCGCGTATGGCGTATGTCAATAAAATGGATATCATGGGCGCGAATTTCTATCGCGTCGTTGATATGATGAAGGATCGACTCAAGTGTAATGCTGTTCCGATTCAGCTTCCGATCGGCGCTGAAAGCGATTTCAAGGGCCTGATCGACCTGCTGGAGATGAAAGCATACGTTTATGCTGAGGACGATCGCCTCGGTCAGCACATTTCTGTCGAGGATATCCCTGCTGATATGCAGGATCAGGCGGAGGAATACCGCTTTGAAATGATCGAGCACATCGTCGAGAACGACGAGGAGCTCATGGAGAAGTACCTGAATGAAGAGGAGCTCACGATTGAGGAGCTGAAGCGCGGTATCCGTAAGGGCACGCTCGCAAACACAATCGTTCCGGTTGTTTGCGGTACTTCTTATAAGAACAAGGGCGTTCAGAAGCTGCTCGACGCAATCGTTGATTACATGCCTTCTCCGCTCGATGTTCCGGCAATTACCGGTATCAATCCGAGAACCGATGAGGAAGAGGAGCGTCCTTCCGATGACAACAAGCCGTTTGCTGCACTCGCATTCAAGATTGCAACAGACCCGTTTGTCGGTAAGCTCTGCTTCTTCCGTGTATATTCCGGTAAAATCGAAAAGGGTACTTCTGTCCTGAACTCCTGCAAAAACCAGAATGAGCGTATGGGTAGAATCCTTCAGATGCACTCCAACCACAGAAAAGATATTGATGTCGTTTACGCAGGCGATATTGCTGCTGTTATCGGCGTCAAGAACACCACCACTGGTGATACGCTCTGCGATGAGAACCATCCGATCATCCTTGAATCCATGGAGTTCCCGGATCCGGTTATCAACCTCGCAATCGAGCCGAAAACCAAGGCTGGTCAGGAGAAGATGGGCATTGCCCTCTCCAAGCTCGCAGAAGAGGATCCGACCTTCCGTACATGGACTGACAGCGAAACTGGTCAGACCATTATCGCAGGTATGGGCGAGCTGCACCTCGAAATTATCGTTGACCGTCTGCTGCGTGAGTTTAAGGTCGAAGCAAATGTAGGCGCTCCGCAGGTTTCCTATAAGGAAACAATCCGCAAGGAAGTCAGCGAGGATTACAAGCATAAGAAGCAGACCGGTGGTACCGGTCAGTACGGTCACGTTAAGATTACCGTTGAGCCGAACGAGCCTGGTAAGGGCTACGAGTTCGTCAACAGCATCGTCGGCGGCGCAATTCCGAAGGAATACATCCCGGCAGTCGATGCAGGTATCAAGTCTGCAATGCAGGCTGGTGTCGTTGCTGGCTATCAGGTCGTTGATATCAAGGTTACCCTCTATGATGGTTCTTATCACGAGGTTGACTCCTCTGAAATGGCATTTAAGATCGCTGGTTCTATGGCGTTCAAGAATGCGATGCGCAAGGCTGATCCGGTTCTGCTTGAGCCGCTCATGAAGGTTTCCGTATTCGTACCGGAGCAGTACATGGGTGATGTCTTCGGTGACCTCAATGGTCGCCGTGGCCAGATTCAGGGTCAGGAAGTCCACAACGGCGTTGCACAGATCGACGCTCTCGTTCCGCTGAGCAATATGTTCGGCTACGCAAGTGATCTTCGTTCCCGTTCTCAGGGTCGTGGTAACTACACCATGGAGCCGCACAGCTTTGCTGAGGTTCCGAAGAGCATTGCAGACAAGATCAAGAGCGAGCGCGGTCACGGCGACGAGGACTGATTGAACGTTTGATTGAGCGTTTTGTGTGCGGTTTCCACCGTTTATTCGACGGAAATCGCCCGCAAAACAGCTTGAATTGGTGTCGGAAACAGCAAAAAATATGTTTGCTTTGAATTTTTTTCCAAAAAGGCTTGCATTTTTTTCTGAAATCTGGTACAATATAAGGGTCAGGTCTTTGTCGTATCTTGATGATGACCGAACCCCTATACAATTTCAAAATTTAAATTTAGGAGGAGATTCCAATGGCAAAGGAACATTTTGAACGTACAAAACCCCATGTCAACATTGGTACAATCGGCCACGTTGACCACGGCAAGACCACTCTGACTGCTGCGATCACCAAGACGCTGGCTATGAAGGGTCAGGCAAAGTTTGAGGATTATTCCATGATCGATAAGGCTCCGGAAGAGCGCGCACGTGGAATCACGATCAACACCGCTCACGTTGAGTACGAGACCGAGAAGCGTCACTATGCTCACGTTGACTGCCCTGGTCACGCTGACTATATCAAGAACATGATCACCGGTGCTGCTCAGATGGACGGCGCAATCCTGGTTGTTGCTGCTTCCGATGGCCCGATGGCTCAGACCAAAGAGCACATCCTGCTCGCTCGTCAGGTTGGCGGTCCGGCAATCGTTGTTTTCATGAACAAGACAGACCTCGTTGATGACGAGGAGCTGATTGATCTCGTTGAAATGGATATCCGTGATACCCTGAGCTCCTATGAGTTCCCTGGCGATGACATTCCGATCATCAAGGGTTCTGCATTCCAGGCTCTGGATTCCAAGGCTACCGATGTTTCCGACGCTGTCTATGCTCCGATTCTTGAGCTGATGGACGCTGTTGATTCTTACATTCCGACTCCGGATCGTAAGGCAGATCAGCCGTTCCTCATGCCGGTTGAGGATACTATGACCATTTCTGGTCGTGGTACCGTTGCTACCGGTCGTGTTGAGCGTGGTCAGATTAAGGTTGGCGAGACTGTTGAAATCGTTGGTCTGAAGGAAGAGAGCTCTTCTACAGTTGTTACCGGTCTGGAAATGTTCCGCAAGACTCTGGATTATGCAGAAGCTGGCGATAACGTTGGCGCACTGCTCCGTGGTGTTGCACGTAAGGACATCGAAAGAGGTCAGGTTCTCTGTAAGCCGGGTTCCATTCACCCGCACACCAAGTTCAAGGGTCAGGTTTACGTTCTGAAGAAGGAAGAGGGCGGTCGTCATAAGCCGTTCTTCGATAACTACAGACCGCAGTTCTATTTCCGTACAACTGACGTTACCGGTATCATCTCTCTGCCGGAAGGCGTTCAGATGTGCAACCCTGGCGACAACATCGAGATCGGCGTTGAGCTGATCACTCCGATCGCTATCGAGCAGGGTCTCCGCTTCGCTATCCGTGAGGGCGGCAAGACTGTTGGTTCTGGCGTTGTTACCTCTATCGACGAGTAATTTCTGAGATACAAAAGAGCTGAATCCGTTTGGGTTCAGCTCTTTTTTCTAATTTGGATACCTATGTGGATAAAATGAACCCCGTACAGCGCAGAACTGTACGGGGTTATTTGTTATGAGATGGATTTAGCTGCATCTCGAAACATGAGACAACTTACTTAAAAATGTTGTCCCAATTTCCGAGGTTGCCAGACAAGGATGCAACGTAATAATCAAGGATGCCTTGTGCATCGGTGACATCGAGACTGCCGTTTTGAGAGGCGTCCACTGCGCACTTGGAAGCATTGAGATGCTCGGTGTCGAGGAGCTGCGCGACTTCTTCATCGGATAAAACCTGTGCAGAAACCTCCTGTACGACATAGAGCGTCAGTGTTGCCTGTGCATCCTCGATGGTGATTGCGCCGTCGCAGTTGACATCACCGCGTGTATAGACGGAGAATGTCAGGGGCGGCAAAGTGAATTCCTCGTCCACTTTCAGCTGATGCGTTTGGTCGGTAACATCTAAATCTTCTTCGATAAATCCGACACTGTTGGTGATGACATCCCGGCTGATATAGCATTGATAATCACCGACAGGGGTGTTTTGCGGAATGCGGTAATCAAAGGTCAGGAACGAGCTGTCTGCATTTCTGATGACGCCGTTTGCGTGATACGCATTCAGCTGCTTTGCCTCAGGACCTTGCCATAGAATGATATTTGTATCATCGTCAATCACGGATTTTTGCGTATAGATTGCGGTGCTGTGCGCTTCGAAAAACGCGTGGCGCGGATTGCCGTCAGCGTCCAGTGCGCCGCTTGGGTCAATCGTAAAATCGCCGTTTTCGATGATGACTGGCGCATCGCTGCGCAGAATCAACCGAAGCTGCGCAAAACCGGAATAGTTATCAATATACAAACCGCCCGGAATGACAACATCACCGTTTGCGAGTTCTGCTGTAGATACAGCGGTTTTCTCAGCGCCGAATCGGAAGCTCATAAGCGAATCGGCGGCGCTGGCAGGAAGTGCGAGTGCCTGTGCAACAAAAGCTGCGATGCCAAGCGATAGAATTGTTTTTTTCATGATATAGGTTCCTCTTGCATAAGCTCTTAAAAAGGAGGGATTCGATGGCACGAAATCCGAAACACCGAATTGTCGTGCGCTACGGTACGATTCCGCTGGAACAGCTCATGGAATCAGCAGAGCTTGCTGCCGGCTGCAATCGAATCGTCTGCGATCAGGAGGGTGATCTTGCCGTCAGCGCTCTCGGCGGAGCAGATCATACCACAGCTCTCCAAGCCGCAGAGCTTGACGGGCTTGAGGTTGACAACGCAAAATACTTTCTTTCCGACTAATTCTTCCGGCTGATACCATTTTGCGATACCGGACAGAACCTGTCGCTCACCGATGCCGTCAAACAGCTTGAAGCAGAGCAGCTTGCTCGATTTCTTGACCTTTTCGCAGGCGCGAACCTCGCAAACGCGGATGTCGGACTGTGCAAAGGTGTCGATTGCGATTTGTTCAGCAAATGGCTGAACGGGTGCTGCCGGTTCTTCGGCTTCGGCTGCTGCCTGATGTGCTGCAATCATTTCTGCGATGAATTCTTCCGCGTTGATGCGGTTGAACATCGGCTTTGCCTCACCGACCGCTGCACCGTACTGTACGCCGCCGAAAATGCGATAACGGTCAAGCTCACATTCGATTGCGTTGATTTCATCGGCAGCAGGTGTATGTGCAAGAATTTTCTCCGCAGTCTCAGGCATAAATGGCTTGAGCAGACCGCCGATCAGACGGATACCGGAGAGCAGGTTGTACATCACCTTTGCAAGGCGAGCCTTGTCATCGGGATTCTTCGCAAGAACCCATGGCGCAGTTTCGTCAATATACTTGTTGCAGCGGCTTGCGAGTGCGAGAACTGTTTCAACAGCGTCACTGATATGGAAGCTGTCGAGCAGCTCTGTCATTTTTGCCGCAGTATTTTCTGCAACTGTTTTCAGATCAGCATCGCATTCCTGTTCCGGAGCGGATGCAATCAGGTCAGCGGCTGGAATCACACCGTCAAAATATTTGTTGACCATTGCAACGGTGCGGTTGACGAGGTTGCCGAGCGTATTTGCCAGATCGGAATTGAAGCGCTCGATCATGTTTTCATAGGTGATGGAGCCGTCCTGTGCAAAGGGCATCTCGGAGAGCAGATAATAGCGCACAGCATCCACGCCGAACTTCTCGACCAGCTCATCTGCATAGATGACATTGCCCTTGGATTTGCTCATCTTGTCATTGCCGAACAGCATCCACGGATGGCCAAAGACCTTTTCCGGAATCGGCGCGCCGAGTGCATGAAGCATGATAACCCAGTAAATGCTGTGGAATCGAACGATATCTTTTCCGATGATATGGACGTTAGCCGGCCAGTATTTCTTGTAAAGCTCGTCGTGATTGCCGTTGACATCATAGCCGAGTGCGGTGATATAGTTCGAGAGCGCGTCGATCCAGATATAGATGATATGCTTATCGTCAAACGGAACCGGAATGCCCCATTTCACGGTTGTACGCGAAACGCAGAGGTCTTCAAGACCTTTTTTGATGAAATTGTTGAGCATTTCCTTTTTGCGTGCTTCCGGATAGATGAAGTCCGGATGCTCCTCGATATACTGCTCGATCCACGCCTGATATTTCGAGAGCTTCAGGAAGTAGGCTTCTTCCTTTGCGTCACGAACCTCTCTGCCGCAGTCGGGACATTTGCCGTCCTGAAGCTGGGATTCCGTCCAGAAGGATTCACACGGTGTGCAGTATTTGCCGACGTATTCGCCCTTATAGATATCGCCCTGATCGTAAAGACGCTGGAAGATATCCTGCACGGTTTTGGTGTGCTTGGGGTCTGTTGTTCGGATGAACTGATTATAGGAGGTGTTGAGCAGATCGCAGATGGAACGGATTTCGCCGGCGATCTTGTCAACGTGCTCCTGCGGCGTAATGCCGGCTTCCTTTGCGATTTCCTCGATTTTCTGACCATGCTCATCCGTTCCGGTCAGAAAGTATACATCATAGCCCTGCATTCTGCGGAAGCGTGCGAGCGCGTCGCTCATGACAATTTCATAGGTATTGCCGATATGCGGCTTGCGCGAAGTGTAGGCAATGGCAGTTGTCAGATAATAAGGTTCATACATGGTGGTTGTCTCCTTTCAGAAGAAGCAATAGATATTTTTATTATAGCATATTTTACGATAATTTTCAATGGGAGAACCGAAATAAATTTTTAAGGCAACACCGCGCAAAGTCTACCTTACGGCGTGGCGGCACATCTACTTGCATATTTTCCGCCATCTTGCACAGAAATTCCTTGCTGGGCGTCATTTCTATACAATCTAACGAAAAATCTGACTGCGTATCTGCACCACCAACTCTGTGCGGTATTGCCTTAGATTTGCTTCATTGGTGTGATTTTGACTGTGATTGCGGTTCGTCTCTGCACAAAGTATCTGCGGAGACGGAGATTTTCGAGGTGTATGCCTCAAATTACGGAAAATCATGGGAAAAGATGGCGCGATTTGGGGAAAATGCCACTTGCTTTTTTATCGGGGATATGGTATAATAAATTCTGCGTTTAATCCATAGCACTACTGTCCGAACAGTATCCGGATGGGCTGTTATGTCAGATTTTACTCATCAATTTTTGAAAGAGGTGAAAACCATGGCAAGAGAAGGCATCCATCCGAATTGCGAAAAGACCACCATTACCTGCCACTGCGGTAACGTAATCGAGGTTTTTTCCACAAAGAAGGACATCAAGGTTGAAATTTGTTCCAAGTGCCACCCGTTCTTCACGGGTAAGCAGAAGCTGGTCGATACCGGCGGACGCGTCGAGCGCTTCAACAAGCGTTTCAACAGAGGCTAATGCTTCACAGAAAGCAGTCGGAATATCCGGCTGCTTTTTTATTCTTTGCAAAGCGGAGATTTCGTGGGATTGACGGGAATGATAGAGGAATTGACAGATTGATACCAAAATTGATGAATCAGGCTTTTAAAATTTGGTATTCTGCCCCTTTGCAAAACAGTGAAAATATGCTATAATAATTGTGTATGTGAAGATGTTCACATTTCGCGGTGCTTTGATATACCGCGCAAAGGGAAAGGAATGTGGTATCATGCAATTTGATATGTCTAAGGAGAATGCACTGTATGCACTTTGGTGCGAGAATGCAGTGGAGGATCCGGATCTTGTGACCGAACTGAAGGAGATCAGCGATGATGCAGAGGCGATTCGAGAGCGCTTCTATCAGGATCTCGCATTCGGTACGGGTGGACTTCGCGGCGTACTTGGCGCCGGAACTGCCAGAATGAATATTTATACCGTGCGCCGTGCAACGCAAGGTCTTGCGAATTATGTCAAGGAATCCTTTGCGGCACCGAGTGTTGCAATTTCTTACGATAGCCGTATCAAATCCGATACGTTTGCAAAGGCTGCTGCTGCGGTTCTTGCTGCAAACGGTATTAAGGTGCATATTTATACCGAGCTGATGCCGACACCGATGCTGTCGTTTGCAGTTCGCGCATTGGGCTGCTCGGCAGGTATTATGGTTACGGCAAGCCATAATCCGGCAAAGTATAACGGCTATAAGGCTTACGGTGCTGACGGCTGCCAGATTACGCTGGATGTCGCCAACACCGTTATCAGCAAGATCAATGCACTCGATATGTTCAATGACGTCCAAATCTGCGATTTTGACGAGGCTGTCAAAAACGGCATGATTTCCTATATCGGACAGGATGTGATTGAGGACTTCTACCGCAATGTTCTGGCACAGGGAATTCATACGGATGTCTGTGAGGAAAGCGGTCTGAAGATTGTCTATACGCCGCTGAACGGTGCGGGCAATAAGCCGGTGCGCGAGATCCTCAAGCGAATCGGCATCAAGGATGTCACGGTCGTCAAGGAGCAGGAGCTGCCGGACGGTCATTTCACGACCTGTCCGTATCCGAATCCGGAGATTCGCGAGGCACTCGAATGCGGCCTGCGCCTCTGCGAGGAGGTTCAGCCGGATTTGCTGCTTGCAACAGATCCGGATTGTGACAGAGTCGGTATTGCTGTGCCGGATGGCAACGGCGGCTATGCGCTGTTTTCCGGTAATGAGGTCGGTGCAATGCTGTTCCAGTATATCTGTGAGGAGCGCACAAAGATCGGTACCATGCCGAAGAATCCGATGGCAGTCAAGACGATTGTCACGACCGATCTTGTCAAGCCGATTGCCGAAAAATTTGGCGTAGAAATCATTGATGTGCTGACCGGCTTCAAGTTTATCGGTGAGCAGATTGGTCTGCTAGAGGAGCAGGGTGAGGAAAATCGCTATGTGTTCGGCTTTGAGGAGAGCTACGGCTACAACGTGGAGACCGACGTGCGGGACAAGGACGGTGTCTCTGCCGCTGCCATGTGCGCCGAGATGACCCTCTACTGGCGCTCCCAGGGCAAGTCCCTGCTGCAGCGGCTGGAAGAATTGTTCACCCAGTTCGGCTATTTCGAGGACCGCGCCATCTCCAGGAACTTTGCGGGAGCCAGCGGCGTTGCTACCATGAAGGGAATCATGGCAAGACTGCGGGAAGAGGGACTAAAAACCCTGGGCGGACAGAAGGTGGTGCTGATTCGCGACATTCAGACCAGCACCAGCTACGACCCAGCCAATCCCTCGGACAAGAAGCCGGTGGACCTGCCCAAGAGCAATGTGCTCCAGTTCTTCCTGGAGAACGGCACCGTGGTCAGCGCCCGCCCCTCTGGAACGGAGCCGAAGATCAAGTTCTACGTCAACAGCGTGGTTGCCCCCACCGGCAAGCTGGCGGAGGCAAAGGCCACTTCAGAAAAG
>JAZNTW010000024.1:0-7746 GCA_045591925.1 Oscillospiraceae bacterium
TTGTTTAGGCAACACCGCGCGGGGCACGAATGCGAGAGAGACAACCCAAGAACGAGGGGAATCGTCGCTGCGCTCCGGTCTCCCCTCTCTCTTAGGTTTTCCCTCTCGCGCTCTCTCTTTCCTCACTCTCTCCCCTCTGCTTAGTAGAATTTTCTTTTACTGCGCAGCGGAGAGTAGTTTATTTCGCGAATTTGCAATTAAGGGGGAAAGTGGAAATGCGAGTGCAGCGAGTTTGCCCTTTCCTCTTGCGGTTCTCCCCTCGCCCTGCGTATCTACGCGGAGTACGAATGCGAAAGGGACAACCCAAGAGAGAGGGGAATCGTCGCTGTGCTCCGGTCTCCCCTCTCTCTTAGGTTTTCCCTCTCGCGCTCTCTCTTTCCTAACTCTCTCCCCTCTGCTTAGTTGAATTTACTTTTACTGTGCAGCGGAGAGTAGTTTATTTTGCGAATTTGCAATTAGGGGGAAATGGGGAATGCGAGATCAGCGAGTTTGCCCTTGCCTCTTGGGGTTCTCCGCTCGCCCTGCGCATCTGCGCGGAGTACGAATGCGAAAGGGACAACCCAAGAAAGAGGGGAGTCGTCGCTGTGCTCCGGTCGCCCCTCTGCTTAGTTGAATTTTCTTTTACTGCGTAGCGGAGAGTAGTTTATTTCGCGGCTTTGCAATTAGGGGGAAAGGGAATCAGGAAAGGGGAGCGCGAGGGGAAAACTCAAGGGGAAGGGGGAATGCGAGTGCAGCGAGTTTCCCCCTTTCCTCTTGGGGTTCTCCGCTCGCCCTGCGCATCTGCGAGGAACACGAATGCGAGAGGGACAACCCAAGAACGAGGGGAATCGTCGCACGCTCCGGTCTCCCCTTTGCTGACTTGAATTTTCTTTAGGGGCAAGGGGGAATGCGAGTGCAGCACATCTGGGGGTCGAGGGGGCGCAGCCCCTTCGTCGCGCGAAGCGCGAAATCAAATATAAATACAAAAAACAGGGAAACTGCACTTGACTTGCAATGCCCCGTTTGTATATATGGCATCACCAACTCTGTGCGGTATCGCCTTAATTTCCGGTTCCTTCCATATTCATCCGGCTGCGGAAAAGGCAAGCTGCTTTTTCTGCGGCTTTTCTCTTTGATAGAAACTGACAAAAAATCAGCGTCGTACCGCAAAAAAGCCCTGAAAATGTGCGAAATCCGTCCGGAATCTTGACAGAACCGCCGCGGCGGTGTTATAATCAAGTGTTATCGTTTATATTTGCGCTGTTTTTGCGATGGCGCGCATCAAAGGAGGGATATTGCGATGAAAGAAAACATGACTCCGTCCTATCTGCCGGCGGCTGCCGTGACCATGACCCCGAAATCGGGCGGCGAACCGGTGACCCTGTTTCGCCCCTACGAGGCGTTTCCGCTTGCGGATTTGGAAGCGCACGCCGCAAAGGATGAATGCGGTGCGCTCCTGCAGCTCGGTCAGCGTTATTTTTTCGGTCAGCTCGGCGCAGAGCAGGATTTTCAAAAGGCTTATGACTATTTAAAACGCGCCGCCGCACTCGGCGCTCAGGACGCGCAGATGCTCCTTGCGGCGTACTATATCAATGAGGAAACCGGCGTTCTGCAAAAGGATTCCGCAAAATGTATCGAGATGCTCACGCTTGCCGCCGAAAATGGCTCCTGGAAAGCCATGGAAAAGCTCGCGCAGGCGTATCGCGCAGGCGGCTCCGGCGTCATCCCCGACCACGACAAGGCGTTTGCCTGGGCGGTCGAGGCAGAGCGCATGATCCGCATTTACTGGGCGTTCTATACACAGCCGAATTTTGTCGATTTCAATCAAACGCAAAAGGAGATTTTGCACGCACATACGCGGATTTCCTTTGCACTGGCTTCCTGTTACGCCGACGGCGTCGGTACAAAGCGCGACCTTGACGCCGCAATCCGGTGCATCGACAACGGTGAACAATTTGTCTGTCAGGCGACCGGTCTTGCAAAGGTTCCGATGTTTGCGGAACGGCGCAGTCAGCTGATGGCGCGTATCAAAAAGGATGAAGCCCGCGCACAGAATAAGCGCCGGGATGGTCAAAAAAAGAAGTGAGGGTATCAACTTGGTTAGAAATGATTTGAGAAATATTGCGATTATTGCCCACGTTGACCACGGCAAAACCACGCTGGTTGACGAGATGCTCAAGCAAAGCGGCGCGTTCCGTGAGAACCAGTCCGTTGCAGAGCGCGTCATGGACTCAAACGCACTGGAGCGTGAGCGCGGTATCACAATTCTCGCAAAAAATACATCTATAATGTATAACGACGTCAAAATCAACATCATCGACACCCCCGGCCACGCCGATTTCTCCGGCGAGGTCGAGCGTGTGCTGAACATGGTGGACGGCGTTCTGCTGCTCGTGGACGCTGCCGAGGGCCCCATGCCACAGACCAGATTCGTGCTCTCCAAGGCACTCGAAATGGGTCAGAAGATCATCATTGTTGTCAATAAGATCGACCGTCCGGACGCGCGCCTCGATGAAATCGGCGACGAGGTTCTGGAGCTGCTGCTCGACCTTGACGCCAATGATGAGCAGCTCGAAAGCCCGGTGCTGTTTTGCTCCGGCAGAAGCGGTACGGCTTCCCTGTCGCAGTATGAGCCGGGCGATAGCCTGAAACCGCTGTTTGATACGATTTTAGACTATATCGAGCCGCCGCAGGGTGAGCCGGAGGAACCGCTGCAAATGCTGATCTCCTCGATTGATTATAATGAATACGTCGGCAGAATCGGCATCGGCAGAATCATCCGCGGTACGGCAAAGGTCGGTCAGCAGGTACAGGTCGGAAACTTCCACAGCGAAGAAAAGCCGGTCAACGCAAAGCTCGTCACGCTGCTTCAGATCGAACAGCTTCAGCGCGTCTCGACGCAGAGCGCAACGGTTGGCGATATCGTCTGGGTATCGGGCATCGACGGCATCAACATCGGTGATACTATCTGCGCACAGGGCGCGTATGAGCCGGTCAGCTTTACCAAAATCAGTGAGCCGACCGTTGAAATGACATTCTCCGTCAACGATAGCCCGCTTGCCGGCAGAGAGGGCAAATTCGTCACCTCTCGTCAGCTTCGCGAGCGTTTGTATAAAGAACTATTAAAAGATGTATCCCTGCGCGTCAATGAAACCGATTCGACCGACGCATTCCTTGTCGCCGGCAGAGGTGAAATGCACCTTTCGATTCTGGTCGAGAATATGCGCAGAGAGGGCTATGAGCTTGCTGTATCGCCGCCCAGAGTGCTCATGAAGGAGATCGACGGCGTGCGCTACGAGCCGGTTGAGCGCGTTGCCATCGACGTACCGGAGGGCAGCGTCGGCGCGGTCATGGAGAAGCTCGGCTCGCGCAAGGGCGAGATGCAGGAGATGCACCCGCAGGGCAGCAGAATGCGCATGGAGTTCCTGATCCCGTCGCGCGGTCTGTTCGGCTATAAGAGCGAATTTTTGACCGACACCAAGGGCGAGGGCATCATGTCCGCTGTCTTTGAAAAATATGAGCCGTATAAGGGCGATATCGAGCGCCGTTCGGTTGGCTCGCTGATCTCCTACGAGACCGGCGAGGCGGTCACCTATGGTCTGTATAACGCGCAGGAGCGCGGCAGCCTGTTCATTACGGCCGGTACGCAGGTCTATGAGGGCATGGTCGTCGGCTGCTCGCCGAAGTCCGAGGATATCGTTGTCAATGTCTGTAAGCGCAAGCATCTGACCAATACCCGTGCAAGCGGCAGCGATGACGCGCTCCGTCTGATTCCGCCAAAGGATATGTCTCTGGAAGACTGCCTTGAATATCTCGCAGAGGACGAGCTTCTGGAGGTCACGCCGGAGAGCCTGCGTATCCGCAAGCGCATCCTCGATAATGGCCTCAGAATGAAGCAGAAATTCAAAAAATAAGCGTCGGCAGAACATCACGGAAGCATCATTTTTCCGCACCCTACATATGGTTTTTGCAGGGAGAGGTGAGAAAAACGAAAATTCCTGAATTTCAGCATTTTGACCAAAGAATGACGCATACCGCAGACCCCCGGCGCGCGGTGCTATGGGTGCCGCGCAGGGTGGCAGCGGACGCCAAGTCTTATCGCAGATACGTGATAAAACTGCTTTCCGAGATGGAACGGAACGGATGTGCGGAGGAAACGCCGGATTGTTCCGAAACATGGCAAAAAACGTCAAACTTTGTGCATACCTCACAAAATTATGATGAAATACATCGTGTAAATTGGAAGTGAAAATGCCAAACACCGCTTGACTTAAATTGCGATTTGTGTTAAAATACAGTTGTATCACTGATATGGTGGCGTAACTCTGTGTCAGGTGGAGTGTATGCTGCTGGTGATTCAGGCAAAAGTTCTGAATGCCGATAGGCTTGGCAGGCGATGCTTGTCAGGGCATTGTGTGAACCAAGCCAAACAGTTTTGGAATGATTCCGTGCGCGATGGCGTTCGAGATCGTTCCGGCAAAAAGCAGAAAGGATTGAAACATCATGAGCAAATCTATTATCTCTAAAATTGCTGCAGTTGCTTGTAGCGTAGCAGCTCTGGGCGCTCTCGGTATTTCCGCTTCCGCACAGGTTGATACTGAGCTCGACGAGAGAACTGACCTCGTTGCTGGTAAGACCAACATCGTTGCTGGTATCGTTGAGGCTGAGGCTGGCGAGACTGTTAAGTTCCCGGTTTATGTTGCAAACAACACCGGTTATGCAGCAACAGGCGTTCGTCTCATCTATGATGAGAAGCTCGCTCCGGTTCTGAAGGCAAACGGCAACCCCACCACCAAGAAGGAGGATGCAGGCGACGATGTCACCATGACATTCTCTCACAACCCTGAGAAGCGCATCATCGCACTCGGCACCATGGGCACTGAGCCGGAAGTTGACAGCGGTGTTATGTACACTGTTGAGATCACCGTTCCGGAAACTGCAAAGCCTGGTGATAAGTTCCCGATGACCATCGAGATCGACAAGTGGCTCGATGAGAAGGTTCAGCCGGTTGATCACGCAACTGTGAATGGTTACATCTTCATTAAGATTGTGGGTGGGGATACCACCACCACTACCACCACCACTACCACTACCACTGAGACCACCACCACTACCACTACCACTGTAACCGAGCCGACCACCACTTCTTCTGATGTTACCACTACCACAACTGATTCTACCACCAGTGGTACCACCACTACCACCGGTAAGGGCGGCGCAGTTGTAACAACCACCACCAAGAAGGCTGGCACAACTTCTAACACCACTGCTTCCAAGACCGGCGATGCTGGCGTTGGCGTTGCAGTTGCAGGCCTGCTCCTCGCAGCTGGTACTGCTGTTGTTGCTACCAAGAAGAAGAAGGACTAATTCTTTCTGATTCGATCAGAAGTCATATTCTGAACACGATCGAGTGACGTTTCGGCGTCACTCGATTTTTTTTATTGTGATTTGACATCCATGTATTTTTGTGGTATACTAGAATTATCATAGATTTGAAAGGATGATTCAGATGAGCGAATGTACCCATGATTGCTCAACCTGCAGCGCGGAGTGCGCAAGCCGTCAGCCGCAGGATCTTCACGAAAAACCGCATGAGCTGAGTAAAATCGGCAAGGTCATTGCGATTGTCAGCGGAAAGGGCGGCGTCGGCAAGTCTCTTGTCACCGCGCTGACTGCGGTTTCCGTACAGCGCAGCGGTCATACGGTCGGCATTCTCGATGCAGATATCACAGGCCCGTCCATCCCGAAGATGTTCGGTATTGAACAGCGTGCAGAGGGCAGCGAGCAGGGCATTTTCCCGGTCAAGTCGAAGCTCGGCACGGACGTCATGAGCGTCAATCTCCTGCTGGAAAATTCCGCAGACCCGGTAATTTGGCGCGGTCCGGTCATTGCCGGCGCGGTCAAGCAGTTCTGGACGGATGTGATTTGGGGCGACGATGAATATTTGTTTGTCGATATGCCTCCGGGGACGGGCGATGTGCCGCTGACGGTCTTTCAGAGCATTCCGGTTGACGGAATCCTGATCGTCACAACACCGCAGGAGCTTGTTTCGATGATTGTGGAAAAGGCAGTGCGCATGGCAGAGACCATGAATGTGCCGATTCTCGGTCTGGTCGAGAACATGAGTTATGCGGAGTGTCCGGATTGCGGCAAGCGCATCCCGATTTTCGGAGAGAGCCATATTGACAAGATTGCCGCGCAGCATCATCTGCCTGTACTCGGTAAAATCCCGATGAACCCGAAGCTCGCCGGCGCTTGCGATAAGGGTATGGTCGAGCTGTTTGAGGGCGATTGGCTTGAGCCTGCCGTTCGCGCGGTGCTGGCGCTTGGTGAGGGTGCGGCGCTGTGAATTGGTCGGAAGTAACGATTGAAACGACGAAGCAGATGACGGATATCCTCTGCGCCATGCTGACGGATATCGGCTTCAAGGGCTTTTCGGTGTATGACCCGGACGATTTCGAGGACCTGATGGCCGGCAGAGTTGGTCACTGGGACTATCTGGAGGAGGGTCTTGCCGAGGCGCTGACGCAGGGCAATCCGAGCGTGACGGTCTATATCCCCGAAAACGCGCAGGGCGCAGAGCAGCTGACCGCGTTGAAAACGATGCTTGCGCAACTCAAAGCCGGCGAGCAGTCGGACGCGTTCGGCACGCTGGAAATGACCGTCAAGGGCGTCAGCGAGGAGGACTGGGCGAACAACTGGAAGCAGTATTTCAAGCCGCTGCCGATTGGTGAGCGACTCTGGATCACGCCGACATGGGTGGACGAGCCGATTCCGGATGGCAGAACGGCATTGCGGATTGATCCGGGCTCCAGCTTCGGCACGGGTCAGCATGATACCACCAGACTTTGCCTGAAATTTCTGGAAACTTGTGTGGATGACGGCGCGCACGTGCTGGATATCGGTTGCGGCAGCGGTATTTTGTCGATTGGTGCGATGCTGCTGGGTGCAAAGGACGCGTATGCGGTGGATATCGAGCAGAACGCGGCGGATTCCGCGGCAGAAAACGCTGTGCGCAATGGCATAGACCCCGCGGCGTATCATACGTTCTGTGGAAACATTCTGGAGGACGAGGCGCTTGTTGCGCGTCTGGGCGATGGCTATGACGTTGTATGCGCGAATATTGTTGCGGATATTTTGATTGCGATGCGCAAGCTGTTTGTTCGTTTTATGAAGAATGACGCGCGCCTGATGCTTTCCGGTATCATTGATGAGCGACTGGACGAGGTGCTGGACGCGATGCGACAGGAAAATCTGACGGTTCTGAACGTGGAGCATAGCGCTGGCTGGGCTGCAGTTTTACTGAAAAAATGAGGAATACGGTTCGGCTTATCGTGAGCCGAGCCGTTTCTTTTTGTCAATTTATATACGGATTCAGTCGAAAGAGCGCGGTAATTGTGCAAAAGGGAAAACCGAAAAAAAGGGGTTGACATTTGAGTAAATCTGTGTTATTATATACAAGTCGCCGCGAGAGAGCGGCCGACGAAAAAGGTCACAAAGGCATGAGAAAGTCAAGGAACCAGTGAGAAAAAGGCATGAAAGGAACCGGGAGGTTACGAGTAAAGCGGAAAGCTCCTGGAAAAAGTTTTTTTAAAAACCTTTGAAAAAAGGCTTGACAAACTCACGAAAATGTGATATAATAAATAAGCTGTCTCGGAAACGGGAAAGCGAAAGCGGCACCTTGAAAATTGAACAATGCAACCAAAGAGAAACCCTTGAAGATTCCGTATTTACTGAGGAAACGAGGTAAATACAAAGTCGAGGCGA
>JAZNTW010000025.1:0-9645 GCA_045591925.1 Oscillospiraceae bacterium
CTTGGCGGCACATCTACTTGTACTTGCATATTTTCCGCTATTTTGCACAGAAATTCCTTGCTGGGCGTCAGCCCGGCGGCGTCATTTCTATACAATCTGACGAAAAATCTGACTGCGTATCTGCACCACCAACTCTGTGCGGTATTGCCTTAAGATGTTATGGAGGAAGCTATGGCTCGGAAAAAACATAAACCGACGCGTAAACCGACAGCAGAAACAAAGAAGCAGCCCGATTTGAAGAAGATCGAAGCGCTGCAGGAGGATATTCCCGAAGAACCGGAGCTTGCGCTGCCGGAGCCGGAATCCGAAATGCTTTCGGACGAGGATATTCCGGAAGAAGCAGTGCTTGAAACGGATTCGGATGAAACAGAACCGCTTTCCGATGATGAGGAAGCGGAAAAAGAATATACGCTGCGCACTTTTATTGAGAATACAAAGGCAACCCTTCTGCGGCATCAGCTTCCGGAGATGCTGCTTCCGCGTTTTATGTCGCTGTATTTTCTGATTTCCGGCATCTTGATTCTGTATATTAAGGAATCGCTTTCATTCAATCCGGTCGGCAACTGGCGTGAATACGTAAACGGCCTTCTCAATTCCGGCAGTCTCCCGCTCGCTCTCATCGCCTTGCCGGTAGGTTTTCTGGTGCTTTCCATTCTATCGAGATTTCTGCCAAAGAAATGGAAAATCGCAGACCAGAGCTTCGGTATCATATCCGTTCTATTCTTTGACTGCGTGATGCTATGGCGCGTCAACAACTTCCTGATAACCACCGCCACGGTATTTGTATCGCTCGTATTCATCCACTATCTGCTCAATAAGCTGCCCTCACGCGAGCCGTATGAGAAGCTGCCATGGACATTCTGCGGCTTGATTTGTCTCGGAGCAGTCGCCGCAGTCACCTATTTGGTCATTAGCGGCTCGATTGCAAAGCACCGACTCTTTGGAACTGCTTGCCACGATTTCGGCTTATTCGTCCAGATGTTCCATTCGCTTGCCAATGGCAAGGGCGCAGTGACAACCGCGGAACGTGACAAACTGATTTCGCATTTTAATATTCACGCGTCATATATTTACTATTTGTTAGTACCGATTTACAAAATTTTCAAGAAAGAGACTGTTCTGCTTGCAGCGCAAGGCGTCCTTGCAATGGGCGGTGCAATCCCGATGTTCCTGATCGCAAAACGCCGCAAATTCAAGGGCATTTCGCTGCTCTTCATGACCTTCACCTATATTTTCAGCATTGCAATCATCAGCCCCTGCTTCTATGATTTCCACGAAAATGCGTTTCTTCCGACGCTTCTGATGTGGCTGTTCTACGCAATCGACATCTCAAATCCGATTTTCACATGGATTATGGCGGTGCTTGTATGTATCGTCAAGGAGGACGCGCCGCTCTATATTGTCTGCATTGGCTTGTTCATGTTCTTCGAAAAAAAGAAGAATCATAGAATGAAGTGGTTTGGATTGATGATGTCCATTCTCAGCGGAACATATATGATCTGCATTACCAAATGGCTGACCGCCCACGGCGACGGTGCCACGATGACCAATATCCGATTTGGTCTGCTGCTTGTCAATCAGGAGAATGGTCTTGGCGAGGTGATCCGAAACGTCCTGCTCAATCCGGCATACTTCTTTAGCCTGCTGCTGCGGCAGGATACCATCTATTTCTTCCTGCAAGTGATGCTTCCGCTGTTGTTCCTGCCATTCCTGACAAAGAAGCTCCATCGCTTCTGGCTCATGGTTCCGTTCATCATCATGAATCTTGTCATCGGTGCAGGCTACGGCTACGCTGCAAACATCGAATTCCATTATATTTTTGGTCCAATCTGCCTTCTGTTCTACATGGTATTCCTCAATCTGGAGGATCTTGGCGAAAATCATAAGCACACACTTTCCATCTTACTCGGCTCCGCAGCCATTCTGTTCTTTGTCGGTATGCCGCTGCATTACTGGGGCAATGTGGAATCCTATGCCAACAGCAAGGATGATTTCCAACAGGTCGAGGATGCGGTGGATCTGATCCCAAGCGATGCGAGCGTTCTCTCCACACCGTTCTTTGTCTCGCATTGCGCAGAGCGTGACGAGATTTATCTCTTTGATATGGCCGATGTGAATCAAGAAACGCAGACCATTGTCAACATGAACAACTATGATTTCATCGTCTTTGGCCCGGGCACGGAAATCGGTGAATTCAGCACGCCGATTCTTGAGAAAAACGGCTGGACGGTACTCGAAGAAGTCCCGACAAGAGTTGTCATTTATCAAAACCCTGCCTACCAAGGCTGATATTCCAACACAAAACGGACTCTGAGCAATTCAGAGTCCGTTTTTTGCATATATAAAATTCAATCCAGCGAGGGAATCATCTTTGCAAGATACTTCAAAATCAAAACTGTATCATCTGTATTGACAGAGCCGTTCTTGTCAGCGTCGGCATTCTTCATGCCCTGCGTTGAGATTTTCGCGGTATTATCCTCCGCGGAAAATCGTGCAAGCAGCACGGCATCGGAAACATCGACCTGCCCCGATACATTCACATCGCCGTACATGATAGTTTCCGGCGGCGGTGTGGTTGTTGTATTGTCGGATTCCTTGAGATAGACGCGTACCGGCTCAATCGGCTGCTTCCAATCCGGATACTCGTAATCCGTGCCGAGATCGACATAGTAGCATTCTTCCTCTGTGCCATCCAGCACACCGTATTCGACAACGTGCAGCATACCGGAAACGTCATACGCATAAATATCAAAGCGATGCTCCACAATCACATTGACCTTGATATCGCTGAGATCAATCGGAAGTGTAATCGGATAATCCAGCTTCGGCGTTGTTTCGACCTCCATCCGCACATCAAACAATGCGTTCGTGCCGCGATAATTTCCATTCTCGTCAAAGACCGGCTGCGTGGATGCAGACAGGCAGGTTGATACGACTTCCGTATTGCGCTCCGGCAAAATGATATCCGTATTTGCCGTTGTAACGGTTGTCGTTGCTTCGGTGGTGGTTGTTGTGGTGGTGGTCGTCGTGGTAGTCGTAGTCGTGGTCGTGGTGGTAGTAGTGGTCGTCGTGGTGGTGGTGGTCGTTTCGATATTGGATTTCATATATTCCTCAATCGTATCCGCCCAGAACTTGCCCATTTTCTGATAGCCGCCGGTATGCGGATGGAGCTGGTCACTGCTCATATCTGCCATGCCGTTCAGACAGCCGTGAACATCCGCGAACTTGACGTTCTTACCGGCATTTGCATAATCCTCCGCGACCTTTTTTACGGTATTGTTATAGCCTGCAACGCGCTGTGCATTGCCGCCATATGCGGTAAACTCCGGAATCGACCCCATGAAGATCACACCGTCCTGCGGCAAATCCGTGAGCATATAATCGACAAGCGAATGCAGATCGTTTTCGCACTCGTTCAGATTGCGGTTTGCGGTCATATCGTTCGTGCCGATAATCAACAGAATGATATCCGGCTGTGCCTGCTTGACCGCGTTCTTATTTTGCAGCTTTTCCAGCAGACCGTTTTCGCCCCAGCTTGGGATCGGATATTTCTGTTTGATGGTATAGCCGCTGTAGCCTGCGTGATTGTTGTCGTAGGTGACCTGCTGCCCGTTAAACTGGAATGAAGCAGTATTGGGTCCCTCCGGTCCGACCAGATCAAAGCTGACGCCTTTTTCTTTCAGATAAAAGTCCAGATACTTTCTGTAGCCGCCGTCGTCGCCGTAACCAAATGTGATGGAATCGCCAACAGGCATGATGTTGAGTGTGTCGGCAGCGTTGACCGCCGTAGGTGCTTTGAGCGCCGCCAATGTCGGCAGCAGTGCGGCAAGCATCATCGCCGCCGCTGTAATCAAAGCCGGTTTTTTCATAGAAAAATCCTCCTTATCTCTAAATGTCCGTCCTTTTGATATAGATAGACGGAAAAAATAAAATAAAACTCCCCCAATTTATTATAAAATAGGCGAACCGATTATTTCCACTCAAATATTGCGATTCATAGTTCAAATATTGCGGAATCATACATCACAAATACAAAAGCAGTCCGGAATCCGAAAACTCCGAACTGCTCCATTTGTAAATCCAGTTTTTTCACAAACCGAAACGCTTGACTGCCCGACGCAATGCGCGTCCATGGACAAATCATCGAACAATATGTCTGCCAAAGCGCAGCCAGAGCTTCCGCAGAGGACTTGCGTTCTGATACATCGCGTTTGCAAGCTGAACTGCCGTTTTGCAGATAATCTTTGCATCAGCCTTGGAAATGCCATCCCGACTGAACACCGCCGCCTGCTGAATCGTGACTGCCCGCGTGAGCTTTCCGGATGACAGCAGCTTGCATTTCGCCTCTGCCTCCGCAGCATATTCATCATGCGTCAGTTTTTTCTGGTCAATGCCCTGAATATGCAGCAGCTGCACAATAAATATATACGCAGCGTTTGCAGCAGCATTCGGGTCAGCTGACCGCATGGCGCGCAGACGTCTGCCAACGATGAGCCGATGCAGCGTATAGTACAACAAAACCACAGCCAGAACTGCCAGCACAATCAGCAAAGTCCACATCAATTTTGCGCGCTGCTCCGCTGTAAGTCCACCGCTTTGTTCTGTTGTTGTACTTGTTGCTGCTGTTGTGGATGTCGTGGTGCGTTCGGTGGTTTCCTCTGATTTCGTAGTCGCTTTCGTTGTCGTAGTTGTCGTGACAGGAGGCGCCGTGGTATCTGTCGTTTCAACCTCGGCAGCATTGCGCCACAGATTCTCGACGCTTTCGGTAAACTCATACGGAATCCAGCCATAGCCCTTGACGTAGATTTCTGCCCACGCGTGCGCCTGATAATCGGGAATATTGATTGAATAATCGCTTGCGGTCTTGCCGCTTGCAAAATTCCCTTTCGTCAGCACATAGCCCTGACAGTATCGTGCAGGAATGCCGCACATCCGGCTGAGCACCACCGCCGCAGAAGCATAATGCGCACAGTATCCCAAATGACCTTCATTCAGAAAATACTCGACAAAATCGCGGTCATCGGGCTGTATTCCGGGCTGCAAGGTGTATTCGGCGCGCGCCCAGATGTAATCGCGGATGCCGTTGAGACGTTCCAGCAGCGGCAGAGAAGCATCCGGCATATCGGGCATGACCTGCTCCTTGAATTGTGCAAGCTGCTCCGAATCGGGCAATTTCAAATATTGGTCATATACAAAATCCTCGTATTCCGAAATCAGCGCATTCTCAGACGGCGCTTCATTCGCGGAAAACTGCGCCCAATCCGTTCTGGCATTGTTCATGATCCAGAAGCTGTATTCCTCGGTGCTGTCAAGCTCGATTTCGATGTCATAGCGATATTTCGTGCCGACATCATAAACGCTCTGATACGGAAGAAAATTCACGCTCTCATCGTTCAGCGCTGTCACATTGCAGCGCACAACCGGAAATTTGCCGTCTGCGGTGCGCAGTGCATCCGCATGATCGGAATGGAAAATGGTCTGCGGCATCCGGTTTTCTGCGGTCAGCCGCCGAAACAGCTTGCTCTTGGAACGATATGCACCGGTCGGAATCGCCCATCCCGTGCCGGTATACGCCGGTCGGACAATGCCGCGCAAATAGTAATCATCCGGCACAGCAGCCGCACTAATATCCAGATGCAGCACCGGTCTGCCGTCAAAATGCAAATCGCTCTTATTCAGCAGATTCACCTCATCCGATACGACATTGATGCCGATATCGCCGGAGATTTTGCTGAGTAAGCCCGTCACATCCTCGATGGTAAGATTCTGCCAGAATTCACGGATTTCCTTTCGTTTCTGATCGAGATCCTCGGTTCGGGAGTAACCGGCACACGCATACATCGCAGTCGCAGCCAGAATCAGCGCAGCAAGCATGGTCGCTAACACACCGGGTTCATGCGTAGAAAAACGCTGTTCGGTTTCCGTATGGAAGATTTGCTGCAGCACCGCAGACGACCCTTGTTTTTCTACGAGGGAAGCCGGTGTTTTTCGCCGCGACACCATAATCGTGCCGAGCCAGAAAAATGCAAGCAAAAATACAAATACACTGCCGGTTTGAATTCCAAAATACAGACCGCATTCCAAAAACGGAAACGTAATCAAAAACCGAATCCAGAAGCCGCTGTAGCTCGAATGCGAATGCGACAGCAAGACATCGGAATATTCTAATAATGCAGTCAGCGCAATGATAAGCAGAATAAAAACAAGCTGAACACATTCTCCGATCGTCCAATCGCCGGTTTCGGCAACATACGGCACAAAGGACAACCTCCAGAGAATCCGCTGCCGCACGGTGAAATAAATAGAGCCTGCGCCGGCAACAGCCTGCTCCCGAAATTTCATCAGCAGCAGTGGAATAGACGCAAATGCGAGCAAAATCGAAGCAAACCCGACCTTTGGAGAAATCAGTCGAATGCAGCGCATCACCACCGTCAGTATGACTGTAAACCAAATCAGCTGTTTTAATTGAATCGGGAAGTGAAAGAAGCCCTGCAAGGAACCGATCGTGCCGATGCTGCCGCAAAGCGTAATCAGCAGCCGCACCAGCATCTCAGGGAAATGCCGTTTTCTTCTGACCGTCATTGTCAGACCGTCATGCACCAGAAGCGCGTCCTCCGGCGGCTGCACGCAAGGGGTGTTTGGAAGCTGCTTTTCAGGTTTCACGGCGCAGTCCCCCCTTCCACCAATTCTTCGCGATCAAAATCCGGCTCGTCCTCCTCGCGCATCCGATGATAAACCGGATGCACCGGCTCCTGCATCAGAATCGGTATACACCGAAGCGTATCGTCCGAATTCAGAGCAGCATCCGAATCCTCCGGCGAAACCACCGCGAATACCGTAAAGCGTTCTGCATTCGGCAAGGAGAGCAGCAGTGCCGTCAGTGCGTCATCAAGCTGCGGCGTAAAGATCAAAATGCGCTCATAGGGGTGTGCTTCAGTCAAAAAGTCGCTGATTGCCTGAAAAAACGCCGCGCGCTCCTCCGGCATCACCGGAATCTTCTGAATCAGATGCCGAAGCCATTGTGCGGCATCGGAAAGCGTAGAAATCATATCGGATGTCCGGATTCCATGTGCCGGATGATATGCAGTCATGGCAAACGCGCTGTTTTGTTCAGCAAGCTGTGCCGCAGCGGCAGAAACCGCAGAGAACATCGCGTCGATCCGCAATGCCGATTCGATATCCTGACCAATATGGCGGTAATCAATCAGCAGCAAACAGCCGGCAGACATCGGCAGACTGTATTCCTTGACCATGAGCGCATCCAGCTTGGAGCTGAGCTTCCAGTGAATCCGCGAAACAAGGTCACCCTCTCGGTAAGTATGCAGATCAAAAATCTCTGAGGGGTCGTCGCCAGCCTTTGTTTTGGAATATTCGGTTGAATCCGCGTCCGGCTGCGGCACCGGCGGCCATTCCTCCGGCAGCAGCGCGGTCGCTGTTGGCATAATCTCAATCGTATCCTGCAGCGAAAGACGAATCGTGCGCCGGAACAGTCTGAGCGGGTCATAAATCACGAATTTCTTGACCCGAATCTGCATCATGCCACAGGTAACGGCATGAAACGCAAGTCGAAGCCGCTGTGTATTATGCGCCAGCACCGGCAATTCAAGCGTCAGCTCTGTTGGCTGATCAATCAGGCTGTTGCGGTATTCCACGGTCACCCGTGCGTGCGCCGTCGATAAAAAGCTGCGGTTTTTGACCTGAATCGACCACTGATAAATCTGCCCCTTCAAAATCGGCTCTTTGCTATGGAAAAGCGATATTTTCAAGGCAAAGCGCAGCCGAAGCAGCATCAGCCAGAGAATCACCGGCAGCGCCAAGCCGAAAATCAACAGCTCCAACGACAGATTTCCGCGATACAGCACAAAAAACAGACTCAGCACCACAAGCAGCGCCGCATAGAGCAGTTTTGCGTGAATCATTCCTGATACCTTCTTAGACGCGGCATCGCAACATTGCCGAGGATTTCATCGAGCACCTGCTCTGCCGTCACATTTTCGGTTTTGGCACGTGCGCTGAGCAAGATACGATGCGAAAAGGCGTCGCTGGCGATGACGCGGATATCATCGGGCGTCACGTAGTCTCTGCCGCGAACGAGCGCTGTTGCACGAGCAGCCGCACACAGCGCCAGCGAGCCGCGCGGACTCACACCGAGCTTGACCATCGGATGATTGCGCGTTGCAGCAGAAATTTCAGCAATATAGCGCAGAATCGCGGCGTCCACATAAACCTGCGCGGCAGTCTCCTGCATCATCTGCAATTCATAGCGTGAAAGCACCGGTTCCAGCTTGTCCAGCGGATTTTCATTGGTACGCGCCTGCATAATCTGAATCTCGCTCTCCAGATCGGGATAGCCCATATGCAAACAGAGCATGAAGCGGTCAAGCTGCGATTCGGGCAGCATTTGCGTTCCGATCGAACCGGTGGGGTTTTGCGTTGCGAGTACACAGTAAGGCTCCGGCAGCCGGTAGGTCGTACCATCCACGGTCACAGCGGATTCCTCCATCAGCTGAAGCAATGCGGACTGTGTTTTCGGAGATGTTCGATTGATTTCATCCGCGAGCAGCAAATTACAAAACGCCGCACCCTTCTGAAATTCCATTTTACCGGAATCCTTTCGATACACCGAGAAGCCTGTCACATCACTCGGCAGGACATCCGGCGTAAACTGAATACGGTGATAATCGAGGTCGAGTGTTTTTGCAAATGCAAGTGCAAGGGTTGTCTTTCCGACGCCGGGCATATCCTCAAGCAGAATATGACCCTTTGCAAGCATCGCAAGAAATACCTTTAATATAATCATGTCCTTTCCGACCACGACGCTCTGAACTGAATGCAGAATCTCATGGGCAAGGACAGACGCCTCTTTTGCAGTAAATAGTGTTCGTTGTTCCATATTGAAAACTCCCTTTCTGTTGCGGCAGTACAAGCAGTTGCCGCCGTCTGTCTTTTGTTCGGGCACTCCCCCATTATAGCATATTTCATGCCGTTTTGCAACCATTTTCGCGATTACAAATATGATAACTCTTTAAGGCAATACCGCACAGAGTTGGTGGTGCAGGTACGCAGTCAGATTTTTCGTCAGATTGTATAGAAATGACGCCCAGCAAGGAATTTCTGTGCAAGAGATGGCGGAAAATATGCAAGTAGATCTGCCGCCAAGCCGTAAGGCGGGCTTTGTGCGGTGTATATACAAACAGGGGCATTGCAAGTGCAGCGTCCCTGTTTTTTGTATTTATATTTGATTTCGCGCTTCGCGCGACGAAGGGGCTGCGCCCCCTCGACCCCCAGATGTGCTGCACTCGCATTCCCCCTTTCCCCTAAAGAAAATATAAGTCAGCAGAGGGGAGACCGGAGCGCGGCGACGATTCCCCTCGTTCTTGGGTTGTCCCTCTCGCATTCGTGTTCCGCGCAGATGCGCAGGGCGAGGGGAGAACCCCAAGAGGCAAGGGGGAGACTCGCTGCACTCGCATTCCCACTTTCCCCCTAATTGCAAATTCGCAAAATAAACTACTCTCCGCTGCGCAGTAAAAGTAAATTCAACTCAGCAGAGGGGAGAGAGTTAGGAAAGAGAGAGCGCGAGAGGGAAAACCTAAGAGAGAGGGGAGACCGGAGCGCAGCGACGATTCCCCTCTTTCTTGGGTTGTC
>JAZNTW010000026.1:0-19405 GCA_045591925.1 Oscillospiraceae bacterium
TCAGCAGAGGGGAGAGAGTTAGGAAAGAGAGAGCGCGAGAGGGAAAACCTAAGAGAGAGGGGAGACCGGAGCGCAGCGAGGATTCCCCTCTTTCTTGGGTTGTCCCTTTCGTATTCGCGCAAGGAATTCCTGTGCAAGATGGCGAAAAATATGCAAGTAGATGTGCCACCAAGCCGTAAGGCGGACTTTATACGGTGTTGCCTTAGATTTGTCATCATGGATTTTTCGGCTTTGCGTCTTGCATTTTCTATAAAAGTATGCTATACTAATAAAATATGACTAATTTATGAAAGGATCATCTTGCATGGCGAAAAAACAGCAGGAATACGGCAATGAGAGTATTACGATGCTCAAAGGTCCGGATAAGGTTCGGAAACGCCCCTCCGTCATATTTGGCTCGGATAGTCTGGATGGCTGCGCGCATTCTGTGTTCGAGGTCATTACGAATTCTATTGATGAAGCGCGTGCCGGCTTCGGTCAGAAAATCATCATTACGCGATATCTCGACCATTCCGTTGAGGTAGAGGACTTCGGCAGAGGCTGTCCGGTGGACTGGAACGCCTCCGAGGAGCGCTATAACTGGGAGCTTGTCTACTGCGAGCTGTACGCAGGCGGTAAATATGACGCAGAAGCGGATACCTATGCGTATTCGCTGGGACTCAACGGTCTGGGACTTTGTGCAACGCAGTTTGCTTCGGAGTTTATGGATGTCACAGTTATCCGTGACGGTCAGGAATATACGCTGCATTTTGAAAAGGGCGAGAACATCGGCGGCTTGCAGAAAAAAGACGCCACGCGCAAGCAGACCGGTACAAAAACGCACTGGAAGCCCGATTTAGAGGTTTTTACCGATATTGCAGTAACGGATGAATGGTTCCGCGATGTGCTGAAACGGCAGGCAGTTGTCAACCCGAATCTGCTGTTTGTGTACCGCAATGAGGTAACGCCGGGTAAATTCGAGACAACCGATTTCTTCTATGAAAACGGCATCACCGATTATGTCAATGAGATTATCGGGGAGAAGCCGCTGACGCCCGTGCAGTTCTGGAGTGCCGACCGTAAGGGCCGTGACCGCGCCGATCGTGACGAGTATAAGGTCAAGCTGTCTGTGGCGTTTGCATTTTCCAATCAGGTGCAGCGGCTCGAATATTACCACAATTCTAGCTGGCTGGAGCATGGCGGTTCGCCCGATGATGCTGTCAAACGTGCATTTACTGCGCAGATTGACGCATTCCTGAAAAATAACAATCGTTATCAGAAAAATGAGGGCAAGATTACATTTGCGGACATTCAGGATTGTCTTGTGCTGATTTCGTCCTCGTTCTCAACGATTGCCTCCTACGCCAACCAGACGAAAAAAGCGATTACCAACCGTTTTGTCTATGAGGCGATGACGGAATTTTTAAAGCATCAGCTTGAGGTGTATTTTACCGAAAATCCAGACGATGCCGCGCGAATCGCAGAGCAAGTGCTGATTAACAAGCGCAGCCGTGAAAATGCCGAGCGCACGCGTCTGAATATCAAAAAGAAGCTGTCCGGCAATCTTGATTTGTCCAATATGGTGCCGAAATTTGTGGACTGCCGTTCCAAGGACACCGACCGCCGCGAGCTGTATATTGTGGAGGGTGATTCCGCGCTCGGTTCTGTCAAAATGGCGCGTGACGCGGAGTTTCAGGCGGTCATTCCGGTGCGCGGCAAGATTTTGAATTGCCTGAAAGCCGATTATGTCCGCATCTTCAAATCGGAGATTATCACCGACTTGCTGAAGGTGCTTGGCTGCGGTGTCGAGGTTACCACCAAGGCGAATAAGGAGCTTGCAACCTTTAATCTGGAAAATCTGCGCTGGAACAAAATCGTCATCTGTACGGATGCTGATGAGGACGGCTTCCATATCAGAACGCTGATTCTAACCATGATTTATCGCCTTGCGCCGACGCTGATTCGTGAGGGCTATGTCTATATCGCAGAATCGCCGCTGTTTGAAATCACCACCAAGGAACGCACCTATTTTGCATATGACGAAAAGGAGCGCGTCAAGATTCTCTCGATGCTGGAGGGGCAGAAGTATACGCTCCAGCGCTCCAAGGGTCTTGGTGAGAACGAGGCGGAGATGATGGCGCTGACAACGATGAATCCGCAGACCCGCCGTATCATCAAGATTACACCGGAGGCGGCAGAGGCGACCTTCGATATGTTTGATATGCTGCTTGGTGATAATCTTGCTGCCCGTAAGGACTATATTGCGGAGCATGGCGGCGATTACCTCGATCTTGCAGATATTTCGTAAATTGAAGCAGGAGAATCCAACGCTTTTGCGAACACATTGATTCAAACCGAAAGGATGAAAGATGGCACGTAAGAAACGGGAAGCCGCACCCCAAGCGGCGAATCCCTCTAACGCATATATTGAGGGCGCAGGCTTGATGGTGGAGGAGCGCATTACCGAAACGCTCCGCAAAAACTTCATGCCCTATGCCATGAGCGCGATTGTATCGCGTGCGCTGCCGGAAATCGACGGCTTCAAGCCCTCGCACCGCAAGCTGCTTTATACGATGTATAAAATGGGACTGCTCTCCGGTGCAAGAACAAAATCTGCAAATGTTGTCGGACAAACCATGCGCCTCAATCCGCACGGCGACGCTGCGATCTATGAGACAATGGTGCGTATGGCGCGAGGCAACGAATCCCTGCTGCATCCCTATGTGGATAGCAAGGGTAACTTCGGCAAGGTGTATTCGCGCGATATGGCGTATGCCGCACCGCGTTATACCGAGGTTCGGCTGGAAGCGATCGCTTCGGAATTGTTCCATGATATCGACAAGGAAACTGTCGATTTTATGCCGAATTACGATAATACCATGCAGGAGCCGACATTGCTGCCTGCGAGCTTTCCATCGGTGCTGGTCAATGCGAATGTCGGCATTGCGGTTTCCATGGCGAGCAATGTCTGCCCGTTCAATCTTGCAGAGGTCTGTGAAACAACGGTCGCGCTGCTGAAAAATCCGGAGCATGACATCCTCTCTACGCTGAAAGGTCCGGATTTCCCGACCGGTGCATTCATGCTCAGCGATGAGGAAGAATTGCGCAAAATCTACGATACCGGCAGAGGCAGCGTTAAACTGCGTTCCAAGTGGAATTACGATAAATCTGCAAACTGCATCGAGGTCACACAGATTCCGTATTCGACAACGATTGAAGCGATTATGGAAAAAATTGTGGAGCTGGTCAAGGCAGGCAAGATACGAGAAATCTCGTATCTGCGTGATGAAACGGATTTGAACGGCTTGAAGCTGACGCTTGACCTCAAGCGCGGTACGGATCCCGATAAGCTCATGCAAAAGCTCTATCGCATGACGCCTTTACAGGACGCGGTTTCCTGTAATTTTAATATTCTGATTGCCGGAATGCCGCGCGTCATGGGTGTGCGAGAGATTCTGGAGGAATGGATTGCGTTCCGGACGGAGTGCGTTCGCCGCAGAGTGTACTTTGATTTGCATAAAAAACAGGAGAAGCTGCACCTGCTTGAAGGCTTGGAAAAAATTCTGCTGGATATTGACCGCGCCATCAAAATTATCCGCGAAACGGACGAGGAAGCCGAGGTTGTCTCGAACCTCATGATCGGCTTTGGCATCGACAATGTGCAGGCAGAATACGTGGCAGAAATCAAGCTGCGGCATCTGAACCGTGAATATATCTTAAAGCGCACCGCTGAAATCGAGCAGCTTCGCAAGGATATTGCGGAAATGGAGGACATCCTCAAGGACGTCAAGAAAATTCGCAGGATTATGATTGACGAGCTGGTAAAGGTTGCGCAGAAATACGGCAAGCCGCGTAAGACGCTGTTCTATGACCTTTCCGATGAGCCGGAGCTTGACCATGAGGATGACACGCCGGATTATCCGGTGCATCTGTTCCTCTCGGCAGAGGGCTACTTCAAGAAGATCACGCCGCAGAGTCTGCGCATGAGCAGTGACCAGAAGCTCAAAGAGGGCGATGTCATGATGCAGCAGAAGAATGTGACGAATCGCACGGAATTGCTGTTCTTTACCGATCAAGCGCAGGTCTATAAGACGCGTGCTGCCGCCTTTGATGATACCAAGGCAAGCGTTCTGGGAGACTTTGTTCCGGTCAAACTCGGATTTGATGAGGGCGAACGCGTCAAGTGCATGGTCGCAACGGATGACTACAGCGGATTTGTGCTGTTCTGCTTTGCGAACGGCAAGATTGCAAAAGTACCGCTGAGTGCCTATGCAACAAAAACCAACCGCAAAAAGCTCGCTAATGCGTATTCTGCAAAGGAGAAGCTTGTTGATATTCTGTTTATTCAGGATGACTGCGATGTATTGCTGCGCTCGACAAATAATCGTGCGATTGTATTCAATACGGCGATGCTGCTGCCGAAAACAACACGCGATTCCATTGGCGTACAGGTCATGACGCTGAAAGCAAAATCCTCCGCACTGGATTCGGCTTCGGTGCTGAGTGCGGAGCAGCTTGAAAACTTGAAAAAATATGTGGTCAAGAATATTCCGGCGGCAGGCGGCATGGCAAAAGACCTCGAACTGAATGGGCAAATGACGCTTTGAGCCGTTAGGGAATCACTGAATCAATCTGGTACGCAAGATGCAAGCAGATTGTGTGCCAAGCCGCAAGGCGTGATTGATTCAGTGGTTCCTTAGGGATATACATGAAAAAATGAGGGGTAAATGTTATGGATATGCGTAATTATCAGGGCGAACACGCGGATTGGTCGGGCGCATTTGTTGCGGCACCGCGATTTTATACAGACCCGGACGGCGTGCCGTTTGGCGTGCTTGCAATCAACGAGGGCATTGAAACGATTATGCCGAAGCTGCCGCATCAGCTCTATCAGCCGGACGGTAGGGAGATTACAAATTGGCGTATCTTGCTCTATAGCCGTACAAAAGGCGATGTCATTGGAGACACCGATTTTTATGCTGCGATGCGCAAGCTGGTCATGGGCGGCTATATCCTCGATGATAATGGGGATCGTGTGCTGATCAAGGCGCTCTCGCTGTCTGAGCTTGACGCGCTGATGCGCTGAAAAATGCAAAATGATTTGCGTAGGGGGAGTCGGCTGCTGCAAGACTCCCTCTCTTATCGTTACGGACGTTGAAATCTTTGTGAAACCGTATCGTGACACTTGCAAAATCACGCTGTTTGTGTTATACTGATTACAACATGATTCTATCAAAAGGAGAAGGAAACATGAGAGAAATTTCAGCCAGCTTGATTACACAGACCATCCGCGAGCTTTGCATCAAGGCGAACGCGGTTCTGCCGGAATCCTTGGAGCAATGTATCCGCTGTGGTGCCGAACGGGAGCAGTCGGAAGCAGGAAAGGCTGTTTTTGCCGATCTTTGTGCAAATCTTGATGCGGCAAGAGAAACCGCTCTGCCGATTTGTCAGGATACGGGTATGGCGGTCGTCTTTATGCAGATTGGTCAGGATGTGCATATCACGGACGGCGATTTGCACGAAGCGGTGAACGAGGGCGTAGCTGCCGGATATCTCGATGGATATCTGCGCTGCTCGGTTGTCGGAGACCCGCTTGAGCGCCGCAATACAAATAATAATACGCCGGCAGTGCTGCATCTGGACATCGTTCCGGGCGACAGCATCCGCATTGATGTCTGCCCGAAGGGCTTCGGCAGCGAGAATATGAGCGCGCTGAAAATGCTGACGCCTGCTGCTTCGTATGATGATATCATCGGCTTTGTGCGCGATACGATTGCGAAAGCAGGCAGCAATCCATGCCCTCCGATCGTTGTCGGCGTCGGCATCGGCGGCGATTTTGAACAATGTGCGTATCTTGCGAAAAAGGCGCTCTGCCGCGATGTTGCGGTTCGGAATCCGAAGCCTCTTTATGCAGAGCTTGAGCAGAAGATGCTGGATGCCGTCAATCAGCTTGGCATCGGACCGCAGGGCTTTGGCGGTACGGTGACTGCACTTGCGGTCAATATTGAGGAGGCGCCGACCCATATTGCCGGACTGCCGGTATCCGTGAATGTCGGCTGTCATGTCACGCGCCATGCTTCGGCGGTTTTATGAGATTGTGACATGGTATTTTTATAATTTTGCTTAAGGCAACACCGCGCAAAGTCCGCCTTACGGCTTGGCGGCACATCTAGTTGCATATTTGCACCACCAACTCTGTGTGGTATTGCTTTAAATTTGTGTGTTGTTCGTAATATTGCTTGACATTTTGAGCATACTATGGTATAATATTACCACAAACATACACAACAAGGAGGATGACACCGTTGGATCATAAACAAAAACGAATGGAATTTGCAGCGAAAAATGCCGAGGTGCTGCTTTCCATGCTCGAAAATCAGAAGCTGAAATATACGATTGAGGAGCGTACCGAGGTTCGCACACATATCCGCATCCATTTTACCGGTGAGGATATCCCGATGACGCTGCATATTATTCTGCGGACGGATCGGCAAATTATCTCCGTGCTGTCGGTGCTGCCGTTTAAAATTCACGAAGCGCATCGACAGGATGCAGCAGTCGCCGTGGCTGCTGCGAATCACGGCTTGATTGACGGTTCCTTTGACCTGAATTTGCAAACGGGCGAGATTCGGTTCCGCCTGACAAGCTGCTTCATTGAAACCGTTTTGAGCGAGGCGCTCTGTTCCTATCTGATGTATGTCTCTGCGGAAACGATTGACCGCTATAATGACAGATTCCGCGATCTGAACGATGGAAAGCTCGATTTGGAAGGCTTTTTGGCAGCGGACGCCGCGGATGAACGGAAATAAGCGAGGATGATGCGATGCGGAAATATTTGACGGAATATCTTGCCGCTTTGGAAGCAAAGCTCGCTTCCGGCGAAGCGCTTGATTATGAAGAACTTGAGTGTTCGCATCTGCGCATGATAGGGTTTATGCAGCATGAACGGCTGATTCATTTGCTCGTGACAATGCTGTTTGCAATCGTATTTTTTATTGTGATGGGCATATTCCTGTTCGGGGAATTCATTGGCTTGCTGCCGCTGCTGCTGTTGATTCTCGGCTTGCTGATTCCCTACGTCGCACATTATTATTTTCTCGAAAATAATACGCAGAAAATGTATAAACTTTATGATGAGATTCACGCAAGACGGCAAAAAGAAATATAAAAAGCCGTCGGTTTTAGATAGAAAGGCTGGTACAAAATGGAGTTATTTCGTCCGGTAAATGCGACAGAATACCGGGAGATCGCAGAACAGGGTTTTCGCGGATTCCCGCCGCGTGACTATTCTCAGCCGATTTTTACGGCACTGCTCTCGGAGGAGGGCGCGACACAGATTGCGCGCCATCTGCGAATTGCGAAGAAAACAGATAACAGAAGCTATGTTGTTGGTTTTATCGTTGATGATGTGTATATACGGCAGTTTCCGATCCAGCACGCGCATGATTTGACGCGCCGTGCACTCTGGATTCCTGCGGAGGATGTCGAGATTCTTAATCAGCACCTGATTGGTGAAATCCGCGTGTTGTCAAGCTACCAGATTGACCGTGAGGACAGCGAGGTTTTCTTTGCTTAAAATTGCACATGAAATGCCGGACGGTGAGGCTGTTGTCCGGCATTTTTCGTATTTTACCCATATTGCAACGCAAAAATGATTTCGTTTTTGCTCCCATGATTACACCACGAGGGGTTTTTTCTATCGCTCCCATTGAAATTCACCGTATAATATGTTATAATAGGATGAATCCAAATTGGAAAGGAAGTATGCTCTATGGCAATGACCATTTTGTATCCGGTTGGCAAGGCACTGTATGTCAATCTGACCAATCAATGCCCGTGTGCGTGTACGTTCTGCATTCGTCAGAACGGCGACGGCGCATATGGTTCGGATAGTCTCTGGCTTGCGCATGAACCGTCGATGGAGGAAATCAAGGCGGCGTTTTCCGCGTGGCAGCTTTCGGATTTTTCGGAGCTTGTATTCTGCGGTTACGGTGAACCCACCATGGCGCTTGACCGTCTGTTGGAAACGGCAGCCTATGTAAAATCCTTGGAGAATTGTCCGCCGATTCGCCTGAATACAAACGGCTTGTCCGACCTGATTCACGGCAAAGAAACAGCCTGCCTGCTGAAAGGCTTGGTCGATACGGTTTCGATTAGCCTGAATGCCGGAACCAAAGCGGAATATATGGCGGTGACGCGTCCGAAGTGGGACAATGCGTTTGAAGCGATGCAGCAGTATGCGCTGGATTGCAAGCGTTATGTTCCAAAGGTGATGTTTACGGTTGTGGACGTTATTTCAAAGACTGAAATCGAAGCGGCACAGGCAGTTGCAGATCAGCTTGGGATTCCGCTTCGCGTCCGTCAATACGAGGGCTGATATCCCCAAATAATAAAGCCTTGAAATGCAGCAGACAGCGGATTTCAAGGCTTTTTTCATAGGAAAAAATCGGACACCCTGCGGAAAACAGGATGTCCGAAATGTTTTTATTCGTTGACACACGAATGACAGTAAATGAAGAATTTCTCCTGACTCGGCATCCATGCCTTTTCTTTCGGCGGGAATGTGCGGTCAAATTCTTCGGTTTTCGCTTCGTCCAGCAGCGAGCAGACATCGCTTTCACAGTAAACATAATGTTTACCGTCCAGCGCGCCCTCATGCAATTCGCGGACAAGCAGAGATGTCGGGTAATAGTGATCGTTGAGCGAAACGTGGAACCGTCTGCTGCATTTGAAGCCGCTGCTGACATAATTTTCGGGATTGCCGAAAATGACAACCGTATCGTAGCCGAGCGCACGTGCCGCGTCAAAGGAATGCGCCATGATACGCTTGCCGAGTCCGATACGCTGAAAATCAGGGTGTACTGCAATCGGACCAAATGAGAGCGATTCGCGGCAGTTTCCGTCATCGTCCTTCAGCCATGACTTCATATACATGATGCTTGCAACGATTTGTCCGCGATATTCCGCAACAAAGGTCAGTTCAGGGATGAAGTCCTTGTGCGTGCGCATGACATGAGCCAGATAATGCTCATCGCAGCCCGGCTTATAGACATTCCAGAACGCCTCGCGCATCAGCTCCTCGACGGCGCGGTAATCAGATTTTTGCTCCAAACGGATCGTGATTTCCTGATGATTGATTTGTGTTTTCATTTTTTCCTCCTGTATTTCAAATCGGATACACGGGAGGTTTGTGTGATGTGAGATTGTATTCGCAAACCTGCCCGTTTACGCTGCAATCTCAGGTCGCTTGTTCAGTTTCAAACAATGAACTCCTTTTTGATCAATTTTACTGCGTGATGCAGTATTATCAGTATAGCATATTTCACAGTGCGTGTCAAGTAAAATCAGCCATTATACAACATTTTTTTCGATTTTGGAAACGATAGCATGATTTGCGCAAACTTTCACGTGATTATCATAGTATACCGCTTGACTTTTTTGTTATTATTCTGTATAATATATAAAGGGAAAACTGGTTTTTCTCAAATTCTACTTAGGAGGTCTTAACTATGTCACTGACAAAGAACCCGAATGTCAATCAGTGGGTTGAGGAAATGATAGCGCTCTGCAAACCGGAACAGGTCGTCTGGATCGACGGCTCCAAGGAACAGCTCGAACAGCTGACCGCAGAGGTCACCGCGCTGCCGGATGGTCACCCCGACAAGCTCTATCCGCTTAATCAGGAAAAATACCCGGGCTGCCTGTATCACCGTACTCGTCCGAACGACGTTGCACGTGTGGAAGACAGAACGTTCATCTGCGCTCGCAAGAAAGAGGATGCAGGTCCGACCAATAACTGGATGGATCCGCAGGAAATGTACGCAAAGCTGACTCCGCTTTATGACGGCGTGATGAAGGGCAGAACCATGTATGTCATTCCGTACAGCATGGGTCCGATCGGCTCTCCGCTTGCAAAGGTCGGCGTTGAGGTTACCGATTCCATCTACGTTGTTCTGAATATGAACATCATGACCCGTATGGGTACAAAGGCATTCGAGAATCTCGGTGATGTCTCCAACGATTTCGTGCGCGGTCTGCATTCCAAGGCAAATGTTGATCCGGAGAACCGTTACATCGTTCAGTTCCCTGAGGATAACGCAATCTGGTCGATCAACTCTGCATACGGCGGAAATGTTCTGCTCGGCAAGAAGTGCTTTGCACTCCGTATCGCTTCCTATCAGGCAAAGAACGAGGGCTGGATGGCTGAGCATATGCTGATCCTCGGCGTTCAGAAGCCGGATGGCGACACCAAGTACATCTGTGCAGCATTCCCGTCTGCTTGCGGCAAGACCAACCTCGCTATGCTGATTCCGCCGGAAGGCTACCGCAAGGCTGGCTACAAGATCTTCACTGTCGGTGATGATATCGCATGGCTGAAGCCGGGCGCTGATGGCAGACTCTATGCAATCAATCCGGAGAACGGTTTCTTCGGCGTTGCACCGGGTACCAACGAAAAGTCCAACTACAATGCACTTGCATCGACCATGAAGAACGCAATCTTCACGAATGTCGCACTTGATAATTCCGACAATACACCTTGGTGGGAGTCTCTCTCCGATGAGCCGCCGGTTGACGCAACCGAGTGGAAGGGTGCAAAGGTCAATGGTCCGGAGTTCTGCGCACAGCTTGATGCAAACGGCAAGAAGCAGACCATCGCACATCCGAACAGCCGCTTCACTGCACCGGCAGAGAATTGCCCGTGCATCAGCCCTGAGTTCAACAATCCGCAGGGTGTTCCGATTTCTGCAATTATCTTCGGCGGCAGACGTGCTACCACCACACCGCTGGTTTACCAGTCCTTCGATTGGACACACGGCACCTACATGGGCTCCGCAGTTTCTTCTGAGACAACCGCAGCAGCTACAGGTGCAGTCGGCGTTCTCCGTCACGACCCGATGGCAATGAAGCCGTTCATCGGTTACAATGTCGGCGATTACTGGGCACACTGGCTCGAAATGGGCGAGAAGCTTGGCGACAAGGCACCGAAGATCTTCAATGTCAACTGGTTCAAGAAGGATGCAGAGGGACACTTCATGTGGCCGGGCTTTGGCGACAACATGAGAGTCCTCGACTGGATCATCAAGCGCTGTGAGGGCACGATTGAGGCAGATGAGACTGCAATCGGTTATCTGCCGAAGCCGGAGGATATCAACATTGAGGGTCTTGAGGACGAGCTGAATCTCGATACCATGAAGGCACTCGTCGCTGTTGACAAGGACCTTTGGAAGCAGGAAATCACCGAGATGCGCAGATACTATAATGATGACATCAAGGCAAAGGGCGGCAATGTTCCGCAGGCGCTTTACGATGTTCTCGATAAGATCGAGGCAAATCTCAATAAGTAATCAGTAATATGGAAAGGCGACGCAGAATTGAACTGACCCCAAAAAGTTAGACAAACTATAAAGAGAAAAGTTATGCAAAGCGACTAAGAGAAATCTTGGTCGCTTTTGTTATGCAGCAAAGAGCCTGTACTCTATCGGTGACATCCTATCAAGATTAAGCTGATGCGCTTTTCATTATACCACATTGTCTAACAAAAGGGGCGCATTTCAAATTCTGTGCAGCCTTTTTGTATGTGTATTGTTTGATTGCAAAAAAATGAAGGAGACCGAAATCTCCTTCATGATTGTTATACAGCTGCAAATTTGCTGTGTGCGTCCTCGAATATGTCGATATCTTTATTCAAGGAATGATATGTGGTTTCAATTTTCTGCTCAGAAAGCAGCGCAGTCGGATTGTATTCCTCCGGCGTGGTGAATGTATCAACCATATCATGCAGTGCGGAGACTGCAAGCGCTTCTTTGTTTTTCTGCGCAGCATCACGCAGGATGCCGAGCTTCACACCGAATGTATCAATATCAATGTCGATCTGCTTGCCGATGAAGATCAGCTCATTGTCGGTTTTCTGAAGTCCCTCGCAATCCATGAGCAATTCTTCTTTGATTTTTTCGCCCGGACGCAGCCCGATAAATTCAATCTTGACCTCCTCATACGGCACCTTGCCATACATTCGGATCAGATTTTCAGCCAGCGTAACGATGCGGACTGGCTTGCCCATATCCAATACGAAAATTTCTCCGCCTTGTGCGATTGCGCCGGCTTCCATGACAAGAGAAACAGCCTCCGGAATCGTCATAAAGTAGCGCGTCATGTTGGGGTGGGTGACTGTAACAGCCTTGCCCTCCTCGATCTGCTTTTTGAACAACGGAATTACAGAGCCATGCGAGCCAAGTACATTGCCGAAGCGCGTTGTAACAAATTCGGTTTTGCCCTCGTGCTGCTGTGCGAGATATTGGACAATCATTTCGCAGCAGCGCTTGGATGCGCCCATTACATTCGTCGGATTCACGGCTTTATCGGTCGAGATCATGACGAATTTTTCAACATTGTGGAATTGTGCGAGCGTCGCCACGTTAAACGTACCGACAATATTATTCTTGATTGCCTCCATTGGAGAGACTTCCATCAGCGGAACGTGCTTATGCGCAGCGGCATGGAATACGATTTGCGGCTGATACTTTTCGTAGATCTGATTCATGCGGAAGTAATCGCGCACGGATGCGATCAGTGTAACGAGGTTCAGCTCATCGCCGTACTGCATCAGCAGTTCTTGCTGGATGTCATAGGCATTGTTTTCGTAAATATCAACAATGATAACCTGCTTGGGGTTGTACTTTGCGATTTGCCGCACCAATTCCGAACCGATGGAGCCGCCGCCGCCGGTTACCATACAGGTTTTGCCGCTGATAAACCGACGAATTTCATCACAGTTAAACTGGATGGGGTCACGACCGAGCAAATCCTCGACCTTGATATCGCGCACCTGATTGAGCAGAGTGGGCTTTTTTTCGTCGAAAATCAGACAGCCGATGAACGGGATCGTCTTAGCAGGCAGCTTTGCCTTGGCACAGATATTCAGCACTCTGGCGCGATCCTCCTTGGATGCGGCGGGCATAGCACAGATCACCTGTTCGATTTCGAGTTTTTTTGCAAAGTGTTCGATGTCGGCAGTTGTACCGATGACCTCGACGCCCATAATCTCATGACCAACCTTGCTGCGGTCGTCATCAACGATGCAGACAGGGAGATACTCTGCGGACGCCTGATTTGTCTGATTCTGCGTTTTGCGTGCATTTTCGATTTCGGTCAGCAGCATTCTGCAAGCCGAGCCGCCGCCGATAATCATGGTGCGTTTAAATTGCTGAGAGTGCTTGCAGTGTTCGGAAACTTCAATGAAAGTGCGGCGGAAAATCAAGCGGAACGAGCACACGCCGATGACGGCAACAACGAAATAGGTGAATGTAAAAGCGTGTGGGATCTGCATTTTCAGGAGCCGCGTAAACAGATACATTGCGGAGAAGCCGCCGATCACGCCGCCAACACAGGAGAGGTAATCTTTGCTGCGAAAATAGCGCCACATCTTGCTGTAGGCGCCGCATACGGATAAAAATGCGAAGCTGCAAATGGTTCCGATTACCATTGGGATTCCCAAGATATCGGAGGGAAGCGCTTTGCCGAATAGTGCGTTGCAGAAATTTGCGATCAGCGCGGCGATCAATAAAATGAAGCAATCGGCGAGTACGAGCAGAAATCTTCTGGTAGCGAAGGTCTGAACGTATTTCATGAACTTAGATTTCATATTCCTTAAACCCCTTATCATCCGGCTGACTCATGCGTATACGCTGCGGAGCGTGAGGGCGCGCAATCGAGTCAGCAATTATGAGATCGTGCAAACCGGCAGTCTCAGGGGAGAGCAAACAGCCGGCTGCATGAGCGAGTGCAAATAGAGTGCGCTGCTGTAGCATATCCTTTAGAATGAGGGTGAACGCAGAAAATCTTAAAAAAGTTCTTATATTCCTATAGAATGAGTATACCATGAAAGATAGAGAAAGTCAAGCGATTTTTCGATTCTGAGGGCGTTTTTACGCGAAAAAAGGACGTTTTTGTACGTAAATACGATAGTTTATCAAATATTGCGAAATGATGGAGCAAAAAATCGCAAATTTTGGGCATTGCGTTGAAACAGGACTGTATGTATCAATTATAATCACGTAACTTCCGAAAATTGAAATGCACCTCCGAACGTCAGGAACGCTTGGAGGTGCATATTTTTGATATTGTCAGACATTGCTTTTGGCAAATAGATTCTGCTTGATTCGCTGCTTGAACGCCTTGATTCTTGCGCCATAACGGCTTGACATGATCATGCCGATGAGCAGCATTCCGACTGCCGCGCCTTGTGCAAAATCCAGAGCGCCGCTTACGAACGAATGATTCCTGTAAATATCTGAATCGCTTAATAAGGTATATGTGGCGATCAAAAGCAGTGCGATTGCATTGCAGATACGCACGCGCTGATTGAATTTTTCTGCTGCCGTATTTGTATAATCGACAGCCTGTAATACTGTTTCCTTTACTTCCTTATTCATATCCTCGCTTTTCCTTTCTCCATTTAAAATTTCACGAAGGTCAACTTCATAAAAGTCTGAGATCTCAATTAAAATATCCAAATCAGGCATATTATTTCCGTTTTCCCAACGAGACACCGTTCTGGAAGATACATTAAAATGTTCCGCAAGCTGTTCCTGCGTCATTTCTTTTTCCTTGCGGAGCTGCTTCAAAAACATACCGATTTTTTTCTGATCCATGATCCTTGCGTCCTCCTTTCGAGTAAATTATATCACAAGATCCGGCAATAGAACAGGACACAAAGCGAGAAATGCCCTGTTTTGCTGCACGACAAGCTATGTCTACCCTTGATTTTCTGCGTATTATGGGGTGTTTCTGATTCTCTAACGCTTACGCAGCTTGCGTGCTTGAAAGCACCAGAAAAAGCAAGTGCTTCTGACGGCAAGGTTTGACGAAATTGATCGCTATTTTTTAGAGTTTATTCTGTAAACTGTAATTTGTCAAATTTTAAATTTAACAGTAATCCACCCAAAAGCACAACCAACAAGGAATGTACAATAATATGCAAAATACATACCAAAGGTAATATTTCCCCAATCAAAGTAAACTCCCCATAATGCAATTACCGCAGCGATTACTGTGGGAATTAGTCTTATCCATGTGGGCTTGAGATTAGCGATGACAATGGCCTGTGCTGAAAATGCAATGAGGATTCTTAACACCAAGTCCACACCATCTAAAATATTAGGGAAACCAAACCCTTGGAACACAACAATATAAAGCGATACTAAGAATGTCAATACCATACTCACATTAAAAATGCTTTTTTTCATACAATCACATTCCTTTGTTGAATTGGGATTTATGCTGATGTTCCCCATTGATAAAATAAATACTCTGATTCTGTTTCTGCTCCAATAGTAATATCATTCCATTCAGGAGCAATAATATAAACTGCACTGATAATTGGATCATAGGCGATACAGATCCGCTTATTCATCTCATCGAATCTTGATTGCATCCATTTCTTTTCGTCGTCGTCAATCGGTGCATAGATCCTGTCCTTGTACATCTCAGTCCAGTTATCGCAAAAATCCGGATGGGATTCCAAATAGTGCAGGGCTTGGTTGATAAAATCATCCATGGAAGAATAGTCTTTTTTGGAAGCCAGAACGATGATGATGCTTTGTTCTCCGGAAGGCTGGTTAAAGCAGAGATGTCCAAAATGTATTGCTAACAAATGTATCACTACTCTCTGTAAATTCTGATTTTTGCCGAGCTGCTCGCTCTGTATGTAATTATACCACACACCAACGTAAATTTCAAGAAAAACAAAAAGCATCTGTAGCGCAGATGCTTTTCTCAGTTGCATTTTAATGAAAAGTGAAAAAATAAAATCCCCATTCTTGCGAATGAGGATTTTTGGCAGTCTTGCTCAAAATAGATGACATTCTTATTCTATAAACTCATTATACCACAAACCCACAGCTATGACAACACCTTCATTATTATGGTGAGGGTGTGATATGAGCTTCACATCATATTGTAAAAGTCAGGCATTGTATTTTATTAAGAGATACGCTGTTTTATTTTATGTGACATCTAATGTCTCACATCCCATGATGTAATTTCATCTGCAAGTCCCTTCAGATTGGATTGATGAAGATAATGATCCCCTGAAATGATTGACACCTTGCTATCCTTATTCGTTATTACTTCCTTGTGAAGCTGCTCCCATTTCGCGTCTTCGCTTACGGTATCTTTTGCAAGTATATACAGGACAGGCACGGTATCAGGAAATATAAGATCCATGCACTTTTCTTCATTAGAAACCATATTTTTATACTCATTCAGCTTTGTATCATTGTACTGTGCTGAACACCATAGCGCTTTGCACAATTCTAACTCATCCGCCTTTGCAGATGGAAACTGGTCCTTAATTACTTCTTCAGAGCTTGCCAGGCGTAACAGTCCCGACTTAATCATTAGCGTTCGTAGACGTTTAGCATTTGCATATGCTTCATGGTCTGCTTCTTCTATTTCTGCTGGTACTGTTGCATCAATTCCTATAAAAGCTTCTACTTCATCCGGATATTGATTGGTATAATACAGTGAGTATAAGCCGGCAAAAGAATGTGCGATTATGGTATATTTGTCATGCCCCAAATGTTGCATCAATTCATGAAGTTCTTTTGAATAATTTTCCACAGTTCTTTCTGTATCAGACAAATCGCTGATACCTACTCCTGGCGGTTCATATACAACGACCTTGTATTTATCAGACAGCTTAGCTGCAAGGGCATCAAATTCGTAATGAGCTGATACACATTCTAATCCTGGAAGAATAACAACTACCTGCTCTGATTCACTGTCATATAATGTATAGTTCACCCTGTCATCATTGCTGGTTGTATAGAAGGCTCCATACTTTGCATTTGCAATTATCTCCAAATCATTTTTTGTTTCTAAACTGTTCCATATAGCCATAGCGCTAATCGGCAAAACTATGATAACAATCAAAACAGCTATTACAATAAGAAATTTCTTTTTCTTTACTATCTTTTTCATATTGATTCACCCCCAAATTAAATCAGATGAAGCAATGTAAGAATAGCATTACCAATAACAGGTATCATCGAACAAAGCCCAACGCAAACAATGAGGATTGCTGATACTTTATGAGATTTTTTGCTGATTTTCTCATTCATCTCTAAAAGTCGCAACATACTAAGACCACAGTAAAGCATGCCAAAAGATGTGCCGATTGCAACCAGATTTAGTAACAAATTATCTATTAAAATATAAAAATAAAAAATAATACTTGTTACAATTCCAAAAATAACTGAAGTAATGATTGCCATATTAACCGCAGACTGCATTATCTTTCCATTTTCATTATTTGTATAGTCTGCAACTGTTACTAATGTGTCTTTTAATTCCTTATCCATATTCTCACTTTTCCTTTCTCCGCAAATAATTTCGCGGATATCAACGTCATAAAAATCTGCCAGTTCAATAATGATACTGATATCCGGCATTGTGTTACCATTTTCCCATCGGGAAACAGATCTTGAAGAAACACCAAACTCTTCCGCAAGTTGCTCTTGGGTCAGTCCTTTGTCCTTGCGAAGGTGTTTCAGAAATTCACCTATTTTTTGTTGGTTCATTAACACCCCTCCTTTCATAAAAAATTATATCACCGGTTCAGTAAGAAAACCACGACAAAAAGTGAGAAATGCCGTGGTTTAGAGGCAGACACAAGTGTCTATGATACCAAATTCCAATTTAAAATCACTAAATTTACTGTTTTCAAGCATATTCTTTATTTCTTGCAGTGAGTATTTCGTCATCATACTGTCTGCGTCTATTGTGACAATGATCTTGCCTTCTGATAGCGTGCGGGCATTTTCAATATATTTTTTCTGATTTATCAATCTGTTCGACGCCTATATTATACCACACCCCGCAGATTTTGGCAATAAAAAAAGACTTGTACAGATGTACAAGTCTCAGACTGTAGAAAAAGCCATATATTAACGGGACGTCGAGGACGCCGTCCCCTACAGATGGCTATTTTACATATTATGAATGTAGGGGCGAACTGTGTTCGCCCGCAAACAACAATGTTTATCGACAATCTCAGACTTGTACAGATGTACAAGTCTTATGTCTGTCTTGCTCAAAATAGATGACATTAAAATCGGCTGTGTAAAATAATAGCGAAATGAAGTTCTTTATCCAATTGGACCTACATACACATGAGAATACCAGTTATCAGTAAATGGTATTTTTGTTGTATTATCGCTCTGATTGGAATAATCGTCATCAATATATTCAAGAAATAAGATACGGTAATCGCCTTGTTCATTGTGTAAATCCGTTTTGCTGATTCTTATTAACAATTTCATTCTGCCGCATTCATCGTAATATACACACGTCCAAAGCCCATCATGATATTCTTTTATATCTTCCGTATCGCCCATTTTATACTTCTCAGCGTAATATGTAACGAAAGCATCATATTTTTCGGAATGCATATAATACTCTATTCCAGCATGTATTGTTGTTTTGAAGAAAAACACGAGAATTGCAAATATCGTCATGACGAGAATAGCAATTGTAATTGTTATTTTATTGATTATTTTCTTTTTCATAACTGTTTAAAACTCCTGATTTATCAGTCAGTCCGTCCGCCTGTATTATAGTTCAGTTCGATATATTGGGATTTGGTTACTTCTTTTTCTTTGGTACTGATAGGTCTTGTCATTGCATTGTGTATGTCATATAAAAATAACGGCAGGGAGAGCGTTTCACCTTGCCGTGGTGATATGTATATATGAGTGTGTACTTATTCGAGATCATCAAGGAACAAACCGATCTCCTCCGTCATCTTATCGGCTTCATAGTGAAAGATGTAATGGTCACAATCAAGCTCAATCGTCTTTATATTTGGCATATTCTCGGCGAAACGGTAACTGACCTCCATCCACTTATCTCCCATGCCTGTGGCTACAAACATAAGCATCGGGACATCGGGCTTGTCCCCCGAAGCTACCACTGCCGCATTATCCTTAGCCATATTGGCTTCTCTTGCGGTGGATATGTTGGCGTAATTGCGGTTGCCAAGCGCTATCCACGTTCTGCGTTCTTCCTCCGTGAGAAAATCGCCCGAGGGCAGAAAGGTACTATCGGGCAAGTATCTGCCTATACCTAAGTCAAGCAATCCGTGTAACAGTCTGAAATACGGCACAGCAAGTGTACCGTCAGTTGTGTAATTGTAGTATTCGGGAAGCGCCATATCCAACCCGATGATAGCCTCTACCTCGTCAGGATAGGTCTGCGCCCAATACAATGCCTCTAATCCCGAGTAGGAATGTGGGCAAAGCACATAAGGTCCTTCCAAACCCGCACCCGCAAGCGCAGTTCTCGTATCCGCAAGAATCGAATCAACATCGCGCGGTTTATTAACGTGTTCACTGTATCCGTAACCGAATTTCTCTACTACCACTATACG
>JAZNTW010000027.1:0-14638 GCA_045591925.1 Oscillospiraceae bacterium
CGATGAATACAGATATACAGAAGCACCCTCTGCATATTCAGGAGCGACTGTTACGGTCAGCCTGCACACTTCTCCTTCGGTCATGATCATTTCCGAAGGTGTGACGGTGAAGATTTTTTGGGAGGGGGTATCGCTTTCCGCATATGTACAGAGTGCAACAGCGGATACCCATTGTATGGATAAAACTATTCCTATAAGGATAGAAATAAACTTTTTCATAGTAATTCCTTTTTTAAGACATTGTCAATGTCAGTATATAATCGATTGAGTCGCCACTATAATTATAAATTTTTATGAAGTAGTTTTTGTTACTGACAATCGAGAACGTTGTGTTTACTTGACCGCTATTATGATCTGTTTGAATTAAGTTTCCGTTATAGTCGTAGATATCACAGTCGATGTCATTACCATTACAACTTGTAATTAACGTATAATTTCCAGCAGATGAATTAAATACATAAAAGTCAATATCGTTATCGGTATCAAAAGAAGCTTTTATTGTGCCGGTTGATATACTTGATGCTGTAAACATACAGTCTCCGGCTTGATCTTTATAGTAGGTTTCCGTTACTTCCGATGGTGGTATACTTCCACTTGTGTTTTTGGGGCCATGTGGATAATCCGCTACAGCATCTTTTGTGATTATAAAGTATTTTACAACTCCTAATATGTAACCATTATAAACGGAATTTGAATTACTTGCGTCACCGGCATAGATTTGGATGTTGTCATTAGTAAGATACACTCTTCCCACATTCCAAATATCATAGTAGTTTGTCACTGCGTATTCCCCTTGTTTGTGCGACCATGTTCCGTCGTTATGCTGCATATAGAAGTGAAAACTGCTTGTTGCAGAAGCAACGACAGCAATTAATCGTGAATTTGCTCCGAACTGTTGTACGGAATTTCCAGTTGGTGTATATTCTGTTATTGTATAACCGAATCGTGCTGCATCAAGATTCATATTATTGACTATCTTATTCATAAGATTACTACTTACCCCATCGGATAACCATTCAAATAAAGTTGCATTTATAGCTTCTTGGGTTTCAAATTCTCCAGGCGTTTGCTTGTAAGGTAATTCGCTAGTAAAATCGTGTCGTAACATATACCTAAAAGCATATCCGTAGCAATTCATTCGTTCTTTTACTTGATCGGTGTTAAATCTATCAGGTGTATATTCAGAAAAATATCTATTTACTACCGGTTCAAAAGTCCATTTCATAGAACTAATGTTAGAATACTCTTGAATTGTTGCATAATTAGAACTAATGCCGATGGCGTTACTTACTCTCGCATAATTAGCTCCTGCTGGCATGATGCGGAATGTTCCGTCTGCATTCCTTATGATTCTAAATTGGTTACCAGATGTATTCGTGGTAACTGCATCATTCGTGTTTACACCTTTCATTGTTGTATTAAGGTTTTGGAACGGGCTGATTGCATATGTACCATATGTTATTGTTCCGGTATTATTTTTACTGAGAATAGCTTGCCATTTACAATAATCAGAAGAAGGAGTAGACGAGAGGTAGAGCTGACCACCAGAATTATACCGCAAATAGGTTCCTGTCGATACATTTTTAATGTTGTAGAATCCGTCTTCGATTTCCTCTCCTTCTTCATACATCAAATAAAAATATGTATCAGAAGAACTTGTCGAACTGAAATATCGCCCTGGAGTGCTTGCTCCAGCTGCGCCTTTAAGAATGAATCCATATGCTGGATCTTTTCCGCCTTCTCCGAGCTCATAGCTAATCCATTGCCTGAATAATGTGGTAATATTAAAAGCATAAGATGCTCCAAGCGTAGTAAAGGTTGATGCACTTTGGTATGTTCCGATAGAAGCAGTTAATCCAGAATAAGTGATGGATGAGACATTTGCATTAATTGTCGAATCATAGCAATTAATTGTACAGCTGTTTGAATAGCCAGAAGACGATGCTTTCACATTAAAAGAAGCGGATAGAAGTCTATTTGGCTCAATCCAGCGTAATTTTTCAACATTATTTGCTTTGATGTATGAAAGATGTTCGCCTGATCCATTAAAATTTCCGGCGCTTAGTTGGTTCTCTACGTAACTTTCGCCAGTGGACTGTACAACATACGAACTACTATCATTTGAATAGTTAATAGTCCAAACAGATGGGTCAATAATACAAGGGTACACAGTAGACTCTGCATTTAAGAAATTGACATCAAGATTCATTCGGAGTAGATATGTACCATCAGACATGGTTTCGATATCATAATAATTGTCGTATGTTATATGATCTTTTTGATCTGTGTAATCACCATCATATGAATCTACAATGTTAATAGGCTGGATAACATAAACAGGTTCTCCGCTTATTTCGTCTAGGAATGTGATGGATGATCCACTTGTATTGTCAGGGGTCAAACCTTCAGCTTCAAAAATAAATTCATAAGAGCTGCGACCAGTATATTTGTTGACAATAATACTTTCTTTAATTCCGGAGTTTTCCAATGCATATGAAATATCAGTAGAAGTGTCGAAAACATCGTTGTATACTACTTCATCTTTATTTACGATTTTAGGAAATACTCCTTTTTTCCCTACTAACGGTTTCATATTAAATGTATATTTCTCATTGGTAAATGATACACCATTTTCTATTTTATTCGGAAAACACACACGGTAACTATTACCCTTGTTCACATAGGCTATGTCATCGTCGTCAATGGCAGGAATAATAGTATTGTCGATAAAACAGATGTTTGCTGTGTCAGTGTCATAGTACTTTATCCTATCTGAAAATGTCATTAAGGATCTAGTACCATCGCTATTTATAGTTCCGATACTAAATAAATCAGATTCTGTTCGCTCATCAATTTCTATTGCATTTTGCAACTCCTGTTCCAGAATTGTACGCAAACTGGTTGGTATCATGTCAAGTCCAACGCATTCATTCAGTTTAATATTATTATTAGCAGATGCAGGAAGTGCGAAATTCATAGGAATCGTCTGTAACATAAAAACAGACATAACAGCAGCGAAAAATCGGGTGATTTTTTTAGTGCTCATAATCCACCTCTTTCATCGTAAAGGCTTATAATAATTACATTCGGCAATAATACTCAATATAGCGATAGCACATCGGAATCATCTCCTCCCATAAAAATATATCAATATCCACAATATATTATATCACATACTGATAAATATTGTCAAGATTGGATCCGTAAAATTCATTCTTACTATTGACAAATTATAACCTTTGCGTTATAATATAAATAGAGAGGAGCGTGGTAGCTTGCACGAGATCATTTTCTATGAAGATGCTGCCGGAAACAAGCCTGTTCTGGAATTTATACAGGAGCTACGGAGTAAAAATGGCAAAGATGCGCGAATCCGGCTGAATAAAGTGCTTGAATATATCAAAGTATTAGAAACATCAGGCACAGCCGCTGGAGAACCGTACACAAAACATCTTGACGGCGATATATATGAGCTGCGACCGATTAGCGACAGGATCTTCTTTGCCGCAGCAGTCGGAGGACGCTTTGTATTGCTGCATCAGTTTCAGAAGAAGCAGCAGAAAACGCCAAAACGTGAAATCGAACAGGCAAAGCGTGAATTAAAGGATTTTCGGGAAAGGAGCGAGAAAAAATGAGCGTAACACTGAATGGTCATACTTTTACGACTTGGGACGATGTAGAAAAGGATATTTTCACACCGGAAGAGATTGCAGAAGCCGAGCTGAAAGCTGCAATCGTGGCTGAAATGGTACGAGCTCGGAAGGAAAACGGCATCACTCAGCAGGAACTTGAAAAGCGCAGCGGAGTCAGACAGCCGGTTATTGCTCGCATGGAAAAGGGAAATACTCATACGCAGCTCGATACGGTTCTGAAAGTGCTTGCAGCAATGGGAAAGACACTTGCTGTTGTTCCGATCAGCGACAGCAAGCCGAGCACAAGCACAAAAGCAGGAGAGGTTAGAGCGTCATCATAAAACCAGCAAGGGGCTATCCAAACGGATAGCCCCTTGCTTTTCTTTTCAGCTTTGTGAGTTGTTTTTTTTCGGTCTGCCCATTGCGGTTGAAAAGTAGCTGCCGCGCCGGTCTTGTTCTTTCAGGAAAGCAATCATCTTTTCTTTATCGCCGTCATGGTATTCATCTCCAAGCACAGAGTAGATAGCAGCGCCCATTTCGATCAGATGCTTAGTGCGGAGTTTTCGTTCTGCTTGTGACTGCTGTGCGCGGAGCTTTTTCTCCTGCTCTTTGAGTTGTTTTTGCTTTTCCTGTAATTCGGAAATGCGTTCTTCATAAGACTTTTTTTCTCTTGCCATAATGCAAGACACCCCCTTTGCAGTTATTATAGCACGAAAGATGATGCGTGTCAAGTGAAAATGTGCGTGCAGGGTTGACGGAGCGCGTGTTTTGTGCTATACTGTGTATAGCACCCTGTTAAGGGCGCACTTACACACCACACAGCAAAGCTGCATGGTGTATTCGTTCGTGCGTGAGGGCTTTGCCCCTCAACCCCACAAGGAAAGGCTTTGCCTCTCCTTGACCTCTCCACGAGGAACGGCTCTTCCTTTCCTCGACTATTTCGCAAGGACGTTCCTTCCTTGACTTCCCTTGCCTGTCTGAAAAAGAAAAGAGGTGCAGCATGGCAATCTATCATTGCAGTGTAAAGGTCGGCAGTCGCTCCAAAGGTCAAAGTGCGATTGCTGCTGCTGCATATCGTGCCGGTGAGAAACTGACCGATCACGAAACCGGTTTTGTGTCTGACTATACGAAGAAAGGCGGTGTAGTATATTCCGAAATTGCATTATGTGAAAATGCCCCTGCGGAATATGCCGACCGTCAGACACTATGGAGCGCGGTGCACCAGATCGAAAAAGCAAAAGATGCAAGGCTCTGGCGTGAGATCGAGGTTGCACTTCCGAAAGAGTTTAGCCAGTCAGATCAGATTGAGACTGTCCGTGATTTTGTCAAACGCCTGACCGATCAGGGAATGTGCGCAGACTGGTCGCTGCATGATAAGGGCGACGGTAACCCTCATGCGCACATCATGCTTACGACACGAAGCATTAAGCTGGATGGAACATGGGCACCGAAAAGCCGGAAGGTCTATGATCTGGACGAGAACGGCGAGAAGATCTTCCAGAAGATCGACAAGACAGGACGCAAGCAGTATAAGTGCCACAAAGAGGATTACAACAACTGGAATGCATCGGAGCGCGTAGAGGAATGGCGCGCAGCATGGGCGGAATGCTGCAATGCCCGGTTGACTGAGTGTGACCGGATCGACCACCGCAGCTATGAACGCCAGGGCATCGACCAGATACCAACTGTACATGAAGGTTTTGCCGCCAGAAAGATAGCATCCGCGGGCAGAAGATCTGACCTGATTGAAAAAAACAACGAAATTAAGCGAAAAAACAGCCTTTTGCGGTCGATTGCAGTGCAGTTAAAGGCTATAGGTGAAGAAATAAAGCAGCTTGCAGCCGAACTGACCAGAGAGAGAGGGGAAGTTATCAATGCAGGAAAACAACGAATTGCCGAACTTTTCGCCAGAAGAAGTCGCGCAGTTGATAGCGATGACAGAGGACTTGCAGACGGAGAACGAGCAGCAGAGGGAAGAATTAAGAAAGCTGCACCGTCAGCAACAGATCGCCTTATCGGACAATCAAAGATTGAGCGCAGAGCTGCAAGCAGCCATACAGGATTTGAAGGATCTGAAAGCGGAAACAGAGGAACTGCGTTCGGATCTCCGACAGGCGGAGCAGACGAACAGACAGATACAGCGGCAATTATCCGAGCAGCAGACGCTGTCCTCGCAAGTGCAGAAGCTGACGCAGCAGCTTTCCGAGAAACAGAAGCAGCTGCAAATGCTAGAAGCCAGGGCAGCGGAGCAGATGCAGCAAGCAGAAGTATTGAAGCAGGAACAGGCGCAGCGGATGCAAGCCGAGCAGAGAGCCAGGAGCGAAGTCGAGAAGAACAAGACTTTGCAGAATTTACTGGACGAATTGAGCAGAACATCAGACAGCGAGCTGCCGACAAAGCTGAACGCGCAGCTCAAAGAGAAAGACAGGCAGCTATTGAACGAGCAAGAGCAGAAAAAGCAGCTAGAGAAGAAGCTGAGCACCACAATCGCGGCGGCTTCTGCCGATAAACAAGCTCGTGACAAGCAAATATCGCTGCTTAGAACTGAACTGCAAGCCCAGAAATTCGATAAAGAGAAGTATTTGAGAGGGCTTGAAAGCCGGGAACGGGATCTCCGAAACGGTCAAGCAGCGCTCCGAAGTGACCGAGAAGCCTTTGACACTCGTGTTCAGAACAAAGCTCAGGAGATAGAAAAGGACGTAATAGCTGACTATGAAGCCAAGAAAAGAAGTTGCGAAGCGGAACGGTCACGGCTCATAGCACAGCAGAAAGCTGAAAAAGACACTATTGATACAACAGTAGCCAAGAAAGTCAAAGAACACACCGGCAAGCTAGACGAACAGGCAGCCAAAGAACGAGCTGAACAGGACAAGAAGTACGAAAGCCGAGAAAAGGAACTGGAAAAGAACTGGAAATCACGTAACACCGCACTTACCGCCAAATATACGAGTATCATCGGATTGACCTTCTCAGTCTGTCTGATCAGCGGCATCGTGGCTATGATATGCTTTGTCACAGCGTTTGTGCACGGCTTGCTGCCGTTCATCATCACGGACGGTAAAGAGATCGGCTCCTGGATCAGCAGCGATTGGCACGCTATTTTCCGGCATCCGTTCGCATTGAAACATGCGATAGTTCCTATTTTACAGCTTTTCCTGCCGGTGATATTCCTGATTGTTGTCGGAATATGGACAGCCCTGGACTTTGAGGAGCGTAAATGGGTGCTATTTGCCGATAAAGTCAGCATCATATTCATAGGGAGTGGCATCGGTATATCGTCCGTATTTGGAAAGCAGCTATCAGCGATCGGATTGAATACAGTAATGCTGCCGATCGCCGTGTATCTGCTGTATGTCCTGACGCGGTGGCTCTTTGAAACCGGTGCCATTGACGGATTAGCCAGTCTGGTGGTCAAGCTGACGGACTGGTGGCATGATCTTGAACCGCACGAAAAGCAAGGCAATGCTCTCCTTGCGGTCATATTTATTATTGCAGCGATTATGGTTTACAGATGGATCACTTGAATTTGTGACAAAATCAGTATTGACAATTCATTCAGAATATGATACAATGAAAAAAGGTAAAAAAGTGGAAATAACTGTATTGATAATATAAGCGTGCTGGAGGGCTCTTGGAGCCTTTCCCACGTTGCGGCGTTTCTTCTTTCTTTGCGCCGCTTTCTTTCTTCTTCAAGAAAAGAAGAAAGAAAGCGGCAACGCCTATGGCTCTTTGGTGTTTCGTTAGTGAGGTGGTCTGTATGTCTCGAAAATCCGCTGTGCTTGAGGATGTGTGGCGTGCCGGTGTTCCCTATGACTTTTTTGAAGCTATGGAGTGTGAGCCGGTTCAGGCAATTGATCTCTATACTGATATGTTTCGTCTTGGTGACGGTTTTATTCAGAGGAATGGAGAAAAAGGCAATCTGAAGGCAAATCCAATTGCGTATTATCGGAATGAGAGTGAGCCAGCTGGGCATTTTCGGATTATGTTTGAGGATGAATTTGACGATATCCTGCTGACTTTGCAGGAAGCCGACTTTGCAATCCTGAACGGCATTACCTATTTCGGGCGGCGAAATGAGCAGGCTCATGCGAACAAGATGTATGCGCTGATCTTCGATCTGGACGGCATCACAGAGCAGAAGCTGCGCAATTTCTTTTCGCAATGCTTCGGCGGCGTGATTCCGAGTCCGAATTATATCGTTCTGTCTGGTCACGGCCTGCATCTGTACTATATCTTCCAGCAGCCGTTGTCTCTGTTTCCGAATATTAAGCTGCAAGTCAAGGAACTGAAGTATGCGCTGACTCGCCGGATTTGGAATAAGTACACCTCGATACTGGACGAGCCACAGTATCAGGGGATCAATCAGGGGTTTCGCGTTGCCGGAGGAAAGACCAAGAAAGGCTGCTCGTTTGAGTATTCTGTCGTTTTCCGGTATCGCAAAGAATTTTTTTCTATGTCTGAGTTGAATCAGTTTGTGCCAAAGGACAGTCAGATCGACGAGCAGAAGATCTTTAAGGAGACGAAATATACGCTTGAGGACGCGAAAAAACGGTTTCCGGAGTGGTATGAGCGTGTTGTTTTGCAGAAGGAGCGCACCGTCAAGAAGTGGGATATTGCCGGTAAGGTTCACGGTGATAACCCGTTCGCGCTCTACGATTGGTGGTTATCTCAGATCAAGACCGGCGCGACTTTCGGTCACCGGTACTTTTGTGTTATGATGCTGGCTATCTATGCAGTAAAGTGTGATGTTCCGAAGGAACGGTTAGACCAGGATGCCGCTGACCTGATTCCCTATCTGAATGCTCTCGGAGATGAGCCGTTCACCGCAGCGGATGTAGAAAGTGCGTTGGAGTGCTATGATGATCGGTATGCGACCTTTCCGCTGCGAGATATAGCAAAACTTTCTGCAATCGAAATTCCGCGTAATGCACGGAATGGACGAAGTCAAGAAATGCACTTGTTAGGCGTTCGTGCAGCACTAAATGCTCGTAATCCTAATTGGAGAAATACAGATGGCCGACCTTCTAATGAGCAGAAAGTGGCTGAATGGCGCGAAAAAAATCCGAATGGGACACGGCAGGAATGTGCTGTTGACTTGGGAATTACTGAGAGAACCGTCCGTAAGTGGTGGGGGAAAGGTGAGAATTGCATTGTTGTCTTTGAGTGGCGGCAACTGCATCCAGATGGACGAAAGGCAGCTTGCGTTCGTGACACTGGTCTGTCGAAACCTACGGTTTACAAGTGGTGGGATTATGATCCATCCTGTATTACAGAAAAGAATCCAGAGCTGCCAACGGTTATGATGCCGGATCCGAATTGGCATATGGAATTGCCGGAGTATTATGTTGTAGATGGATCACCGGATATGATAGAACGAATGCGGGCATATGCGACTGCCGGTGTACGATCAGTCGAAATCCTTTCTAAGGACGAATATGAGTATTTGCTTCAAAAGAGGGCTGATAAAGTCACATTTGCTGAAAGTGAAGTGACGGACGAAATAAAGTCTCAAGCTACTAGGAATGGCGTGACATTGAATATCGTTCCGGACGATCAGTATCAGGTGGATATGACAATGCAGTGGTTGGCTTCAATAGCTAGCGACTCTGATGATGAGCAACAAGGCTTATAATAAGAATATATGGAGATTTAGATATGAGTAAGACGATCAAGCAGATAGCCGATGAGCTGGGCGTTAGCAAGCAAGCAGTCATGAAATGCATCGACAATCTCGGTTTGCGGGAAGCGTTAACTAAAAACGGCAACTCTTTTGTGGTTGGCGATAGCCAAGAAAAGGTAATAAAAACTGCATTTTCGTCACACCAAAACGCCAACCAAAACGCCAACCAAAACGCCAACCGATCGCCAACCGAGTTGGCGGTTACAATGGATGTGTTGCGGTCTACAATCGATACTTTGCAAGGGCAGCTCGCGTCTAAAGATGAACAGATCAAGATGATACAAGCTCAGCTTTCAGCAAAGGACGATCAGATTAGGAACCTGACGGAGCAGACAACGGTGCTGACGAACGCGCTTGCTTCCGCGCAGGAAGCACAGACCCGTTTGACGGAATCGCTGGCAGCGGAACAGGCGCTCCATGCCGGTACAATTCAAAAGCAGCTGACGATGCAGCAGCCAGAGGATGAAAAGCCGCATGGTCTGTTCGGAAGGCTCTTTGGACGGAAAAAGAAAGCCAGAGAGGAGCAAGAATCCGAATGACAGAGCAGTTGAAGAAAAGGGGCGGCGCGAGATCCGGAGCTGGGGCGAAACCAAAATACGGATGTAAGACCGTCACAATGCGTGTGCCGGCGGATATGGTTGATGAGATTCAGGCGTTCATACTGAAAAAGAAAAATATTGAGCCGAAATATAAGCCAGAGCCGCAAATTGAGGGGCAAGTGACTTTTGAGGAACAGATCGCGGCAGCGGAGAAGCAAAAAGGAGAAGATTACAATGATCCAGTTCTATGATGACGATCACAAAGCAAGATACGAAGATCTGATGCAGCGCATGGCAGCTGCGGAATGGGATGCGAACCGATCGGCGTTCGCATATTTAGTTACGCTAGATACGGTTTGCCGCGATCATATCCGAGAACTCTATGATTTCGAGGATGGCTGCATCCATTCCGATGCTCTCACTGCTGCATGGCAGACCGGCACGAGCATGAAAACAACACGCCTGGCATTCAATTTATTTACCGACCATACGGCTTGGACTGACGATCCAGAGCGACTGGCACCGGTCGAACTGTTCAGCTGTGACTATGCAGCGTACTATTGGCAGGCGATTCGGATTAGATTTCCGCAGTATACGAAATAGAAATAGTGCCGCCGGTGTGCTTGAACACATCGGCGGCTGCTATTATTTATTTGTCATGAAGAGTCCGTGTATCAATCGAGTTTTGCGATTTTGCGGAGGATTGCGGTCACATCATCAAGATCAATATTGCCGCTGCCATTCACATCAGCGTTTTGCTTGCCCTGGTCGGTGATGACAGCTGTGCTGTCCTCAGTGCAGAAGCGCGCAAGGAGAACCGCATCCGAGACATCAATCGAGCAGTCAAGTGTCACATCGCCGGATATTGTGAGCGCGTTCTGACCAAGTGCGTTCTGAATTGTTTCCAAGTACCAGATTCCAGGACGGATTCCAGTTCCTTCGTAAACATCTGCTGCGAGTGTAAACTGCTCGGCAAAGCTCAGTTCATGATCCGCAGTAATCATATAGGTGCTCCATGTTTTGATGATGCCTTCTGGTAATTGTGATTCATGGATCTGCTCGGTGACTGCATATTCAGGTTTGTTTTCAGCCAGCCAATTCTCGACCTTATCTTTGTCAAAATGCGCTGGTTCATATTCGCCAAAGCCTAATACTTGCTCGTAATATGCACTTTGCCCCCATGTGTAGAATTCTGTAATCAGACCAGCTCCTGCAAGGTCGTGCATAATGCTGTCCGAACGCTCCTGCGAACCAGCACTTTCAGTCTTATCCACAAGTCCATATCTATGCGGCCCGACAATAGTTCCGTCTCTCAAAACATCAAAACATGGATCAAGACTTGCATATTCATTCGGCACACGTTGCTGATGTGTCTCGCTAATTTCGGGATAATACTGATCCAGGATTTCAAGCATCTGCTGTTCTGCTTCAGGTTTATCGGAGCGGAGCGTAAAATGCAGCGCATTCATTCTGGGCGAAACAACATACAAGCGGCAATTATCAAAGTATACACGTTCGATCTTGATCTCACCGGTTTCCGGATCAGTCACTTCTTTGTCATAATAATCCGTTATGTATTGCATATACACCTGATATGATGCATCCGAACCGCTGAAATTCAGCATACCCTTATCATCCAGCGGTATCATATCCTGAAATGCAGTTTCAGTTTCAGATCCGACCAGTGTCCAGATTTGCGCAGATGCCGGTTGAACAGGTATCGCAGCGCAAATCATACCTGCGGCTGCAAGCATTGCCGCAATTCTTATCGCCTTTTTCATGATAATCCCACCTTTCTAGTAATCAAGTTCAAAACTCAGGCTGTCGGTCAAAAGTGCCTGATATTCGGATTCATCTGTCACTGTAACATATTCCACGGTGCAGTTTTCCGGTTCAACTGTCAGGTTTTCCGGCAGCGGGATTGCATACCGTACCGTATACTCAGATATTTCATTTGTTTTCAGGTAGGAAACGGTCAGTTTCAGACCATTTTGTGTGTAATGACAGCCTGTTATAGCGGTATCTTTGTATCCTGTTATAATGGTAATGTCGAGAAGCGGTTCTTGTGTCAGATCAAAATCCTGCGGAATCGAAAATTCCTCACGCAGACGATCATATTGACTGGGAATTTCAAAGGACGGGTCAGGCTGCTCAAATGGAAAGCTCCGAAATAAACAGCTAAAATTCGGTTCTTCATCTATTATTAGTTCTGAGGGTGAATCACTGACAGAACCTTTCCAGAGCGGTACTGTCATTGTTTCCGGCTGCTGCTGCACAGTTTCGGTTATAGCGGTCGAAATCATTGTTGGCTCAGTCTGCGGTTGTAATTCGGATACTGAATCCGTCTGTGTTTCGACCGGATCTGTGAATGCATCTGTCACAGTCTCAGTGACAGTCTGACTGACAGTTTCCGCTGTTGTCTGATATGTCGCATCCTGTCTGACAGCAGTTGTATACATAGTCACGGCAGTTGTCTCAGCGGTATTCTGTGCAGTTGTTTCCGTTGTGATGGTTGCAGCAGGCGGCTCTGTGATCTCCGGTGTCTGAATCCGCAGTTTCGGGTAGATAGCCGCAGAGATTATCAGAATAAGACAAGCAGCAATAGGTGAAGTGATATACCATATTTTTTTCCGTGTTACATATTTTGAAGTATATACAGAAGTAAGCATATCATCCGGAAGTTGATTCAATAGCCTGGAAAGATCCCATTCATTCACAGCAACCCTTCCTTTCTTAGATATGTTTGCAATTTTTTTCGGATATGCGATAATGTTGCATGAACATTGTTTTCACTCATCCCGAATTCGGTTGCGAGATCAGAAAACGAAGAGAATCCCCAATATCTTCGTATAAACAAAGCTCGCTGCTTATTTGATAGTGATTGAAGAAATCTCGTTATTGCTGAAAGCAATTCACGCTGTTCCAACTCGCAGAGTACATTATCCGAAGCAGGAAGTAATTCTGACAATTCGTCAAGTGATGCGGGATTTTGCCCTTTTCCACGTTTATTTCGATTTTTTGCTTTGCATCGATCAAGTGCGTTGTTTCGGACGATTTTTAATAGGTATGCGCAGAAGTTTTTTGGCTGTGCAGGAGGAATTGTGTTCCAAATCTGCAAAAGTGCATCATTTAGACATTCTTCTGCATCTTGTTCATTTTCTAGGATGTTACGCGCAACTGATCGACAGAGCGCACCATATTTCTCAGTAGTTTCTATAAGCGCCTGTTCATCTCTATTGTTTAGCATTAAAAGAATTCTTTTATCATCTATGGCAATCACCGCCTTTGCGTTTTGCCTTCATTTATTAATGACGACAAAACTCTAAAAAACTTAAATGGCAATTTTAAAAATACATATATTTTCGAATAGGTATGGCAGCTGAGGACTGGGATACGAACCGTGCAGCGTTCGCATATTTGGTTGCGCGGGATCCAGTTTGCCGCGATCATATCCGAGCTCTCTATGATTTCGAGGACGGCTGCATCCATTCCGATGCCCTCGCTGCTGCATGGCAGACCGGAACGAGTATGAAAACGACACGCCTGGCATTCAATCTGTTTACTGACAGCACCACTTGGACTGACGATCCAGAGCGACTGTCACCGGCTGAATTGTTCAGCTGCGACTATGCGCCTTACTATTGGCAGGCGATTCAGATCAGATTTCCGCAGTATACGAAATAGTAATAGTGCCGCCGATGTGTCCAAAGCACACCGGCGGCTGATTTTATCTATTTGTCATGAAGAATCTGTGTATCAATCGAGCTTTGCGATTCTTCTGAGGATCGCGGTCACATCGAGGATTGTTGTCATGCCATCACCGTCATAATCGGCGTTTTTTCATGAACGAAAGACTATTTATAGAGCAATTTGCGTTTCATAAGTGTAAGATCAATCGCATTCAGCTTTCTGTCTTGATTAAAATCTACCATTTCCCAGTTGATCATCTTTGTTTCCGGAACATTCATCAGCCATTTTTGCAGTGTGACAATATCAGCCATATTAAATACGCCGTCATGGTTTGCATCGCCTTTCACCGGATTGATATCATCATACGGAATCTGATTATATATTATGTATGATCGATCCGTGGTATCTAAAGGGCCGGTAATTGTCCCGGAATCAATTTGTGGCGGATACAGCGATGTTATTTCTTTTACGGTTCCGTCATCATATACTTTAGACCTGAAAAACATTGCTTTACCGTCGATACTGATTTTATCGCTGCCTGTTTCATCCAGCCAATATACGCAGCTTCCGGGATCGCCTCGCCAGATATAATCCGGATATCCGTGTATTTCGTTGATTTTTTCAATCATTTCTTCGGGTGTCGCGTTGCTTTGCAGAATTTCATCGACTTGTTCCGTCGTAATGCGCGGTGCGTTTTCATCCAGAATTCCGAGCAGTTCCAGTGTTCTGCGCTGATAATCGCCAATCGGTGACTGTGCTTGCAGTCTGTCTAATTCGGAACGGGTTTCTGCCGGAAGCGTTTCATCTGGCTGCACCTGAATCTTTACTTCCTGATCATATGTACGCATTCCAATATCGGAACTGTCATCCGGAACCGAAACATACACTGCAATGCTTTCTTTCCCGCAGCTGTATGCAGTCACAATCCCGTCATTCGAGACAAGCGTTTTGTGATTCGATGAATACAGATATACAGAAGCACCCTCTGCATATTCAGGAGCGACTGTTACGGTCAGCCTGCACACTTCTCCTTCGGTCATGATCATTTCCGAAGGTGTGACGGTGAAGATTTTTTGGGAGGGGGTATCGCTTTCCGC
>JAZNTW010000028.1:0-8544 GCA_045591925.1 Oscillospiraceae bacterium
TAAGGCAACACCGCGCAAAGTCCGCCTTACGGCTTGGCGGCACATCTACTTGCATATTTTCCGCCATCTTGCACAGAAATTCCTTGCTGGGCGTCAGCCCAGCGGCGTCATTTCTATACATTCTGACGAAAAATCTGACTGCGTATCTGCACCACCAACTCTGTGCGGTATTGCCTTAAATTTTCGTAAGGAGATGTATTTTGTATGGATATGGAACAGAAGAATCCGGCTGCTCAGGAAGAACTGGATGACGATATTGTCATTCTGGAGGACGAGGACGGCAATGCCGTGACATTCCGCTTTCTGGAACTGGTAACGGTTGACGCAAAGCCCTATGCGGTGCTTCTGCCGCAGGATGACGACGACGAGGAGGGCGGCGTTGTGATTGTCGAGGTCGTTGATCTCGGCATGGATTCCGAGCATTACGACGCTGTTGTTGACGACGCGCTGAACAATCGCATTTTCGAGCAATTCCGCAAAGAATTTGGTGATAAATACGAGTTTGAATAAGCCCTGTATCCGACAGGCTGCCTTGCAGCGGCAGAGGGATTCTGTGTGAGAATCGGACAGCAGCTTCGAGCATTCGGACGGTTTCTATCCGCTGCCGGAAAAACATTTTCCGCCGATCATCTTTCTGCATATGCCGCACAGGTAACCTTTTATTTTTTGCTTGCAGGATTTCCGTTTGTGACGCTGATTTGCATGGCTGGCAGAGCACTCCCGTTTCTGGATGCAGATACGCTGCGTGAATTGATGGGTTGGCTGATGCCGGAACGCTATCAAACGATTGGTACGGCGCTGATTGATGGCTACTACAATGCGTATATCGGCGCGACCAGAGCGGCTTGGATCCTGTTTCTGGTCTGGTCAGCCTCGCGTTTGATTCAAGCACTGATGAACGGCTTTAACACAGCCTATGGCGTTCAGGAAACCAGAACGCAGATGGTGCTGCGCCTCATCGGCTGCCTGTATACCGTCGCGCTCTGCATGATATTTGTCGCAATGATCGTGATGTATACGTTCGGTACACGGTTGGTATCGCTGATACTCGAACACTCACCGAATTTTGTGCTTCTTGAATTGCTTCTCGGTCTGATTCGCAATCTTGCAGCACCGGCATTGCTGCTGGTTTTATTCTGGTTGTCTTATGTGTTTCTGCCGAGCAGAAAAACAAGATTTCGCTATGAATTTCCGGGTGCGTGCCTGACTGCGGCGGCGTGGCGGATTGCAGCAGCGCTTTATGGCTTGTTTCTCGAACGCTCCATCGAACGATATTCTTATGTATACGGTTCACTGGCTGGCGTTGTCATGATTTTGATTTGGCTGTATACCTGTGTGTATATCTGGTTTATCGGCGCGGAGCTGAATGAATTTCTTCGAAAACAAGCGGAATCTGGCGCATTTGACAAATACCGTATCCGGCTGCCGGAATCGCTTTCTGTGAGACGAAAACGGTATGTCAGAAAATCAGACCGATAACCCATTCTGCTTTGCATAGGATGGGCTGCCGCCGCATATGCTTTCCTACGGAGGGGATTGCATATGGCTCAACCTGAATTGAATGCTCCCCTGTGTGACGTTTTTGCCACACAGGGGATTCTTGTTGTATTGATTTGCATTGGCGTATTTGTGCTGCATTTGTGTGCGCCGGCTTATTGCAATGAATTGTTGGCGGAATGGCACGCGATTGCTGAAAACAGTCCGGAGCTTACGGCGATTGCCGCAGATATCAAAGCATGGTTTGTTTTGAACTGTTCGGGCTGAAATTCGCGCTCGATTTTACTGCACCGGCATTGTTTGCGCTGCTTTCGATGTATCTTTCCCCGATTGCGATTTGTCGGATGGCAGCGGCTTGTCTGCTTCATGAATGCGCGCATCTGCTTGCGATTGCGATGCTTGGCAAACAACCGGCACTGATGCGGATTTCCGCGGCAGGACTGCGATTGGAGACAGACGGTACTGCTGTGCTGCCATTGAGGTTGCTTGCGGTGATTGCACTTTCCGGCCCGATTGCAAATCTTGCGGCGGCTGCCGGATTCTATCGGCTTGGAATGCCGGAAGCGGCGGCTGCTAATTTATCGCTCTGCTGGTTTAATCTGCTGCCGTTTCGCAGTACGGACGGCGGTGCGCTGCTGTATGCGTGTTTGGAGCAATGCTTTTTGACGCGTGCCGTGAAGCTGCCGCGGCGGCTTCTGCTTGGTATGGCGATCGGGACTGTTGTATTGATTTTATTTTGGATGTATCACACCGGAATATGGAATCTTTCACTCTGTGGAATGCTGCTGTTCATGCTGGCAGCAGAATTTGCAGATTAAGCGCATAATTTGCAGATTTCATGATAAATGAAGCGCCATAACTCCTCAATTATTGCGATATGAATATTGATTTTTGCTCTAATTGCCAATTAACAGCAATTTAATCTATGTTTTCAGGTTATTTTAAACTTTCGGGAATATAATGCAATCAGTGAAGCGGAACACCGCTTCCGGATTGATTTCAACCCCCATTTTCCAATTTCTATTTCCCTATTCCCTAATATGTTGATTTGAGATGTACAGACGGACTGCCTCGGCAGTCCAATTTTTTTGCCTGTGGAAACTTGATTTTCCGCTTCGGACATGATATAATAAGCATATTAGGATAAAGGAGTGATTGGATGTATCAGCCAAAGAAAATTATCGTTGTGACCGGACATTTCGGTTCGGGAAAAACAAATTTTTCCACAGCGCTTGCACTTGCGCTTGCGGCGGAAGGCAAAAAGGTTACGGTTGTGGATTTTGATTTGGTCAATCCTTATTTTCGGACTGCGGATTTCAAAGAAGCATTTGCAAAGCGCGGCATTACGCTGCGTGCACCGGATTATGCCAATACGAATGTCGATATTCCGAGTGTGCAGTTTGACCTCGGCGGACTTGCCGTAGAGGATGGACATCTGATTATTGATGTCGGCGGCGATGAGGATGGTGCGGTCGCGCTCGGCAGATATGCGCACGTACTGAATAGCTATGCGGAAACAGATGAGCTGGATATGCTGGGCGTTGTATCGTTCCGGCGTTACCTGACGCGCACGGCAGAAGAAGCTGTAGAATATCTGCGCGGCATCGAACGCACAAGCCGTATGAAGCTGACGCATATTGTCAATAACACAAATCTTGGCATGGAAACAACGCAGGAAATGATTGCGGAGAGTATGCCGCTTTGCGATACGCTTTCGGAATTGCTCTCTTTGCCGGTTGCCTGCGTGACGGTTCCGGATTTTGTTGAGCCGCCGCAGTCTGTGCCGGAGGATTTGGTGATGCGTGTGCCGGTGGTGGTACGTCTGCCATGGCTGCCAAAATCCGAAGCGGTACAATGAGATATCAAATTCAGACGCATATAAGAGCAGCTCCCACGGAACAATCTGTGGGAGCTGCTTTTATATGATTCATCATGTGATGCGCCGCGTTTAGCGTTCTTTTATCATTGAGATAAATCTCTAAATAATCCCTTTCTTTATCATTACAGTTGCCAAAACTACAACCAGCAATGCCGCTGCTGCGCTTACAAGCAAGGGATGGTGATTCTGCGAAAAGATCGCTAAAAACTTTGCAACATCGTCACCGGCAGGCGCACTGCCTTGACAAAATGCAGTGCCTACCCTTGACATAATACGCTCACTTCCGGATGACAGGATGGGTGGGCGGTGACAGCAAATCAATCAAATGGCCACCCTCATGCAAAAGAAGCCGCGAGACGTTTGAAATCTCGCGGCTTGCTGTTTGTTAATAAATTAAAATCAATATACGCCAACTTCATCAAAAGCAGACATCAGATCGAAGACCTGAGTCATGTAGTATCTGCCGCCGGTCTGACCGAGCACCTCAATAGCAGCTTCCTGGAATGCCTCTCTGCAATCTGTGAAGGTGAAATTGCTGGTTTTGTCATACTTAGAAAGGGACTTCATCCAGATCTTAGCGAGGGTCTGGTTGCTGTAGCCCTTCTCGTGCATCAGATATGCAGCATGAGAAATAACAGTGGAGCCTGCATATTCCGGATTCGGGCTGCTTGCATGGCCCTTGTACTTCTGCCATGTACCGTAGTGAATCTGATAGCTTGTGCCGGAGCCGTCAGGGTTCTTTGTGTTTTTCGGATCTGCGAGGTTACGGTAGCAGTAGTTCTTGCTGGAGCTATTGTTGGTGAATACAGTTGCGCCAACCTTCCAGTCACCACGCTCGTCAGCAAGCTCAGCCATGATGTCGCTGTATGCTTCCATCAGTGCCTTTGTCTCAACGCTGTCATTGTTGTCCCAACCGAGCGTTCTGTAGGTGATGAGGTGCATATATTCGTGGGTGAAAACGTCCGTTGCGGAGCCGAGGAACTTAACCGAGTTCGCAGTGCTCTGGCTTCTGGAGCCAGTACCGAAAAACAGTGTTTCGTTAGCGGTGTCAAGCCATGCGTTATCACATTCGGTATTTGCGAGCGCAACAGAGAAGTCGCCGTAAGTGTAGCCAAGATTCTTGAAGTAATCATAAGCCTTGTTTGCATTGTAAAGTGCGATCTGTGTTGCCTGTGCTTTTTCATAATTGTCATTATGAAGTTTCAAGACATCACCGACCTTAGCGAAATCCGCTCTGGAAGTAGATACGGTGTCGATAACCTTGATGCCTCTGGTCGGCTGATAGAGGTAGTCCTGATAGTCGGACTTGCTTGTGCTGCACTGGAGTGTAATGTTCTTGTTTGCATACTTGTTCCAGAGCGTAACTGTCTTTGTCATAACAGTCTTCGGATAGAGGGTTGCTGCGCTTGCAGTAATTGCGCCGCACATTGTTGCCGCCATGCAGAGCGCGGAGATGGATGCTGTGAGTCTCTTAAGATGCTTGTTCATGATGATTGATACTCCTTTATGTAAAAAATATTTTGTTGTTGATACAGCATTTGCTGTATCTTGAATGTTATTTTACCAGATAAAACGATATTGCGCTACTTATATTTTGCTGTGTTTTTGTCATTTATTGCTGTGCGTTTGTCACCATTTCTTCATGAAAATTAAGAAAGTAAAAGGAAAATCAAAATACCAAATGGCAATTTTACAATAAACACAAATATTATCGTGCCGTAAATTATGAATAAAAGAACAATATTGCCATGCGCCATCGTATTATAAATAGGTATCGCGGCAGGTACAATGAGGCTATGAATCATTCCGGTCAAGCTCCATGCCATCTTGCCTTGCCACGCCTCTGAATTCAAGCTCGTAATCGGGAATCATTTTCGTTTCCACAACCTTTGAATTCGGACAGCGATAGGTTTCACCGTTGCCTGTGATTGTGAAGGTTCTGTCGCCGTTCTGATTGTCCTCAGACTGTTTATTGATGCGGATAGAACCTGTTTTCAGCTCGTTGACGAAGTTTGCTGTAACCGTAAGGTCTACTGCACCGCTTGTGAGCGTTACGTTCTGTGCCTTCGGTGTTTCGTAACGGGTTTCTACATTGATTTCGTTGATGGTGTAAGTGATTGCCTTTCCGGCATCCACATCGTACACCTTGAGACCACTGAATTCTGCTACACCTGCCGCATTGGTTTTCTTGGTATAGGAAGAACCATCGGAGCCTGTAACCTTGAATTCTCTGTCTGCAACAATGCCATCTTCAGCAGTTTTGTTGATTTTAATTGTGCCTGTGGTTACTTCTTCGGTAACCAGTGTGTTTTTGTTAGCATTCAGTGCAAATACTTCATCCGAAAGATCATAACCGGTCGGTGCGGAGATTTCCTTGACATAGTATTGTGCATTGGGAAGCTCAATAGAGCCCGTACCATCTGTGCCGATTGTAATTTCAGCAACCTTGTTGACACATTCTTTCTCGGTATAAACACCATAGATTGCTTGTGATCCATCTACATTACTTTTGCCGTTAATCACAACCGTGTTGTCTTTCTTCAGAACTTTCTGAATTACAAAATTGACTTCACGCTGTGTGATTCTGAAAGCAGAACACTCAAAAGCACTGCTGCTCTTGCCGTCTACATTGTTGTTGATAACAACACCCTGCGAACCGTTGGATTCGATACGCCAGTGCTTGCCACCGCCACCATTGCCGCTGCCTACGGTCTGTGCTGTGATGAGCGTTTCGGGTACACCGATGTTTTTCAGATAGCTGACAACCTCATCTCTGGAATCAAACTCACCCATATAGATCCATGCGTGATCTGTTCCCGTCTTATTGGCAACAACTACAGAGCCGGGGGTAATGGTCGAGCCATCCTCGCACTCCCAATATTCATAGGTTACCGCCGCATCGGAATCCGCAGGTGTGGGAAGACTCATTTTCTCCACATCTACCTTGGTTGTAACACCGTTATAGGTGATTGTACAGTCGTCGTTTACACTCAACCAATGGTTTGTGTCAACAGGAACAGGGTTGTTCCAGCTAAAGCCTGTAGTCTTAAAGCCGAGATGGGTAAGGGTGTAGTATACAAGTCCCGAACAGTCAATTCCCTGATTACGGACAAACTCTGTATCGAGGGGCTTGTAGCTGTCCTGATAGTAGATACCTGTATATCCCTTACAGCCGAACGCATAGGGAGAGCCCAGCAGTGTTGCTGCCTGAAAGATTACCTCATCCACGGTAGGAAAAGCAGGATTTTCAGTGCCTGCAATATATTCTGCTTTGGCAGTCATAGCACCTCCCATAGAAGTGCCGAGCATAGAAAAGGCGCAGAGTCCAGCCATGAACCCTGCGCCGATCTTCTTGATGATTTTGTTGTTCTTAAACATTCACGCATCACTCCTTCTTCATTTTGGCAAAGAAAAAGAGTCGATTGCTCGACTCTTTTCATTGTTTAGTTGTACCATTCGTCTGAAATTGTAACATAAACCCGATTGTCATAGATGTCTGTTACCATATCCAAACCATTCGGATAACTGACTCCGTTACCGCCTGCAGCATAGGTGTGAGGAGATCCTACAATATTTCCCTGCGGTTCCATATAATAGTATTTTCCATCCATTCTGATGATGTTTGCAACGTGACCATACCAATCATACTTTGTGGATCGGGCGATATAGCATTCGAGTCCTGCACCTTTGGCAAGGAAGTAAGCATTTAATGCATATTCGATGCAGCTGTGACCTCCAAGGTCATACGCATATTGACAAACTGTCACAGCCTTTTCATAGTCCGTTCCACCGAATGTTTTGCCAATGTGGTATAAATCACTATAAGCAATTCCTTCATCGATAAAACCACCTATTTGGAACGTTATCCTTGTCCAGTCCAGTATAGGATCATCAAGCCTATCCGAGATGTCATACCAGTATCCATACAAATTACTATCTGTTATCTCCGATTCTGTTCTTTCCGTAGTTGTAACAGGTGTAGTTGTTGTTACTTTCGTGATAGTGGTTGCTCTGGTTGTAGTTGTTGCCTTGGTGGTAGTCGAAGGCTTTGTTGTGGTAGTTACCTTTGTTGCCACAATCAGCTTGGTGGTTGTGCTTTGTACAGCAGGTGATTCTTCCTCCTGCACAGCAGCTGTGGTTGTGGCACTTTCGGTATCATTCGGAATTTCTTCCGTCGCTGTATTGGTTTCTGTGACCGTTGTAACCGATGAGATCACTTCCGAACAAGTTTCAGTGACTTCGGGTATCCCTTCGGTTATTGTTGTGGTAGTTGTTGTGCTTTGCTCTGCGGCCTGCACAGCTGATGTTGTCTGACTCACCGTCGAGGTTTCCGTCGGCTCTGCAGGCAATGCCTGATTACCACAGCCGGTCAGAATTCCTGCACACAACAGCAGAAGCAGTAAGGATTTTTTCATCGCAATCCCTCCTTGGTATATTGTAATTATACCATATCACAAGAAGTTTTGCAAATCCAGTCTTTTTCCGAAACTTCTACCTTAGCACCAAGTTACACAGCTTTTCTTTTGCAGATTACATAGACATTTCGGGTTCAGGTTCCTCCATTTCTTCCTCATCCTCGGTCGGCTGTACATCAATCTCCGTTGCCTGCGTATGCTGAAGAGTGAATTCATAAGCATTCAGAACTGCCTGATTGATGGCTTCACGGGCGGACTTGGTAATGGCATGGAAGGTGTCATTGTACTGGGTATTACCGTCCCTGTCCTTGTAGGAGGTGGACGGCATATTGACAAATCTGCCCTTTTCGCCCTCCATAACACGCAGACCATGCACGGCGAACATTCCGTCAAGGGTAACACTGGCAAACGCCTTTGTTGCAGAATATCCATCAATACGAGTAAATTTCTTTAAGGCAATGTGATTTTTCCCAATAGTATATCGTTGAGTACCACATTAGCATTTTCACGTACTTCTTCGGGAACTTTCATTTCATTTCCTTGTATCTCCTCTTGGTCCATCAATTTTTCAAATCTCAGATAAAGCCTTCGGCGGCAAACCGGCTTTCAAATCAGCCTCTGCACGCTCCGGGTCTTCGATGAAATACACTAAGTAGCTGTATGCTTCAAGGGGAGACAGATTGTACTCTTTGGTCAGAATTTCAGCCGTATATCCGCAAACTTGATTCTTTGGCTTATCTTCCTTGCAAAAAT
>JAZNTW010000029.1:0-7794 GCA_045591925.1 Oscillospiraceae bacterium
ATGCGAAAGGGACAACCCAAGAGAGAGGGGAATCGTCGCTGCGCTCCGGTCTCCCCTCTCTCTTAGGTTTTCCCTCTCGCGCTCTCTCTTTCCTAACTCTCTCCCCTCTGCTGAGTTGAATTTACTTTTACTGTGCAGCGGAGAGTAGCTTATTTCGCGGCTTTGCAATTAAGGGGGAAAGGGAATCAGGAAAGGGGAGCGCGAGGGGAAAACCTTAAGGGGAAAGGGGGAATGCGAGTGAAGCGAGTTTCCCTCTTTCCTCTTGGGGTTCTCCCCTCGCCCTGCGCATCTGCTCGGAGCACGAATGCGAGAGGGACAACCCAAGAACGAGGGGAATCGTCGTTGCGCTCCGGTTTTCCCTCTGCTGACTTGAATTTTCTTTAGGGGAAAGGGGAATACGAGTGCAGCACATCTGGGGGTCGAGGGGGCGCAGCCCCTTCGTCGCGCGAAGCGCGAAATCAAATATAAATACAAAAAAACAGGGACACTGCAATTCGCAGACGCCGTTTTATATTATTAGAATGATTATCTAATATTTTGAAATGTCTACTGGTAGCGCGTTATGCCATATTACCTCAGAAACACGGGGTCTGGGGCTAATATCCCCAGCGAGGGGTGGGGTGAGTTTGCTATGTAAACTCACTGCGCAGCGTGCGCGATAGCCCCATTTCCAATCCGTCGGAGACACCTATATCCGCATTTGCAGCACACTGCCGGTTTCGGATTTTGAGATAACGATTTGCGCAGGGATAGCCTCACGCAGCTCTGCGACGTGCGAGATCACACCGATGAGCCGCGAGCCATCCGCGAGTTTTGAGAGCATCTGCATGGCGAGTGCGAGCAAATTTTCATCGAGCGAACCGAATCCCTCGTCAATGAACATCGCATCGAGACGGATACCGCCGCTTTGTGCCTGCACGACATCGGAAAGACCGAGTGCAAGCGCGAGAGATGCAAGGAACGATTCACCGCCGGACAGCGAAGATACATCGCGCCAAGCACCCGTACCGCTGTCGAACACTTCGAGATCAAGACCGGTCTGGGCTTGCTTCTGCTCGGTTGTATTTTTGCAGCGCAGCGAATAGGTGTCATTTGTCAGGAAGCGAAGCCGCTTGTTTGCCGCCGTGACGACATGACGGAAATAGAATTGCTGCACATAGGCTTCGAGACTGATTTTTGTTTTACCGGCAAGCTGACCGCTGACCGTATAATAAAGTTCACGGAGCTGTTTTTCGTAGGAAACCGCGTCTTTGCGTGCTTTTGCAAGTGGAATCAGGCGTTCGAGGACGGTGTTGTTTGTAGTGGAAATCCGTTCCGCTTGCTTGACTGCGCGCGTTAGAGAAACTAAGTTTTCATTCAGAGACAGAATATCGGCTTCGATTTCGGCAAGCGGCATCGGCTCTGTGATGGTGCATTGTGCGCGCAAATGTTCGAGCTGACCGCGCAGTGTATTGCGCCGTTCGAGAAATTGCTGAACCTGATTCCGCAGACGGATCTGCGTATCCGGTTCGATGACCGCAGAGAGAAAATTTGTTTCATCGGCAAATAGCGAAGCAGCCAGCGCCTCGGTATATTTAGTCTGAAATTGCGCTGCGGTTTCGGCTGCACGGTCACAATGCTCTGTTGCCTCACGCGCAGCTGCACGCTTGATTGCCTCATCGCGCTCGGCTTTGGTGTGACGCGCCTGTGCACTGTTCAAGGTCTCTGTCAATGAAAGAATCTTGCGTTCCAGTTCTTCTGTATCGGAATGAAGCGACTGTTCCGTGGGAATCTGACCGTCACAGCAGCTTTGCAGCTCGGCAAGCAGTGCATCAAGCTGACTGCGGCGTTCCTCGACCGTCTGCTTTTGCTTGACAAACTCAGCGAGTGCGTCACCGGTTTTCTGACGAATCTGCGTGACTTCCGCATCAGTTGGCGTGTGGTCTGTCCGGACGGCGGGTGCAGGATGCTCAGTCGAACCGCAGACCGGACATGGCGCATCGGGCTTCAGGGCTTCGGCAAGCAGACCTGCCTGACCGGCGTGATAGGCGTCCATGCAGCGGCGTTCTGCATCGGCTGCTGCCTGATACGCGGTGGATTTTGCAGAGAGCAGAGAGGCAGCCTGTCTGTGCTGATCGCGCATGGCGGCACTTTTTCGCAGTAGCTCCGCACATTTCAGCAAATTGGCGCGTTGCTCCTGTAGACTTGGAATCACTTCGGCGGCAGCCTGCGCGTCTGCGAGGGCTTGTGCGGCTTGCTGTTTTGCCTCTGCGAGATTTGGCAGCATTTCCGTGTGTTTCTTCATCATGTCACGCGCCTGGTCAAGCTGCTGCGCCGAATGAACCGATGCCTGATAATCGCGGAGCAGTGCGTCGGCATGACGAGAACGGTCTAATGCTTCACTGAGGCGCTGCATTTCCACCGCCTGTGCATCGAGCTGTTCAAGCTGTGCAGAGACAGCGGATAAATCCTTTAGAAGCTGATTTTGCTGCTTTGCAAAATCGGCAGTTTTCGCAGTATGTTCACGCTGTTCGGTGACAGCTTCATGGTCGCGGAGCAGTTCTTCGAGCAGAATATTTTGCGCCTGACAAATCTTTTTGAGTGGTGCGATGACACGCTCGGCATATTCCGGCTCATCCTTTAGATGAACCAGTTCATCCGGATATTCTGTTGCATCATCGGGAAGAATCAGGTCGCGGACGGTCAGCAGAATTTCCTGTTCAAGCGAAGAAATCTGCGATTTTGCGTTGGATTCCATTGCCGAGAGCATATCCTGAAACTCGGCATAGCGCACCGTCCCGAACAGCTTTTGAAAAATCGCCTTGCGGTCGGATGAGGGCGCGGTGAGGATTTTGCGGAAATCGCCCTGTGCGATCATGACCGTCTGCGCAAACTGCACGCGCGTCAGTCCGATCAGCTCTTGGATTTTTGCATTGACCTCTTTCAGATTTTCGAGGATTTTTCCATCGGGCAGACGAAGCATTGCAGTCCGCTTGGCAGTTTTCATGCCGCTGCCGGATTTTTTGGGACAGAGATATTCCGGCGTTCTGCGGACGATGAAAATTTTGCCGCAATGTTCAAATTCGAGTTCTGCAAAGGTTTCGGTGTCTGGCTGTGCATAATCGGAGCGAAAGCTGTCGGCGTTTCTGCGCTCCGGACCGCCGCTTGCTTCGCCAAAGAGCGCATAGGCGATCGCATCAAAAATCGTGGTTTTACCGGCACCGGTCGCGCCGCAGACCAGAAACAGACCGTCACGTTCGAGCATTGTAAAATCGACAACGGTTTTCTGCGCATAGGGACCGAATGCCTGCATCGTCAAAATTCTCGGTTTCATTGCGCACCCTCCTTCTGATTCAGTTCATCCAGAAGCGTCCGGACAATTTGCGTTTGTGTATCGGAGAGCGCGGCACCGTCATGCTGTGCGGCATAAAATTCTTGCAGCATCGTGAGAAAATCGGAGGTTTGCGGCATGGTTTGATTGGTATGGAACGATTCGGGCGCGTCCGCATTTTGGGAGAACAGCGTTTGCAGACAGTTCGGGAAGACGGTTCGCAGCGCACGGGCAGCGTTTACAGGGGGAACGCTGTCGGTCACGGTCAGCTGCACATAATCCTCACAGCGCGGCATCTGCATCAACTCGGCAAAGCTGCCGCTGAGAACCTGCATCTTCCGCAGCGGATTCAGCGGAACGGCTTCGATTGTGACATTGCCTTTTTCGCGCAAATCCACGATGGTGACGGACTTATGCTGATGCACCTCCGAGAACGAATAGGCAAGCGGTGAGCCGGCGTAGCGGATTTGGGGTCTGGTGACCTGCTGCGGCCCGTGCAGATGACCGAGCGCAACATAATCATAATCATCAAAGAGCGCGGTGGAAACATTGTCAAGCCCGCCGATGGCAAGCTCCTCGGAATCACAGACCTGCGCACCCGTTAAAAACTGATGTGCCAGCATGATATTTCGTTTCGATTTATCAATAGGGAATTTTTGCATGAGAATCCGAACCGCATCGTTATAATTTTGAATCTCATCTGCTGATTCCGGCGCAGCTGCGCGCATTTGCATGGGAGTAGTAAACGGCATCAGATGCAGAACGATGTCGCCGTATTCGTCCTTGCAGGAAAACTGATAGATATTCGCCGTATCCGCACCGGAGATATAGACCTGCGAAAGCTCTGCAAGCGGTGAAAGATACGCAATCCGTTCCGCAGAATCGTGATTGCCGCTGATGATGTAGCAGGGGCGTTTTCGTCTTGTAAATTCTGTGATAAAATTGCTAAACAGAGTCATTGCCTCCGCGGAGGGAACATTCCGCTGATAGACATCGCCGGCAATGAGAACCGCGTCAATCTGCCGTTCATCCGCGATGCGCAGAATCTCCTGCAAGATATATGCCTGATCTTCGAGCAGATTTTGTTTATGCAGAATCTTTCCGAGGTGCAGATCTGCGAGGTGCAGAAAACGCATAAAAAATCCTCCAAGCTATCAAAGCGCCTTGAGCAGCGCAAGTAAAAATTGCCAAGTCCGCTCGACCGAGGCGAGCGAGAGCCGTTCACGCGGCGTGTGAATATCAAAAATATCCGGACCAATCGAGAGACATTGGAGCTGCGGCGCTTTGTCGCTGAGAATGCCGCATTCCAGTCCTGCGTGGATGGTCTGAATGATGGGCTGCTTGCTGAACATTGTCCGGAACACCTCGGCAGCGATTTGTTCGAGCGCAGTGTCCGGCACATATTCCCAAGCAGGATAGCTGCCGGAATCGGATGCTTTGCCGCCTGCTGCTTCAACAAGCTGGTGTAATTTTTGCGCAAGTGCGTCCTTTTGAGCATTGACGCCGCTTCGCAGCAGCGCGTCTACGCACATGGACGAGCCCTCAAGCGTAAAAATACCGAGATTGAGCGAGGTTTCGGGCATCCGTAGCTTTTCGTTCATGGCTTGCACGCCGTTTGGCAGCTTGTGCAGTTCATGGAGCAGCTTTCGCGTGGATTCCTCCGTGAGAACAGAATCATACGCGCAATCGGTTGCCTTGACAATTTCAATGTGAAATGTTGTTTCATGCGGATATGCAAGGCGAAGCAGTTGTACTTCCGAACGGATGCTTTGTTCGATGCCGGCGATCTGTTCTGCGGCACAGCAGATTGTCACGGTCGCATCGGTCGGGATGACATTGTCACGGATGCCGCCCTCCCATGCCGCAAGACAAAACGGCGCCTTGACTGCACAAAGGAGCTGCCGCATGACAACATTTGCATTCAGCAGCGGCTTGTGAATTTCCGCACCGGAGTGACCGCCGACCAGCCCGGAAACGGTAATCCGCAGAAAATCGCCCACCGGGGCAGTTCGCGCGACGGGATATTGCAGATGACAGCGCACACCGCCGGCGCATCCGACGGTAAAGATGCCCTCCTCCTCGGAGTCCAGATTGATGAGATAGGTACCATTCAGTGCGTCGGGACTGAGCGCGGTTGCACCATCCATGCCGGTTTCCTCGTCAACGGTCACAACGACAGTCAGCGGCGGGTGGGGCAGCGTATCGGATTCGAGCAGCGCAAACGCATAGGCAATCGCGATCCCGTCATCACCGCCGAGGGTCGTGCCGTCAGCGGAGAGGAATTCGTCCGTCCAGACGAGCTCCAGCCCCTCAGTCTCCATATTTTTGGTGCATTCCGGGAGCTTTGCGCAGACCATGTCCATATGCCCTTGCAAAATCACAGTCGGATGGTTCTCATAGCCTGCGGACGCAGGTTTCCGGATGATGACATTGCCGATTTCGTCACTTGTGGCGTCAAGGGAAAGCCGTTTTGCAGTATCGAGCAGCCATTGCCGGATATGTTCGGTGTGACCGGAGCCGTGCGGAATGGTTGAGAGTTCGGAAAAATACCGGAATACGGCTTCCGGCTGCGGAAATTGCTGCATATGAATTCTCCTTTATAAAAAGCGATAATTGGGATGATAGGGAAGAATCAGCGAAGCATCTTTTTCGGCTTCTGCAAAAATTCTGTCGCGCAGACCGTCTGTGAGCAGCTGATCGAGCTGAGGATGCTGCGTTGCCGGAACACCGGAGCAGCCCTGATAGAGGGCGAGCCGCGGCGCACCGGAATCGGGGTCGCGCATCAGCCGGACAGGCCAGATGGAGCAGGCAAAGGGCTTTTCATCGGGCGGCAGGGTGCAGCCGGTCTGTGGATTGAGAAACGGACAGGGCTGCGCCGAATGTGTTTCGTCATAGGGGAGCGTGATACGGAATCTGTCATGCTCCTGTCTGACGGTATATTCGGGACGATTTGCAAGACGGGCTGCGGAATCTGCTGAAAAAGTCGGCAGCTCCCATGCGCTGATTTCCTCGAATACGCAGCAATTTTTGCAGTTTGCGCAGGTTTTTGCGGATAGAATTGCGCTTAACATAAATCAGCTTCCTTTCCATGCCACTCGGCAATGAATTTTTCATGGAGCAGATCGGGGCGATAGGATTGCTTTGAGGTGCGCATCCCGTTTTCGCCCAAATCCTCCTCACGGTTGAGATATTGTGCGCCAGAGAGACATTTCGCCATTTCATTTGCAACGACCGGCCAGGCGTGCGGATAATTTGGGATGACCTTTTCAAAATGGATATCGAAAATCCCCTCGGAGATTTCAGAAACCATCGTCATACCAATCGGCTGACCGTCCGCATAGAGCAATAATCCGGAGATGCCGAGCGCGTCGAGATTTGCGGCAGCTTCAGCGATACAGCTTCGTTCATATTGGAGCGACGGGGTATCGGGGTCATGCCGCGCCATGAGCCATTGATCAGCGATTTCGAGTGCAAATGCGACGTTTTCGGGGATGAGAGGCTGGATATAGGCATCGGGACAAGCGCGCCAGAATTGCGAGATATGATTGCGTTTTCCGTGATAACGGCTGCCAGCGAGTGAAGCCAGATTTTCACGCAGATAGAGATATTCGGTATAGTCCGCAGCCGGGGTAAAGGTAAAGCAATCGGGATAGGCGTCCGCGAGCCAGTCACATTGCGCCATGTTGAGCATCGTGAGACGAAACGGCAGCTTTCGCGCAGCAGCGTCCTGATACAGCAAACGGATTGCGGTGCGGAGGTCGCCGTTGCCGAGTGGAAAGCCATAGGAATCCTTGCGGAAGCCGCACTGATAGCGCCGCAGCACCATGGAATCCGAGAACGCGATTTCGATGCCGTATTTTTCGCGGAGCAGATAGAGGTTCACAAAGGAGCAGTCGTTTTCGATGGCTTTGGAGTATGCCGCAGCCTCAGAAAACGCGGCGCGGTTGGAGAGAACGGGGGGCGCAAAAGCGATTGTCATGCGGAAATCCGCCTTTCTTTTATCATTGGGTTATCAATTCATTATAGCATGAACGCAGCTGTTTGTCAAACCGCGCACATGGAAAAAGCAGCCCCCAAAGAGAATCGGTCTCCTTGGGAGCATTTGCAGGATATTCGGTGTAAAATATGAATTTGTGTACCCTTATCCATGCAAATAATCGTTTTCAAAAAGGGAAAGTAAATCCTCATGATCAATCACGGAATATCTTGGATAAATTGCGGTTCCTTTCTTCCATGTCAAATGGACATTCCAAGAACGTGGGGAATCGTCGCGCGCTCCGGTCTCCCCTCTCGTGCGCTCTCTTTTCTAACTCTCTCCCCTCTGCTTAGTAGAATTCTCTTTTACTGCGCAGCGGAGAGCAGTTTATTTCGTGGCTCTGCAATTAGGGGGAAAGGGAATCAGGAAAGGGGAGCGCGAGGGGAAAACCTTAAGGGGAAAGGGGGAATGCGAGTGTAACGAGTTTCCCCCTTGCCTCTTAGGGTTC
>JAZNTW010000030.1:0-7063 GCA_045591925.1 Oscillospiraceae bacterium
GGTGCCTCTATCGTAGGCACCCAAGCCCGCGAACTCTTATCAAGGCTAAGAGTGTTTCGCACTCTGCGGAGTGCGCCGGGGGCTTTGCCCCTCGACCCCACAAACTTTTGAAAAAGTTTGATCAAAACTTTTATTTTGGGGCTGCATTTAAAAAAATGGGTTCTGGGGACGAGGCCCCTTCGTCGCGCGAAGCGCGAAATCAAATATAAATACAAAAAAACAGGGACACTGCACTTGCAATGCCCCTGTTTGTATATATGGCACCACCAACTCTGTGCGGTATTGCCTTTAAAATATTCTCAAAAAATCAATAATCGGCAGGTGCGTTGGGGTTGCCGGTGACATCGCGCCAGTTGGTGCCGGCGAGACCGGAAACGACCTTATCGACATAATATTTGAGGATGAGCTGTGCGTCGCTGATATCGGTGATACCGTCGCCGGTGATCTCAGCGATGGCGATCTGTGCAGCAGACAGCGAGGAAGTGTTGCCAGCCATGGTCTCGGTATAGTGCGTGAGAACGAGCTGTGCGTCATCGGAGCCGATTTCGCCGTTCTGGTTGACGTCACCGAACAGGCCGCCGACCTTAACGGTTGCGGTGTAGTTGGTGCCGTTGTTGCTTGCGGTGATGACGGCTGTGCCCTTGCCGACTGTCTTGACGAAGCCGTTCTGGTCAACGGTTGCCACGGCAGGGTCAGAGGAGGTCCATGTTACGCTGCCGGTTGCGTTGAACAGCGTGAGATTGGTGGTCTGACCGATATCTGTCAGGCTGACAGCGGTGCGGTTGAGCTTGGTGCTGCTGTCGGAGGAGACAGTGATGGAGCCGTTATAGAAGCTGACAGGGAGCTTTTCGCCGTCCATATCAACGATCTTCAGCGTATAGCCGGAGCCTTCGTAGAATTTGATATCGTAGATATCGCCGTCCTTTGCGTTCGCCGGAATCTCGATGTTCATGATCTGCAGAATCGAACCGTTTTCTGCGACCATATTCTGTGCCTTAGCAAAGGTAAAGGTGACCGGTCTGGATTCGGTCTTGTAAAGCGGGCTGCCGAGTCGATATGCGCGCTTATCCTTGGAATCGGTGAACTCATCGAGCGTGAGGCTGGTGTCGAAATCGAGATAGATCTGTGCGCCTGCTGTGCCGGTGTCACCGAAAATGTAGATCGGAACCTCAACGATTTCGCCGGGCTTGCCGCAGACATCACCGACGATGTAGTAATGGCCGGCATTTGCGATCTCGTAGGTATCCTCCCACTGCGTCTCAGCCTGAACGGTTACGGTCAGCGGAACGGAACGGAAATCCATCGTGCTTTCAGTGGTTGCACCGAAGCAGGAGGACTTGCTGTAAACGGTCAGACCGTTTTCCAGTGCCTTTGCGTTGACATACTGATCCTTGCGGACGTCAAACTGATAGGTGCCGGCGGGCGTACCCTTCGGGATGACGAGATTTGTGGTGACGAACGGGTTGGTATATGCCCAAGAAGCGGAAGCGTCCCAAGCGGTTGTGCCAGCCTGAACAGCGGCGTCTGCATTGGTGCCTGTCTTATCGGAGAACAGCCAGCTGACGTTCATATCCTTGCAGTTGAAGATTTTTGCGAAGGAGCCTGCTGCGTCGCCCTTATTGGCGCTGTCGAAGCAGAACGGTGCGGAGAATTCGCCGTCGTTCAGATAGAAACCGTAGTTGCCGAACTTTCCGGCTTCGTCAACCTGACCGTCATTAACCTGCAATTTCAGGTTGATGCCGCTGACGCCGGGGTTATCCGGAATAAAGATATCGACCGGAACGGTGATATCGCCATCGGCAATCTGGTCAGCAGAAATCTTGATTTCATTCTTTCCGTTGGAACGAAGATCGAATGTCAGGATGTTCTGGTCAGCAGCGGATGCCTGCATTGCAGCAGTTCCGAGCATGGCGGTAGCTGTTACGGTCATTGCGATAACAGCCGACAAAACTTTCTTTGTGCGCATAATTTCGAGTCCTTTCTAATCAATATTTGTTGGAGAGACGCTGATATCTGAGGCCGCAGTGCTTGCTGCGGGATCATTCGTAGGATCATGAGCCAGCCCGAAGGTCAGCGTAAGGAGACTGTCAGCGAGGTGGACGTTTTCGACGAGAATTGCAGGATCATCAAAATGGAGATCGCCGTGGCTGAAATTCCAGAATGCGCGGACGCCGAGTCGGACGAGTCTTTGTGCAAGCTCCGGCGCGGCGTTTTCCGGTACGCAGAGGATCGCAAGCTCCGGATGCTCCTGATGACAGAAGCCGGAGAGCGTATTGGCATGGTGTACCGGCATCCCCTCGATGTCTTTTCCGGCAACAAAGGGGTTTGAATCAAACAGACCGATCAGCTCGCAGCCGCATTCTGGAAAATTGACGTGGCTTGCAATGGCTCTGCCGAGATTGCCAAGCCCGATGAGAATGGTGCGCCTGCTTGCCGAAATGCCGAGAATCTGCCCGATCTCATCCCGCAGTGCGCGGACATTATAGCCATAGCCCTGCTGACCGAAGCCGCCGAAGCAGTTGAGATCCTGTCGGATCTGGGAAGCCGTCATGCCCATTTGGCGCGATAGCTCCTTGGATGAGATGCGAACGGTGCCTTTCTCGGCAAGCTCGCCGAGAAAGCGATGATAACGCGGCAGTCTGCGGATGACCGAATGGGAGATCTCCTGCTTTGACATTTTCTGCCGCCTCCTTATTGCAGCTTTGCAGCAAGACGGCTTCCGATCTCCTCAAGGAACTGCTTGGAGTTGACCTTCTGCTTGTTTTCGAGTGTGGAGAGCAGGTAGAGGTCGCCGGTCATGATGCCGTCCTCGATGGTACCGATGGTTGCAGCTTCGAGCTGATCTGCAAAATTGCACAGCTCCGGAATGTTGTCCAGCTCACCGCGCTTGCGAAGTGCGCCCGACCATGCGAAAATGGTTGCAACGGAGTTGGTGGAGGTTTCCTCGCCCTTGAGGTGCTTATAGTAGTGGCGCTGAACGGTGCCGTGTGCAGCCTCGTACTCGTAAACGCCGGTGGGGGAGACAAGTACGGAGGTCATCATCGCGAGCGAGCCGTAGGCGGTCGAAACCATGTCGGACATGACATCGCCGTCATAGTTCTTGCAAGCCCAGATATAGCCGCCGTTGGAACGGATGACACGAGCAACCGCGTCGTCGATGAGTGTATAGAAATATTCGATGCCGGCTGCTTCAAATTTCTCTTTATACTCATTTTCGTAGATTTCGCTGAAAATATCCTTAAATCTATGGTCATACTGCTTGGAGATGGTATCCTTGGAAGCAAACCAGAGGTCCTGCTTGCTGTCGAGTGCGTAATTGAAGCAGGAGCGTGCAAAACCAGCGATGGAGTTATCACGGTTGTGCAGACCCTGAATGATGCCGTCATCGGTGAACTGGTGGATGAGCTGACGGGTTTCGTTGCCGTCCTTGTCTGTCCAGACAAGCTCTGCCTTGCCGCCGCCCTTGACCTGCATCTCGGTGTTCTTGTAAACGTCGCCGTATGCGTGACGGGCGATCGTGATCGGCTTTGTCCATGTCGGGATATAGGGGGTGATGCCCTTTACGAGGATCGGGGTGCGGAAAACGGTGCCGTCGAGGATGGCACGGATGGTGCCGTTCGGGGATTTCCACATCTCGGTGAGATTGTACTCCGGCATTCTTGCGGCATTCGGGGTGATGGTCGCGCACTTGACTGCAACGCCGTATTTCAGGGTTGCGTTTGCGCTGTCAACGGTGATCTGATCCTTGGTTTCCTCGCGCTTCCGGAGTCCGAGGTCATAGTATTCGGTCTTGAGATCGACATACGGGCAGATGAGAATATCCTTGATCCACTGCCAGAGGATTCGCGTCATCTCGTCGCCGTCCATTTCGACAAGCGGGGTCGTCATTTTGATTTTATCCATTGGTTTGTACCTCCATTGGTCATATTACTGTGTTTGGGGGTCGGCAAACAGCACCGGAATTTCGTCCGGAACATATTGCCGGATTGCTTCTTCAAACATCGGATATACCTGTTCACGCCGGTTTCCGAACACACCGCAGCCGAATGCGCCGAATATGATCACATCGGGCGAATGGGTCGCGGCAAGCTGTACGATGCCGGTGATTCGCCGCGCCATGACAGCATCCAGATGCGTTTTTGACATCATGAGTGCTGCAAATCGCCGGTTGACTGCCGGTGCGGTCAGAAAATCACAGCAAATCGGCGTATCGAGCAGCGCACCGTCATTGCGGCGGATGATCGGAACATTCCTTGATAATATAAAGGTGTCCGTATAATCCGGCAGCAGATGCAGACGATTTCTGCGATAATATTGCGATTGCGTGCGGATGGTGTAATAGAGCAGCGAGGCTCTGCACAGCGCCTCCTCCTGCGCATTGCCGCCGAGGATATACGCGCCGCCCGGAAACATTGCATTTGCAAAATTCAGCGCAAGACAGCGTTTTCCCTCCTGCCGAAGCACCAGAGATATCGTATCTGCATGAATCAGATGCGCACTGAGGCGATAGGCACGCGGTGCTTGCAGGGGCGAAAGGGTAGTCTCCGTCACGGTTTCCGACTGCATATCCAGAAAATGACCACAGCGAAATATGCGGTCATTTTCCAGTTTGATTTGCAGATTGTTCATTGTTAATTTGGACGAAATTGCTTATTTCAGCGCTTCACGTGTGTAGTCAAGCAGACCGCCAGCCAGCATGATATCCTTGGTTCTGCCGGTCAGCTCACAGAGAACCGGGATTTCTGCGCCGTTTGTCTTGTTGATGACAGTCAGCTCGGTGGTGCCGTTCTCGACAGCCTTGCGGATGTCCGAAAGCACAAGCTGATCGCCCTGTGCAATGCGGTCGTAGTCAGCCTCATTTGCAAAGGTCAGCGGCAGAATGCCGGCGTTGATGAGGTTTGCGCGGTGGATACGTGCAAAGGACTTCACCAGAACAGCCTTGACGCCGAGATAGAGCGGTGCGAGTGCTGCGTGCTCACGGGACGAGCCCTGACCGTAGTTTGCGCCGCCGACGATGATGCTTTGACCGAGTTCCTTTGCGCGCTTCGGGAATTCCTCGTCGCAGACTGCAAAGCAGTGCTCGGAGATCTTCGGAATATTGGAACGCAGCGGCAGAATCTTTGCGCCAGCCGGCATGATGTGGTCGGTGGTGATATTGTCGCCGACCTTCAGGGAAACCGGAGCGTCAATGGTTTCGAGCAGCGGATGGGTTTCCGGATACGGCTTGATGTTCGGTCCGAGTTTGATTTCAACGGAATCCATATCCTGCTCGTCAGCCGGCAGTGCGACCATGTTATCATTGATGGTAAAGACATCCGGCAGCTTGAATTCGGGCATTTCGCCGAGGGTGCGCGGGTCGGTCAGATAACCGGTCAGCGCGGATGCAGCGGCGGTTTCCGGAGAAACCAGATAGATCTGACCATCCTTTGTGCCGGAGCGACCCTCGAAATTACGGTTGAAGGTACGCAGAGAGATACCTGCGGAGTTCGGGGACTGACCCATGCCGATGCACGGACCGCAGGCAGATTCGAGGATTCTCGCACCTGCGTCGATCATGTCGCCGAGCGCGCCGTTTTCTGCGATCATATTGAGCACCTGCTTGGAGCCGGGTGCGATGGAGAGCGAAACATCCGGATGAACGGTCTTGCCCTTGAGGATGTGCGCGACCTTCATCATATCGAGCAGCGAGGAATTGGTGCAGGAGCCGATGCAGACCTGATCAATTTTCAGCTTGCCGATTTCGCTTGTGGATTTGACGTTGTCGGGGGAGTGCGGGCAGGCTGCCAGCGGCTCCAGCTCGGAGAGATTGATCTCGATGACCTCGTCGTAAACTGCGTCCTCATCTGCTGCCAGCGGCGTCCAGACATCCTCACGCTGCTGTGCTTTGAGGAATGCTCTGGTCATGTCGTCCGACGGGAAGATGGAGGAGGTTGCACCAAGCTCTGCGCCCATGTTGGTGATGGTTGCGCGCTCCGGAACGGTCAGGGTCTTGACGCCCTCGCCGGTGTACTCGATGACCTTGCCGACGCCGCCCTTGACGGTCATGCGGCGGAGAACTTCAAGGATGACGTCCTTTGCCGCGACCCACGGAGAGAGCTTGCCGGTGAGCTTGACATTAACGACCTTCGGACAGGTGATGTAATATGCGCCGCCGCCCATTGCGACTGCGACATCCAGACCGCCTGCGCCGATTGCCAGCATACCAAGACCGCCGCCGGTCGGGGTATGGGAATCGGAGCCGATCAGGGTTTTGCCCGGAATGCCGAAGCGCTCCAGATGCACCTGATGGCAGATGCCGTTGCCCGGACGGGAGAAGTAAAGGCCATGCTTTTTCGCACAGCTTCCGATGAAGCGGTGGTCGTCGGCGTTTTCAAAGCCGTTCTGGAGAGTATTGTGGTCGATATAAGCGACAGAACGCTCCGTGCGGACGCGCGGTACGCCCATTGCTTCGAATTCGAGATAAGCCATTGTGCCGGTTGCATCCTGCGTCAGAGTCTGGTCGATGCGGATGCCGATTTCGGTGCCGCGGATCAATTCACCCTCTACCAGATGCGCAGAGAGGATTTTTTCCGTCATTGTCAGTCCCATTTTGAATTCCTGCCTTTCATACATAAATATACTCTTATATTTTACACCAAAACAGGGCTTCCTGTCAAGTGATTTTTCCGAAATGCAGTACGGCCGGCGCAGTGACACGGGATATCTGTCGTATCTGCGGAGAAATTGGGGCATATATTGACGTATAAATGCACTTGACATCCGGATACCTTTTATATAGGCAACACCGCACAGAGTCCGTCCTACGGCTTGGCGGCACATCTACTCTGTGCGGTATTGCCTTAAAGTTTCTTTTATTGCGTAGCGGAGAGCAGTTTATTTTGCGAATTTGCAATTAGGGGGAAATGAGGAATCGTCCCCAGAACCCATTTTTTGTAAATGCAGCCCCAAAATAAAAGTTTTGATCAAACTTTTTCAAAAGTTTGTGGGGTCGAGGGGCAAAGCCCCCGGCGCACTCCGCAGAGTGCGAAACACTCTTAGCCTTGATAAGAGTTCGCGGGCTTGG
>JAZNTW010000031.1:0-128704 GCA_045591925.1 Oscillospiraceae bacterium
ACATCTACTTGTACTTGCATATTTTCCGCTATTTTGCACAGAAATTCCTTGCTGGGCGTCAGCCCAGCGGCGTCATTTCTATACAATCTGACGAAAAATCTGACTGCGTATCTGCACCACCAACTCTGTGCGGTATTGCCTATAAATTCCCACACGGAGAGGCTTTGCCGGACGAACAAGCGGCTCAGGCACCGGAACGCATTGTTTTGGCGCAGACAGGGCTGCATATTCGCCGTGTGAAGCTGGTATTTGCGCTCAATGGCACAGGCTCAGACGGCGTGCTGCATCATTATTTTTATGATGAATGCAAAACCGTGGAACAGATTTCCGATACGGTGCTGCCTGATGATGTGCGGTTTGAATGGGTGCCGGTATCCCCAAAAGCGGCGTTGGAGGTCAATACGCAGCATGAACATGGCAGCTTAACGGATGGCGGAGCGGCATATGGCGCGAGTGCGCTGACGATCGGCTTGCTCTTAGGCGAACTCTATGCCGTTGTGATCGTGCAGCTCTGCGTGATCGTGCTGGGCGTTAAGGCGATTTTATCGGCTCTGCTCAAAAAGGGCAATGTATAATAAGAATGGTGATATATCAATGAAACAGGATCAATATACCGAAAAGCTCACATATACCATTCGCTCGATGGAGCAGCTCACGGCTGCGGCATGGAGCATGGTGATTGAATGTCCCGAGGTCGCTGCAAAGGCGCAGCCCGGACAGTTTGTGAATCTGCTGCCGGAGGGCAGCTTTACGCTCCGCAGACCGATTTCCATTTGCGAAATCGACAAGCAGCAAGGCACACTGCGCATTGTATTTGAGGTGCGCGGCGAGGGTACAAAGGCACTTTCCACACTGCGTGCCGGCGATACGGTCAATATGCTTGCGCCGCTTGGACACGGCTTCACGCTCCCTGAACAAGACGCGCGTGTGATTCTGGTCGGAGGCGGTATCGGTACACCTCCGATGCTTCCGCTTGCACAGTATTTCGGTCGCAATGCCGTTGTGATCTGCGGTTTCCGGAATAAGGACGCTGCTATTTTGCAGGATGATTTTGCCGCAGCAGGTGCAAAGACGATTCTCTGCACCGATGATGGCTCTGCCGGCAGAAGCGGTCTCGTCACACTGCCGCTTGAGGAAGAAATCAAAGCGGAAAAGCCTGCGTTGATTTGTGCCTGCGGCCCGATGCCGATGCTTCGTGCGACGGCGGCACTGGCTGAGCAGTACGGCGTCCCCTGTCAGGTTTCACTGGAAGAACGTATGGGCTGCGGCATTGGTGCTTGTCTGGTTTGTGCGTGCAGAACAAAGGATGAACAGGGCGAGGAGCAGTATCAGCACGTTTGCAAAAACGGCCCCGTATTTCGTGCAGAGGAGGTAATCTGGTAATGGCTGATTTGTCTGTCAATATTTGCGGCATTCCGTTCAAAAACCCGATTATTCCTGCATCCGGCGTATTCGGATACGGTAGAGAATATGAACAGTATTACGCGCTCTCGAAGCTCGGCGGCATTGCGACAAAGGGCACGACCGGTGCAAAGCGTACCGGCAATCTGCCGCCGCGTGTTGCAGAAGCACCGATGGGAATGCTGAATTCTGTCGGACTGCAAAACCCCGGCATTGACGCGTTTATCGCAAATGAGCTGCCGCATCTGATGCAGTGCGATACCGTGATCCTTGCGAATATTGCCGGTTCAACCCCCGAAGAATGCGCGGAGGTCGCAAAGAAGCTCGATCAGACCGATGTTCATATGATCGAACTGAATATTTCCTGTCCGAATGTCCGGCAGGGCGGTGCGGCGTTCGGCACATCCTGCGAGGCGGCGGCACAGGTGACAAAAGCGGTTCGCGCGGCAACGAAAAAGCCGCTTTGCGTAAAGCTCTCCCCGAATGTGACAAGCATTACCGAAATCGCAAAGGCGGTTGAGTCGGAGGGCGCGGACGCACTTTCCCTGATTAACACATTGCTCGGTATGCGAATCGACCTACGGACGCGCAGACCGATTTTACATAATAATATGGGCGGATTTTCCGGTCCGGCAATTTTCCCGGTTGCAGTACGGATGGTCTGGCAGGTTGCGAATGCCGTTTCGCTGCCGGTCATCGGTATGGGCGGCGTAATGTCCGGCGAAAATGCCGCGGAACTGATGATGGCAGGCGCTTCTGCTGTTCAGGTCGGCACGGCGATTGTGCAGGATCCGTATGCACCGCTTCGGATTATTGATGAACTCAACGATTGGCTCGACAGCAACGGAATTGCGACTGCTGCTGAGCTGACAGGAAGTGTCAAGGCATGGTGACAAAGCTGTATTTGATTCGCCATGCGGAGGCAGAGGGCAATCTCGTGCCGTTTTTTCAGGGCAGCATTGATACCGAATTAACCGAAAATGGAAAGCGTCAGCTTGAATTTCTGGCGGAACGATTTCAGCATATCCCACTCGACGCCATCTATTTCAGCCCCTTTCAGCGTGCGCAGATGACCGCCGAAGCCGTCAACCGTTACCACGGGTTGACCATGATTCCCGAAAATGATCTGCGCGAAATCAATGGTGGGAGCTGGGAGGGTCGAAAAACGACCGAGCTATATAAGGAATTTCCGGAAGAATTTGAGCTATGGAAAAATCGGATGCAGGTATTTCGTGCGCCGAACGGCGATGCGATGACCGAAGTTTATGCGCGAATGGAAGCGATCATGCAGAAAATTGCGCAGGAAAATCCGGAACGCTCGGTTGCGGTATTCACGCATGGCTGTGCGCTGCGGAATTTCCTCAGCTTTGTTGAATTCGGCTCGCTGGATGGGATCATGGATGTCGGCTGGGGCGACAATACCGCAGTATCGCTGGTTGAATATGAGCCGGAGACGGGCTGGCGTCTGGTCTATAAGAATGATTCCTCGCATTTGCCGCAGGATGCGCATACGGCACTGCCGGTCTGACGGAGGCATAGATGATTATATTTGGTGTTGATTTTGGAGATACTCGTACCGGATGGGCGGTTTGCGACCGCGCGGAGCTGATTGCTTCACCGGCAGGCGTTCTGACGGAAAAGGGCTTTCAGCTCTGTGCCGAAAAAACCGCACAGGCGGCAAAGGACGCAAAGGCAGAACGGATTGTTGTCGGTTATCCGAAGAATATGGACGGCAGCTGCGGCGCAAGAGCGCAGAAATGTGAAGCATTTGCAAAATTGCTTGAGGAGCTGACCGGTATCCCCGTCGTTCTTTGGGACGAGCGCTGCACAACAGTGTCAGCGCATCAAATCCTCAATGTAACCAATACGCGCGGAAAAAAGCGCAAGGCGGTCGTGGACGCCGTTGCCGCCGTGATTATTCTGGAAAGCTATCTTGCGTTTCGGAAAAATCACCCCGACGGCGAATAAAACAGGATGTAACACTCCGCAGCGTTGGTTTCTGCGGAGCAGGATGAACAATCAGCGCAGCATCTCCGAAACGCTGTTCATAACAGCACCGATTGCCTGTGCTGCTTTGACAGTCCGGCGTTTCAGCTTCGATTTTTCACCCGATGATGCACTGCTGATCAGATAACCGAGCATTCCTGCCGCTGCACCGACTGCCATTCCCTTTGCAATAGCCTGCGTCTGCATGATAAATCGCTCCTTTCTGTTTGGATTGCTGTTATCATGCCGCGGTGCAGATTGGTTATGCAAGACATATTTTGAATTCCAGATCAAAGATAAAGGATGGGGTTAATTTTGCCAAAACTGCATTTTGTTCTTGTCGAACCGCGGATTCCGCAAAACACCGGCAGTATCGCACGCACCTGTGCCGTAACCGGTGCAGCGCTGCATCTGATCCATCCGCTGGGATTTCGTATCGACGATGCAAAGCTGAAACGCGCAGGTCTTGATTATTGGGACAAGCTGGAGATTTTCCACTATAAAAATCTCGATGACTTTTTTGCGCAGCATCCGGCTGCGACTGCGCAGAATCCATATTTTTATTTTACAGCAAAAACAGGTACGCTTTATACGGATGTCAGCTATCCGGAGGAAACCTTTTTGTTTTTCGGCAGAGAGGATACCGGTTTGGATGACGCCTTGCTGCAGGCAAATCCGGAGCGATGCGTCAGAATCCCGATGCGTGAAACACTGCGCTGCTTGAATCTTTCCAATTCGGTTGCCGTTGCGGCGTATGAGGTGCTTCGGCAGCAGAACTTTGAGGGGCTCACGCGTGACGGTCGTTGGGCAAAAGCGGATTGGGAACCGGATACACCGCGGGAATATGATATCAGTCAGACCTAAGAAAGGAATCAACAACAATGCTGAAACAAAAAATCAAACTGATGACCGATTCGGTTAGCGATATTTCCAAGGATCGTGCAGAAGCACTGGGCATTCATATGCTCTATATGCCGATCACCATCGAAGGAAAGGCACTTCGTGAGGAGCTTGACTTTACAAAAGAAGAATTCTACGAGATGATCGACCGTGCGCAGGAGTATCCCTCCACGGCACAGCTGACGCCGTTTGAGATTCTGGAAGCCTATGAGCAGATTGCTGCCGAGGGTTATACAGACCTGATTTATGTGTCAATCGGTTCGGGCGGCTCCGGTACGTATAACAATGCGTATCAGATGCGCGAGCAGTTTTATGCAGAAAATCCGAATAGTGAATTAAAAATCCATCTGGTAGATGGCAGAAATTATACCGCGACCTATGGCTATGCGGTGGTTGAGGCTTCCAAAATGCTGACGCGCGGTGCGAGTGTGCCGGAAATTGTTGACTATCTGGAGGATTGGGCGCATCATGCAGGGCTTTATTTTGTGCCGATGACGCTGAAATATGTCAAGCGTTCGGGCAGAGTGAGCGCGGCGGCTGCGTTTGCCGGTGAACTGCTTGGACTCAAGCCGTTTTGCCGGATTTGCAACTGCGTTTCCAATGTGATCCAGAAAATCCGCGGCGAGCAGAATATCATCCCGAAGATGGTCGAAGTGGTGAAAGCAGATATTCAGCCGCATTCGCCCTATATCATCATGCAGGGCGCGGATACAAAGATTGCACAGGAGCTTGGCGCTGCGTTAACAAAAGCACTCGGTTATCCGCCGGAGGGCTACTGGAGCATCGGTGCGGCAATCTGCTGCAATGCCGGTCCGCACGTTGTCGGCTTTGTGATCAAGCGGAAAGAGGAAACCGTATAAGCTCGAAAACTGCATGGCTGTCATTTGCTTCCGGCTGTGCAGTTTTTTATCGAAAATTGTCATGTTTTCGTTTATTTGGACGTTTCGAAATGATTCATGGGGAAAAGCGCTAATTTTTTTACTATAATTGCATCGGAAATTTCTGCATTCAGCACTTGCGCTTTTCAGGAAAAACGTGTATAATAAATGTGTATGTAATAATAAGGGAGGTCTTTCCATGTTTTCGTACCCTGTCATGCTTGCTGACAAGATTTTACGCGGCACGGAACAACTCAACGGCACACAGATCATTTCAATGACGATTATCGGTCTGCTCGTTGTGTTTTTCGCACTGCTGATCCTTGTCGTGTTCCTGTATTGCTCCGGCAGTATCTTCAAAAAATCATCCAACGGAACAAAAAAGAACGCTCCGAAAAAGGATGCACCGAAAGCTGCTCCGACTAAGACTCCTGCACCGGCTGCAAAAGCTGCTGTGCCAAAAGCCGCTGCGCCTGCCGCTGAGGACGACGCAGAAGTGATTGCGGTTATCATGGCTGCGATATCGGCAATGGGCGCTGCCGAGGGCAAGCAATATCAGCTTCGCTCCGTTCGGCAGGTCACACGCGGCGGCTCCGGACGCTCCGTATGGGCGCAGGCTGGCGTAATGGATGCAACCCGTCCGTTTTAACAGGCGTGCGCTGATTGGCATAGATTACCAATAAAAAACATTTGGAGGATTGAAACAATGAGCGGTGTATTAGATTTCTTCACCAACACCCTCGGCGGTCTTTGGTCAGACAGCGGCATCAGTGCGCTGTTTGCAGAGGGCGGCTGGAAGAATCTGATTATGATTCTGATTTCGTTTGTATTTATGTATCTGGCGATCGCAAAGGGCTTTGAGCCGCTGCTGCTGCTGCCGATCTCTTTCGGTATGCTGCTGACAAACCTGCCGATGGCAGGTCTCTATCATCCGGATCTCTGGGTGCTTGTGGATGGACACGTGGATTACGGAAAGGTTCTCCTAGAGGGCGGCTTGCTCGATATCCTATATTTGGGCGTTAAGCTGCAATTATATCCGCCGCTGATCTTCCTCGGCATCGGATGTATGACCGACTTCTCTCCGCTGATCGCAAACCCCAAGAGCTTCCTGCTCGGCGCTGCTGCACAGGGCGGTATCTTCTTTACATTCGTCGTTGCAGGTCTGCTCGGCTTTACCGCTGCGGAAGCAGGCTCCATCGCCATCATCGGCGGTGCGGATGGCCCGACTGCGATTTATGTTTCCACCCGTCTGCTGACAGGCGGCGGTGCAATTACCACGGGTAATATCGCGCTGGCTGCATATACTTATATGGCACTCGTTCCGATTATTCAGCCGCCGATCATGAGAGCGCTGACTTCCAAGAAAGAACGTATGGTCAAGATGGAGCAGCTTCGTACTGTTTCCAAAACCGAAAAAATCATCTTCCCGATCGCGGTTACAATCATCGTTTCCCTGCTGGTTCCGTCCGCAGCACCGCTTGTTGGTATGCTGATGTTCGGTAACCTGCTCAAGGAATCCGGTGTTGCTGCAAGACTCATTGACACCGCACAGAATGCGCTCATGAATATCATCACGATTTTCCTTGGCATTTCTGTTGGTGCAACAACAAAGGCGGATCAGATCATCAATATCAAGTTTGGCGGCGTTATGCTGCTGGGCGTTGTCGCATTCTCGCTCGGTACAACCTGCGGCCTGATCTTTGGTAAGATCATGTATAAGGTTACGGGCGGCAAGGTCAATCCGCTGATCGGTTCTGCCGGTGTTTCGGCTGTTCCGATGGCAGCACGTATTTCGCAAAAGGTCGGCGCGGAAGCCGATCCGACAAACTTCCTGTTGATGCACGCAATGGGACCGAATGTTGCCGGTGTTATTGGCTCTGCGGTTGCGGCTGGTGTACTGCTTTCCGTAATCGGTTGATAGCAGTATAAAACGGAAGTTATTATATATTATTACTGGGATAAAAAGGCGGCACCTGTCTCCGAGTCCTTGCTTTTTCGGAGCGAGGTGGCAGATGTCGCCTTTTAATCGTTTGTATGATCTGAATGGAGGTTCACTATGAAGGAGTATCCGATTGTTGACACCGTTGAAACGTTGACAGCACTGCTTTCACGTGTTCGCAAGGCACAGGAAGAATTTGCCAAATTCCCACAGGAAAAGGTCGATGCAATCTTCCGTGCGGCGGCGATTGCAGCAAATCAGGCGCGGATTTCGCTTGCCAAAATGGCAGTCGCAGAAACCGGTATGGGCGTTGTCGAGGATAAGGTCATCAAAAATCACTTCGCTTCCGAATATATTTACAATGCCTATAAGGATACGAAAACCTGCGGTGTGATTGAGCGCAATGAGGCATATGGTACGATGCGCATTGCCGAGCCGATCGGTGTCATTGCGGCAGTCATTCCGACAACCAATCCGACCTCAACAGCGATTTTTAAAACGCTGATCACCCTCAAAACCAGAAACGGCATTATCATTTCGCCGCATCCGCGCGCCAAGGAAGCAACCATTGCTGCGGCAAAAATCGTAGCAGAGGCAGCATATCGTGCAGGCGCACCGGAGGGCATCATCGGATGGATTGATAAGCCCTCGCTGGATATGACCAATACCGTTATGAAATATTCGGATATCATCCTCGCAACGGGCGGGCCGGGTATGGTTCATGCGGCATATTCCAGCGGTAAGCCGGCGGTCGGCGTCGGTGCAGGCAATACGCCGGCGATCATTGACGATACTGCCGATGTGACGCTCGCAGTCAATTCGATTATCCACTCCAAGACCTTTGATAACGGCATGATCTGCGCTTCGGAGCAGTCTACCATCGTACTGGATAAGGTCTATGACAAGGTGAGAAAAGAATTTGCGGCGCGTGGCTGCTACTTCCTCAAGGATGATGAGCTTGACAAGGTTCGCCGTACCATTATCATCAATGGCTCGGTCAATGCAAAGATCGTCGGTCAGACTGCGCATACGATTGCAGAGCTTGCCGGTGTCGATGTGCCTGAATCCACAAAAATCCTGATCGGTGAAGTGGAGAGCGTTGATATCTCCGAGGAATTTGCACACGAAAAGCTGTCGCCCGTGCTTGCAATGTACCGCGCCAAGAATTTCGAGGACGCTGTGCAGAAGGCAGAGCAACTCATTGCAGACGGCGGCTACGGTCATACCTCGTCTGTTTATCTGAATGCCGTTACGGAGCGTGAGAAAATTGACATTATGGCAGCGCGTATGAAAACCTGCCGTATCCTGGTCAATACACCTTCCTCGCACGGCGGCATCGGTGACCTCTATAATTTCAATCTGACACCATCCCTGACGCTCGGCTGCGGCTCTTGGGGCGGCAACTCCGTCAGCGAAAATGTCGGTGTCAAGCATCTGCTCAATATCAAAACCGTTGCGGAAAGGAGAGAGAATATGCTGTGGTTCCGTTCGCCGGAAAAGGTCTATATCAAGCAGGGCTGCCTGCCGGTTGCGCTGGATGAGCTGGGCAATGTGCTCGGCAAAAAGCGTGCATTCATTGTCACAGACAGCTTCCTTTTCCAGAACGGCTACACCAAGCCGATTACCGACAAGCTCGAACAGCTTGGCATTGTTCACAGCACATTCTTTGAGGTTGCGCCGGACCCGACGCTGGATTCTGCTCGCAAGGGCGCAGAAGCCATGCGCGCGTTCCAGCCGGATGTGATCATCGCACTCGGCGGCGGCTCTGCCATGGACGCAGCGAAAATCATGTGGGTACTCTATGAGCATCCGGATGCGGATTTTGCAGATATGGCAATGCGCTTCTCCGATATCCGCAAGCGTATCTATACGTTCCCAAAAATGGGCGAAAAGGCATATTTCATTGCGATTCCGACCTCTGCCGGTACCGGCTCTGAGGTAACGCCGTTTGCTGTCATTACCGATGAGAGCACCGGTATCAAGTATCCGCTTGCCGATTATGAATTGATGCCCAATATGGCGATTGTCGATCCGGATTTGATGAAAACCGCGCCGAAGGGCTTGACCTCCGCATCCGGTATTGACGTTGCAACACACGCATTGGAAGCATATGTTTCGATGCTCGCAACCGATTATACGGACGGTCTTGCGCTTCGTTCGCTGAAGCTCGTATTTGAGAATCTGCCGCGCACATATCAAAACGGCGCCAATGACTTGGAAGCATGGAGCAATATGGCAAATGCCGCAACAATGGCTGGTATGGCGTTTGCAAATGCGTTCCTTGGCGTATGTCACTCGATGGCGCATAAGCTTGGCGCGTTCCACCATATTCCGCACGGTATTGCCAATGCGCTGATGCTGGAACAGGTCATGCGCTTCAATTCTGCCGAGGTGCCGCCGAAAATGGGTACGTTCCCGCAGTACAGCCATCCGCATACGCTTGCTCGTTATGCAGAAATCGCAAGCGCGCTCGGCATGAAAGGCAAAACCGCGCAGGATAAGCTCGAAGCGCTCATTCGTGCAATCAATGAACTGAAAACAACAATCGGTATTCCGAGCAGCATTCAGGAATTTGGCGTAGATGAACAGAAGTTCCTCGAACGACTCGACGAAATGTGCGAGCAGGCGTTTGACGACCAGTGTACCGGTGCAAATCCGCGCTATCCGCTGATTCGTGAAATCAAACAGATGTATCTGAATGCGTATTACGGTAAAAACAGCGAAACAGTCTGAGAATAGGAGGATGTTTGATATGCTTTATAAGGAAGAACAGGTCATTGCAACACGGCCGAAAAAGGTGATATATCGTGACGGCAATACGATCGTCAAGCTGTTCAGCGAAGATTACTCCAAGGCATCCGTACTGAACGAAGCTCTGAATCAGGCGCGCGTCGAAGAAACCGATCTGAATATCCCGAAAATCATCGAGGTATTCAAAGCGGGCGAGCAGTGGGCAATCCGTTCGGATTATATTGAGGGCAAAACGCTTCAGCAGCTGATGGACGAAAATCCTGAGCGCAAAGAAGAATATCTCAAACAATTTGTCGGGCTGCAAATGCTGATTCATACCAAAAATGCGCCGCTGCTGACCAAGCTGAAAGACAAAATGCACCGCAAGATCAGCGACAGCAAATTTGAAGCAACCATTCGCTTTGAGCTGCACACGCGTCTTGAGGGTATGCCGAAGCATAAAAAGGTTTGCCACGGTGATTTCAACCCCTCGAATGTCGTCATTACGCCGGATGGCACGCCGTTCATCTTGGATTGGGCGCACGCAACACAGGGCAATGCGTCCGCGGATGTCGCGAGAACCTATCTCTATATGATGCTGAATAATCAGGAACAGCTTGCAAAAGAATACCTCAAGCTGTTCTGCAAGATGAGCGATACCGCTTTGCAGTATGTGCAAAACTGGATGCCGATTGTTGCAGCATCGCAGTCGGTCAAGGAAAACAGCGAGGATGATTTCGAGCTGCTTTCGCGCTGGGTGAACGTTGTCGATTACGTCTGATAAAAAATGCGCCGCTTCGGTTAGATGATCTGACCGAAACGGCGCTTTTTCATGCGCGATTGATTTGAAATGCGTTCATACCATAGCAGCTCAAGCGAGCTTTACGATGTTTTTGAGAATTTGAACGGTATCAGCGCTGGTGATGCTGCTGTCTGCGTTGCAGTCTGCGTTGAGACGTCCCTGCGTGGAGATATAAGCATCGGCATCCTCTGCAACGAACCGTGCCAGCAGCACAGCATCGGAGACATCAACGAGCTTGTCGCAGTTACAGTCACCGCGCAGCAGGGTATTTGTATCGCCTGAAGTGATCGAGGTCGTTGAAACCGTGGTCGGGAGCAGTGTTGTGGTAGTTGTCGTGGTGGTGGTAGGTGTGGTGGTTGTTGTGGTCGTAGTAGTGGTCGTTGTGGTAGTTGTGGTGGTCGTAGTAGTTGTGTTCGTGGTGGTCGTGGTGGTCGTTGTTGTCGGCTTTGTCGTTGTAGTTGTCGGCTGTGTTGTACTGGAGACAGGGTCTGCTTCCTTGAGCGTGAAGCTGCATCCATCAACAGAGCCATATGCGCCGGTATCTCCGCTTGTATATCCGTATACGGAGATCGAAATCGAAATCGTCTCGCCGGCATTGGCGTGAATCGAGACAGGGTAGCGATACCATTTGTTCCAGCCGGTCGGGAAAATCGTCATGGTTTGCTGTTTTTCACCGATGGCGAGCGTAACATTGATGAAGCTATCCGGATTGCCTTGGAACTCCGCACTGAATTCATATGTACCGGAAGCCGGTGCAACAACGGAGGTCGATGCGGATGCGTTCAGAAATTGCGTTGGCGAATACCAATGCAGCGCAAAGGCGCCGGAACGGGCGTCCTCATTGCGCACATCAAAATGTCCGTTTGCAGGCGGATTGGAAATTGTCCAGCCGGTCGGCTGCGATGTCGCCTTGCCGTCAACCTCAAAATCCGGATTTTGCAGCAGATTGCCGCCGACACCGGCAATCGTAGACGCAGCGCTTCCGTGTACGCTGTTAAACACATAGAGCGATTCCAGCGGCTTGCCTGAGGCATCAAAGAGCGCCTGATTTTCCCAGCTGCTGCCGCCATAATATTTCGCATCCGGATCATATTCCATGGCGTGCTGCGTTGCCCAGCCACCGCCGTACTGATTCCAGAGGGCGGTTTGCTGATTGCTGTCCGCATTGACCGCAAGCCAAGCCGGTTCCCAGTAGAACACGCCGATGCCCTTGCCGTCCGGAACTGCGGCGACTGCACGGAACAAATCTTCGAGAAACGCAATTTGCCCGCCTGCGTCAACCGAATAATTGACATGATTGCCGAGGTCCTGCTGCGAGGAGATCGTATTCGCGCCGGCGTCCTTATTTTCAAAGCTATATGCCCACGCGGTTTCTGCAACCAGAACTTTTTTGCCATATTTTTTTGCAATATTGCTCAGTGTGTTCGTAAGCGTTTGCGGTGTGCCATGCCAATATGGGTAATAGGATGTCGCAAAGACATCGTAATCAACATGATTTTGTTGCAGCATCTGCGCAAGATAATCCATATTAGAAGATTTTTCCGGATTGGTAAAGTGCATCGCAATCAGAATATTGGGGTCAAAGTCGCGGACGGCTTTTGCGCCTGCGCTGAACAGACTTGTGAGGTCTTTCCAGACGGCGTCGCCCCAGTTTCCCTGCTCCAAGGAAACGCCGCACATACCGGTTGTGGTTTCATTGCCGACCTGCACCATGGCGATATCCACACCGGTTGCTCTGAGCTTTGCGAGTGTTTCGCCCGTAAACCGATAGATGGCATCGGCTTTCTGGCTGACGGAATATTGCTCCCATGCTTTGGGCGCGCGCTGCTTGCCGGGGTCTGCCCAGAAATCCGAATAATGGAAATCGACAAAGAGCTTGAGTCCGGCGTCGGCACAGCGTTTCGCGATTGTTTCCGCACAGGCAACATCGTTTGCGCCACCACCGTAGGTCGTCCGCGTCTGCGCACTGTTCGGGTCATTCCAGATGCGGACGCGAATGGTGTTGATGCCGGCATCTGCAAGGGTTTTGAAGATATCCTGTTCATTTCCGCTGCGGTCATAGAATTTGACGCCGCTATTTTCCAGTGCGATGATAGATGAAATATCCACGCCCTTGAATGGATCACCGTTTTCAAACGGCAAATCGGTGACACCGGAGAATGTGATCGGAACAGCCGCGCTTGCTTGCTGTGGGAGGACAAATCCGCTACTGTTACAAAGCAGGACAGCTGCCGCGCAGGCTGTAAATAGTCTATTTCGTTTCATTTTATTGTTTACCTCTCTTAACGTTTGGATTTTTTATTTCGCATTCCCTATTTGCTTTCGTATTTATTAGTATTATACCATATTTGTCCTATATATTGCAATACTTTTTTGAAATTTTTAGGGTAAACTATGCAAATTTTCTGACGATTTGTTCATGGTGTATGCGGTTGCTGCTTGCATATTGGGAGAACAGGCTTTTGTCGTATGCTTGACATCATTACCGGTTTGTGATAAAATATAATAGCATAGTAGATGTTACGCGGAAAGGCGGTGTGAATGTATGCCTGATCTGTTTTTTTGTCCGGAGCGCTGGGAGCCGGATCAGATGATCTCAACCAACGCGGCTTCGAGAATCCGCGTGTGTGGATTTGCCGGCAAACCCGTTGACGCATGGCAGCTCGGCAGCTTTGCTTCCGACTGGACTGCGCTTGTCTCACAGATTCCAATGGAAGCAGGCTGGCTGGAGGCAGGAGAGCAATATCGTTTCTGTTTCTGGCTGAACGGCGGTGAAAACAGCCGCGCAGATGAAACCTGTATGCTGGAGATATTTGGCGATGGTTGGGAGGAACGGCTGCAATTCCGTCTGAATCGGAATCATACAAAGCCGCTGCTTGAAAAAAATCACTGGCTGCTGTTTGCCATTCCGTTTACCGCGCCCGAAGCGGCAGAGATACTCAATTTCCGGTTTGTTGCGGCAGGTGCGGTATGCACGATTGCCGGCATACCGGATATGGATATGGCTGCCTGTGAGGCGCTGATGCCGGATGTGCCGGATCCGACATATCCCGTGCGGCATAATCTCTGGTTTCCGCATGGCTGGGAGGATGAAGCATACATCCGTTCCGCGCAAGCCCGGAAGCAAAAGCTGACTTTGAAAAACAAAGCCGTTGCAGTAGCAGCGGTCACAGCCATCTGCACAGTCGCTGCAGTTGCGATTCGGCAGCATCTCAAAAAGAAACGGTAATCGTTTCCATTATTTTGGATTCATAGTGAATCCGCAGGAGGAATTGAACGACATGAAACTCGGAATGGTCGGACTGCCGAACGTCGGCAAAAGTACACTGTTTAATGCGCTGACAAACGCCGGCGCAGAATCTGCGAATTATCCGTTTTGTACGATTGATAAGAATATCGGTATCGTATCGGTGCCGGATGCGCGGCTTGAAAAGCTCGCAGAAATCTATCAGCCGAAGAAGTTTACCCCTGCTACCCTGCAATTTGTCGATATTGCGGGACTGGTAAAGGGTGCTTCCAAGGGCGAGGGTCTCGGAAACCGTTTCTTAGCGGACATCCGTGAAGTCGATGCGATTATCCATGTCGTGCGTTGCTTCGAGGATGATAATATTGTTCACGTGGACGGCTCGATTAACCCCAAGCGCGATATTGATGTCATCAATCTGGAGCTGATTTTCTCGGATATTGAGCTGATTGAGCGCCGTATTGATAAAACCGCAAAGCTCGCAAAGGGTGATAAAAAATATCAGGCAGATGTAGAGCTGCTCAAGCGCTTGCAGGCGCATCTGACCGATGAAAAGCCGGCGCGCAGTTTTGATTGCACAGAGGATGAATGGGCTGTCATTTTGGAAACGCCGCTTCTGACTGCAAAGCCGGTCATTTATGCTGCGAATCTTTGTGAGAATGATTTCTCCGGCGATCTGGACAGCAATCCGCATTTTCAGGCAGTGAGCACGATTGCTGATGCAGAAAATGCGGCAGTATTCCCGATTTGTGCGCAGATTGAGGCGGAAATTTCCGACATGGACGCAGATGAACAGAAAGAATTTCTTGCTGATCTCGGCTTAGAGGAATCCGGTCTGACGCGCATCATTCATGCAGGCTACTCGCTGCTTGGTCTGATTTCGTATCTGACGGGCGGCTCGGATGAATGCCGTGCATGGACAATCACAAGAGGTACGAAAGCGCCGCAGGCAGCCGGAAAAATCCACTCGGATTTTGAAAAGGGCTTCATTCGTGCCGAGGTCATTTCGTTTGACGACTTCATGGCAAACGGCGGTAACATGGTTGCCGCAAAGGAAAAGGGCGTTGTCCGTATGGAGGGCAAAACCTATGAGGTCGCTGACGGCGATATCATTACATTCCATTTTACATCTTAAAAAGGTGTCTCCGACGGATTAAAAATGAGGGCTGCTCGCCCCCATACCCCTCGCTGGGGATATCATCCCCAGATCCATTTTATAGAAAAAGCTAAGCCGCTGAAAACTAATTTCAGCGGCTTTTGCATTACCAATATTGTTTAGCCAAGAACTGCAATAACCTCGTGCTCGCCGCCATCGGTGAATACCGGAACGACATTGCCCTCGATTGCCTTGCCGTCAACTGTCAGGGACTTCACGCCCTTGGAGACATGATCCGGATTCTGAACAGTGATATTGTAGGTTGCGCCGCGGAACTTTCTGGTTGCGGTGAAGCCGTCCCAAGCCTTCGGGATCGACGGATCAACCTTCAGACCGTCAAAGTCTGCGGAAATACCGAGAATATACTGCGAAACAGCGACAAAGTTCCATGCTGCCGTACCGGTCAGCCAAGAGTTCTTGCCCTCGCCGAATCTGCTTGCATCCTTACCTGCGATCATCTGACCATAGACATACGGCTCGGTCTTATGCAGGTCGGAAATCTCCTCGTTGAATGCCGGAGCGATCTTGCTGTAGTATTCAAACGCCTTGTCGCCTCTGCCGGCATATGCCTCAGCACAGATGATCCATGCGTTGTTATGTGTGAAGATACCTGCATTTTCCTTGTAACCGCCGGGATAGGTCGAAATTTCGCCGTATTCGATATAGTACTTGGTGAATGCCGGATTGTTCAGAACAAGACCGTACTGCGTATTCAGGTACTTGTCGATGGAATCGAGCGTCTTGATATCCGCGCCCTGCTCCTTGCCGATTTCGGACATAACTGCAAAGCCCTGCGGCTCGATGAAGATCTTGCCTTCCTCGCATTCCTTGGAGCCCATCTTTCTGCCCTCGGCATCATAGGCACGCAGGAACCATTCGCCATCGAATGCGGATTCCATGATATTCTTCTTCATCTTGTCGATTTCAGCCTGTGCCTTTGCTGCTTCATCATCCTTACCCAGATGCTTCAGAATGCCAACATAGGTCGGGCCGACATAGGTGAACAGCGTTGCAACCATGACGGATTCTGCAATCTTGGAGTAACCGCCCTCAGCCTTGAATCTCGGGTTGGTATAGGTCTGGAAGCTCTCGCCCGGCTTATCGGAGAAGCAGGAGAGATTGATGCAGTCGTTCCAGTCAGCGCGCATTGCAAGCGGCAGACCGTGCGGGCCGAGGTTATTGACGATGTGATAGAACGATACGTTCAGGTGGTCAAGCATCGGCTTTGCCTTGGATTCGTCGTTGTCATACGGAACGAGCTGATCCAGAATTGCCCAGTCTCCGGACTCCTTGATATATGCGCCGACAGACAGGATCATCCACAGCGGGTCATCGGAGAAGTCGCCGCCGATATCGGAGTTGCCCTTCTTGGTGAGAGGCTGATACTGGTGATAGCAACCGCCGTCCTCAAGCTGTGTAGAAGCGAGGTCGATCAAGCGCTCTCTTGCTCTATCCGGAATCTGGTGGACGAAGCCGAGAATATCCTGGTTGGAATCACGGAAGCCCATGCCTCTGCCGATGCCGCTTTCGAAGTAGGATGCGGAACGGGAGAGGTTAAAGGTAACCATGCACTGATACTGGTTCCAGATGTTAACCATGCGGTTGACCTTGTCATCGGAGGTGTTGACATTGAAGATGCCGAGCAGCTTGTCCCAAGCAGCTTTCAGCTCTGCAAGACCGGCAGCGACCTTTTCAGGGGTGTTGTACTGCTCGATCATTGCAAGTGCTTTTTCCTTGTTGATCGTAACGCCGTCTGCCTCGAACTTCTTGTCAGCAGGCATTTCGACATAACCGAGGATGAAAACGAGTGTTTTGCTCTCACCCGGCTTGAGGGTGATCTCCTTGTAGTGGGATGCGATCGGAGACCAGCCATCTGCAAAGGAATTGTTTGCCTTGCCGTTCATGACAGCCTGCGGATCGCCGAAGCCGTTATAAAGACCGATGAACGAATCGCGGTCGGTATCGTAGCCGTCGATCGAATCATTGACGGTATAGAATGCGAAATGCTCGCGTCTATCGCGGTACTCGGTCTTATGATAGATGGTCGAGCCATCGACCTCGACTCTGCCGGTGGAGTAATTTCTCTGGAAATTGGTGCAGTCATCCTGCGCGTCCCAGAGACACCATTCTGCAAAGGAGAACAGCTTAAAGGTCTTGTCAGCACTGCCCTCGTTGGTCAGGACAAGCTGCTGAACTTCACCGTCATAATTCTGCGGAACAAAGAACGTAGCTTCTGCTTTTAAGTCATTTTTCTTACCGGTGATGACGGTATAGCCCATACCGTGACGGCACTCATAGAAATCGAGTGCGGTCTTGACCGGCGACCAGCCCGGATTCCAGACGGTACCGTTCTCGGAGATATAGAAATATCTGCCGCCCATGTCGATCGGGACATTGTTATAGCGATAACGGGTAATGCGGCGTAAACGAGCGTCCTTATAGAAGCTGTAGCCGCCGGCAGTATTGGAGATCAAGGAAAAGAATGCCTGTGTTCCGAGGTAGTTGATCCACGGATACGGGGTCTGAGGAGACTGGATGACATACTCCTTGCGCACATCATCAAAATGACCGAATGATTTCATTGTATTACGCTCCTTTTTACAGAATTACATTTGCTTTTTGAAAAACCGCACAACGCAATAATTGCACAGTATATAAATATTATAGCACAAATTGCACAGAATTACAAGTTGCTTTTTTTACGAATTTTCTTTGTAATCCTACAGCATATTACACAAAACAGCAAAAGAGAAAGTGAGAAATGGTTTGCATTTTTTCTATGGAATTTTTAGTAGCCGAGATGCTCCGCGACAAGGATGACATGAACACGGTTCGGCACACGCTGGAACCCGGAGACAACATAGGAACAGCAGATTCGCTGCTCTGAATGGCAGCCGGCAGCAAGTTCACCCTTGACGCCTGCACAGACGCCGGTTTTGGCACAGGGCGTATCCTGGCACAGACGCATTGCGTTGACCGGCGCAGCGAGCTTGCGAACGCGCTTGATTGCGGCGGGAATATCCGGAACAATCTTATTTGCGCCGGCAACGACGATGACGGACGACGGACCGTAAATCAGCGCAGCAACACGGTTTCCGTTTCCGTCTACGTTATAGAGCTCGCCCTGCTCAGTGATGGCATTGCTGCTCATGAGATAGCAGTCGGCAGAGAAGCATTTGCGGTATAGCGCTGCAGCCTCGCTCTGCGGCACGGCAGCTCTGTCCAGATAGTCATATTCGCCGCTGCGCAGCATAGCAGTGATGCCGCATTCATCCAGCGTCATAGAACCGCCGCTTGCGATGACTGCGTGTTCCGGCAGCAGCGCCTTGACTTTTTCCAGCGCTTCCTCTTTTGTTTTGACCCAGCAGGCGTCCATGCGGTTTGCCTGCAATGCCTTGACTGTTTGCTCCAGTCTCATTTCCAGATGCGTCAGCATCGGCTCGTGAACAGAATATTCAGACATAATTTTTCTCCTTTCGATAAAAACAGCAGGAACATGATGATTCATGCTCCTGCTGCCTGTTTGCAGGGATCAGCCCATTCCGCCGTACATTGCGTAGTAGCTCTGCATCAGTGCCGACTGATATCCGAGATAATCAATATCCAGAACCTTGTAGCGCTTGAATGCACGGTTGTTTCTTGTGCTCGTCAAATCCGCAGCCAGATCTTCAATCATTTTGAGGAATTCCTCGTCATACATCTGGTGACGGGTGCTTTCGATTTGGTTCTCATTCCAGAGGTCATCATCAGTCATACGTTCCTCGACGTCGAGCTTCACAACGATATAATAGCATTCATCGTCCTTGATCAGCTCCGGCTTGAGCAGCGGTGTTTCCTCGTCTGCCAGCCAGTTATAGACCTTCTCACAGGGCGTGTAGGTCGGCTCGGTTGTGGTCTCATCGGGGGCTTCATCTTCATTTTTCACCGTCGTGGTGCTGACCGCGAGTGTGACCTCGTGGTCGTAATTATAGGTTACAGCCGTCGTTGTGGTAGTCGTTGTTGTGGTGGTTGTGGTAGCAGTTGTAACGGTGGTTTCTGCTTCCTCGTCCTCATTCTCGTCCGTATCCGCAGCCTCGGTTGTGGCGGTTGTTGTTGTCTTTTCCGTTGTTGTTTCGTCTTCTTCAGTCGTGGTGGTGCCGGTATTGCCGTACTTATCGGTTGTCAGCTTGGCAGTGGTTTCCGTTGTGACGGTGTTGCCGCTTTCATCGGTTGTGGTGACGGCTGCTGCGGAGAGCGAGGTCACATAGTTATTGTGCTCCTCGATGAGGAAATCGAACTCATTCATCAGCTCAGCAACGCTGCCATCCTTCTTCTTCAGACGCTTGAGGTAATCGTTTGCCATTTCCTCGATTTCCTTTTTGCCGTCTGCCTTGAGCAGATTGCCCTCGCCGTCCTTCAGCGGCATGGTGATGTACTTACCGCGAAGGATATTGGCTGCGTAGAAATCGTAGAGTGTTTCGTCTGCGATTTCCTTGGAGCCTTCCTTGCCGTAATAGGCTTCCCAGACAGCGTCCTGCTTATAGGAATTGAGGATGATATCCTTGACGGACTCCTCACCGATACCGGTATTGGTGAAGAACTCACCGTAATAGTTCATGCTGGAAGCGGCATTGGCTTCGGCAGCAGCGAGCTGTTCCCCGGTCAGTGTCAGACCGAGTGCTTCAAATTCCGATTCGATTGCAATAAAGGTTTTGCAATATTCCTCGGCTTTATTCTGAATCCACTCCTCAGCGGTGATTGAGTCGATATTCGATTCATCCAGAACCTTCTTATAATCCTCGGATGTTTCGGCGTTCTCGAACGCATTGCCGCCTTTGCGGATGGTTTCAACGGCTTCACTGTATGCGCTGGTTGCATAATAAAGGTAAATGCCGGCACGAACATCACGTTCATTTACGGTCATGGCGATTGCCGTATTTTCGCCGCAGGAAGACATACTTGCAGCCGTACAAGCCGCAAGCAGAATTGCGCCTGCTTTTCTCAACAGATTCATGGGTGGAAAGAGCCTCCTTAACGATTCAAAGTCGATTGGATAAAATCCGATACGCTATTATTATACATGATTTTTTTGCAAATGTCCATACCCTTTTGCGATTTTTTTGTTTTCTCACGAAATTTTCACGAAAGCGAGCCGATTTTGCTTGTATGGTGTGCATAAGATGACTGTAATATTTTTGTTAAAAGTGATGATTCTGTGCTTCTTGCTTTTTTTGCAGAAATATGATATAATAAAGACCAGTTCATTGTTTGCGCCGCAGGAATGCGCAAACCCTGACTGTTTTGCTTTGCCGGAGCATTTCCGGAGTTGACATAATGGAGGTTTAAAAAAATGAAACTTTGTCCGAATTGCAATTCGCAGAATGCAGATGCGTATACGCAATGCGTGAATTGCGGAGCTGTTCTGCCGCAGGCTGCACCACAGCCGGTTTATTCCGGTAATACAGGCTATGGAATGCCGATGTCCTCACCACCGACGGAGGTTACGTCGCCGATCGGCTGGTTCGGCTGGTATTTGCTCTGCAGCTATTTGCCGATTATCGGTCCGATCATCATGATGAACGTATCAAAGGATCCGTCTGCAAAGAGCTTTGCGAAATTGACGCTGGTTCTGAGCGCGATTGGCCTTGTGCTGTTGATTATAGTTATTGCATTCGTGTTCTCAATGATAGGACGGTTTGCGCTGGCCTGATACCGCAGCAGACTTTATTTTAATATATTTAGGGCAATACCGCACAGAGTTGGTGGTGCAGATACGCAGTCAGATTGTATAGAAATGACGCCCAGCAGGGGATTTCTGTGCAAGATGGCGGAAAATATGCAAGTAGATGTGCCGCCAAGCCGTAAGGCGGACTTTGCACGGTGTCGCCTTAGGATTATGACAACACAGGAGGATATATTTTATGGCTAGATGTACTTCGTGCGGCTCTCAGCTGCCGGATTATTATAAAAGCTGTCCGAATTGCGGCGGCACACAGCTTGAAAGCGAGGCTGCTGCACCGCAGTTTCAGCCGCAGCACGCTTATGTTCCGAGATCCATGCAGCGCGTGTCGCTGACAGGAGGACAGTGGTTTGGATGGCTGTTCCTTTGCAACCTGCTTCCGATCATTGGCCCGATTATCATGCTGAATGTAGTGAAAGACCCGTCTGCAAAGAATTTTGCAAAGATGATGATCGTCTTCTCGATTATCGGACTTGTACTTTCCTTGCTAATTTATGTACCGGCACTCATTGGCTATCTGAATAAAGCCAGCGAAATGAGAGTTTATTACGGCATGATGACCCCGTTCATGTTTTGATGCGCTGAATTTTTGATTAAATAGAAGCTGCCCTGTATCCGAGTCCGATACAGGGCAGCTTTTGTGTTCATTCATTTTGGTCGGAGTGACTGCGCTTGCGGGAAATGCGTGCGCGGAATTTCTGCCATCCGCGCTTTGTGTGCGTGATGAGCAGCCTGCACTTGTTCCGTACCATTGCAAGCGTGCGGGTATCCTCCGGAAACAGGAGGCGCAGGATGCCGATTGCGATGCCGAATGTGATGATTTTCTCCGGCGTGCCGGGCATCCAGAGGAGTCCCAGCCAGACCGTGCCGACCTTCAGCAGCGTCGGAATATCCAGATACCAGCCGATTCCGACTGCGCAGTATGCCCAGCCGTTTGTGATGAACCATGCGATTGCGAGGGAAACCAGCAAATGCGGATTCGTCAGCGCACGCAGCCACGGGCGCAGCTTATCCTTGAATTTTTGCTTTGGTTGCTTATTTTTCATATTGTCACAGACCTTCCGATGGTGCTTCCGATTTCTCTGCGACCACGGGGATGAATGCCGCGGCGATGCTGTGCTTGCCGCGCTGCTGCACATAAATTCTGCCGAGCGCGGAAAAAACAGCGGCTCCGATGAAGTTTACGAATAAATCTTTCAGTGTATCGGTCAGACCGATATCCAGATAGCCATTCAGGACAATCTGATTGCCGTCTGCGGTTTCGATGATTGTGCGCGTGATATTCTGCACAACGATGGGAATATTTTGCTTTGTGTCATCCAGTACGACAGATTGGAATTCTGTCAGGAGCGTATCCTTTTGCATATCGAGCGCAAAAAGATGATCCATCGAAAATTCAAAAAATTCCCAGAAAATACCAATCGTCATGGAAAAGCAGAAAGCGACCAGTGTGAGGAAATTCGGGGACAGTCGGAGTTTGACATTGCTGTTTTCATTGAGTAGATCGACAAGGCAAAAGCCGAATGCCGCAAAGAGGAAGCCGTTGACGGTGTGCAGCATCGTGTCCCATAACGGATATTTGATATAGAAGCAGGCGATTTCGCCCAGAACCTCTGCGCAGAAAATGAAAATCAGCACCGTGATTTCCAGCATAGTCGGCAGCTTGATATGCAGCTTGCGCTCGACAAAGGAGGGCGCCATGAACAGCACCAGCGTCAACAGGCAGGTGAACAGACTTTCCCATTGCCGGGCAAAGACACTTCGGACGGCAATGCCAATCACGAGAATACGGAGCACCATCCAGACGATAAGCGTTGCACGGTTTTTTCGTTTCATTTCTTTTGATAGTGCGGGTTGAGTCTTGATTCCCATAGTATGCCCTCCTATTATGATATGATTCATTGTATGCAGCTTCGGAGAAAACTAGCCGCTGAGATAATGAAAAAAAGCAGAGCAAAAGCCCTGCTTCCTGAAAATAAAATGAGGTCAAATCAAAATGTGTAGAACAAAAGAAAGGAGACAACAAAACGAGTGAAAATAACATTACATTATTTCACCGATTTCATTATACATCAAAATACGGAAACAGTCAACTGTTTTCCACATTTTCGTCAGAATAACCAATTTTTACAATAAATTATCGTCGATTTTTAATGCGAGGGGTAAGAGTTTTTGGCAGATATTCAGTCAATTCGTGAAAAATCATCGAAAATTAGGGAAACAGCTTTACAATCAGCGTAATTTGTGGTATAATAAATAAGCAAAATTCTGCGCTGGCACGGATTGTGTCCGCTTCGGCGCAGATGAAAGCCTATACTACTATAATAATTGGAGGTACATTCTTATGGCTATCGTTCGTAAGAAGAAGACGATGGACGGCAATAATGCTGCTGCATATGTGTCCTACGCCTTCACGGAAGTCGCTGGTATCTATCCGATCACGCCTTCCAGCCCGATGGCAGACTACGTTGATCAGTGGTCCGCACAGGGCGTCAAGAACATTTTTGGCACAACCGTCAAGGTTGAGGAGATGCAGTCTGAGGCTGGTGCTGCCGGTACGGTTCATGGCTCCCTGAATGCCGGTGCGCTGACTACAACCTACACTGCTTCGCAGGGTCTTCTCCTGATGATCCCGAATATGTATAAAATCGCTGGTGAGCTGCTGCCCTGCGTGTTCCACGTATCTGCACGCTGCGTTGCTTCCCACGCTCTGAACATCTTCGGTGACCACTCCGACGTTTATGCCTGCCGTCAGACCGGTTTTGCAATGCTTGCTGAGACCAACCCGCAGGAGGTTATGGACCTCGCTGCTGTTGCACATCTCGCATCCATTAAGAGCCGCGTTCCGTTCATCAACTTCTTTGATGGCTTCCGTACCTCTCACGAGCTCCAGAAGATTTCCATTTGGGATTATGAGGATCTGAAAGAAATGTGCGATATGGATGCTGTGAAGGCATTCCGTCAGCGCGCTCTGAATCCGGAAAATCCGACCATGCGTGGTTCTCACGAAAATGGCGATATCTTCTTCCAGCACCGTGAGGCTTGCAACAGCTACTATGACGCTGTTCCTGCGATCGTTGAAGAATACATGGATAAGGTCAATGCAAAGCTCGGTACAGACTATAAGCTGTTCAACTACTACGGCGCTGCTGATGCAGAGCGCGTAATCGTTGCAATGGGCTCCATCTGTGACGTTGCTGAGGAAGTCATTGATTATCTGAATAAGAATGGCGAAAAGGTCGGTATCGTTAAGGTTCGCCTGTTCCGTCCGTTCTCTGCTGAGAAGCTCGTTGAAGCAATTCCGGCTTCTGCAAAGACCATCGCGGTTCTCGACAGAACCAAGGAGCCGGGCTCTATCGGCGAGCCGCTGTTCCTCGATGTTGTCACCGCTCTGAATGTGACCGGCAAGACCGGCATTAAGGTCATCGGCGGCCGTTACGGTCTGGGCTCCAAGGATACTCCGCCTGCATCTGTCTTTGCTGTATTTGCAGAGCTTGCAAAGGCTGATCCGAAGCCGCAGTTCACCCTCGGTATCGTGGATGACGTTACAAACCTCTCTCTGGCTGAGGAGGATGCTCCGAACACCGCAGCAGAGGGCACGATCGAGTGCAAGTTCTGGGGTCTCGGCGGCGACGGTACTGTTGGCGCAAACAAGGACTCCATCAAGATTATCGGCGACCATACCGATAAGTACGTTCAGGCATACTTCCAGTATGACTCCAAGAAGACCGGCGGTATCACCATTTCGCACCTGCGCTTTGGCGATCAGCCGATCAAGAGTCCATACTACATCAATAAGGCTGACTTCGTTGCTTGCCACAACCCCTCCTACATTCTCAAGGGCTATAAGATGGTCAACGACGTTAAGCCGGGCGGTGTGTTCCTGATTAACTGCCAGTGGAAGCCGGAGGAGCTGGATCAGCACCTCAGCGCAGACACCAAGCGTTACATCGCAAAGAACAACATTCAGCTCTATCTCGTTAACGCAATCGACCTCGCAGCTGAGATCGGTCTGGGCAAGCGTACCAACACCATTCTCCAGTCTGCATTCTTCTCCCTTTCCAAGGTTCTGCCGGAGGCTGACGCAATCGGCTACATGAAGGAAAAGGCTCAGAAGTTCATGAAGAAGGGCATCGAGATCGTTCAGATGAACGAGAAGGCTATTGACGCCGGCGCAAATGCTTACGTCAAGGTTGATGTTCCGGCTGCATGGGCAGATGCTGCTGACGACGCTGCTCCTGCTAAGACCGAGGGTCCGGAGAAGCTCGTGAAGATGGTTGACGGCATCATGAATCCGGTTGGCAAGATGCTCGGCGATACACTGCCGGTTTCTGCTTTCACCGATCACGTTGACGGTACATTTGAGCAGGGCGCATCCGCTTACGAGAAGCGCGGCGTTGCTGTTATGGTTCCGGAGTGGAATGCAGATACTTGTGCAAAGTGCAACCGCTGTGCATTCGTCTGCCCGCACGCAACAATCCGTCCGTTCGCTCTGACTGAGGCTGAGGCTGCTGCTGCACCGGAAGGCACCAAGATTGCTCCGAAGCCGATCGTTAAGACTGAGTACAAGTACACCCTCGCAGTTTCTGCAATGGACTGCATGGGCTGCGGCGTCTGCATCGGCGTCTGCCCGACCAACTCCCTGAAGATGGTCGCAAGAGAGTCTCAGGAAGCACAGCAGGCAGTATTCGATTACTGTGTTGCAAATGTGACCGAGAAGAAGGAAGTTGCTACCGACGCAACCGTTATCTCCAGCCAGTACAAGAAGCCGCTGCTTGAGTTCTCCGGCTCCTGCGCAGGCTGTGCTGAGACTTCCTATGCTCGTCTCATCACCCAGCTGTTTGGTTCCAGAATGTACGTTTCCAACGCAACAGGCTGTTCCTCCATCTGGGGCGGTCCGGCTGCAACATCTCCGTATACCGTTGACGCAAACGGTCACGGTCCGGCATGGGCAAACTCCCTGTTCGAGGACAATGCTGAGCACGGTCTCGGTATGTACCTTGGCCAGAAGGCAATCCGCGATCGTCTGATCGAAAAGGTTCAGAACATCGTTGCTACCGAGCAGGCTTCCGCTGAGCTGAAGGCTGCTGCACAGGCTTACCTCGATACCGTCAATGATGGTGCGAAGAATGGCGATGCTGCAGATGCTCTCATTGCTGAAGTTGCAAAGATTGCTGATAAGTGCGATAACTGCGCTGATATCTACGAGAACCGTAGCTTCCTCGCAAAGAAGTCCGTTTGGATCTTCGGCGGCGACGGCTGGGCATATGATATCGGTTTCGGCGGTCTGGATCACGTTCTGGCAACCGGCGAGGATGTCAACATCATGGTATTCGATACCGAGGTTTACTCCAACACCGGCGGTCAGGCTTCCAAGTCCTCGAACATCGGTCAGGTTGCACAGTTCGCAGCAGCTGGTAAGGCAATCGCAAAGAAGCGCCTTGCTGATATCGCTATGAGCTATGGCTACATTTATGTTGCACAGATCGCTATGGGCGCTGATATGAACCAGACCCTCAAGGCAATCAAAGAGGCTGAGTCCTATCCGGGTCCGTCTCTCATCATCGGCTATGCACCGTGCGAAATGCACTCCATCAAGGGCGGCATGATGAACTGCCAGGCTGAAATGGAAAAGGCTGTGAAGTGCGGCTACTGGAACAACTTCCGTTACGATCCGAGACTTGCTGCTGATGGCAAGAATCCGTTCCAGCTGGATTCCAAGGCTCCGACCGAGTCTTATCAGGACTTCATCATGGGCGAGGCTCGTTACAGCGCACTGACCCGTTCCTTCCCTGAGCGTGCAAAGGCACTGTTCGAGAAGGCAGAGCAGTCTGCAACCGATCGTTACGCTTACCTCACCAAGCTGGCTGAGAAGTAATTGATCGTTCGCAACAATCTCATAAAATGACGCAAGCCGTCTGTGTACCATGTGTACGCAGGCGGCTTGTTTTTGTGTATATACGAGCAAAAAAAGAGTCTCTCAGCAGTTGAGAGACTCTTTTTATATTATTATAGATTATTCATCAGCGTCATCGTTCTTCACGCTAGCGACAACTTCATCGAGAAGCATTGCCGGCAGCGGCTCATAGCGCTCAAATTCAAATGTGAATTCACCCATGCCCTTTGCAACCTGACGCAGATACATTGTAAAGTCGTGCATTTCACGAATCGGAACTTCTGCGACGATGGTGGTCATGCCGTTTTCGGACGGCTCCATACCAAGCACTCTGCCGCGGCGCTTATTGATATCGCCCATGATATCGCCGTTTTTGTCATCCGGAATCGTAACCTTCAGAGCGCCGATCGGCTCAAGCAGAATCGGATTTGCCTGCTTCATGCCCTCCTTGAACGCGAGCGATGCCGCGATCTTAAATGCCATTTCGGAGGAGTCAACAGGGTGATAGGAACCATCCAGAAGCGTTGCCTTGATGCCGACAACCGGGCAGCCTGCCAGAACGCCCTTCTTTACGCTGTCCTGGAGACCCTTTTCGATTGCAGGGAAGAAGTTCTTCGGAACGGAACCGCCGAAAATCTTCTCCTCGAATACGAGTGTATCGCTGTCGATCGGCTCAAACTCGATCCAAACGTCACCGAACTGACCATGACCGCCAGACTGCTTCTTATGACGACCCTGAATCTTATCGGTCTTTTTGCGGATGGTTTCACGGTAAGCGATCTTCGGCTCTTCAAGTATGATATCAACGCCGAACTTGCCCTTCATCTTTGCCTTGACAACATCCAGATGCTGATCGCCAAGACCTGCGAGAATCTGTTCCTTTGTGGTGGTATCCAGACCGAACGAGAGTGCCTTATCTTCATCAAGCAATCTCTGCAAGCCGGTAGAAATCTTCGCTTCATCGCCCTGCTTGCTCGCCTTAACAGCCATACGATAGGTCGGATTCGGATACTGAACCGGTGCATAGGACAGAACCTTTGCCGGTGCGCAGAGGGTATCGCCGGTATTTGCGGAAATCTTCGTCGCAATGACGATATCGCCGGCGACAGCAGCGCTGATTTCAGACTGCTTCTTGCCGAGCATGGTATAGAGCTTGCCGATATGCTCGGAAGCGCCGGTGGTTGCATTGACCAGATCGGTATCCGGCGTCAGTGTACCGGTGATGACCTTGATAAAGCTCATCTTGCCAACGAACGGGTCAGCAACGGTGCGGAATACGAATGCGGAAAGCGGTGCAGAGGAATCAACCTTGACCTCGACCGGTTCGCCAGCCTTATCGGTCGCTTTGAGTGCTGCCGCGGTGGACGGATCCGGCATATACTTGAGGAACTCAAGCAGCAGGTCGCAGCCGGCAGGATTGGTGCAGGAAACCGTAAATACCGGCATTGCACGACCGGTACGCATTGCTTCATGAATACCGTGGCTGATTTCTTCCTGTGTAAACGGCTCGCCCTCAAAGAATTTATCCATCAGCTCATCGCTGGTTTCTGCAACAGCTTCGCTCAGACCGTCCATCAGTGCGTCAGCGGTCATGCCGTCCTTATCGTTCAGGACGATGCCGTTTGCGTCAGCAGCAACGGAGAAGCCCTTTTTATCATAGGTATAGGACTTCATTCTGCCGAGGTGGACGAGAGATTTGAACTGATTATTTGCGATTTCCGGAACGATAACCGGGCAGACCGCTGCGCCGAAATGCTCTTTCAGAGAATTCAGCACGGTATAGAAATCCTGATTGGGGTCATCAATTTTCGTGACGACAAAGAGGATGTGCTTGCCGAGCTTTTTGGCAGCCTGGAACGCCTTGATTGTGCCGACATGGACGCCGGATTTTGCGGAAACGCAGATGATAACGGTATCGCCGGCGTAAACGCCCTCGTTGGTCGCAGCAGCAAAGTCCATTAGACCGGGAACATCCAGCAGATTGATCTTATAATCACTATATTCAAAACTCGCGAGCGAGAGATTGATTGAATATTTGCGCTTGATCTCTTCCGGATCGAAGTCGCATACGGTATTACCGTCAGCAGCCTTGCCGATACGATCGACGATACCGGCGCGGTAAAGCAGCGCCTCAGCCAGTGCGGTCTTGCCGCAGGCACTGTGTCCGGTGAGAACGATATTCTTGATTTTTACGGTGTCTAAGTTTTTCATGTGTGAGACTCTCCTTACTGCCGTGTGCGCTGACATACATCCGATGAGAATTATTTCGGAAACACGTTCTTTTTGATGAACGGCTGTCTAACGCAGACGGATAATTACATACTTATTATACCATGTGTTTAAAATTCTTTCAAGTGTGAAAATCATTTTCTGCGTTTTACCGAAAATTTACCTCTTGCTTTGTGCATTTTCACAAATTGTTTTTCCTAAACCGTACAACATAATTAACAAAAAACAATGCGCGGCTTGCTCGTAAAAATTCGTAAATTCGGAAATTTGTTTGTATAAGTATCCCTCTTGCAGACAACTGTTCTTAAAATAAATACAAATAATCTTCAAAGAAAGAAACAATCAGACAGCATATTTCATTTTTACACATTGAATCTCATGCAGAAAACGTGATATAATAAAAATGGAAACGGCAGTTTACGGGTGCCGCGACTGATAAAAAGAAGCAAGTCCACACTGATATTTTTTTCGAGAGAGGTTATCTGCTATGAAAAAACACATTTTACGGTATTCCCTTGCCGTACTGACGGCGTGCTCGCTGATGGGAAACTCCCTGCCCTATGCAGGCTCAGTATCCGCAGCGGCAACAACGGACATTTCCAACACCATGAACTGGGGCACCCTGCGCATCGGCGGCGGCGGCTTTGTCTCCGGTATTGTAACCGGAAAGGAAGTCATGTATGCACGAACCGACGTCGGCGGTGCATATCGCTACAATTATGATACGGAATCCTGGGAGCAGTTGTTCGGGTTTATCACGGAGGCAGACCGCGGATTACTTTCTGTGGATGCAATGGCGGTTGACCCGACCGATGACAACACGGTATATTTCCTCTGCGGCTGCGCATATTTCTCCGCTGAGAAAACCGTGGTTTTCAAAACAACTGACGGCGGTAAGACGTTCAAGGAAATTGATGTCACCCACCTCATCAAGGTCATGGGCAATGGCGATGGCAGACAGTTTGGCGAATCCATCGCAGTCGATCCGGATAACCCCAACATCATCTATGCCGGCGGCGACGTAACCAGTGATGAGAACTCCAAATCCGGCTTGATCAAATCAACGGACGGCGGTGAAACATGGGAACCGGTTATCGGCTATGACGATCTCGGCTTGTTCTCCGAAACAACGCTCTGGCCAACATGGACTGAAAATGTTGCGCGCTGCACGATGAAGGGCGCATATCAGACGCAGAACGGCGTTTCCGCGATTGCGATTACAGGCGGCAAGGTCTATGTTGCAACCGCGAAGGCAGGCGAGGCGAATGTTCATGTTGCCGATGTCAAAACGGATAAATTTACGGCGCTGAGCGCAGATTTGCCGACCGAATATTATCCATCCCGCATCAATCTGGAGCCGGATGGCGACCTGCTCATCAGCTATATGGCAGGACTTGCGTTCCAGGGTGCAGCCGGCGGCGGTTACCGCTATAGCCCCGCAACCGGAAAAGTCGAAAAGCTGATTGATGAGGGCGGCTTTGGCTCGCTCTGGACAGACCCGGAGAATCCCGACCGCATGATCGCCGGTACCTGTGGCTGCTGGAAGGATCAGGAGTGGGAACCGTGGACGGAGGAGCATGGTCCGGCATGGGGCGACCAGTATTACCGTTCATTTGATGGCGGCAAAACTTGGGAGAACTTTACGCCCGGCAAGACCAAGGGCTGGGAACAGCCGCTGATCTCCAATTATCTTCAGGATGGCGGCTACGCTTGGATTCGTGATAAGGCAATTCACTGGTCCGGCACGGTCGTGACTGATCCGCGTGACTCCGACAGAATGTTCATCACCTCCGGAAACGGCGTGTTCGTTTGCGAGAATCTTTGGAGTCAGGATGAAGACAACCTCCCTACCTTTATCTTCCACCCGAATGGCATTGAGGAAGTTGTTTCTCTTGATTTTGTCAGCACGCCGGATGGCTTGAATCTGTCTGCAATCGGTGACTATGACGGCTTTGTTCATACCGACCCAACGCAGGTTCCGCCGCAGTATCAGCCGAATATGGGCAGCACCTCCGCGATTGCGGTTTGCCCGCAGGATACGGATGTCTGGGCAAGAACCGCAAACGGTGACGGCAACAACACCGGCAGTGCGTTTTATACGCTTGACCGCGGCAAGACATGGACAGCCTTTACACCTGCTTGTACCGGTGGAAAGCTCTCCATCACGATGCTCTCCGAGGGCAAATACCGCATTCTCAATGCCAGTGCAACCGGCAGCCTGAGCTATTCGGATGATTTCGGCAAAACATGGACAAAATCTGAGGGCATTTCGGCATCTAAGACGGTTTATACGTTGGTTGATCCCGAAGATCCGTCGATTGTCTATGCGTCCGGTGTGCAGCATAACGACTATTGGGCATCCGATATCAACAAAAAAGAGCCGACGCTCGAAGAATCGCACTACGGCTTCTACATCAGCAAAGACTACGGCAAGACCTTTACCAAGCAAGTTGTCTGCCGCTATGATATGTGCGACAGCTCCGGCGACCCTGCCTATATTACCAAGGATACGATTGCAATGGCAGCCGGATGGTACGGAATGTACATCCTGACGGATGGTGCAGCCAAAGCAACGAAGCTGGATTCCGTGTTCTATGCAAAGACAGTCGGCTACGGCGCACCGGAAAAGGCTGGCGGCGTCAATACGCTGTTCATCTACGGTAAGCCGCAGGAGTCCGACCCGGAGGGCATTTACCGTTCGACCGATGCCGGCAAGACTTGGGTATGTATCAATACGGATCATCTTTACGGCGGTACAGGCAACGGCAACTATCTCTGTGGTGATATGAGCACATTTGGCAAGGTTTATATGTCAACAGTTGGCTGCGGTATCGTGTATGGCGAGATTGCCGGAACGGAAAAGCCGCCTGTCACGACCGGTACAACAACCGGCACCACAACCACAAAAACCACAACCACGACGTCCGGAACAAAGCCGCAGGATACGACGCTTTGGGGCGATGCGAACTGTGATAAGCTGGTTGACGTTGCGGATGCGGTTCTGGTGGCACGCTTTGTTGCCGAGGACACTACGGCGCAGATCACCGCAGAGGGTAAGCACAATGCGGATGTCACACATAACGGCAACATTGAATCGGAGGATATGCTTCTGATTCTGCGGTATATTGCAAAGCTGATTACGGACGCAGATCTCGCGCCCAAATCCTGATATTTAAATCCATATCAAATAACCGGCAGACGCTTTCTGGTGTCTGCCGGTTGGCATTTGCAGAATTTGATGCTTGACCGGATCGGAAAGATGTGGTATAATATAGGTATCATGGATCGCGCAGCAGCGTTCGTGATATGCCTCCGTAGTAAAGTGGATATTACAAATCCCTCCTAAGGATTAGTCGTGGGTTCGATTCCCGCCGGGGGTATCAAAGCTGACAGCCGCAAAACTGATGTGTTTTGCGGCTGTTTTTGTTTGTATAATAGATTCCGGAATGCAATGGCGCATAGCGATTTTGGAATCGGCTTGCTCATTGAAATAATGCGATATTTTCCGCCTTGTCCTCCAGATATTCCGGTTTGATTGCAGGGACATAGAAGATACCGTAGTTTTTGAGGTCATCCGCCATTTGAAAGGCGGAGGTATCAAGCGAAATATAATACTTATAATAGGGCAGAAAATATGCATCCCTGCCATTGCGATATACCAGCTCCGTTTTTGCAATATCCTCCTTAGCTATTTTGCCGTTGCGGAGATAGTCAGCCGGAACGGAGCTGTGATAATTGCCGTCCAGCAAAAGGGCTGTGCCCTCCTGCACCGTCAAGATCGGATAGTCTCCGAGATATTCCGCAGCACATAACGGATGATTCAGCCGGATGCACATGAGGTTGCCGTTGTCATCGGGCGCAAAGCTCGTATATCCAAGATTATAATTTAAAATATTCAGAATGATATCATCCGACTGCGCATAGGCAAAGTAGGAACGAATCTCATTGCCTTCATAGGTTCTGTCCGCAACCGAATAGCATACGGTATCATCAGAATCCAGCAGCCTGTCAAATTTTCCGGTCAGATACTGCATCAAATCCATTGCTTCTTCTTTTGTGGTATTGCTATAGGAAAAATGGTAATCAGAGGGCAGCTTGTATTGGTCAAAGGTAATTTGAATCTGCCCGTTTCCGTAAACGGTAATGCGTGTATCATTGCTGCACACTGCCTCTATGCTGTATACGCTGTTCAGCAATTCTTCTGATTTGCACTGCACAAAATCCTTTACATACGTAATTTCCATGTCCTTGATGACAGCATTCAGCAGAGCTGCTGTGTTGTCGGCAATTTCCTGCATTTGCTGTTTAGAAAGATAGACAGGAATCCGTTCTTCCGTATATGCGAGATTGCGATAGACGGGGAGCGCGGAGAGATTCAGGTCGGCATTCCATGGATTTGGCGTGTCAAGCTCTGAGATGTCATATGCCATCAGCCCTTCAAAGCCCATATCTCCATAGAGTACGTCTGCGGGTATTTTCTCTGTTCCCTGAAATGAGTGCGTATGGTCGGTCTGCGGCAGGGCATCGTATGGCGATGCTGTGCGAGTTTTGGGTATCAGCAGCACACAGGCAATGACCGCTGCCGCGCATATGCCGCCAAGCACAGCCGATTTCCGAATCCGTTTTTGTTTTCGTTGCGGTGTCAGCCCAGGGATGAGCGTTTCATCGACATCACCGATTGCATCCAGCAGAATATCCTTGTTATTCATATACCGAAGCCCTCCTGTTCCAAATAATCTTTCAGCTTCTCACGGACGCGTCGTAACGTCATTTTGACTGCGCCCTCTGAAATGCCGTACTGTTCTGCGATTTCGGCTATGGACATGAAATGCCAATAGCGCAGGAGAAACAGCACTCTGTTTTTTTCAGGGAGATCGTTCAAAAAGCGGTTCAACTGCTCCTTGAATGCGATTCTGTCCTCAATCGGGTGGTTTTCGCTGATGCATTCACTCAGTTCATCTAGACACAGCGGTGTTTGTCCGCCGCCGTATTTTTGCGACCTGTCTTTGCGGTATTTGTCGATTGCAAGATTTCTGGTAATCCTGCCAAAGAACACTGCCAGACGATTGGGCTTTTCAGGGGGCATGACATTCCAGGCGCGAAGCCATGTATCGTTGACGCATTCCTCGGTATCCTCGGCAGAATTCAGAATATTGTTTGCGATGGTACTGCAATATCCGCCGTATTTTATCTGGCTTTCCCTGATTGCAGCCTCATCCCTCTGCCAGTAGAGCTCAATGATATGAGAATCCTCCATAGTATCCCTCCTTGTGAATGCCCCTCTATCTATACAGACGAAACCAGAGCCGCGTAGGTAACGGTCATGCTGAAATTTTTTATGATAATGATGTGGTGCCGCGAAAAAAAGGAGCCGCAAATCGGATGGATTCGCGGCTCTTTTGATGTTATGAGAATTTTTTCGATTCGATTAAATCTGTGCAGAATAATTCGGTGCTTCCTTGGTGATATAGATATCGTGCGGATGGCTTTCTTTCAGACCTGCGCCGGTAATACGGACAAAACGTGCTTTCTCGTGCAGCGTCGGAATATCTGCGCAGCCGCAGTAGCCCATACCGGAACGAATGCCGCCGCAGAGCTGGAATACGGTGTCTGCAACGAGTCCCTTGTACGGCACTCTGCCCTCAACGCCCTCCGGAACGAGCTTCTTTGCGCCCTCCTGGAAGTAGCGATCCTTTGAACCAGCCTCCATCGCGCCGAGCGAGCCCATGCCGCGATAGACCTTGAACTGTCTGCCCTGATAGATTTCGGTTGCGCCGGGTGCTTCATCACAGCCTGCGAACAGACTGCCGAGCATGACGAGGTTTGCGCCGGCTGCGAGTGCCTTCACGATGTCACCGGAATACTTAATACCGCCGTCTGCGATAACCGGAATATTATACTTTTCTGCAACGCAGGCAGCGTCATAAACAGCAGTGACCTGCGGTACGCCGATACCGGCAACAACGCGCGTTGTGCAGATCGAGCCGGGACCGATACCGACCTTGATTGCGTCTGCGCCAGCCTGAATCAGTGCCTCAGCACCCTCAGCGGTTGCGATATTTCCGGCAATGACCGGCATATGCGGGAATGCCTCCTTGACTTTCTTGAGGCTATTGATGATATTGGCACTGTGACCATGTGCGCTGTCCAGAACGAGAACGTCTGCCTTTGCAGCGATCAGAGCACTTGCACGATCGAGCAGATCGTTTGTAACACCGATTGCAGCACCGCAGAGCAGTCTGCCGCCGGAGTCACGTGCAGAGTTCGGATATTTCACGGATTTTTCGATATCCTTGATTGTAATAAGACCACGCAGGATGCCGTTCTCATCAACGATCGGGAGCTTTTCAATCTTATGGGAGCGCAGGATATCCTGTGCCTCGGAAAGCGTTGTGCCGACCGGTGCCGTGATGAGATTTTCCTTGGTCATGACCTCGCTGATGCGGGTGTTGAAATCGGTCAGGAAGCGCATATCGCGGTTTGTGATAATGCCAACAAGATGTCCGACCTTATCGACAATCGGAACGCCGGAAATCTTATACTTGCCCATCAGCTCATCTGCATCATAGACATAGCGATCCTCGGTCAATGCAAACGGGTTGACAATAACGCCGTTTTCGGAACGCTTGACCTTATCAACCTCGTCGCACTGCTGCTCGATGGTCATATTCTTGTGGATGATACCGATGCCGCCCTCACGTGCGATCGCGATTGCCATTTTCGATTCGGTAACCGTATCCATCGCTGAAGTCATAATCGGTGTGTTCAGCATGATATCGCCTGCGAGTCTTGTCGCCAGACGGATCTGGTTCGGTGTGACATTGGATTCTGCCGGGATCAGCAGTACATCATCAAATGTCAGTCCTTCTTTTTGGAATTTACCTACATTTTCAATCATTACTTTCCTCTCCTTTTCCGTCATTCGGTTTCCTTTGTCAAAAGCTGACAAAGCGTTTGCAAATCTTCCTTATTATAAAATTCCAAAGTGAGCGTACCCTTTTTTCGGCTTCCGGATACTTTCACTTTTCTTCCAAGGTAATTGCCGAGGCTGATCTCCATTTCCTCATAGTAGATCTGCTCAGGCGATTTTTGTTTTTCCGCAGGTTTTGCTTCCGCAGATTCTTTTTGAACGAGCGCTTCGATTTCGCGAACCGTGATGTTATCCTCGGCAGCTCTTGCCGCACAGCGCAGCAGCAGCGCTTCATCCTTAATACCGGCGAGTGCTTTCGCATGACCGACTGATATTTTACCCTTTTCAAGGTAATCCTGCACGAGAACCGGCAGATTCAGCAGCCGCAGACTATTCGCAATCGTAGAACGGGAGCGCCCGACTGTTTTTGCGACCTCCTCCTGCGTCATCTGGAATTGCTGCATCAATGCCTGATAGCCGGCAGCCTCTTCGATAGGGTTGAGGTTTTCGCGCTGAAGATTTTCAATCAGAGCGATCTGGCTTGCCTCGTAATCGGTGAGTTCGCGGATGATGACCGGGACCTCCGAAAGCCCGATGCGTTTTGCGGCGCGCCAGCGTCGTTCACCGGCTACAATCTGGTAGCGGCGTTCTCCGATTGGTCTGACGACGATCGGCTGCAGCATACCATGCGTCTGAATGGACTCTGCAAGCTCTGTGAGCGCTTCATCATCGAAGCGTTTACGGGGCTGTGAGCGATTTTGTTCGATTTCGGTAATCCGGACTGTCTGCACGCCGCCTGCCGGATCCGCAGCATTCTGCTCAAACAGGGAGCTGAGTCCGCTTCCGAGTCCGCCCTTTGCCATAATCTCGCCTGCTTTCTATATAAAATATGGGTTCCGCATCATGATCTTCTGCCAAACAGAAAATGTTTCGGCTTAATATCGGGGACAAGCGGTTCACCGAGCATTTCATGCGCGAGCATTTCGTATGCTTCCGAGCCTTTGGAAATACGGTCATAATAGAAAATCGGTTTTCCGTGGCTGGGTGCTTCCGAAAGCCGTACATTTCGCGGAATTTTGGTTTGAAAGACCTGATGCGGGAAAAAGCGTTCGACTTCCGCAACGACCTGTTCAGAAAGATTGAGTCTTGCATCATACATGGTAAAGAGGATGCCCTCAATCATGAGGCCGGCGTTATATTTGCTCTTGACGAGCTTGACTGTTTCATAGAGCTGCGAAAGCCCTTCGAGTGCAAGATATTCCGCAGTCATCGGAATCAGCACGGTATCCGCAGCAACCAAGCTGTTTATGGTAATCAGACTCAGTGAGGGCGGGCAGTCGATGAGGATATAATCATAATCAAGACGGCAGGAAACGAGTGCCATTTTGAGACGCTCTGCACGATTTTCCAGTTCAACCAGATCAATTTCGGCACCGGCGAGTGCGGAGACTGCGGGCAGCAGCGAAACATTCTGAAAATCCGTCTCAACGATTGCGTCTTGGATGCGGCATTTGCCGATCAGAACCTCATAGCTGGAAAACGTCAGCGACCGTTTCGCAATTCCGAATCCGGTGGTTGTATTTCCCTGTGAATCGACATCAACGCACAGCACTTTATAACCGCGCATACCTAGATATGCGCCGAGGCTTACAACGGTTGTCGATTTCCCGACGCCGCCTTTTTGATTCGCAAATGCGATGATTTTGCCCATATGAAAGGATGCCTCCTTATCCTGAACGGAATCAAATCCATTCTGAAAACGCGTTATCTATTTCTTATCATTATACCATATTCAAAGCTAATTGTAAAGGGGTAACAGAGACGAAAACAGGCGGTGAATGCAGAACCGTTCCGGAGAAAATTCCGTATTTTTGCATCGGATTTCCGTGCATTTTGCTAGTCCGGTCGTTTATTGATACGAAACGCTTCCGATTCGGTGGATTTGCACCAATGAAAAAGAAAAATCAGGGACAGGAAACCGCAATTTGGTTCCTGCCCCATCATTTTCCTGTGCAATTTGGCATATGCAGATCAATCAATCTCCACAGCAACTTTCCGGTTTTCACGGGCTGCACCCGCACGCATGAGCGTCCGGATTGCCTTCGCAATTCTGCCTTGTTTTCCGATCACGCGTCCCATATCATCCGGTGCGACGGTGAGATGCAGGACAGTAACGCCCTCGTCATTCACAGCGTCCTCGGTGATTTGAATAGCGGCTTTATCCGTGACCAAACCTTCGACAATTGCATACAACAATTCTTTCATGATATTCTCCCAAATCCAAGACGGAGGGAACGTGCTGATTACAGCACGCCCTGCTTCTTCAGGATATCGCGGACGGTATCAGTCGGCTGTGCGCCGTTCTGAAGCCATGTCTTTGCCTTGTCAGCGTCAACCTTGACTACGGACGGCTCCTTGGTCGGATCGTAGTAACCGATCTCCTCGATGAAGCGGCCGTCTCTCGGATATCTGCCGTCAGCGACGACGATACGGTAGAAAGGAGCCTTCTTAGCACCCATTCTTCTCAGACGAATCTTAACTGCCATTGTGTATTCACCTCCACATTTTGATAACATATATATTCATGCAAATATGAGTGTTTGCAATGAAATCGGATTTTTAACGCTGAAGCGGACCATTTAGCCAGCAATAGAGCAGATAACCGCCGAATGCCAGCAGCTGCAGCGATACGACCCCATGGATGATACGCGCCTTGGTTTTACCCCATTGCGCAAGCTGATCCTGCATACGCGGATTGTCGCTGTCCTCGTAAAGCTTGCGATAGCCTGTCAGCGCCGCAAACAGCGCAAACAGTCCCGCGACAAGAATCAGGATCGGTATTACAAGCGTCAGCCAGTGCATCAGCGGGTTGGTATTGTTGCTCACCATGGCAGCACCTCACAGCTTCGGGAAACCGCCCATACCATCGAGCATTTTCGGATCGAGCTTCGGCATCTTGCGTCTGCCGAACAGACCTTTCTTGCCCATGCCGCCGAGTTTTTTCATCATCTGCTGCATCTGCTCAAATTGCTTGAGCAGGCGGTTGACGTCCTGTACCTGTGTGCCGGAGCCTTTTGCGATTCTGCGCTTGCGCGACGGATTGATGATCGAGGGCTTTGCGCGCTCTGCCGGTGTCATGGAGGTGATCATTGCCTCCACTCTGCCAAATGCGTTATCGTCAATATCCAGCTCATCAATCTTATTGCCAACACCCGGCAGCATACCGACGATCTTTTTGAGGTCGCCCATTTTCCGGATTTGGCGCATCTGCTCCAGCAGATCTTCCATATCGAATTGGCTCTTTTGCAGCTTTTGCGTCAGGCGTTCCGCCTCCTGCTTGGAGTACACATCCTCTGCCTTTTCAATCAGCGAGAGAACGTCGCCCATGCCGAGGATTCTGGATGCCATTCTGTCCGGATGGAACTGCTCGAAATCATCGAGCTTTTCGCCCATACCGACATATTTGATCGGCTTACCTGTAACAGACAGAACGGAAAGTGCCGCACCGCCTCTGGTATCGGAATCGAGCTTCGACATCAAAACGCTTGTGATGCCAAGTGCTTCATCAAATGCCTTTGCAACATTGACAGCGTCCTGACCGGTCATTGCGTCCACAACGAGCATGATCTCATGGGGATTCGTTTCTGCCTTGATATTTTTCAGCTCATCCATGAGTTTTTCATCAATATGCAGACGACCTGCCGTATCGAGAATTACGACATCATGGTTATGATCTTTTGCGTATTTCACGCCCTGCGTAGCAATATCGACCGGATCAATCTGACCAAGCTCAAAGACCGCAACATCAGCCTGGCCGCCGACAACCTTTAACTGGTCAATCGCAGCCGGACGGTAAACGTCACAGGCGACAAGCAGCGGATGATGGCCCTCTTTTTTGAGCAGCTTTGCGAGCTTTGCACAGTGCGTGGTTTTACCGGAGCCCTGCAGACCGCAGAACATGAGAATCGTAGGCGGTTTTGCTGCGAAAACCAGACGGGAATTTCCGTCGCCCATCAGCGAAACCAGTTCTTCGTTGACGATTTTGACAACCTGCTGCGCCGGTGTCAGGCTTGCAAGCACCTCTTCACCGACCGCACGCTCCGAAACACGATTGACAAAATCCTTTACAACCTTATAGCTGACATCCGCCTCCAGAAGAGCGAGCCGCACTTCGCGCATGGCTTCCTTGACATCTGCCTCGGTGAGCTTTCCGCGTGCCTTGAGCTTTTTGAATACCTGTCCGAGCTTATCCTGCAATCCTTCGAATGCCATTGCCGTTCCCTCCTGTTCTGCGAATCAGTCTATCAAAAGAGCGCTTTTCCTCTTGCAGCAGCTTCCGCAATACCGGAGCGCTGGGGTTCGGGGATTTTTGCGCTGAGATTTTCAATTTCTTCAAAAATCGCACGGGCAGCCGTCAATCTTGCCGCGATGCCCATTTGCGATTCAAATGCTTCAAGCTGATGCTCTCCTCTGCGGATGCTGTCATGCACAGCCTGACGGGAGATGCCAAGCGGTTCTGCCAGCTCCGAGAGGGAAAGGTCTTCATCGTAGTAGCCCTCCAACAACGTCCGCTGACGTTCGGTAAGCAGGCAGCCATAGCAGTCGAGCAGCAGAACAAAATCCAGATTTTTCATAGATTTCATCATCCCCTCTATCTGTCATGGTATACGCCTTTACACAGCTTTACTATTATATCAGCTTTTCGCAGGTTTGTCAAGAGGAAAACGGAAAATAAATGAATATCCGCAATTTTTATTTCGGTTTCACCAAATTTTTGTATATCAACCAGAGCGATACGAACATATCGGACAGCCGCCGATATGCAGGCACATATCGGTGGCTGTAATGATTTATGATAAAGGGAACATGATGCAAACACTTAAGGCACCACCAACTCTGTGCGGTATTGCCTAAACAATTATTTTACACCATATCGAGTATAATGCTTGTAAAAGCTCTTGACATTATACCCTTTGGGTGTAAAAAATAAGTATGAATACGATTGCTGAATTTATCAAACAAAAAAGAAGCAGGACTCACACAAGCAGAGTTTGCTATTCGTTCAGGTCACGGACTTCGATTTGTCCGTGAACTGGAACAAGGAAAAGAAACCGTAAGAATGGACAAGGTGAATCAGGCGCTCTCAATGTTCGGCATGAAGGCAGTTCCCGGAAGAAAGAATGACTAATGGAAGCATACAGAACAGCGTATAATGCGGCAGTTTTTTGCAAAAACAAAACTGCGGAACCCCCAACAGATTCCGCAGTCCTTGCGTTAATATCAATCAAAATTGCCGGTTGCCCTCCAGAATCAGCATTTCATCTGCATGAGGGTCGATCTCCCGTTCTTTCACTTCGCGCTGCCAGTCCTCCGGCGCATAGGATTCGATTTTGACTGTCACAGCACTGCGCGGACAGCCCCATTTTTCCGTAAACACGCGCGTGATTTCCTCTGCAATTTCCTGCTTGATATTCTCATCCTTCGGGTATGCTTTGACCACGATCAGCGGCATATCGTTTCTTCCTTTCCTTATAATGCTTCCATGCTAAATACAAAAAATCATCGCTGTTATACGCATCCCAACCAACGCGAATGCGTGCTTTTCCAAGCTCAATGATCGTATCGGCAGTCTCATCATTTTTCCGGTCGCGCGTGAAACGCTTCCGCCGCGCGCGGACATAGGTGATATCCTCCCAGTGATAGCGCCTGCGTCTGCCAAATAGATTGTGGTACACAAAGCCCTTATCCTCGTGATAGTCGATGCGGATATTCTTTGTCATCATCGCCGGAACAGTCAGCAGGATGCAGATTCCGACAATGATACAGGTCAGGCGGTCGGAACGATTTAAAATACACAGAATCAACACAACCGAAAAGCACGCACAGCAAACCCATCCGATGCCCGCAGGATCGCGGTTTGGGATGACCGTTCCACGCAGTTTTCTGCGCTGTGCGGGCTTTTTCCCCACCTGTGCCATCAGCGGAACGCCTCCACGCATTCTCGTTTCACCAGAGCAGCAAGCGCATCCGGTAAATTATGCTGTGCATCCCACTCCTGCCCAAACCGGGCAGCCTCCGCTGCATATTGGGCATACAGCGGTGATTCTTTATAGCTGCGGAGCAAAAGCGGCAGTGCTTCACCATTCTGCTCTGCGCGTGCAATCGCAAGACAAAGCGCAAGATTGACCTCTTTTCGGCTGCCAACACATTCAAACGGCTTATTCGGCAGCGCACCGCAAAGCTCCTGCAAAACAGGCTCCATCTCCGGCAGCTCAAACATCAGCGCACCAAGCAATCTTGCAATTTCCGCAAGCGGAAGAAATGGCGAAAGAATGACCGAAACAAACAGACACTTTGCGCAGTGACCGCACCACGCATCCGCTTTTGCGCCGACATTGCAGCTCCGGAAGATTTCGTGATATTTCGTATCACAGGCTGCAAAATAGCGCGCAATCTGGAATTCCGTCAGCGGTCGGAGCAGACTGTAATACCGCACACCGCAGCGCAGATAATCACGTTCATACGCAAAAAAGTCACGCTCAAACTGATAGCTTTTGGAATACTGATGATTGACCTCTGCTTCGGAAACGGTCGATTCGCTTGCCGAGGATTCGTTCGAGAGGATCACTTCATGCAGACCATGCAGATACGCAGTCAGCACGGATGAAAATGCGACAATGGCAGAAAACGGCGTATGGCCGTTCAGGAAACCGCGCTTGTTGCATTCCAGCATGAACGGGTCAAGCGTCCGCTTCGGTTCAAGAATACGCACCTTGGGAATCCCTGCGAGCAGCGCCGCCTGTTCCGAGGAATCGCGGTGATTGATTTGATAGGCATAGGCATCGGAAAGACAGTCCTTCAGCAAATTCAGCGTGACAATCGAATCCTTGCCGCCGCCGACCGGAATCAGCTTGCCGTTACAAGACTTTCGCGGCGCATCGGTATACGAAGCCGTATCCTCGCCGCATTCAATCGTCATAAAATGCGCAAAATCCGTTTCGATGCCGTTGCGGTAGAAAAATTCGCCCAATCCACCGAAATAGAGCTGCTTCCACCAATCGGCCTGTTCCTTGGTCATCGGCATCGGAAGACGCACCGTTGGCGAACAGGTAATCTTCCAATAGCTGACCAACTCAGCCATACCGAGCGCGTTCAGCAGCCGCCAGAGCGTACCGTCCTCCATGTCCGGCTGCTCGCACGGGATTTCCCAGCGCGGCTCGAATGTTCCCAGACCCTTGATCTCGAACAGATACGAAATATGCAGTCGATCCTGCTGATAATTCGCGCGGATGGTATGAAAGATAAATTCGGGATACTGCTGCCGCAGTTCAGTAAAGGTCATAGCTTTGCTCCATTCTGATAAATAGCGCTGAATGCGCAATCTGTCGGAGATCACGCATTCAGTCTACATCATGGGAACCACTGAATCAATCACGCCTTGCGGCTTGGCACACAATCTGCTTGCATCTTGCGCACCAGATTGATTCTGTGATTCCCATGGTTTTTCAATCAGTTCAAATTATTTCGCCTTTGCCGCCTCGCGGGCAACCTCTGCAATATGCTCTGCAGACAGACCAAACTGCTTGAGCAGCTCGACTGCCGGGCCGGAGTGACCGAACGTATCGTTTACGCCGACTCTGCGAACCGGAACAGGGCAAGCCTCGCAAACGGTTTCTGCAACTGCCGAGCCAAGACCGCCGATGATGCTGTGCTCCTCAGCTGTCACGATCGTGCCGGTTTCCTTCGCCGCCTTGAGGATGATTTCCTTGTCAAGCGGCTTGATTGTATGGATATTGATGACGCGAACGGAGATGCCCTCGTTTGCCAGCATATCCGCAGCAATCAGTGCTTCGTTGACCATCAGACCGGTTGCAACGACAGTGACATCATTGCCATCGCGGAGCTGAACGCCCTTGCCAAGCTCAAATTTATAGGTAGCCGGATCGTTGATCACCGGAACAGCCAGTCTGCCAAAGCGGCAGTAAACAGGGCCATCGTGCAGAATTGCAGCCTCGACAGCAGCCTTTGCCTCGGTATCATCAGCCGGATTGATGACGGTCATGCCCGGAATTGTACGCATCAGCGCGATATCCTCGCAGCACTGGTGCGTTGCGCCGTCCTCACCGACCGAAATGCCGGCGTGTGTTGCGCCAATCTTGACATTGAGATTCGGATAGCCGATGGAATTGCGGACGATCTCAAATGCTCTGCCTGCCGCAAACATCGCAAACGAGGATGCAAACGGCGTCATACCAGCTGCTGCAAGACCTGCTGCAACACCCATCATATTGGCTTCTGCGATACCGCAGTCATAGAAGCGGTCTGCATATGCCTTTTTGAACATACCGGTTTTGGTTGCGGCCGCAAGGTCTGCATCCAGAACAACCAGATTCGGATATTTTTCTGCGAGTGCGACGAGTGCTTCGCCGTAGCTTTCGCGTGTCGCCTTCTTGATGACTTCGCTCATGCTTCCGCCTCCAATCTGTTAAGCTCCGCAGTCAGCTCTGCCATTGCCTTTTCATACTGCTCGGTATTCGGTGCAGCACCGTGCCAGCTGACCTGATTTTCCATAAAGGAAACGCCCTTGCCCTTGGTAGAATGCTGAACGATGACAACGGGCTGCTCTGTGACGCGCTCTGCCTCACGGAATGCGCGGTCAATATCATCAAAATCATGTGCGTCCATTTCGATTACGTGCCAGCCAAATGCAGCAAACTTATCCGTAATCGGCTCCGGTGAGCAGACCTCGGTGATTTTACCGTCGATCTGAAGACCGTTGTTATCCACGATCGCAACCAGATTGTCGAGTCCGTAATGTGCGGCAAACATCGCTGCTTCCCAAACCTGACCCTCTTCGATCTCGCCGTCACCGAGGATTGCGTATACGCGGTAATTGTCTCCGCGGTGCTTAGCGGCAAGTGCCATACCGCAGGCGGTAGAGATACCCTGACCGAGCGAACCGCTGCTCATGTCCACACCGGGAATCGTGATGCAGGGATGTCCCTGTAATCTGGAACCGATATGACGGAGTGTTTTCATTTCCTCCATGGGGAAGAAGCCGCGTTCTGCGAGTGTTGCATAAAGAGCAGGCGCGGTATGTCCTTTTGAAAGCACGAAGCGATCGCGCTCTGCGAAATCGGGATTATCCGGATAAACGTGCATTCTGGTGAAATAGAGATACGTCAGCACATCCGCGATGGAAAGCGAGCCGCCGGGATGGCCGGATTTTGCATTGTACACGCCCTCAATGATACCCATACGGATCTTGCAGGCGTGAATCTGGAGCTGTCTGCGAAGCAAATCGTCCATATTCGTAATCTTCCTTTCTGCCGTGCGCTGAACTGCGCCCATAGCTAAAATTATTATACTATAAATTGCGAAAAAAAGCAAGCGATTTCACATAGTATTTATGACTGATTCTTGCTGATTTATTCTTGATTTTTGCGAAAAGGCGCAAAACAGCCGATTTTCGGCAAGGTCTGCCATAAAAGAACAGAAGCGCAAACGCAAAAACAACGCGCCAAAGGGCAGAATCAACCGCAAAAAATGCGTTTCCCATTTACACACTTTGGTTTTGCACAAGCTCCGGCAGAGATATTGGGGCATAAAAAATCCTCCCACGGTATTTTCAGGATACCATCGGAGGGGATTTTCCATTGTCCATATCAGCATTCCGGACACAGTCTGAGAATGCCGGCGGCGGGGGTCGAACCCGCACGGTATCGCTACCATTGGATTTTGAGTCCAACACGTCTGCCAATTCCATCACGCCGGCTTACCGGTACAGTATATCACATTTTTGGAATTTTGTCAATCCCCACAGACCGAAAATCTACAGGCACGATTTGAATATTATTTTCTGAGAAAAATATGCCGCTGACTACTTGCATAATCCATTCAGGCAACACCGCACAAAGCCCGCCTTACGGCTTGGCAGAAATTTCTTGCGCAAATGCGAAAGGGACAACCCAAGAACGAGAGGAATCGTCGCAGCGCTCCGGTCTCCGCTCACTCTTAGTTTTTCCCTCTCGCGCTCTCTTTCCTAACTCTTAGTTGAATTTTCTTTTACTGCACAGCGGCGAGCAGTTTATTTCGCGGCTTCGCAATTAAGGGGGAAAGGGAATCAGGAAAGGGGAGCGCGAGGGAAAAACTCAAGGGGAAAGGGGGAATACGAGTGCAGCGAGTTTCCCCCTTGCCTCTTGGGGTTCTCCCCTCGCACTGCGCGGAGTACGAATGCGAAAGGGACAACCCAAGAGAAAGGGGAATCGTCGCTGCGCTCCGGTCTCCCCTCTCTCTTTCCTAACTCTCTCCCCTCTGCTGACTTGAATTTACTTTTACTGTGCAGCGGCGAGCAGTTTATTTTGCGAATTTGCAATCAGGGGGAAAGGGAATCAGGAAAGGGGAGCGCGAGGGGAAAACCTTAAGGGGAAAGGGGGAATGCGAGTGCAACGAGTTTCCCCCTTGCCTCTTGGGGTTCTCCCCTCGCACTGCGCGGAGCATGAATGCGAGTGCAGCACATCTGGGGGTCGAGGGGGCGCAGCCCCTTCGTCGCGCGAAGCGCGAAATCAAATATAAATACAAAAAACAGGGACACTGCACTTGTTATGCCCCTGTTTGTATATATGGCACCACCATCTCTGTGCGGTATTGCCTTAAACGAATTAAGAGAAGTTTATTTGAAATCCGGCGAGGATGGCTTGATGGCAGATTATGATTGGGCTGTATATTTTGAAGACGATCTGATCGAAAGCAAAGCCTCCTGCTGTGTTGCCGATGACGTTACCGTTGATGATGACGAAGAAGAAATCATTTGTAATGTACTTGCAAATTGCTTTGGGCAGAAACCGAATTGTGAGGCGTCGGAACTCGCAGACGCAATCAATTATTATTCGGATAACGATGATTATATGGACTTATAAAAATAACACAAATCAATCGGCAGGCTTTCAAAAGGAAAATCCTGTCGATTTTTATAATGAAGCGCACACAAAAATCAGGCATCATGGAACAGACGAAAAAATGCGCCGCTGCCTACTTGCATAATCCTCTGAAAAGTAGTATAATAAGAAAGACAATTTTCATTCCCGTTCAGACGCACGCAGGAGGCAAAGGAATATGTGTGGAATTGTTGGATTTTCATGTCCGAACGACAATGCTGAAACCATCCTCAGCGAAATGATGGAGCGCATTCGTCATCGCGGACCGGATTCCGGCGGAATGTATCTCAATGAAGATATCGCGCTCGGACACCGCCGCCTTTCAATCATTGATATTACGGAGCAGGGCGATCAGCCCATTTTCAACGAGGATCGCTCCATGGTGCTCATCTTCAATGGTGAGATTTATAATTATCAGGATATCAAAACAGAACTGCTGGCAGCCGGGCATATTTTCAAAACCGAAACGGATTCCGAGGTTCTGATTCACGGCTACGAGGAATACGGCTGCGAGCTTCTGCAAAAGCTGCGCGGAATGTTTTCGTTCGTCATCTGGGACGACCGGAAGAAGGAGCTGTTCGGTGCAAGAGACTTTTTCGGCATCAAGCCGATGTACTATGCACAGATGAACGGCAGCTTCCTGTTCGGCAGTGAAATCAAAGCGTTTCTGGCGCATCCGGATTTCAAAAAAGAATTGAACACGGACGTTTTAGAGCAATATCTGACCTTTCAGTATTCTCCGACAGAGGACACGTTCTTCAAGGGCGTCAAAAAGCTGCCTGCCGCGCATTACTTTCTCTGGAAAGACAGCAGGCTGACCGTTCAGCGCTATTGGGACATCCGCTTTGAAGCCGATGAAGCCCCCCTGCTCGGTGACTGGGTTAAGACCATCTCAAAAACCTTTCGGGATTCCGTCCGCGCACACAAAATCGCAGATGTCGAGGTCGGCAGCTTTCTCTCATCCGGTGTGGATTCCAGTTATGTTGCCGCGGTCGCCAATGTCGATAAGACGTTTACGGTCGGCTTCGGCAGCGATGAAAAATACAATGAAATCGGCTTTGCAAAGCATTTCTCCCGCGCAATCGGCAAAGAAAATTTCAGCCATGTGATCACCCAGCAGGAATACTGGGACGCACTCCCAAAGGTGCAATATCAGATGGATGAACCGCTTGCCGACCCATCCTGTATCGCGCTGTATTTTGTCTGTAAGCTGGCGGCAGAGCAGGTGAAGGTCGTGCTCTCCGGCGAGGGCGCGGACGAAATCTTCGGCGGCTATAACGTCTACAGCGAACCAAACGGAACATGGTACGACAAGCTCCCGATGCAGCTGCGGCGCGGCGTTGCAAACGCTGCAAGCGTTCTTCCGGCAAAGCGCGGCATCAATTTCCTTGTCCGAAAGGGCAGAACGGTTGAAGAACGCTTCATCGGAAACGCCTATATCTTCAAGCCAAGCGAACGAAAATCTCTGCTCAAAATCAAAACCGATGCGCCCGACCCATCTGCGGTCACAAAACCGTTTTATGACAAGGTCAGCAAGCAGGATGATGTGACGAAAATGCAGTATCTCGATCTGCATCTCTGGATGACCGGCGATATTCTGCTGAAAGCGGATAAAATGAGCATGGCGCATTCACTCGAACTGCGCGTGCCGTTCCTTGACAAAGAGCTGATGCAGGTCGCAGAAAAAATCCCAAGTCGATTCCGCGTCACGCACCGCGTCCCGACAGATGACCGCACCCCGTATACAACCAAATACGCCATGCGGCTTGCCGCAAAACGAGATACCCCATCCGAAACCGCCAACACCGCTGTCAAAAAGAAGCTCGGCTTCCCCGTCCCGATTCGCGTCTGGCTGAAGCAGGACGACTGCTATGATACCGTGCGAACAGCATTTGTCTCGCAGGATGCAGAGCGATTTTTCCATACGGAACAGCTGACGCAGCTGCTCGATGACCACAAAAACGGCAAGTGCGATTACAGCCGGAAAATCTGGATAGTCTATATGTTTCTTGTGTGGTACAAGGTGTATTTCGGCAGCGATCCCGTTTCGGATACCGAATAAACCGATGATTCGCAAGCTATATTTCTGCGCTTTATGCGCATTCATACGCCGGAGGTAAAAATATGAGTGAACAAAAATATTCGCACCTGATTGATCTGAACGATTACCCCATGGAATGGTGGAACAAGGTCATTTCGCTCGGCGCTTCCATTTATGCACATCCGCAGCGTTATGTTCAGGCTTGTGCCGGAAAAATCATGGCAACGCTGTTCTATGAGCCATCCACAAGAACGCAGCTGAGCTTTCAGTCTGCAATGATTCGTCTGGGCGGCAGTATCATCGGCTTCGACAATCCGATGAGCAGCTCTGTTTCCAAGGGCGAAAATATCAAGGATACGACCAAGGTTGTCAGCAGCTATTCGGATATTCTGATTATCCGTCATCCGCTGGCTGGCACGGCAAAGGCTGCTGCATTGACCGCAGAATGTCCGGTCGTCAATGCCGGCGATGGCGGTCATCTCCATCCGACACAGACGCTCACGGATTTGCTGACGCTGAAAATGGAAAAGGGCAGACTCGATCATCTGACAATCGGACTCTGCGGCGACCTCCTCTACGGACGCACCGTGCATTCGCTCTGCAAGGCGCTCGCTTGCTATCCGGAAAATAAATTCGTGCTGATTTCCACGCCGGAGCTTCAGATTCCGGATTACATTACGAAAATTCTGCACGATTCCGGCTGCGAATATCGGCTGGAATCCTCGCTGGATGCGGCAATCGGTGATCTGGATGTTCTGTATATGACGCGCATCCAGAGAGAACGCTTCGCTTCTCAGGCGGAATATCTCGCACAAAAGGATGTCTACCGTCTGACGACGGAAAAGATGCGTCACGCCAAGGATGACCTGATCGTACTGCATCCGCTGCCGCGCGTTGATGAAATCGAAATTACCGTAGACGACGACCCGCGCGCCATGTTCTTCAAGCAAGCAAAATACGGAATGTATGTGCGGATGGCACTGATTCTGCGGCTGCTGGAAAGCGAAAAGGCTGCACCGTTACTGCGCGGCACAACACGCAACGACCTCTGCTGCGTGAATCCGAAGTGCATCACGGCACAGGAGCATTATCTGCCGCATCTGTTCACGGATTTTGACGAAAAGGTTGTCTGCGAATTCTGCGAGGAAGCCGCTGTTCCGACAGATATCGCAAAATAATCCTTAAGGTAACACCGCACAAAGCCCGCCTTACAGCTTGGCGGCACATCTGCTTGCTGAATCAAAAGCATCCTGTACCACCAGCTCTGTGCGGTATCACTTTAAGAAATTATGAAGAAAAAAGCGTGCTACTGATCATGCAAAACATCCATAGAAAAACAAAATCGCGGTTCAGAACGAGCCGCGATTTTCTTGTATCTATTAGATTTTTGTGATCTCCGTGCCCTGTCTGGTTTCACGAATCTGCCAGCCGAGTGCGGCAATCTGGTCGCGGAGCGCATCTGCCTGTGCAAAATCCTTTGCCTGACGCGCTTCCTTGCGCTGTTCAACAAGTGCAAGCACCTCTGCCGGAATCTCAACAGCCTCCGCATCCGCGCCGAGTGCCTTTGCATTTTCAATCAGATTCAGGGAGAACACCTTATCCATCTCTGCGATGCAGGCGAGCTTCGTTGCAGCCGTAGTGTCTGCCTTGAGAATATCATACAGCACGGTGATTGCCTGTGCGGTATTGAGGTCATTGTCCATCGCTGCGGTAAATGCGCCGAGCAGCTCTGTCTTCTTTGCTTCATCAACAGCATCTTGGGTATCGAGCAGCGTCTTGATCTTTGCGGTCAGCTTATCATATGCAATCTGCGCATTTTTCATGTTTTCCCAAGAAAATACGAGCGTTTTGCGATAATGAGACTGCAGGCAGAAGAAGCGGTACGCAAGCGGTGAAAAGCCTTTTTGTTCGAGCAGTGAAACAGTCAGGAATTCGCCCTTGGACTTGCTCATCTTACCGGTTTCATCGTTCAGATGCAGAACATGGAACCACTGCGGACACCACTCATGACCGAGATATGCCTCGCTCTGAGCAATCTCATTGGTATGATGCGGAAATGCGTTGTCGATGCCGCCGCAGTGCAGATCGAGGTATTCGCCGGCAAACTTCATGCTGATGCAGGAGCATTCGATATGCCAGCCCGGATATCCGATTCCCCACGGGCTATCCCATTTCAGCTCCTGATCGTCAAATTTCGACTTGGTAAACCAAAGAACGAAATCAGCCTTATTGCGCTTGTTTTCGTCACCCTCAACACCCTCGCGCACGCCGACCGCAAGATCCTCCTCCTTGAAATCATGGAAGCGATAATACTGATCGAGCTTCGAGGTGTCAAAATAAATATTGCCGCCAGCTTCATAGGCAAAGCCCTTTTGCAGCAGTGTTTCAATCATGTGGATGTATTCCGCGATACAGCCGGTTGCAGGCTGGATATACTCCGGCTTTTGGATATTGAGCTTATCGCAATCCGCAAAAAACGCATCGGTATAGAACTGTGCGATTTCCATGACGGTTTTATGCTCACGCTTTGCGCCCTTGAGCATTTTATCATCGCCGGTGTCGCCATCCGAGGTCAGGTGTCCGACGTCGGTGATATTCATGATTCGCATGACCTGATAGCCGATATAGCTGAGATATTTTTCAAGGACATCCTCCATCATATAGGTACGAAGATTACCGATATGTGCAAAGTGATAAACAGTCGGGCCGCAGGTATACATTTTGACCTTATTCGGCTCTCTTGTCTGGAATTCGTCCTTTTGATGCGTGAGCGAATTATAAAGCAGCATATTTGCCTTGCTCCTTCCGGTTCAGTAAGATTTAGATACATTTACATTATATACATTATAAATAACGCCGCACAAAACGAGTGGCATAGATGCACGGCCAAAGTGTGCATAAATCACAAACAGGGCGCGGTAAAAAACATTTCAGGCAACACTGCACAGAGCTGGTGGTGCAGATGTGCCGCCAAGCCGTAAGACGGACTTTGCGCGGCGTTGCCTTAAGGCAACACCGCACAGAGCTGGTGGTACAGGATGCTTTCGATTCAGCAAGCTGAATCTGTCAGATTTTTCGTCAGATTGTATAGAAATGACGCCGCTGGGCTGACGCCCAGCAAGGAATTTCTGTGCAAGATGGCGAAAAATATGCAAGCAGATGTGCCGCCAAGCCGTAGGGCGGGCTTTGTGCGGGGTTGCCTTTCAACACGGTTGATACGGCTGTTGTTATTATAGCACATTCTGCGATAAATTTCAATGGGAGAATAGAAAGAATTTTTTCGCTTTCCAACATGGGCGTAAAAATGGCGGCGGACACTGTCCGCTTCAATGGGAGAATGGAAATAAATCTCTCGTTGCTTGACAAATCAGAACTTTTGCAGTATACTATATACTGTATTGTTATGCGAGAAAGCATAACTGCCATATTTTTGATACGAAAGGAATCCGAAAAACTATGGAATGGACAGGCCTCAACGAGCTGCGTGAAAAATATCTCTCTTTCTTTGAGAGCAAGAACCATACTCGTATGGAAAGCGCATCCTTGATCCCGAAAGGCGATAACTCCCTGCTTCTGATCAACTCCGGCATGGCGCCGCTGAAAAAATATTTTCTCGGACAGGCAGTTCCGCCCAATGTCCGCGTCACAACCTGCCAGAAATGTATTCGTACACCCGATATTGAGCGTGTTGGCAAAACAGCTCGTCACGGTACCTATTTCGAAATGCTCGGCAACTTCTCTTTCGGCGATTATTTCAAGCGCGAGGCAATCGCTTGGGCTTGGGAGTTCCTGACCGGTACACTCGCAATCCCTGCCGAGAAGCTCTGGATCACCGTTTTTGAGAGCGATGATGAAGCAGAGCAAATCTGGGAAAATGAAATCGGCATTCCGCATGAGCGCGTCATCCGACTCGGCAAGGCGGATAACTTCTGGGAGCATGGCTCCGGTCCGTGCGGCCCCTGCTCGGAAATCCATTTCGACCGCGGCGACGACTATGGCCCGTTTGAGAGCTTTGAGCAGGCAAGCGACTGCGACCGTATCATCGAAATCTGGAACCTCGTGTTCTCGCAGTTCGACAGCGACGGCAAGGGCAATTACGCCGAAATGAAAAATAAGAATATTGATACTGGTATGGGTCTTGAGCGTCTTGCCTGTGTCATGCAGAACGTAGACAACCTCTTTGAGGTCGATACCGTTCAGAACATCATGAAGCATATCTGCAAAATCGCTGATATTTCCTATCACGAGGATGAGAAAAAGGATATCTCTCTGCGCGTCATCACCGACCACATCCGTTCCACTGTTTTCATGACCGGTGACGGCATCACACCTGCCAACGAGGGCAGAGGCTATGTCCTCAAGAGACTGCTCCGCAGAGCGGCCCGTCACGGCAGACTGCTCGGAATCCGCGAGCCGTTCCTCTATCAGGTTGCGGAAACCGTTATTCAGGAAAATGCTTCTGCATATCCGGAGCTGAAAGAAAAGCAGGAGCTGATCACCAAAATCATCCGTCACGAGGAAGAGAGCTTTGCACGCACCATCGACCGCGGCACAGAGCTTCTCACCTCCTCCATCAATTCGCTGAAAGCTGCAAAGCTGACTGTCATTGACGGCAAAACCGCATTTAACCTCAGCGATACCTATGGCTTCCCGATCGACCTGACCATCGAAATGGCTGAGGAACAGGGCATGACCGTAGACGAGGAAGGCTTCCGCCGCTGCATGGAGGAACAGAAGCAGCGTGCAAGAGCAGACCGCGCATCCAAGGTCAAGACCTCTTGGGGCGGTGACGCGGCTGTTCCGAAAGGACTCCCGAAAACCGAATTCATCGGCTATACCGAGACAGAATGTGAAGCAAAAATCCTTGCCATTCTCTCGAACGGTGTCGCTGTGGATACACTCGAAGCCGGCTGCGATGGCGTTCTGATTCTCGACCGCACACCGTTCTATGCGGAAAGCGGCGGTCAGGTCGGTGACAGCGGCGAGATTGTCGGTGATGATATTTTCTCTGTCGGTGATACGCAGAAGGGCGGCGACGGCCAGTTCCTGCACATGGGTACGCTGGAGCAGGGAACGCTCAAAGTCGGCGATACCGTTACTGCGAAAATTGACGTCAACCGCCGCAAAGCGATTATGCGCAATCATACCGCAGCGCATCTGCTTCAGGCTGCACTGCGCAAGGTGCTCGGTGACCATGTACATCAGGCAGGTCAGCTTGTCAATGAGGATCGCTGCCGCTTTGACTTCTCGCATTTCTCCGGCATGACCGCACAGGAATTGCAGAGCGTTGAGGAGCTTCTCAATGCCGAAATCCTGAATGCACTGCCTGTTTCGACAGAGGAAATGGCAATCGAGGAAGCAAAGAAAATCGGCGCAATGGCACTGTTCGGTGAAAAGTATGGCGATGTCGTTCGCGTCGTTCGCGCAGGCGATTCTTCCGTTGAATTCTGTGGCGGTACACATATCCAAAACACCGCTGAAATCGGTCTGTGCCGCATCATCTCGGAAAGCTCCGTTGCAGCAGGCGTTCGCAGAATCGAGCTTGCTACCGGTAAGAATGTTCTGAAAATGATGCAGGAGCAGGAACAGCTTCTCACAGATACTGCTCGTATTCTGAAAGTTACAAATCCATCCGAGCTGCCGGAAAAGGCAACTGCAATTCTCAATGAAACACGCAATCTTCTGCGCGAGGTTGAGTCCCTGACCGCAAAGCTCGCAAACAGCCAGATTACCGACCTGTTCGCATCCGCAAAGGAAATCGACGGCATTAAGATTGTATCTGCTATGCTGACCGATGTGAAGCCGGATGCACTGCGTTCACTCGGCGACCAGATTCGCGATGAAGAAGAAAATGTCATCGCACTGCTCGCAGGTGTAAACGGCGAAACCGGTAACTTCTGCTGCGTCTGCTCCAAGAGCGCAGTCGCAAAGGGCGCACACGCCGGAAAAATCATTCAGCGCATTGCTGCAATCACCGGCGGCAAGGGCGGCGGCAGACCCGACAGCGCAATGGGCAGCATCGGCAAGAGCTATATGGTCGATGAAGCGATCGCTATGCTCCAGAGCATTGCCGGCGAATTTCTGAAATAAAAACACCGCGATACCGGAGGGCGTTCGCGTTCTCCGGTACCGCAGGATTTACGAGATACTATAAAAGGAGAATGAATATGGATTGTCTATTCTGCAAAATCATTGCCGGAGAAATTCCGAGTGCAAAAGTCTATGAAGATGAATTTGTCTATGCGTTCAAGGATATCAATCCGATTGCACCGCTGCATTATCTGTTCATTCCGAAGCAGCATATCTCCGGCGCTTCCGCAATTACCGAGGAAAACGCTGAGATTGTCGGCAAAATTTTCGCAGCAATCGCAAAGGTTGCTGCACAGGAAAAACTGGATTCCGGATTCCGCGTCATCACCAACTGCGGCGATGATGCCGGTCAGACTGTTCATCATCTGCACTTCCATCTGATTGCAGGACAGAAAATGGGCTGGTCTGCCGATCAGGGTGCATGAAGTTCGCTGAAACGCCGATCACGAAAGTCTCGCCGGCTGTTTCGACACTTCCGCATAAAATGAAACGAGCCGGCAGCGGAACCTGTCTTTGCGGCGTGGAATGCTTTACGCTTGCATGGATTTCGGGTCTGCTGACGGCTTTTCTATCTGATTTCCGCATACTGATTCTGCTGCTTGCCGTCGGCATATTCGTCATGCTGCGTCTGACAGGCAAGGAGCGTCTGCTGCTGATTCTTGGTGCAATACTGGGTGCAGCTGTCTGGATGCGATATGATCTGACAGTGCGGCAGCCGCTGTTTGCACTCGATGGGAAGCAGGTTCAATGCACGGGCGTGATCACCAATACACAAACACTTCCGCAGGAACGCGCCGTCTATACACTTCGCACAACACTCAACAGGCATCCCATTTCGATCGACTGGTATGCCGATGCGGAGATTCAGCCGCTGCAAATCGGTGAGATTGTCACGCTGGAAGCAGAGCTGACACGCATTCAACCGGATTATCGCTATCATACCGCACAGTATCAGGCAGGACTCGGAAAATATCTGCGCATTTATGACGCCACACTGACAGACCACCAGCCGGATTCCGGTTTTTCTTTGGCACGTATCCTGCACCAATACCGTCAGCGCATCACAAAGCAAATCCGGAGTGCCATATCCTCTGAAAACGCAGGCTTGCTCTGCGCCATGCTGTTCGGAGATAAGCTGATGCTTTCGGAAGATACCGCTGCTGCATTCCGTGCAGCCGGCATCGGGCATATCACGGTCGTATCCGGTCTGCATCTGATTTTCTTTTGCAGCGCACTTGCCTCAATATTCCGGCGTTTGCAGTTCCCCGAAATCTGGATTTGTCTGCTGCATATTCCTGCAATTTTGCTGTTTATCATGCTTGCCGCCCCCTCGATTTCCGAAGCACGTGCGGCAATTATGCTGATGCTGTCACAGTCGGCGGCATTATTCGGCAGAAAAAGCGATACGCTGCGTTCACTCTGTATCGCAATGTTTCTCTGCACGGTTTTTACGCCGTATGTGATCGGCTCGGTATCGTTCTGGCTTTCGGTTTCGGGCGTATTCGGCATCGGTGTTCTGGCACCCTATATGACAAAGAATATGCAAAGCGGCTTAAAAAAGGATTTTCTCAGTTTGGTGTGCGTATCTGCGGCAATCTTTCCGGCGTCCATATTGCTCTGCGGACAATCCTCGTTGCTTGCGCCCATCTGCAATCTATTGATTCTGCCGCTCTGCGTTGCCGTTATTTATTTCGGATTTTCACTGCTCCTGACCGGCGGCTTAACCGGCTTTCTGCTGCCTGTCATCGGATTGCTTTGCAGTCTGATTCGTTCGGCAGCAAATTTTGCGGCGCATCTGCCGTTTTCGCATATTGCAATCCGAAGCAATATTCTACTATTTATCATCATACTCAGCAGCCTATTTTTATTGTATCTGATGTTTGCCGGCATTCCGCCGAAGCATCTTGCAGCAGCACTGCTCGGAACAGCAATCATGATTTCTGCATTGAACCTGAGTTTACAGATACAGGCGCGGAATGAGCTGCGGATTGCTATTCTCGGTGGAAATCAACAGGCAGTTGCGGTCATTTCGGCAGAGGGACAGACCATTCTTGCAGACCTGACCGACGCGCCGAACAATGCACAGTATGCAGCACAATATCTGAAGCAAAACGGTATCACCAAAGTAAATGCGCTGATACTGAACGGAACGCGCGCCGCGGCAAGCTATCAGGCATCCCTGCACGATATCAAGCCCGATCACATCATCCTGCGGCATTCTAAGCCATGGCGCGAGGACAGCCGGCTTTTCGGAGAAGCGCCTGCGTTCTATGATTCTGAACCGATCGTGCTCTCAGACGGTGCATTCTCCCTGACGCTTGCGGATAACACTGCTGATTTACAATGGGGGACGCAGCATATTTCAATCTGCTCCGCATCCGGCGTACCGACTCCGGAAGCAAATGCCGTCATTCGGTACGGCAGTACCCACGAATGTGAAATCACGATAAATGGCAAAATATATCGTGACAGCAATCTACTGCTGCGGATCATTTCGGACGGCGGCAGCCGCGTAAGCCCTGCATAAAGCATCAAACCCAAGCCGTCAAATACGCCGGAAATCCATACATATCAATCATCCCAAGAAAAGAGGTGTCTGAAGTGGCAAGACTTTCAGCCAGTGATCTGGTGCGCGGAATCGGCTCGGACAATCCACCGCAGCTTATATTTTTATGCGGCGAGGATACGCTGACCGTTGCACAAACAGAAAAGAAAATTCTGAAAAAGCTGTCGGACGGCAGTTCCCTTTCCGACATCGCCTTTGACGGACAAGGTGTGGATCTGGAGCGCTTGGCAGACGCCTGTTCTTTTTGCCCGATGTTTCAGCCCTATAATATCATTCTGATTCGTGACTTTGACGCGGATATCCATACGCCTGCCGCGATTGATACCATGCTGGAACATTTCGGAAATATTGCGCCGCGCACGATTGTTCTGATCGCAATGCGCGCGCTCCCTTGCTACGAAATCAAACGAAGCGCACCGGTCTTTCTGCCAAAATATAAAAAGCTGATGACCTTTTTTGAAAAGCAAGGCGTTCTCTGCATCTGTGAAAAACGAAACGCCATGCAGCTTGGCAAGGCGATTCAGGAGCGCGCAAAAAAATCCGGTGCAGAAATCAGCCGCCAGCTTGCCGAGGAGCTTGCCAACCGTTGTCTGTGCAATTCAACGCTGATTGAAACGGAAATGGAAAAGCTGCTCGCCTGTTCGAACGGCGGCGAAATCACAAGAGAAATGCTTGACGCGCTGACAACAGCATTGCCCGATGCGGACGCGTTCCGGCTTGCAAAAGCGGTCACGGGTGGAAACGGTACGGCGGCATTCCGTCTGCTGCGCGACCTAACTGCAAAATCCGAGGATTCCAAAACCATCCTCGGCTTACTCTCCGTTCTCAGCACAACCTTCATCGACCTCTACCGTGCCAAGCTCGGGCAGGGCGCTGCCAAGCAAACAGAAGCGATTGCGGCAGATTTCGGTTATCCCAAAAACCGCGAATTTGCTGTACGAAATGCCATGCGCGACTGCGGCTCCATGACCGTTCCGCAGCTCCGCACCTGTATCCGCATTCTGCGCCAGACCGATAAAGAATGCAAATCCACGCGCACCGCGCCCCGTCTGCTGCTCGAACGTGCAATCGTCCGAATGCTGAACGTCCGGCGCGATGGCACCGAGGCGACAGGATGAAGCCGCGCCGTAAGATCACCCCTGCGATTGTCGTTGAGGGGAAATATGATAAAATCAAGCTCGATTCTGTTGTGGACGCGGTGATTCTCGTAACGGGCGGCTTCCGCATTTACCATAATAAAGAACAGCTTGCACTGATTCGCCACTATGCCGAAACGACCGGCATCGTGATTCTGACGGACGCCGACGCAGCCGGATTTCAGATTCGCAGCTATCTCAAAAGCACGATTCGCAGTGGAACCATCTACCATGTCTATATCCCCGGCATTCACGGAAAAGAGCAGCGGAAACGGTTGCCCTCTGCCGAGGGTCTGCTCGGTGTTGAGGGCATAGACCCCGATACGCTGATGCTTGCGCTGGAGCGCGCCGGCGTTTTCGAAGCCGTTCCACGGAAGCGCGGCAACATCACACCAGCTCTCCTATATCGTTACGGTTTGACCGGTGCAGAGGAATCCTCGAAAATACGTGCCATGCTGCTCCAATCAATGGATCTGCCGCCGCATCTGTCCGTCAAGGGACTCTGCGAGGTGCTCTCGACCATGACCGATGCCGACGGACTGGAGCAATTTCTCGCACAGCATCTGCCGGAGGTGGAACAATCATGACCTTCGCTTCGCTTCCGATGATTCTATATGTCCTGCCGCTGTTTGTCATTTTGACGGCGATTGTTCCGGAGCAATGGAAATCCGGCGTTCTGGCACTCGGCGGACTTGCGACGGTTTATGTAACGGGTGGGTTTCCCGCTCTGATTCTGCTGCTGATTTCCGTCAGCGCGGCTTGGCTCGTCATACGACTACAGCCGAAAAAATCACAAGCGCATCATCACCGCGCGGAACTCTGGCTGTATATCGGCATTGGCGTGCAAGCATTACTGCTGCTTGGCAAGCTGGTTCTGGATGATCTGGCAATGATTCCGCTTGTAATTTGCGCCATGCAGGGCGTTGAATGTATGTCCGACCATGCCAATAACCGCACCCATATTCCATCATTATCCGCATTCCTTTGCTATCAATGCGATATGACAAGACTGTCGGCAGGACCGGTACTGAATCTGCAAACCGCAGAACGACTTCGTTCAGAACGCAAGGTTTCCGCAAAGCAGATTGGACAGGGTGCCGCACTCTGTATCCGCGGACTGTTTCAGCTTGTCTGCCTCGGACTGCCGATGCTTTCGATACAAAACGCACTGAAGGTCGGCTCTGTCCTGCATTCCGCATCGGACGCAATGCTTGCCGCACTGAGCTTCTATTTTTTCCTGTTTTACGGGCTGAAAGGTACGGCGCAAATCGGACAGGGAATTGCTAAAATGCTCGGCTACAATTACCCAGACAGCTTTTCGGAGCCGATTCTGGCAGACTCGTTTCATGATTTCCGCAAACGGTTTCTGACGCCGCTTTACGACTGGACGGAGCGCGTACTGCACCTTGAAACCGACGTTCACGACGATGCCGCATACTTTGCAAGACTGTCGCTACTGCTCGGTGGATTGGGTCTGGTCATGGGCAAGGGCGGCTGCGGCTTACTCTGGGGCGTTCTTGCGGCAATGGTGCTGACCGCGGAACACATCTACCTTGAAAAGAAATTGTATCTGCCGCCGATTCAGGTGCGCAGAGCGCTCGTAATCGCAATCATCCTGTTCAGCATGGGCTTGCTGCGCAGCCGAAATATCATCGAATGCTTCGGATTTTACGCCGCGCTGCTCGGTATCAACGGCGTCATGCTGAGTGATACCGCCGCATATCTGATGCGCGAAAACTGGCTTGTTTTGGTGCTTTGTACGGTCGGACTGTTCCCGATCCGAAAAATGCTGCATCGACTGCCAACCGGAAAATCACTGCATATTTTTTATCTTGTCATCAAGGGCTTGACCGAACTGCTCATGCTGCTCTGGGCATATTCGGAATTACTGAGCAGATATCTCAGAAGTTGAAAGGACACTGCCGTATGGAACATTTTACCACACAGGATTTTGAAATCTACGATATGCACGCGCATATCTTCCCCGAAAAAATCAGTGAGAAAGCAACGCTCTCGATCGGCCAATTCTATGATATTACAATGTCATATGCGGTCGGAGATGTTGCACATCTGCTCGAAGCGGAGGCGCAGATCAATACAAAACGGATGCTCGTCTGCTCGGTTGCAACCACACCCAAGCAGGTTGACTCAATCAATCAATATATCAAGGCGCAATGTAATCTGCATCCGGAAATGATCGGATTTGCGGCGCTCCATGCGGATTGTGAGGATATTGCCGGGGAAGTGGAGAAAATTATCGCGATGGGCTTCCACGGCATCAAGCTCCATGCGGATTTCCAGAGAGAACCGATTGACAGCCGTAAATCATATCGGATTTACGAAGCAATCGAGGGCAGATTGCCTGTGCTGCACCATATGGGCGATTATCGGCATGATTTTTCGCATCCGCGAATGCTGGCAAAGGTCATGCAGGATTTTCCGAAGCTGAAAATCATGGCGTCGCATCTCGGCGGCTATGCTGCATGGGACGAAGCGGAATCGGTTCTGCGCAGCAATGAAAATATCCGGTTCGATACCAGCAGCTCGGTGTGCATGATGTCTCCGGAGCGTGCAGAGCGCATGATTCGGAATTACGGTGTTGACCGCTGTATGTTCGGCACGGATTTCCCGATGTGGGACCCCAAGCGCGAGGCGGAAACCCTGCTTTCACTCGGCTTCAATTTCGATGATTACAGAAAAATGTTCTCCGAAAACGCAAAAGAATTCTTGAATTTATAATAAAATTGCGCACGGTTATCTTCGGGTAACCGTGCTGCTTTTATTTTTGCGGATTGCCCGTCACTTTTCATGCCTGTATGCCATTTTTTTCATGCTCGCCCATTGCATTTTGCGTTATTATGTGATATAATAATATGGAATATCTATATCCGCATTCAGATGCAATAAAACAGCCTCCGAAAGGTGGGATTTTCTTTTGACAGATCAATATCGCCGCATACAATATGAAAAATGCCGCAAGCAAAAAAAGGTCCTCGAATTCATACAGCCAACCTCTTTGCTGGCTGCAATCATTCTCGCCGCATTGTGTGCAGAAATAATCATGCTTGTGATAATGATAGCAGGCGCGGTTGCGATTTATCATTTCAAGGACTGGCGCTTTACCGCGGTAATCGCCGCAGTGATTGCACTCAGTATTCTTTGCTTTTTCGGGTTCCGCGAGCCAGGCTGCTATACCCTGATTTTGCCGCTGATCTCCACGGTGATCTGTGATTATCTTTGGAGCAGGCTGAAAACGCAAGAGGGCTTTCCGCTGTTTCAGTATGACTTCCGTTCCGAAGAATCCCAAAAGGCAAAAGTGTATACATCCAAAAAAAATGCCATCGAATCCGGCGTGCGCGCTACGGCATCCGATGCGCAGAAAGATTCAGAAATGAAAGAGCTGTTCGATGAAAGCCCGGAGGTTCTGAATGCCGAGCTGAAAGGGTATCATGACCGCCATCTGAACGCCGACCCGCTGGTTCCGGTTCCGGAGCAGCACAGCGAGCTCATGGATTCACTCGAAGAATTTTAAGGCAATACCCACAGTGCATTTCACTGCGCTGAAAAAACCGAATAAATGCTTATACGAAAGGATGATTGATCATGGCAGAAAAGAATTTTACGCCATTTGAAGACGAAAAGCCGCAGATTGTGCATTTTGAAAAAAGCCAATCTCACTACGAATATTGCCGTATGCAGATGTACGATATCGAAAAGGTACACCGCCGCACGTTCATCTGCAATCTGGCGCTGTGCATCTTGGTCTGCTTCTTCTCCATCTTCAAACGATACATCGCAGTTTTTGATTTGCTGAGCAGCCCGTTTGCTGCCTTGGATAAACCGCAAGCCATTTTAACCGGCGGTATTTTTCAAATCATATTCGGCATGGCGATCATCGTGCTCGGCTATCTTGCATGGGCAAATTACCACTCGCTGAATATCATCATCTGCGCATGGTATGCAGCGGTCACGCTGGTCGGTGTCTTTCGGCTTGACTATTTGTCGGCGCTGATTGGCATTGTCGGAACGGTGTTCTATTTCTTCTCCATTCGGGAGCTGCGCCATGAACAAGCGCTCTCGCAAATGGATGGCTATCCGGATTTCCATGAAAAATTTGACGTATCAAAATCGGATATCGTCATACAGACCCTGCTTGCACATAAGGGCGAGCACAGAACCAAATCCACGCTCTTTACAACCGATTATTCGCTCCGTAAAATGAAGAAAAAGTCGTTTGAAAATTCAACCGACCAGATCCGCAATGAAAAAATCGTGGCCCTTGCCGAGACCCTGCAAAATCGTCTGGAGGATGTCCGGAATCAAGCCGAACAAGACGCAGAAGTAAAGACAGACGAAGCATCCGCATCAGAAGCATAAAATCACCGTCGAATCGACAATATACGCATCGTAAAGGAGACAATCACCATGAACATTTCCCCGGAACTCGAAAAAGAATATGACGCAAACCGCCTCCGCATGATGAAGGTCAACAGAGATTTCCATACCTATATGTGGCTTGGAATTATTCTGGGCGCAATCCTGTTTGGCACCTCCTTTTTTATCGCGGCAGCGTCAATCAATAAAAAGCAAGACGATGGGCCTTGGATTTTTTATAACACAATGTCCACAGGTATCATTCAGATTCTGCTCGGCATCGGAACCATCGTGCTGAGCTGGCTGACTGCCATGAAAAAGCGTGTTCCCTGCCTGATTCTGCTTGGAATCTATTTCATAACGTTCATCATGATTCTGATCAACAAAAACGGAACACTCAGCAGCGCCAATATTGTTTTCATGCTGCTCGGTCTGGCACTCAACATCTGGATTCAGCACGCATTCAATGAACACGATGAGCTAAAGCAGCAGAAGGGATATCCGTTATTTTCCATTCAGGCAGATTATCGTGCGCATTACGAAGTGCCTGCACACGTTCGTGCAAGACAGGCGCAGGCATCCTCGAATATGGACGTACTTGGCCAACCGACGTCTCAACCGGCTATCCAGCCGGCAGAAGAACCGGTTCAGAGAACGCCCTCTGCATTCGATCCGTCTCCGAATTTGTTTTCCGACCCAAGGCCGGTCAAGCTGCCGCCGGAGGTCAAGCTCTCCGCAGCCTCGGAAAATGCACTTGGCATTACCGATATGACCACAAGCACAGGTCTGACGCAAGCGACACCTGCTCCGGATATCCTTTTTGCGCCGACAGATGTTTCGCTGGATTCGCTCGATACAGCAATGCCGCAAGCCCGTGAAGCAATATTGCCACAGGTCAATCCGACAGATTTGCTTGTGGATATGACGGCAATTCCCTCCCATGCAACCACCAAGGGAAATCCGGATATGCTCCCGACGCCGGAGGATGTCCGCGCACGGATGGACGCAATGAAGCGCGCAATGGACGAGCATCATCCTGCCGACACCATCCTCTGAGACGCAGAATATTTCTTCGGCACTGCCGCACGGAACCGTTGGCGGTCTTGATGTGCGATGCTGCCTTTACATTTTCTGCGATATATCACAATTTAGAAACGGCGGTGAAGCAATGTTTGCAAAGGTAAGCAGCCTTGGATTATTCGGGCTGAACGCATTTCCGGTGGATGTAGAAATCAATCTCAGAAAGGGGATCCCACGCTTTGAAATCGTCGGACTTGCTGACGCTGCCGTGCAGGAAAGCCGTGAGCGTATCAAATCCGCGCTCGCTACCTGCGGTATCCTGTTCCCGACCTCAAATTGTATTGTCAATCTCGCGCCGGCAGACCGCCGCAAAAACGGCAGTGTGCATGACCTTGCGATTTTAATGGCAATCCTTGCTGCACTCGGCAGGGTTCAGGTGCCGGAGGATGCTGCTGTCATCGGAGAGGTCGCGCTGAATGGACAAATCAGACCGGTCCATGGCGTTCTGCCCATGACGCTCACCGCAAAGCAGCGCGGCATCCGAACATTTTATGTACCGCTTGACAACGCCAAGGAAGCAGCCGTTGTCGAGGATATTACCGTTTACGGCGTGTCGGATACCAAATCGCTGCTGGAGCATCTGGACGGGCAAACACCGCTTGCGCCCATGCAGCATATCGGTCTTGAACAGGTCGATGCGCCGCCGATTCCGGATTTTTCCGATGTACACGGACAAACTGCCGCCAAGCGCGCGCTGGAGCTTGCCGCATCAGGCGGCCATAATGTGCTGCTCATCGGGCCACCCGGCAGCGGCAAGAGTATGCTCGCCAAGCGTATGCCGGGTATCCTGCCGGCATTGTCCTTTGCAGAATCCATTGAAACGACGATGGTTTATTCCGTCGCCGGTGCGCTCGATAAAGAGCATCCGTTGGTAACGGTCAGACCATTCCGTTCGCCGCATCATACGATCTCCTCAACCGGACTTGCAGGCGGCGGCTCCATTCCGCATCCGGGTGAAATCTCGCTTGCACATAACGGTCTGCTCTTTTTGGATGAACTTGCGGAATATAACCGCCAAACACTGGAAATTCTGCGGCAGCCATTGGAGGACAGAGTTGTTACGATTTCCCGTGCTGCCGGCACCGCCAGCTACCCCTGCTCGATCATGCTGATTGCGGCGATGAATCCTTGTCCCTGCGGATATCTCGGACATCCTACAAGACCTTGTACCTGCGGACAGCGTGCCGCATCCCAATACCTCAATCGCATTTCCGGCCCGCTGCTCGACCGTTTTGATCTGCATATCGAAGCTGCTCCGGTCACATTCGATGATCTTTCCTCGCAAGCACCGGAGGAATCCAGCGCGGAAATCCGGAAGCGCGTTGTTGCCGCAAGAGAACTTCAGGCGCAGCGCTTCAAGGGTACCAATATCACCTGCAATGCCTGCATCACGCCAAATCAGCTTGCCGCATTCTGCCCGATGACAGACAACGCAAAAAAGCGCCTCAAGGCGGTATTTGAACAAATGGGACTCTCCGCAAGAGCCTATGACCGTCTGCTGAAGGTTGCACGCACGGCAGCGGATATGACAGGCAGTGAAGTCATTGATTCGGTTCACATTGCGGAAGCCGTGCAGTACCGCACACTCGACCGTAAATATTGGCAGTCGCCAAAATAACAGATACATACCGCATTTGCGGTTTGCAATGAAACAGAGATACAGGAGATACAAATTGAAACGTACAATTTCCACAGACTCCGCGAGAGAGGGCTTCTGGCACAGAATCGACTGGGCGCTTCTCATACTCGTGACGATCTGTTCCGGCGCAAGCGTTCTGATGCTGCGCACACTCTGGATAGAGAATATTTCCTCGGAAGTCGATGCCAATGACTGGGTCGTGCAGCTCATCTCGCTTGGATTAGGGTTGGTCGGCTGCTTCATCGTCTCCGCAATCGACTATCATAAGCTGGCACGATTCTGGTTTCTGTATGCGCCGATTGCCCTCGGTCTTGTCGCGCTGACCTTTACCAGCCTCGGCTACGGGCGAGAGGGCGCGGACGACCGTGCATGGATCGACCTCGGCTTTGTGCAGATCCAGCCCTCTGAAATCCTAAAGCTGGTCTTTCTGCTGTCCTACGCCTACCATATTTCCAAGGTGACGAATAAGCTGAATCAGCCGCTGCATCTATTTTTACTATTGCTTCACGCGGCGGTTCCGGCAAGCATCGTTGCAATCCAAGGCGACTATGGTACGGCGATCGTATTTGCTGCAATGACCATCTTCATGCTGTTTACGGCAGGACTTTCGTTCTGGTATCTGCTTGGCGGTGCCGCCCTGATGCCATTGGTATTCTGGTTTGGCTGGACGTATGCGCTTGGCGACGTTCACCGAAACCGAATCCGTGTTCTGATGAATCCCGGCACCGATTCGCTTGGTCTGGAATATCAGCAGAATCTTGGACTCAAAGCCATTCGCTCCGGCGGCCTGTTCGGGCAAGGACTCAGCGGCGGCACGTATACCGCTGTGCCGGAAATGCACAATGACTTCATTTTCGCCTTTATCGGAGAAGCCTTCGGTTTTGTCGGCGCAATCGCGGTCATTATCATTCTGGCAGCGATCTGCCTGCGCATCTTCTATAACAGCCGCGTTGCAAAGGACACCATGGGCAAAACACTCTGCATGGGCGTTTTCGCAATTCTGTTTACGCATAATCTGATGAACCTTGGCATGGTCTTGAAGGTCATGCCGGTAATCGGTATTCCGCTGCCGTTTTTCAGTGCCGGCGGAACGGCGATGCTTTCCATGTATCTCTGTATCGGTCTGGTCATCAGCGCCTATACGCATAATCAGAAGAAATACCGCGTCTTCTATGACGCCGAAAATCCGAACGGATAACGCCCAATATACGTGATTTATATCGGGAGCTTGCTGCAATACAGCCATCCCGATTCATACATTTTTTCATAAAAGGAGATCATCAAGTCTATGGAACCCACAGTATTTCCAATCAGTCAGGATAAGCATATTATCTTTTGCATTATCGCAACGCTCTTGTTTCTGATTCAATTTGCACGAACAAAGCGTTGGTATCAGCTAGTCATGGCGCTTGCCATTCCGGCATCCTTGCTGATTTACATTCAGCCGGAAAACACTACGCTTTACTACGCCGTCGGTATTACAGAGGTCGTACTGCTGCTGCTCACGCTGATTCTCAACATTATCCAGTCTGCAAAAATTGCAAAAGCAGAAAAATTAGAAAAATCCGAATCGGAAGCAAGCACGCCCGACGCAGAAGCAGCGCTGCCTGTCGCAGAAACGGAGGAATAATATGCGTGCAAAACGAATTGTCATCCTCGACTGGGCTACGATGGCATATAACAAGGACGAGGTCAATGCCCGCCGCTTTGCACCGCTTGCAGCGAACGTCGATGTCTACCCGTCCACAAAACCCGAAGACACTGTCGCGCATATCGGTGACGCAGATGTTGTAATCTGCAACAAGGTGCTCATTACCAGAGAGGTTCTGGAAGCCTGCCCGAATATCAAATATATTGGTATCCTTGCGACCGGTTTTAACAATGTCGATCTGGATGCGGCAGAAGAACGCGGCATTCCCGTCTGCAATGCCGGCAGCTACTCGACAGACGCTGTCACGCAGCTTGTTTTCGCATATATTTTCGATCATTTCCAGCGTGTTGCGCTGTATTCCATGGATGTACGGCTCGGTGCATGGGAAACCGCGCCGACCTTTTCCTATTTCCCGTATCCGACCGGAGAGCTGCGCGGCAAAACGCTCGGCGTCATCGGCTACGGCAATATCGGAAAGAATGTCGCAAAAATTGCAGAAGCCTTTGGAATGTCTGTTCTGATTGCGACCAGAACACAGCCGGAGAACTGTCCGTATCCGGTCGTGACGGCAGAGGAAGTGTTCCGTCGTGCGGATGTCCTCACGCTGCACTGTCCGCTTACCGAGGAAACACGCGGCATCATCAACCAGAAATCGCTTGCGCTGATGAAAGAAACCGCAATTCTGATTAACACCTCCCGCGGCGGCGCTGTTGTGGAGGCAGACCTTGCTGCGGCTCTGAATCATGATATGCTCGCAGCAGCCTATCTCGATGTGCTTGAAAAAGAGCCGATGTCCGCGGAATCCCCCCTCAAGGGCGCGAAAAACTGTGTCATTACGCCGCATATTGGCTGGACGCCGCTGGAAGCACGGCAGCGCTTGCTGGATATCACAGAGGATAATCTGCGCGGCTGGCTGAACGGCAATCCGCAGCACGTTGTAAACAATGTGACCACTTCGGCTGCGGATTGATTTTCAACACTGCGCCGCAGATTGTTGAGAATGGAACGTTGTCCGGCAGCAAATCTGCAAATCATATGTAAAATCCCATCCATATAATGGATGAATCATAAAACCCAAAGAACCCGCGAATGGAAAGGAAGTATTTTTTTGGACTGCGAATCTATGTCGCCGCGCAGACTCTCTGAGAGTCAGCGCATTGTCGTCAAGGTCGGCACCTCTACGCTGACGCACCGTACCGGCAGAATGAATCTGCGGCGGTTTCATAATCTTGTGCGCGTACTTGCCGATCTCTCAAACGCCGGCAAGCAGCTGATTCTTGTTTCATCCGGTGCTGTTGGCTTAGGCGTCGGACAGCTTGGTTTGCGCGAACGCCCGACCGATACGCCGACAAAGCAGGCTTGTGCCGCTGTCGGACAGTGTGAGCTGATGTATCTCTATGACCGACAGTTCGGAAATTACAGCGTCAATGTGGCGCAGGTGCTGCTGACCAAGGCGATCCTCACAAACAACGGCGGCGAAAATGCCGGCAACTGCATGGAACGTCTGCTGGAGCTTGGCGTGATCCCGATTGTCAATGAGAATGATACGGTCGCAATCGACGAATTGGAGCTTGAAATCGGTGAAAACGATTCCCTTGCGGCGATTGTCGCAGGCTTGGTACACGCCGATACGCTTGTATTGATGAGCGACATTGACGGACTGTATTCCTCCGATCCGCATAAGGACGAAAACGCCGTCCTGATCCCCGTTGTACGCGAGATCACACCCGAAATCGAAAGCATCGCCGGCGGTGCAGGAACGCCCAACGCGCGCGGCGGTATGGCAACCAAAATCTCTGCGGCAAAAATGGCAACTGCCCACGGTATTGATATGGTCATCATGAACGGCGAAAAACCGGAACAGCTCTACGACCTGCTGCTGAATGATGAACCCATCGGCACGCGATTTATTGCGCAATAACAAGCAAAACCCATCATTTAACATAAAGGAGGGGAACATTTTGTCTCCAATGCCTGACCTGCTGAAAAGTATTTTCCGGAAAAAGAAGGAAGAGGACCCGCCAATTTACTTCAAAACACCTGCTGAGCCAAGAAGAGAAGCGCCGAAGCAAGTGAACCACCCCCCAATAAGAACAGCGGATGCCTCATCGAAGCCGTCCGCGCAGCTCGGACGGACGATTGCAGATGAAAAGTATCTAGGCTGCACCGACCTGACGGAATTTGTCGTTCCGGAGGGCGTGACAGAAATCGGTAGGAAAGCATTTTCATGCTGCGTGAATCTGGAGAAAATTACGCTGCCCTCTACGCTTCAAATAATCGGAAGCAATGCCTTTGACGGCTGTATGCAGCTGCGTGAAATCGACATTCCCGATAGCGTGCGGTCGATTGGGAATGGTGCGTTTTGTCGGTGCAAGGCGTTGGAGCGTATTAAATTTCCAAAGGGAATGCGCGGTGCAGAGTTGTCCGGCGGATTATTCTATGACTGTGTTTCGCTGGAAACCGTTGAACTGCCCGAACGCTTGTGCGGCAGCTTCACCAATATTTTTCCGCATTGTAATAGTCTGCGTGAGATTCATCTGCCGGAGGGCATTACGGAAATCGGCTCCTTTACCTTTCAGGATTGCAGTCTGCTGCAAACGATCAAGATCCCGTCTACGGTCAAAATTCTGGAGTACAAAGCATTTCTGCGTGCAAGCAGCCTGTCGGAAATCTATATTCCCGATCATGTATCCATCATTGACGCCTATCGAACCTTTGGCAACTGTACTTCACTGAGAAAAATCCGTCTGCCGCTGAACGTGACATTCCGGCATAATTTTCCGGATGAGGACGGTGCGGATGCGGTCGGCTGCTGCTTCCGAGGCTGTACATCGCTGCAAACGGTCGTGCTTGACACAAGAGAATTCCACATCAACGGTGAATTCAATGACGCGCAATTCCTGCTGCTTCACGCAAAGCTTGCCGCTGAGCACAATGGAATTTCGATTGCATATGTCAAGAAGCACTATGAAACAGGCTTTGACCTCGCCATCAATAAGAACGATGCAGAGCTCGTCCGCGAATTGCTCAGATATCTGCCGCAAGAGCTGCTGACGCAGGATTTCCTCTATGGTATGGCAGACGGCGCCGGCATGATGGGCATGGAGGATATTCTGTATATCATTGTGGATTATATGAAACAGCGCAGAATGGACACTTCATTTGCTGAAATTGAATCTGATGATTACGATTGATTGATGAAAGGACAGTTAGAACATGAGGTGATGTATCATGTTTGAAGTCGGCAATGAATACCGGTTTCCGGTTCCTGCGTTGCTGCGCAATGATGCAGGCTATGCGAAGATCGCCGATATCCTCCGAAAGGTCGATACGCTCACGGTTTTGCAATTTTGGGGCAGCGAAGATGTATTCGGCTTTTTTGTCTATGAGGGCATCACGGTGCGGCTGAACCGCACAGATGCAGGTGTTTATTTTGCAGCCAGCAAAGATGATATCCCCTCGCAGGAAACGCTGCTGCATCTGCGGGAATATATTGAGGCGGCACTGGTGGCAGCACAGAACGCTCCGATAGTGCAGAATCTGACAGAGGATGAAGCAAACGCGCTGATGCGCGCAAAAATCATGCGCACGCCGCGTTCCCTGACGGATATGATGCGGCAGGCAGACAGTGCCTTTCCGCTGACGGAAGAAGAATACAAAAAAATTGCCAATCGGCAAAGCCATGCTGTAACGATTTCCACCGAGGATTTCAAAGTCGGCGAGGAATTTACGCAGAGAACTGCAACCGAAAGCTCCGGCGGTGCGGCAGCCGGTTTGCTTGTTGTGTGTGCGGTCATGCTTTTCAGATATGGAGCGAATAATCGCAGCGGCGTGCTGATCTTTTTACTGGTGCTGGCGGTGATTATTGCCTTCCTGTTCATCTATATACGCTTACAGCCGAAGATAATCAAGGAGCCGATTTATGTCAGCCGCGAACATGGTCTCACTTATAAGCGGAAAACATGGCACTGGGATAAGATCACTCTTGTGCAGAACATCAGAGACGACTGTTACCGTATTTGCGCAGGGGAACGGACGGTCGCTCTTGTGCCGTTTCGGATATCGAACGCCGCACATCTTTATGAGATTATACAATCCAAGAACATCCCGATTGTGGATGTCAAAAAATAAGAAAGGATATTCGCTATGGAAAAACTCACAGTACAGCAGCTTGGCGCGAATGCGAAAGCGGTTGCCGGAATTCTTGCTGCTGCATCTCCCAAACAGAAAAATGACGCACTTGCTGCGATTGCAGATGCCCTGATTGCCCGTACACAGGAGATCATCACGGCAAACAAAGTCGATCTCGAAAATGCGGTTGAAAACAATATGTCAAAGGCGATGCAGGACAGACTTCTGCTCAATGAGGCGCGCATCGAGGGCATTGCAGACGGCGTGCGCAAGCTGATTCAGCTTGACGATGTTGTTGGCAGTGTCGAATCCGGCGTGGTTCGCCCGAACGGTCTGCGCATCCAGAAAACGCGCGTACCGCTCGGCGTCATCGGTATCATCTTTGAGAGCCGTCCGAACGTCACGGTTGATGCGGCAACCCTCTGCATGAAAGCCGGAAACTGCGTGATTCTGCGCGGCGGCAAGGAGGCATTCAGCTCCAACGTCTGCCTGACCAATATCATGCGTGACGCAGTTGCAGCGGCAGGCTTGCCGGCAGATATCATCCAGCTCGTACCCGATACCACGCGCGAAAGCTCGAATCAGCTGATGAAGCTCTCGCAGTATCTCGATGTCCTGATTCCGCGCGGCGGTGCCGGTCTGATCAATGCCGTTGCGGAAAATGCAACCGTTCCGGTTATCAAAACGGGTGTCGGCAACTGTCATGTTTTTGTGGATGATTCCGCTGACCTTGAAATGGCTGTTCGTATCATCGACAACGGCAAAACACAGCGCCCGTCTGTCTGCAATGCGATTGAAACCGTTCTGATTCACAAGAATATTGCAGAACAGTTCCTACCGATGATGAAAGCCGCACTCGATGCACACAGCGTTACACTGCACGGCGATGCGGCGGCACAGGAAATCCTTGGCGACTGTGTCGTGGAAGCCACCGAGGATGACTGGTCTGCTGAGTATCTCGATTATCAGCTTGCAGTGAAAATCGTCAGCGATATTGACGATGCAATGGCGCATATCGCACGCTACGGCACCAATCACAGCGAGTGCATTGTCACAAAATCGCTTGATCACGCAGAGAAATTCCAGCGCGAGGTCGATGCGGCGGCAGTCTATGTCAACGCATCCACACGCTTCACGGATGGCGGCGAATTCGGTTTCGGCGCGGAGATCGGCATTTCTACACAGAAGCTCCATGCCCGTGGCCCGATGGGACTCGCAGAATTAACCTCTGTCAAGTACCTCATCAACGGCGAGGGACAGTGCAGATAATTCCATATCATAAATACAATCAGCCCGTGCGGAACTACTTGCCGCATGGGCTGATTTTAAAGCAAAACCACAGAAAAGCAGCTTGCAATTTTTAACCGATTTCGGTATAATAAAATGGAACGGAGGTGGATTCCCATGCGGCTGAACGAAAATATCTCTAAGCTGGAGCAAAATTATCTGTTTGCGGAAATTGCCATGCGCGTCCGGCGGCACCGTGAGGAGCATCCGGATGCGGAGATTCTCTCACTCGGCATCAATGATGTCACACGGCCGCTTGCACCGGCTGTCTGCGATGCGATGTCCGTTGCCGCACAGGAAATGCGCCACGCCGACCGTTTCCATGGCTACGGTGATGTGCAGGGCGAATTGTTCCTGCGGCGTGCAATCTGCGGCTATTACCGTACATTCAAGGTCGGAATCGAGCCGCAGGATGTTTTTGTCAGCGACGGCGCAAAAAGTGATCTTGCCAATCTCTGTGATTTGTTTGCACCGGACAGCACCGTGCTGCTGCCGAATCCGGTCTATCCCGTATTCTATGACACAAGCGTTATGGCAGGGCGAAAGATTGTATTCGCACGCGGCACAAAGGGAAACGGCTTTCTGCCGCTTCCGGACAACAGCATCCACACCGACCTCATCTATCTTTGTTCGCCCAATAACCCGACCGGTGCGGTCTATTCCCGCGCACAGCTTCAGGCTTGGGTTGAATATGCCCACGCCCATCACGCCTGTATCATTTATGACGCCGCCTATGAAGCCTATATCCGAAATGCAGCGCTGCCGCGCAGTATCTTTGAGATTGCCGGCGCGGAAACCTGTGCCATCGAAATCAATTCGTTCTCGAAAATGGCAGGCTTTACCGGCATCCGATGCAGCTGGGTGATTGTGCCGCGTGCGCTGACATCCGGCGGTCAGTCCCTCCACCGGCTCTGGATGCGGCGGCAGACCACAAAATATAACGGTACATCGTATATCGTCCAGCGCGGTGCTGCGGCGGTATTTTCTGCCGAGGGACAGCGGCAGATTCATATGGATGTGCAATATTATATGGAAAATGCAGACCTCATCCGGAACGCCTTGCATCGCAGCGGCGTTTTCACGACCGGCGGCGAACACGCACCCTATGTCTGGATGGAATGCCCGTATCATCTGCGCTCATGGGATTGTTTTTCGCGGCTTTTGCAGCATTATGGGATTGTTTCCTCGCCCGGCATCGGCTTTGGTGAACAAGGTGAGGGATGGCTGCGCTTCTCGTCATTCAGCAGCCGCGAAACCATCGAAAAGGCAGCCTATCGGCTCGCGTCGCTTGACTGGGATCAGCTTGCACTCTGGCAGGCATCCGGTGGATAACCGTATTTGCTTTCTCAAAATCAAATGCCACGCTATTCAGGTTACATCCGAATAGCGTGGCATTCTTTTTATAGCTCTGAGGAAAAATAATCCGAACGATTGCGCGCGTCAAACTTTTCGGCAAGCATCCGGCAATTCTGCATCATCGTCTCAGCCTGTTCCGCAAGCTGCTGCGGGGTCAATTCCTTACCGGTTATATCTGTTCCGGAAAGACCCTGCTCTGCCGCTGCATAGAGCAGCTTTGCCGCGCCACGGTCAAACCAGAAGCATAAAAACGGATTCCGCGAACCCTCGCGCAATGCCAGATTCTTCTGATAAAATTCTAAGCCACGGCGCGGGTCTGTCAGCGCGTCATAGCACAGCACCGTGCCGATTGCCTCCAGCTGAAAGCGCTGACCATCACAAAGCGGACGAAGCGGCTCTATATATTTCGCAGCAGTATCCATATCGCCGCTCTTCAGTGCGTCAATCAGCAGATAGTGATAGGTTTTACAGGGAACCTCCTCTGTCCGAAGATTGCGGTCGAAAATCTGATTTGCCGCTTTCATTGCTTTCTCTCGATTACCGATTTCCAGTGCAAATCGCACGACCGAATCCAGCTCGCTTGCCTCACCATCGCCCAAAGCGTCCCTGCGCGCATCCTGAAAGCTCTCAAAATCAAGGCGCAGCTTTGCACGGTCACAGTAGAGAAAGAAGATTGCGCGTTTTTCATACCACGAGCGCAGCGAATAGCCGTTTTCAATCAGCAGCCGGCGGTACTCCGAAAACCACTGCATGACCTGTTTTCTTTCAATCTGGTAAAATTCCGTCGCCGCCTCGACAATCCACTTGAACATCCAAAGCGTATCCCAGAGATTCTCTTTTTCCAGCTCCGGATCACGCCGCACCAATGCAAGATACTGCGGAAAATCAATCAGCGCCTGATACCGGTCTCCGGAAAATACCGATTCATGTATCAGATCATGATGAAAACGAATCGCCCACGGCAGATCATTTACCTGCTCTGCCGCCGATGCAGCAGCTCGAATTGCACGCATTCGTGAGTCGCCGGTCTGCAAGGAACGATATTCCTGCTGAAGCTGTTCGGGATTATACTGTTCCATTGTCCTGCACCTCCTGAGTCACCTGACGCCCTTGCATGAGCAAAAGAACCGTTATCACAATCAGCAATATGATTGTGGTTGCCGCACCAGCCTCCAAGCCGAATGTGCCGCCGCCGATCCATTCCACGTCTCCGCTTTGCGAAAATTTCAATATGGTGCTATCGGTTGGGATACCGCTGACCTGCAAGCCAAAAAAGTTTCCCTGCGCCCAGTTCCAAACGCTGTGCATAGCGGCTGCGCCCCAGATACTGCCTGTCCGAAGAACATAGAGCGCGGTCACGACGCCAAACAAAATCAGATTGACGATGGCAAATATCGAAAAACCATCATTTCCACCGTGCATCACTGCAAAGCTGATTGCACTGAGTGCAACCGCAATCCATATGGAATGATGCGTGCCGATCGAGGTCATCAGCCAGCCGCGATAGGACAGCTCCTCGGAAAAGCCCTGTATCATCCAGCCAACAAACAGCAAAACCATTATGAACGGATTCTGAATGGTCTGAACGCCATCAAAGGTGATCGCACCGCTGAGCCATGCAATCAATGTCACTGCGCCCATCATCGCAAAGCCGAGCAATGCGCCGATCAGATAATGCGGAATACATTTTCGGCGCGTCATAAACAGCGTACCGGCAGATCGTTTTTCAACAAAAAAACAAAATACAAGATTCGTTGCAATGCACAGCAGCGTTAGAGATAGAGAGAGTACGATCTGTAAATCAACATTCTCCATAAAATCTTTTTTTTGAACGCCTGCAATCAGCATGATACCAAGCGAAGCAACAATTTGCAGGATCTGTGTCACAAGCATGACGCCAAAAAACACCAGCAGCAAAAGGAAAATATTGCGAATAATCCGCTGCTTCGGATGATTGCGGATGCGCTCAAAATAAGGGTCTGCATTTTTCAGTTTCCAGTCAATTTTCATGTCAGTATATCCTTTCTGTTTATAAACGCCTGCATTTCCGCACGCAGCGGCGTTTGTAGATTGATGATTTTATTGGAAGCGGGATCCGTCAGCGTCATGGCTCCGCAGTGCAGCGCGTGCGCCTGTATGCGAGAGCAGTCGCCGCCATACAGCTCGTCGCCGAGCAGCGGATAACCGATATGCGCCATGTGTACGCGAATCTGATGCGTTCTGCCGGTTTCCAGCAGCAGCTCCAGAAGCGTGCAGTCCGGCATTTCCTGCATTACGCGGTAATGTGTAACTGCCGGCTTGCCGTCCGCACGCACACAGCGCGTAATCATGGATTCCTGCGCCCTTGCGATCGGTGCATCGACTGTGCCTTCGTCGTGCAGACCTGCGCCAACCAAGGCATAATATCGCTTCTGCACGCCGTCACGGAGACAGTTTGCAGCATAGGCTGTTTTGGCAATCAGGCAAAGCCCGGATGTGTTTCGATCAAGACGATTGACCGCATGAAAGCCGCAATCCGGATACTGTGCCGCAAACCAGTTTGCAAGCGTATCCTCCCGATGCAGTATAGACGGATGCACAGGCATCCCAGCCGGCTTATCACACACCAAAATTTGCGGTGACTCATACACAACCGTCAGCTGCAGCGCAGGATTTGGGACGTGCTTGCATTGCTCCGGCATATGCAGAACAATCACATCGCCGTTTGCAACCGGATCGACCGTCCTGAGATGCTGTCCGTTTCGCGTGATACCGTCCGGCACAGCTTTCAGCCGTTTGATCATCTGCGCAGAAACGCCTGCATATTTCCGAAGATAATTTCCAAGCAGAATTTCGCCATCATAATTTACAGTAATTTGCAGACGACTCACAGGCAAGCTCCCCTGCCCAGGTATTTTGCCTCCATCATACATTGCGCTGTGATAACAGCCGGTGTGTTTCCGAATCTCATATTGACGCTCCCTTTCAATCACTGATGTTATCTTATCATATCTGAGAACTCTTGTCAAGTTCGGGCGCATTTCTGCATAGAATAAAGCAGAATGTGCCGGAAAGGAGTTTTTGCATGAATCGACAAGAATTTGAGGATACAGCGCGCAGATACCGAGAGGAACTGTTTCGGATGTATGCCGGACAAAATATGTGCCCACCACCCAAACCACCGCAGGGAAATCGCCCAGTGCTACCGCCGCCCATGCCGCCGCAGGGCAACCGTCCCGCACCGCCGCCGCCCATGCCGCCGCAGGGCAACCGTCCCGTACCGCCGCCGCCCATGCCGCCGCAGGGAAATCGCCCAGTACCGCCGCCACCCAAACCGCCGCAGGGCAACCGTCCCGTACCGCCGCCGCCCATGCCGCCGCAGGGAAATCGCCCAGTACCGCCGCCGCCCATGCCGCCGCAGGGCAACCGTCCCGTACCACCGCCGCCCATGCCGCCGCAGGGCAACCGTCCCGCACCACCGCCGCCCATGCCGCCGCAGGGAAATCGTCCCGTACCGCCGCCGCCCATGCCGCGTGTCATGCCGGCAATGGCTGCAACCAAAAGTCTGCCGGAGCAGATAGTGCCCGATGAAGCGATCCTGTCTACCCCAGCAGAACCCATCGAAATCGAACCGGACACCGTTGATTCTGCTCCGGAAGAATCCGCTGCACGGGATTCCAATGCGCCCAAATCGGAATATACCGGCGTCATTCGCGTTCATGTCGTAACTGCACAGGGTGCAAGACCCGTCGCCGGTGCTTCCGTCATCATTTCACAGCTATGGAGAGGCGAACCGGAGCTTGTTTCTTTGCAAACAACCGATCAAAACGGTAATATCGAAGCCGTAACCGTTCCGGCACCGCCGCCCTCTGCCGACCAGCGGCGTCCGGAATCCTATCTCTATGACATCACCGCGCAGGCTGCCGGCTATTACCGTGAGCACAGCACCGATGTCCCTGTATTTCCGGATACCACTTCGATCCAGAATTTTGATATGATTCCGCTGCCGGCAGGGGTTGATGAGCCGACGCCGGACGGTGACCTTACATTCTATAACGATATGCAGCAATATTGAGAGGAGCGTGTCCATGCTCACCGGAGAAGTTTTTATCCCCGAAACAATTACCGTGCATCTCGGTCTGCCGGATTCCGATGCGGCAAATGTCACGATCCCCTATATCAGTTATCTGAAAAATGTTGCGTGCAGTGAGATATATCCGACATGGCCGGAAAACGCGCTGCGTGCAAATATCTATGTCATCAACACCTATGCGCTGAATCGCATCTACACCGAATGGTATCGCTCCCGCGGCTATCCGTTCGACATCACTAGCACCACGCAGTACGATCAGGCTTTTGTCTACGGCCGCGAGCTGTTTGCAAATATCAACCGGCTCTGCGAGGAATTGTTCCGTTCCTATCTCCGGCGGCAGAACAGCTATGAGCCAATGTTCAGCGCCTTTTGCAATGGTACGACGTCAACCTGCGAAGGTCTTTCACAATGGGGAACCGTGCAGCTTGCCAATCAGGGCATGGTTCCTTACGAGATTTTGCAGTATTACTACGGCAGCAATATCAACATCATCCGCGCAGAAGAAATCCGAACGTCAACGCCAAGCTATCCCGGTGTGCCGCAGAAATCCGGCATGATCAGCAGAAGCGTCCAGACCATACAGATTCAGCTGAATCGGATTGCTCGGAACTATCCGGCGATTCCGAAGATTCCCAGTCCGGATGGCGTATATGATGCGCAAACCGCAAAAGCCGTCCGCGTCTTTCAATCGGTATTCGATCTGGAGCAAACCGGTATCGTCAATGAACCGACATGGAATCATCTGTCCTATATCTATATCAGCGTAAAACGTCTGGCAGAGCTGGATTCGGAGGGGCTTCGCTACGAGGAATTACAGCGGCGGTTCCCAAGAATTCTGCGCGAGGGCGATTCCGGAAACGATGTTCGCTCTTTCCAGTATTATCTTGCTGTAATCGGGGCATACTATCAGAGTGTTCTGCCGCTGCACATCACCGGCGAATACAGCACCGAAACATCTGCGTCGGTGCGTTCGTTTCAGCAGACATACGGCTTGCCGCAGACCGGTATTGCCGACCGCCGTACATGGAATGATATTTACCGTGCATACGAGGGAATTCTGAATTCTCACCCACCGCAGCCATGTGCGCGGCTCTATCCGAATGAACTGCTGCGCGAGGGCGTCACAAGCGAAAACGTCCGCTATTTGCAGCAATATCTGACCTATATTGCGCAATTTGATGAAAACATCAAAGCGGTCTCCGATACCGGCTATTTCGGGCCATTGACAAAGGCTTCCGTTCAGGCGTTTCAGCGCGAATACGGTCTGACGGCAAACGGTCAAGTCGGGCCGATTACATGGGATGCGATCTCCGGCGTGTATTCCGAGATGAAATGCGGCGCAGGCAAGCGGCCGTATCAGGCACCGGGCTATATCATCCGGTGAGATTAGGAGGATATGATGCTATATACCGAGGCTCAGAAGCAGGATCATATTGAAGAAATTCTGAATCTGCTATATCAGATTTCTCTGCGTGACAGCCGCATTCCGATTGTCCTGCCGGGGAATGTTTATTCCGATGAGGCTGCACTTGCCGTCCGTGCCTATCAGCAGGAGTACGGTCTGCCTGTGACAGGAGAAATTGACGATCAGACATGGAATTCCATCACAAATACCTATCATAATCTCATTGACGCCGCAACGCCGCTGATTGTGTTTCCGGCAGGTACATTTCTGTTACAGGAGCGCGACAGCGGAGAGCTGGTGCAGCTCGTGCAGGTGCTTTTAAATCTTGCGGCAGCACATTACGGCAACCTGAAAGCTGTCACCGTCAACGGAACCTATAACGCAGATACCGCGGCAGCCGTCCGCACATTACAGGCGGTTTCATCCTTGCCGGAAACCGGTAAGCTCGACCGCAAAACATGGAATCAACTGGCAACGCTGATCAATTCCCTTGCCATCGGAATCTGAGATTGAAAGGAGCGCACATCATGCAAAAGCCGTTTGGAGATCCATTGTTCCGGCTATTGGTTACTGCCGGTGCGATTCTACTGGTATTCGCCGCGCTGCTGCTGCACATCGGGCAGGTCTGGGCTGTGATCCTGCGGCTTTTGTATGTGCTGCGTCCGCTGCTGTTCGGCGTTCTGTTTGCGACAATGCTGGAGCCGTCCTATGAACGTCTGCGCACGGATTTCTCCGGATTTTCCGAGAAACGCCGCATCCGAACAGGTTGGATTCAGCCTGTTTCCCTGCTCGGCGCAATTCTGCCGCCGGTGTCTGTCATTGTCAGCGTTATCTGCATTCTCGTTCCGCAGATGATGCACTCGGTGCGGATGATCTCGGATAATATCAGCAGCTACAGCGAAAATCTAAAGCAATGGTTCGGGAGATATACCACGCTTCCGATCATCAGTCTGTTTTCCACCGAAAAACTGGAATCCCAGCTTTCCGCACTTCAGGCACAGCTTCCAAAGCTGCTCCTGAAAACCTATGACTGCACGGCTTCACTGGTCGGGACACTGCTGGATATCGGCATCGGAACCGTATTTGCGCTGTATTTACTCGCGGACAAGCCGCGCCTGAGCAGACAATTCCGGAAGCTATGCGGTAAACGCTCTGCCGAAATGCTGCCATTGTTTCGGCGAATCCGGTTTGTCTGCAATACCTTTGCGCGATTTCTCAGCTCACAATGCAGGGAGGCGTTCATTCTCGGCGGACTCTGCTTTCTCGGAATGCAGATTTTTCATTTTCCGTATCCGGTGCTGATCAGCGCGGTCATCGGCATCACCAATATGATTCCGTATCTCGGCCCGCTTGCCGGAACGATTCCCTGTGCGCTGCTGATTTTATTGGTACAGCCCCATGCAGTGCCATGGTTCATCCTCTTTATCATTGTGTTGCAGCAGCTTGAAAGCAATCTGATATATCCGCGCGTCGTCGGACAATCCATCGGATTACCCTCGGCGTGGGTGCTTGCCGCAATCGTCATCGGCGGCGGATTGTTCGGAATCAGCGGAATGCTGCTTGGCGTACCGCTTGCGGCTGTGCTGTACGCGGTCTGTTTTCCGGAGGACGCCGAACAAAATCCGGAAACAAATTCCGCATGAAAAATTTGTTTCCGGATTTTTATGAATATGTATCAATGCCCATGCGGTACTTGATCGAGCAATGTGCGCTCATACGAACGGTCTGCGTGTACCAATCGGATAAAAATAATCAAAAGAATGATGCCGCTGCCCCAGATTGCACGATATTGCAAAAATTCACAGCAAATCGCAGAAAGCACTGCCCCGATTGCAAAAAATAAAATCATCAAGCCATGAATGCGAACTTTTCCACCGGATTCCGCATCCGAATGCCGCAGATATTTTGCCAGATTCGAGCCGACCTCGCGAATATGATTCGTGACAAAGGTTGTCGCAGCCGGAACGCCCTTGACCTGTCGGAACGTATTGAACTGCATGGAACAGATAAAATTCAGCACGATCTGACAAACCTGATCGGGGACGCTCTCCGTCAAAAAACCGAGTATCAGCACCGCGATTATCTCAATCCCAATCAGCACAGTGTCCCAGCGCAGCAGTCCGAACCGCTTGACGCTCTTGCCGAGCAGCTCCGATACAAATGCGCCTGCAAAATATGCCGTAATCGGAATCAGCAAATACGCTGCAAGCTGCCAGTTTCGCTGTCCGAGCGCCATGCCGAACTGCACGATATTCGCAGTCTGCGCATTGCAGAATACGCCGCCGCGCAGAATAAATGTATAGCTGCCGAACCAGCCTGCCGCCATAATCAGCAGCCAATATACCCATGGCTTTTCACATTCCAGATAGCCGCTGTCTTGTTTCATGTTTCGCCTTTCATCAGCCAATGCTCCAATCCAGCAGCCGCAGCAGATTGGCATTCAGAAGCCGCATCTCGTGATTCCGCATCGGATAGCTGCCGGTCAGCAACGCCTGCACATAGAGGATTTCCAGACAGCATTGCAGCTTTTCGGTATCCGAAACGTCCATGAGCCGCTGAATCAGCGGATTATCCGTATTGAGATAGAGCCTTGCAATCGCTTCCTCGTGATACTCTTCCGCAAAGGAATCCAGCATCCCACGGAACAAATCGACAGTCTGTTCCATCGAATGGCGGATATCTCTCAGCAGCAGCGCTTCCTCGTTGACGGTATACAGAACCGGCAGCTCTGCCGGTGAAAAGCGCTTAAACGCCGCCGTACAATCATAATCCGACAAGGCTTGATTGCACTCGGCAAGCAAGCGCAGGGCAGCCGTCCGATCCTGATATTCCGGATTTTCCAGCAGCGCGTCAATTCGTTCCATCTTCATCTGCGTCACGGCAATATCCGGTCGGAATTGCGGCATCCGTTCCAGAAGCTGTGCCACATAGGTATAGCCTGCATTGACGAGCAGTGTATCCCGTGCAGCTGAAATTGCAGCAATCTGCCGGAATTCGTCAATGAACGGCGTATAGTAAATCGGCGTATCGGCACTGAGCAAATCACTTCCCGTCAGCGTACCGAATGAGGTTTCAAATGACAGATATGGGAAAAATGCACGATAGAGCGCGTCATCCTCAACTGCGACCGACTGAACCGCCAGACGATGAATCCGCACAATCCGCTGAAGCATCGGATCCTGACGCTCTGCAAGTCTGCGCAGATAATCCGTAATGCAGCGTGAAAGCTCCTCCCTTGCACGAAACAGCGCGCCGTTTTCATAGAAATCCTCACGCGATGCCGTTGGCTGCAATCCATTCGTATTGATAAAGCAGCGCAGGAAAAACGCCCATTTCGGGAGCAGTCTGCCGCCATCCTCGGTCAGCAGCATATTTTTGAGATAGATACGGTGCGAATGCTTGACGGTCGGTGCCGTTTCATTTGCAAGGATATATGCAACGCCGGAAAACAATCCGCTTGGCGAATCCAGTGGAATATATCCGAGAAAATTCGCAGAAAACAGCGTTTCACCAAGCGTCATGACCTGCGCATACTGCGATTCTCCGGCCGGAAACGGCGGGTTGAGCAGCGTGCGCGACTCATTTTGGCAAAGATAAATCGGTTCCGGCAGCGGCAAGCCGTAATACTGCACAAGCGCCGTCAGCTTTTCCGACGTGAAATACGCCTCTGCGCCGGATTTCGGTGTCAGCAGAATGCGCGTACCGATTTCGGGGAGCTGCTCACACGGCGTAATCGTATACGTGCCATCCGGATTGCCGCACCATTCAAGCGACTGCTCCGGCGTCTGATAGGAACGCGTCTGCACACGAATCACATCGGATACCAGAAAACAGGAAAGCAGTCCGATTCCGAATCTGCCTATATAATCCGTCTGTTCGGCATTCGTTTGCAGATCATGCTTGGAGGATTGTCCGATCACGGCGAGAAACCGGTGAATTTCTTCTTGGGTCAGACCGGTTCCGGTATCCGTAAAGCAGAGCTGCGGCTTCCCGTTTTCTTCTGATAAAATCAGGCAAACCTCGTTTTTTGTTTGGGGTAGATTCGCTGCACGGCGTTTTGCAGCAATCGCGTCAACGGCGTTCTGAAGCAGCTCGCGCACAAATACATCCGGCGAGCTGTAAAGGTGATTGGACAGAATATCTATCATTCCACCAAGATTCACCTGAAAAATAAAATTATCACGATCCTGCGGCATAGTTTATGCCTCCTTTATATTCAAAATGAAACGGCAGCCATCCCTGACTGCACACAAATCCATGGGGTTATGTTTTTTCGTTTACCTGTTTACATTTTCAATTTATATTAAAGCATATATCCACCGAAAAGTCAAGTATGCCGCCGCAACATTCCGTTGGATACCGGGTTTCCCATTTTGATTTTTTTGAACGATTTGATTTCTCTCCCCTTTTAATTTTACGGATAATATGATATACTAATATATGGGCAATACCGCACAGAGTTGGTGGTGCAGATACGCAGTCAGATTTTTCGTCAGATTGTATAGAAATGACGCCGCTGGGCTGACGCCCAGCAAGGAGTTTCTGTGCAAGATGACGGAAAATATGCAAGTAGATGTGCCGCCAAGCCGTAAGGCGGACTTTGTGCGGTGTTGCCTATAATCGCCACATACGAAAGGAGCAGCATATGCACAGAATTCTGATCACCAATGACGATGGCATCGCTTCCCAAGGGCTTGCGCGTCTGGCAGCGGCAGCGCAAAAATACGGTGAGGTATGGGTCGTTGCACCAAACGCCCAGCGCAGCGCCGCCTCGCACTGCATTACCCTGCATACCACCATTGACGTATATCCATATGAAGAATTTCCGGTCGAGGGCGTCCATGCCTTTTCGTGCAGCGGCACACCGGCTGACTGCGTTCGCGTCGGCAGCCTGAGTGTCATGCCGCAGAAGCCGGACATCGTACTTTCCGGTATCAATTACGGCTATAATGTCGCTTCCGATATCCAGTATTCCGCAACAGCCGGCGCTGCATTTGAGGGCGCATTTCAAGGTTATCTCTCCATCGCGTTTTCAGAAGCGGCAAACGATTGTCACGAGGTCACGGACGCATATCTGGATGCAGTTCTCGCGGAAGTGATTCAGCTGCGACCGGCTGAGGGCGATATTCTGAATGTCAATTTCCCCGGCTGTCCCTTGTCGGAATGCAAGGGCATCCTGCGCAATCGCAAGGTCTCACGCGGAATGTTCTACCGCGATCATTATAATGCCGTGGAGCAGCTCGAAAACGGCGGCGTTCGGTTCATGGTCGAGGGTGATTATAACGAGGACGCCGAGCCGGAAACCGATTTTCGGGCGGTTGTGGAAAACTACATATCAATCGGTTACGCAAGCAATATCCAGTAACGAACCGACGGCAATCTACAGAAAAAACCATACACAAATCCGTGATATTCCGTGCAAATCAGAAAATTTGTGGATTTTGTCCCTTGAGAAATCATTTTTTATGTGCTATAATAATAGTATCAGCCAACCGCCATCTTCCTTGTCCGTGAGCCATGAAAAGTGAGGGATCCGTTATGAAACCGACCTATGAAGCCGGAATACATATCCGTTACGGTGGAACAGGCGTCTGCCTGATTGAACGCATAGAAGAAATGCCCTATCCGGGCGAGGTGCCAATGCGCCTTTGCTATATTCTCAGACCGGTTCACAATGTCAGCATGGAGATTTCTGTTCCGTTGGACAATGAAACGCTCTGCGCCAGAATGCAGCCGCTTCGTTCCAAGGAAGAAATCAATCGGATGCTGGAAACCGCCGCGCAGGATGAACCGCTGCCGTGGATCGCAGACCGCAAGCAGCGCAGCGCCGAATTTCGCAAAATTCTGGCAAGCGGCGATGCACCAATGCTTCTGAAAATGATTCACTGCATTTTGATTCATCAGGCGACGATCGTTGAAACCGGCAAGCATCTTTCTGCAATGGACGATAATATGCGCAGAGATGCCGTCCGACTGCTGAATGAAGAATTCGGCTTTTCGCTTGGGATATCTCCGGAAGCAGCCAGCATATATATTTATAACAAGCTCAATCAAGGGTAAACAGCATTGCTTGATGCTATTAAGACGGCACACCTGACTGCATGGTCGGGTGTGCCGTTATTGTTTTTGATATTTACTTATTCGGCGTCAGGACTGCCTTACCACCCATATACGGACGCAGAACCTCCGGTACAACGACCGAACCGTCTGCCTGATAATGGTTCTCCAGCAGCGCAATCAGCATTCTCGGCGGCGCAACAACGGTATTGTTGAGCGTATGTACGAGATAGGTGCCGTTTTCGCCTCTGGTACGAATCTTCAGGCGGCGTGCCTGTGCGTCACCGAGGTTCGAGCAGGAGCAAACCTCAAAGTATTTCTGCTGACGCGGGCTCCATGCCTCGATGTCGCAGGACTTGATCTTCAGGTTTGCAAGGTCGCCCGAGCAGCATTCAAGCTGGCGTACCGGAATTTCCATGCTCTTGAACAGCTCAACCGACAGCTTCCACATCTTCTCATACCAGTTCATGCTGTCCTCCGGCTTACAGAGAACAATCATTTCCTGCTTTTCAAATTGATGAATTCGGTAAACGCCGCGCTCCTCAAGACCGTGCGAACCGATTTCCTTACGGAAGCAGGGGGAGTAGGAAGTCAAGGTCAGCGGCAATGTGCTCTCGTCTACGATCTGACCGACAAATCTGCCGATCATCGTATGCTCGGAGGTGCCGATCAGATAGAGGTCCTCGCCCTCGATCTTATACATCATCGCTTCCATTTCCTCAAAGCTCATGACGCCCTCAACAATGCTCTTGTGCATCATGAACGGCGGAATCATATAGGTGAAGCCATTCTCAATCATGAAATCTCTTGCATAGGCAAGAACAGCCTCGTGCAGACGCGCAATATCGCCCATGAGATAATAGAAGCCTGTGCCTGCAACTCTGCCTGCCGCTTCCTTATCCAAGCCGCCGAGATTTGTCATGATTTCCGCATGATACGGAATCTCGTAATCCGGAATCACCGGCTCGCCAAAGCGTGCGATCTCGACATTCTCGCTGTCGTCCTTGCCAATCGGAACCGATGGGTCAATGATCTGCGGAATCCGCTTCATGATGTCGTCCAGCTTTGCGCTTGCTTCATCCATGAATGTTTCCTTTTCCTTCATGACCACAGCGTTTTCCTTGACCTGTGCGCGGATCGCTTCTGCTTCTTCCTTTTTGCCCTCTTTCATGAGAGCCGGAACCTGCGCGGACAGCTTATTCCGCTGCGCACGCAAATCCTCAGAAATATGCTTCGCTTCCATGATCTGCGCATAAAGCTCGGCTGCCTCGTCTACAAGCGGAATTTTATCATCCTGGAACTTCTTTTTGATGTTTTCCTTGACGGCGTCCTTATTGTTGATCAAAAATTTGATATCAAGCATTTTATCATCCCTCCGGATTGTATGAATGTTATGCTTTATTATACCACAGTTTTGCGATTGAGTCAAGAAGCGGCTCGCGGCGCTGCGAATAATTCCGTATCAGTGCATCAATCAGCAAGCTGCTCCAATGCCGCGAGCTTTACACAGATGCAGAACAGTTCCATTGCCTTTGCAAGCTCATCAAGTGTCGGATAGGTCGGGGCAATGCGGATATTGCTGTCATCGGGGTCTTTCTGATAGGGATAGGTTGCGCCTGCGCCGGTCAGCGTAACACCGCCCTCTTTGCAGAGCTGAACGATGCGCTTTGCCGTTCCGTTCGGTGCATTGAACGATACAAAATAGCCGCCCTCCGGCTTTGTCCAGCTGCCGATTCCAAGCGGTGCAAGCTCCTGCTCCAGCATATCCAGCACCGTATCAAACTTCGGCTTGAGAATTGCAGCGTGCTGCTCCATATGCTTGCGCATATTATCCGCAGTTCCGAAATAACGCACATGACGAAGCTGATTGAGCTTATCAAAGCCAATCGTCTGAATGCCCATATGCTTGTTGAATTCATCGAGATTTGCCTTTGCAGTATTCATCGCTGCAACGCCTGCGCCGGGGAATGTCACCTTTGAGGTCGAGACAAACTGATAGAACATATCCTCGCTGCCTGCCTCTGCGCAAGCCTGATTGATCGTCAGCGGCTGCTTCGGATTTGCAGTCAGGTGGTGGATGCAATAAGCATTATCCCAGAAAATACGGAAATCCTTTGCAGCAGGCTTGAGTGCGGCAAATGCGCGGACAGTATCATCACTGTAGACAATGCCGCTTGGGTTTGCGTAAACCGGTACGCACCAGATGCCCTTGACCGTATCATCCTGCTCGACATATTTTCTGACCATTTCCATATCCGGGCCGTTTTCATCGGTCGGAACCGGAATCATCTCCACGCCGAAATACTCGGTCAGCGCAAAATGACGATCATAGCCCGGAACCGGACAGAGGAATTTTACGCTGCTGCACTTGCTCCACGGCTGGCAGCCTGCAATACCCTTTACATATGCAATTTGCAGGCAGGCGAACATCAGCTCCAGACTGGAGTTTCCGCCAATGAACATTTCCTCCGGCTTTGCACCGAGGACATCTGCAAATAATGTCTTTGCTTCCGTGATACCATCCAGAACGCCGTAATTGCGGCAATCGTCCTTGCTCTTAGAGATCAGATCCGCATCCGCAGGCAGTGCGTTCATCAGCGGCATCGACAGCTCAAGCTGCTCCGGACCGGGCTTGCCTCGTGCCATATTCAGGCTCAGTTTTTTTGCCTGAAAAGCGTCATATGCGCTTCGGGTTTCCTGAAGCAGAACAGCACGTTCTGCAGCAGACTGTTCAATCAACAGCTTTTTCTCCATCTTTGAGAATTCTTCCTTTCCATCTCGGCATACACGTTTGTTGCAAACGTGATTTGACTGCAAATTTCCGCATAATTGTCAATATTTTCACAATCACGCAATCGGACAATTCATTATAGCATATCTCCCCCAAAAAAGCAAGTGTTTTTTTGAGAAATACAGTTTTAATATTTGAACATTTCAGAAAACATAGCTTTTACGTCATTCTATGTATGAATAGTATATATATGTTCCTATCCGGTAAAACTTTCAGATAGCCACTCGCAAGTATTCAAAAACCTCTCAAACCATAGACAGGAAACTTTAACTCTGTTTTTTTACAGTTATCATATATTTTTCACACAAGAACGTATAATAAAAGCATAGAGCAAAGGAAATACGAACCGCATGGCAAAAGACCCTGCGTTTCTTGATATTACAGAAAGAGGTGCTTACAATGTTCGATCAGAATGATATGAATATCGACCCGTTCCACACCGGCAGCACAGAGCCGGATCCCATTTCAACCGGAAGCGGTTATCCGGAGCAGAATGTCCGCCCCGAACCGCCCACAGGCGGCAGCTATTACTCTCCGCGCAGCGGCTATCCCAACACCGGTTATGTTCCGCCAACACCCGGCGGCCCCTACCACGATGACCCGAATCCGGAAACGCCTAAGAAAAAATCGCATAAGGGCTTGAAAGCAATCGCCGTATTTGCAAGTGTCGCTTTTGTTGCATATGCTTCGATTCAATGCTACCAGTTCGCAACGGAAAACGAATCGGTTCGTTCGTTCCTCGGCACACAGAATGAATCATCCGTTTCGGAGGAAGCACCGTCCGAGGATACCGCTGATAAGGACAAGGAAGCCGATTCCGAGCAGGCAGATTCCTCTCCTGCAAAGCCGATGAGCTTTATTGAGCTTGCGTCGCGCGAAAATGCGATGAGCATTCCGGATATTGTCGATAAAATCACGCCGGCAACGGTTGGTGTTGCATCGACATTCCTGTACAAAGGACAGACCTATTCTATGTGGGACTTCTTCGGTCAGCCCTCAGCCCCCAGAGAGCAGGAGATTCCGGCAACCGGTACCGGTATTATCATGTCGAAGAACGACAACGGCTATTATATCATTACGAATGCACACGTTATCTATGATAGCAGCGAAGATTACCATATGGGACTTGCCCAGAGCGTACAGGTCGTTCTCAACGAGCAGTATTATGACGATGAAATCACGATGGATGCTGAAATTGTCGGCTATGATATCGCTGAAGACATCGCCGTTCTCAAGGTAAACACAACAAAAGAACTGACCGTTGCGGAATTCGGCAGTAGTGATGATCTGCGTGTCGGTGAGCTTGTTGTTGCAATCGGAAATCCGCTTGGCTTTGAATATTTCGGCTCCGTTTCAACCGGTATTGTCTCCGCGCTCGACCGCAAGGTCAACATCAATGACACCACCATGACGCTGATTCAGACCGATACCGCCATCAACTCCGGTAACTCCGGCGGCCCGCTGATCAACAGCTATGGTCAGGTCATCGGCATCAATTCCTCAAAAATCAGCTCCAATTATTACAGCGGTGAAGCCTCGGTTGAAGGTCTGTGCTTTGCGATTCCGATTTCCCATGCACAGAGCGTCATCAACGACCTGATCAACTATGGATACGTCACCGGAAAGCCGATGATCGGCATTAGCCTGACGGTTGATATCGACGAAAGCCTCTCGCAGCGGCTTGGATTCCCGGTCGGTGTTTATATCAAGGCACTGGAAGAGGGCGGCGCAGCAGAGCTTGCCGGTATGCGTGTCGGCGACGTCATTATCGCAATCAACGGCGAAACAGTCTCCAACTATGAAGAACTGAAGGATGCAAAGGACAGCTTCAAGGCAGGCGAAACAATCACGATCACAGCTTGCAGAGGCGGCGTTGATATGGAATTCCAGGTAACGCTGCAGGAAAAAGTCCCGACACTTCTTGATTGATCGCGTGACAACATCAATCCATTTCTGTAAAATAACAGCACAGGATTTCAGATTCGGAATCCTGTGCTGTTCTATTTTTCTGCGGACGAGCATAGAATATAGCAAACCAAAAGCGGCGCCAAGTCTGCCGGATCACGGAGGAATGATATGATGCAAAATAATGACTGGACTCTGCGGCACGAAACCGTTCTGACACCGGTTCTGCTGCCGGAATTAACACAGGAGCAGAGCGTAGAGCTGGATTATGTGCTGCCGGATTACTATCCGGATTTTTTCCGACTGCTGTACTGTACGGCAGAGGCTTCGATCACATCCCACAGCATTTGTGATGGCACACTGCAATATGCGCTCCATGTGCAGCTTCATGTGCTGTATTGCGGCGAACAGGCTGAAACCATCCAAGCCCTCACACAGCAGCTTGATTATCACGGGCAAATCAATCTGCCGCCCGATTACATTGCGACAGATCAGCTGCAAACGCGCCTGATTGCAGAGCCGTCCTATCTCAACTGCCGCGCCATCAGTCCACGGCGCATCGACCTGCGCGGTGCTGTCCGGATTCGTGCGGCATTCTGCGGCGAACGGCAGACGGCGGTTCTCTGCGGCGCGGAGGGTCTGCATACACAAACACAAACACTCCCTGTCAGCTATGTCTCTCAGGTTTTGCGAACAGAAAAAAGCTTCACCCTTTCGGAAGATATCACGCTCGGTGCTTCCCAGCCGGCGCTGCTCTCCATCCTGCGTACACAAACGATTTTGTCGATCCATGAAACGCGGATTGTCGCCGGAAAGCTCGTCATCAAGGGAGAAGCCGCCGTCACGCTGCTGTATACCTCCGCAGAGGGTGCCGAAACGCTCAGTGCCGTATTGCCATTCAGTCAGATTGCCGAACAGGATGGTCTGCATGATGATATGCCATGCTCGGTGACGGCAACACTCTCCGAGCAGCATTTCACGCCGGAAGCCGAGCAAAACGGTGATGTTCGGCTGCTTCACTGCGATTTGCAAATCAATCTGCAATGTATAGGAATCCGTCAGGCATCTACGGAGCTTTTGACCGACCTGTATTCCACAATTTGTCCGACAGAATTGCACAGTGAGCCCGTTTCGGTTCTGACTGCGCCGATTCCGGTCACAGAGCATATGCAGCAGAAAATTACGCTGACACAGCCGGACGCCGTTCTCACAAAGGTCTACGCTGCATGGGCGGTACCGGAAAATCTGCAAACGACATTGAACCCGAATGCCGGTGCTGTACTCAGCGGTTCTCTGCATTCCTGCGTACTGGCAGCGGATGCGGAAAATCATCCGGTCATGCTGGAGCAGCAGATGCCGTTTACATGGGAGCTGCCGCATCTGCATCCTGCCTCAATGCTGCCGCCCGTACAGGTACAAAACTGCACCTACACGCTTGGCGGCTCGGATACGGTCATTGTTCAGGTAGAATTGCTGCTCAACGGTCAGATTATGCAGCAGCAGACGCAGACGCTCCTGACCGATGTTTTGATTGATCCGGAGGCACGGCTGCCTGCCACGGAAAATTATGCGCTTCGGCTCTATTTTGCACAGCCGGACGAATCCCTCTGGGAGATCGCCAAGCGATATCACACATCGGAAACTGTTATCCGTGAGGAAAACGATATCCCCACAGACAGACTGACGGAAGCACAAATGCTGCTGATCCCCATTGTCCAGTGATTGAATACAAATACGGAGGCTGAAGCTATGGCTGATATTTACGCAGATATCGCGCGAAGAACAAACGGCGATATCTATATCGGAGTGGTCGGACCGGTACGAACTGGAAAATCCACGCTCATCAAACGGTTCATGGAAACACTCGTGATCCCGAATATTCCCGATGATTCCAAACGAGATCGCGCAACGGATGAATTGCCGCAGAGCGCAGGCGGCAGGACGATTATGACAACAGAACCCAAATTCGTTCCGGAAACTGCCGTGCAGATTACGCTGCCGGAGGGTGCGCAGTGTGCCGTCCGGATGATCGACTGCGTCGGCTATATTGTTCCGAGCAGTCTGGGCTATATCGAGGAAGAAGCACCGCGCATGGTCAAAACGCCATGGTTTGACGAGGCGGTTCCGTTCAATATGGCAGCAGAAATCGGTACGCAAAAGGTCATCACCGAACACGCAACGGTCGGTCTGGTCGTCACAACAGACGGCTCCGTAACCGATATTCCCCGTGCGGAATATGCCGCGGCAGAAGAACGCGTCATCTCGGAATTGCAGGCACTCGGCAAACCGTTTGTCGTACTGCTGAACTGTGTCACACCGGAAAATCCAGATGCCAAGGCGCTTGCAGCGGAATTGGAGGCGCAATATCACGCACCGGTGATTCCGGTCAGCTGCCTCTCGCTTGATGAGGACACGATTCGCATGATTCTTTCGCGTTTGCTGGATATGTTCCCGATTCGCGAGGTCAGCGTGGAAACAGCAGGCTGGCTTCCGGCGCTGGAAAAGGGACACTGGCTGAAAACCGCCGTCTTTGACGCGGTACGACAGGCATCACAGGGGCTTTCCGTCATGCAGGATGTGCGCGGACTGCCGGAGCGCTTGCAGACTTGTCCGTATATTCAGGAAGCGTCCGTGCGGCAAATCGCGCTCGGCACGGGCAATGTCATCCTGCGCCTGACGCTCGACCCAGCTTTGTTCTATCAAATTCTTGGTGAGGAAACCGGCATCAGCATTCGCAGTGAAAACGAGCTGTTTCCGGTTCTGCTGGAGCTTTCTCGTATTCGCCGCGAATATGAGCGCATCCGTCCGGCACTGGAGGAGGCTGAAGCAACCGGATACGGTATCATCATGCCGGAAGCCAATGAACTGACGCTCGAAGAACCGGAAATGATCCGGCAGGGCGGCAGATACGGCGTTCGATTGCGCGCGTCCGCACCGTCCCTGCATATCATGAAAGCAGGAATCCAAACAACCGTCAGCCCGATTGTCGGAAGCGAAAAGCAGAGTGAGGAGCTGGTGGTATATCTGCTGCGCGAATTCGAGGAAAATCCGGCAAAAATCTGGGAATCCAATATCTTCGGAAAGTCGCTGCATGAGCTGGTCAACGAGGGCTTGCACGCAAAACTCGGAAAAATGCCCGCCGAAGCACGCCTCAAATTGCAGGAAACACTGGAGCGTGTGATCAACGAAGGATGCAGCGGTCTGATTTGTTTTATTCTGTGATTGAAGTTGTACCATTCTTGTATAACAAAACAGATGCCGAAGCAATACAAGTCGGCATCTGTTTTTCTCGTTCTATAAAAAAGAAAAATCACCGCAGCAGCAGTGATTTTCAGAGGAGCAAATGTGTACCGGCATTTGCTCTGGCTCACACGGATTTTCGGGAAAGGAGAGGGTATTCAGCGAGAGGGGAGGGCTGAAAAACCGTACATCCGCGTGTGATTTGGTGTGCTAAAATGAGGGGTTTTCTCTCATCTGCATTTTTATTATAGCACACAAAAACGCCGAATGCAATGCTGAATTGTGATATGAACTGTTGTTTTATCTCCTGTTTGAACAACCTTGGGCAAATGTATGTAAAATGTATGTAAATTACAGACATCTGTGCAGCACATTCCCCCTTTTAGCAAGCTGCACAAATCCATCGCGTAATAATCGTGAGATTGCCAAAAATATATTCCATACCGAAAAAAACTTGACAAAATCCCATCAAAGTGGTATAATATTTTATATGTATTCTGTATAATTTTATAAAAATATAAAAAAGAAATCAAGCTACCATAAAATGTTACCAGCCAATCATGCTGTCAAGCCAATCCAAAACGACAGCCATCCGAGGTGAACCTATGCCAAATATTCAATCAGAATTGACGATCGCCGTTATTGCATCCGGCATCGATGAAGAATATCAGCAAACAATTCTTCGAGGCATCCACCGCTATGCTGCACAGCATCATGTGAATCTTGCACATTTTATTGCGTTCGGCGGTGTTCTTGCAAATCAAAACTATGATCAGGGTGAATACAACATATTTGAGCTGCCGAACTTTGAATTGTTCGACGGTGTCATTTTGCTGTCCAACACATTCCCCTGTGAACTGGCAGAGGAAGTATTGTACCCTCGTATTTGTGCGGCTGGCATTCCTGCGGTCAGTATCGACCGTGAGCTTGGTGACTTCTATCATATCGGTATCCGCAATGCGTCGGCGATGGAGCAAATCACGCGCCATCTGATCGAAAAGCATCATGTCCGCCGCCTGAATTTCATTTCCGGTCCGGACGGCAACACGGAGAATATGGAACGATTCGCAACATTCTCCAAAGTTCTGAACGAATATAATATTCCATTGGAGCCGGAGCGGATTTATCACGGCACATTCCGCGCCAAGGACGGCAGACGCGCCATTGAGAGCTTTTTGAAGTCTGACCTCGAATTTCCGGAAGCAATCGTCTGCGCCAACGACATGATGGCAATCTCCGCGGTGCTGACGCTAGAGGAAAACGGCATCCACTGTCCGGAGCAGGTTCTGGTTTCCGGCTTTGACAATATCTTCCAAGCAAGAAACCTTTCGCCTGCATTGACAACCGTTGAGCGTCCGCTGATTCAGTCCGGCGCACTCGCCTGCGAAATCCTCTGCCGCCACATTTCCGGTGAACAGCCTCCGCGCATCACCGAGCTGAATGCCGTCCCGATTTTCTCGGAAAGCTGCGGCTGTAAGCCGGCAGATACCGACGATGTCAACGTATACAAAAAGCGCAGCTATCAGGCGTCGGAATCCACGATGCTCGATATCTCCCGCGTCAATCAGCTCTCCTGCTCGCTGGTCGCCTGTGATACCCTCGAACAGTATGTCGAGGCGCTGAAGGGCTTCCTGCCGATGACGAAATGCGAGGAATTCTATCTCTGTCTCAATGATAACTGGCACGCCAGAAAATATCAGCAGGAAAACGGAAATGCCATTGAAATTCCTGTCGATTCCTATATGACGCACGGATATTCCAAGCGAATGCTGATGCCGCTTTCTTATTACGACGGCAAATTCCATCCGAACAACAGCTTTACTTCGCAGCAGATTCTGCCGCGCCTGCGGGTTGACGCCGAAAAAACACGCAATCTATTCTTTGTGCCGCTGCATTTCAGAGAGCATTGTCTCGGCTATTTTGCAATCGCGAATTCCGATTTCCCGATGCAAAGTGCATTGTTCCATTCATGGAGCCTCAATGTCAGCAACTCGCTGGAAAATCTCCGCAAGATTCTCTGTCTGGATGAAATCGTGCATAAGCTGGATAAGCTCTATACGGTCGATTCGCTGACCGGTATCTATAACCGCAACGGCTTCAAGCGCAATGCACAATCTGTTTTTGACGCCTGCATCGAAGAACGCCGCACCGTCATGGTTATGTTTGCGGATATGGACGATTTAAAGTGCATCAACGACGTCCATGGTCATAAGGCTGGAGACAACGCCATCCGCAGTATCGCTTCGATTCTGCAATCTGCTTGTACGCATGGTGAGATCACCTGCCGATTCGGCGGCGATGAATTCTTTATCTTCGGCGCGGATTACGACGAGGAAAAGGCTGTTGCGCTCCGTGATAAGATTCTGAAAGGCTTGGAAATCTGCAACCGCAATGCCAATAACCCCTATCAGCTCAGCGTCAGTCTCGGTGCGTGCATTACGATACCGCCGCAAGATAGTACAATTTTCCAGCTGATTTCCGTTGCCGATAAGAAAATGTACGAAGAAAAAAAGAAAAAAAAACTTTCGAAGTACCTGAAGTAGAAAAATCCACCCCCGAACCAGCGCGTAGACGCTTGAGACAGCGTGAATCATCGTCTCATTCATGACTATCCCCAAAAAAACATGATGAAAACAGAGCAGTCGTAAAGTGGTTCGCTTTGCGGCTGCCTGCTATGTTGTCGGGTGCATATCACCGCAATAAACAACAAATTCGTGAAAAGCCAAGTGGCAAGGAGTAAATTGATGGCATCAAAATCAAAGCATATGAAGAAAAAAATCGAGGCGGAACAGCCGCAGCTTACCGAAAAGCTGAAAAAAACAGAGCCGCCGGTTCTCCCGACAACACCCGTCATACAAGAGCGTGACGCCGGTATTGACCTTATAAAGGTATGCGCGATGTTTTTTGTCATCTCGCTGCACTTCTTCCTGCACGGCGGCTTCTATGGCTTTTCGATGAAGGAAACACAGGTCGCAGTGATGTCTGCTGTCCGAATGCTGAACTATGAATGCGTGCCGCTGTTTCTACTGATTTCCGGATTTCTGATGAACAAGGCAAAGCCCACCGCACGGCATTACATCAAAATCACACCCATTGTCATCAATTCATTCATTATCGCCGGCATTACTATTGCCTTTAAGATTCTGGTGCTGAAAGAGCAATTTCCTTTCTATATCTGGGCAGAATCGGTCTATCATCTCCAGCAGCCAAGCTACGGCTGGTACGTAAATATGTTTATTCCGCTCTATATGATGATGCCGTTTATTAACGCAGCGTATCAGGGCTTGCAGACAAAAAAAGCCAAAATCGGTATGCTATTCGTCCTGATTTTCGCTGCAAACCTCGCTATCACGGTCAATCGCTTCAAGTTCATCCGCCATCCGGATGCAATGGTTTCGATTGGCTTCACGCCCAATTATTTTGGTAATATGTGGCCGTTCGCCTACTACTGGACAGGTATGCTGATTGCAGAATATCGTCCGCGCTTTAAGAAATCGACTCTGCTTCTCACACTGACGCTGCTCCTCATCGGAACTGTCATACTCAACAGCTTTACGACAACCGCCGGTTGGAATCAGGGCATCCACTTTACAAATGAGGATTTCCCGAATATCATCATCGCTTCTACCATTTTCCTGCTGCTCTACGATATCAAAATCCGCAATCAGATCGTCTGCAAGGTGCTCAAAGCCGTTGCGTCTCTATCTATGACAGTTTACCTGCTTTCATACATCGGAGACTGTATTTATGTCCGGAAATTTATCGTCGGAGAAAATTCGCCCGCAATTTTCATGCAGCGTTATTTCAAAATCATTCCGCTACACTTCCTGCTGACCGTGCTTGCGAGCTTCCCGGTCTATTATCTGGGACAATTCATCAGCAAGCTGATTATGAAGCCGCTTTTCCGGCTGACTACTCCAAAGAATGCAAAAACAGAGCGTGTTTCTGCATCAGAATGACGTCTAAATCACAAGTACAAAACAACCGCGGAATCCGGCAATATACGCCGATTCTGCGGTTGTTTTTTTATGTTATATTATTGAGAATTGCGCTTTCCGCGTCCATCAGAAAACGAAGTGCCAGTCCTGAGACTGTTCTTGCAATATGATCGCCGTAATCGTCATCGAACGAACAACTTTCACGCTATCATTCATTGCCGCAATCCTTTCGTCAATAGATGGGCAGCTGCTCAGCCCTCAACAGCAGCCTGAACGATGACGTTGAAATCAGCAGCCTTCAGGGATGCGCCGCCAATCAAACCACCGTCGATGTTCGGCTTTGCAAGCAGCTCAGCGGCATTTGCAGCATTCATAGAACCGCCATACTGAATGGTAACAGCGTCAGCAGCAGCCTGATTATACAGCTTTGCGATGGTTGCACGGATGAAGCCGCAAACCTCCTCAGCCTGCTCCGGTGTAGCAGTCAGACCGGTGCCGATTGCCCAGACCGGCTCGTATGCGATGACAACATTCTTCAGCTCTTCCTCGGTAACTGCCCACAGGTCGAGCTTAATCTGCTTGCCGACAACTTCCTCGGTGATGCCGCACTCGCGCTCCCACTTCAGCTCGCCAACGCAGACGATCGGCTTGAGACCTGCTGCGAGTGCTGCCTTGGTGCGCTTGTTGACGGTCTCATCGGTCTCACCGAAATACTGGCGGCGCTCAGAGTGACCGATAACAACATACTCAACGCCCAGCTCGGTCAGCATATCTGCGGAGATTTCGCCGGTGAATGCGCCGGACTTCTCAAAGTGAACGTTTTCTGCACCGATTTTGACATTGGAACCAGCGGTCACGTTGACTGCAGTTTCAAGGTTGGTGAACGGTACGCAAGCGATGACCTCAATCTTACCCTCTGCATTTGCAACAAGCGGCTTGATTTCTTCCAGAAGTGCCTTTGCCTCCGGACGGGTCTTGTTCATCTTCCAGTTACCTGCGATGATTGCTTTTCTCAGATTCTTATTCATGATCATAAACTCCTTTTCAAATTCATATATTCTCCGGCAGACGCCGGATTTTCAGCAGATTCAAATTCTTGTAGCGGTCAGAGTGCTGTAAAACCAAGCTCCTCCGGCAGCGGCTGATTGGAAAGTTCCGGCGGAAGATTACGCTCGGTGAGATCGTTTTCCTCAATCATAATATGATATGAAGCAAAGATTTTTGCCTGCTCCAGCGCGCGGCGCATCTCATCCTTTTCCGATTGCAGAAAAGCCGGACTGCCCTGCTCTGTCAGCATAAACAGCTCATGCGAATAATCATATGCTTCCTGCGTTTTACCGCGCGCATAGAGCGCATTCAGCTCCAGCAAGCCGGTATAGAACTTCGATTCACCCGGATTTCGCTTGCTCAGCTGGAATTGCGCACGTTTGCGGTAATCTGCTTCCTTTTCCGGATGATTCGACAAAATCGAATATACCGCTGCAAGCATATAATACTGAAACGTATCGTCGCTGTAAACACGGTATTCCGGATACAAATCAGGCTGTGATTCCAAGCTGAATTCGATCGAATCGCTGTGATTATCAAACAGACGCACCGCCTTTTCGACGCGGTTTGTCATCAGATAGAGCTTGAACTTGGCAGTCAAAATCATCGCCAGATCACGCGAATCCTGCGTCGTTTCATTGATGCGCGAGATTTCCTGCTCGGCTTTCTCATAATGCTCTGCCATCACAAGCAAAAAGACAAGCAATGCACGGTCTCTGTCGGATGGTGCCGGCGAAATCGCGTTCAGCGTATCTGCCATTTCCTTGCAGTTGCCTTTCAGCGCATAATATTCATCCATATTCTTCAGCGTAGCCTTGCGGATAATCGACTGATACAGCTTCCACGCATAAAAGATAATCAGCAGCGAACCGGTGGCAAGCAGTAAATAATAAATGAACATCATCAGCGCAGAGCCGACCGAATTACCAAGCAGCGCAACACTCATATATAATCCGATAAACATAACAATGGCAAACATTGCAAATGCTGCAATCCGGAGAAACTTTGGAGCATCCCCGACGATATGACGAATCAGGTCTACTATCTTTTTTATCATTGCAATGCCTCCTGACGGTTTTCCGGTGCAATATTCTTTGCCCGTTCTAGCAGCTGAAGCATATGCACCTTCTGGAAACTCTTTGAGAGTATCTCACTGGTCTCAATTTCCTGTCTGGTTTTTGCTTCCTGCTCCTTCGCCTGACGGTCGAAGCCGAGCGCGTAAAGCTGCATGGTCTTTGTAATCATGATAATTGCCGGAGACATCGTTTTCCGCGCCAGAATCGTATGCTCTGCGGCTTTATAATAATGCTCGGAGTCCTCGTAATCGCCCGCTGCTGCACGAATCACCGTTGCATTGCAGCCGTATACGGCACCGCGCAGCGGATAGGTATTTGCGTAGATATCCATGAATTTTCGGCAGGCATCCAGCTCTGCAATCGCCTCGGAATAATGTCCGGTTGTCAGCATCAGATCCAGCCTTGCATTCAGATATTCAAATTTCTGATCGTCATTGAAACCGGCTGTCGGAATCGAATCCAGCAACGACATTGCCTCGTCATATCTGCCGAGTGCGCTCAGAACCTCCACTCTGCGGATTTTCTGCGATCTGTCCGGTGTCGGATAGATTTCAGTATGCTTTGCAAGCCATTCCTCGCAATAGCCCTTTTCCGCAAAAATCTCCGTCAGCGGTTCTTCTTTTTTCAGCGTTGCCGAGAGCAGCATTGCCACCGCAATGATGAGCAGCAGTCCTGCACCGACTGTGCAGCCCAGCGGCATCCAAAGCGATACGCTGTCCCGATTCGGAAACCAGATCAGCACGCCCATCAGAACCGTAATCGGAATCAGTAAAAGGAACGGCTTTTTGAGTGCGTGAAATACCTGTTTCATATAGTTCATATCAATGCTTTCCTCCTTGCCGCAATCCTATACAATTCAGGCGGATAGTGTGTGCTATCCGCCTGAAATCGCGTGATTCAGAACGATTACTTTTCAGCGATCGCTGCAACGCCCGGCAGAACCTTGCCTTCAAGATACTCAAGGGATGCGCCGCCGCCGGTAGAGATGTGGCTCATCTTATCTGCGAAGCCGAGCTGAATTGCTGCGGTTGCAGAGTCGCCGCCACCGATAATTGTGGTTGCGTCAGCAGCAGCCAGTGCCTCACAAACAGCAACAGTACCCTTCTTCAAGGTCGGGTTCTCGAATACGCCCATCGGACCGTTCCAAACAACGGTCTTTGCAGACTTTGCTGCCTCAGCAAAGAGCTCAGCAGTCTTCGGACCGATATCCAGACCCATCTTGTCTGCCGGAATCTTGCCGGATTCAACAATCTCAACATCAATCGGAGCGTCAATCGGGTTCGGGAATTCAGCTGCGATTGCAGTATCAATCGGGAGCAGAATCTTCTTGCCGAGCTGCTCAGCCTTTGCAAGCATCTCCTTGCAGTAATCGAGCTTCTCCTCGTCAACCAGAGACAGACCGATTTCGCCGCCCTGTGCCTTGATGAAGGTATAAGCCATACCGCCGCCGATAATCAGTGTATCACACTTCTCAAGCAGATTGGAGATAACGTTCAGCTTATCAGCAACCTTTGCGCCGCCGAGAATTGCAACGAACGGACGCTGCGGATCCTCAACTGCATTGCCGAGATACTGAATTTCCTTCTGCATCAGATAGCCAACTGCTGTTTCCTTGACATAGCGAGCAGCGCCGACTGTCGAAGCGTGTGCGCGGTGAGAAGAACCGAATGCGTCCATGACAAAGACCTGTCCATCAACGAGGTCTGCAAGCTCCTTGGAGAAGCCATCATAGGAAGCCTCTTTGGTTTCCTCTGCGCCACGGAAGCGGGTGTTCTCAAGCAGAACAATCTCGCCGTCCTGCATTGCAGCAACAGCAGCCTTTGCGTTTTCGCCAACAACGGTATCATCCGCAGCAAAGACAACCTTTGTTTCCGGCAGCAGCTCTGCCAGACGCTTTGCGACCGGTGCAAGGGAGAACTTTGCCTCCGGACCGTTCTTCGGCTTGCCCAGATGCGAGCAGAGAACGACCTTGCCGCCCTCGGAGAGCAGCTTCTTGATGGTCGGGAGCGCCGCAGTGATGCGGTTGTCATTGGTGATTTCGCCGTCCTTCAGCGGTACGTTGAAGTCGCAGCGGACAAGAATCTTCTTGCCCTGTGCCTGAATGTCGTCTACTGTAACCTTATTCAGTCCAGCCATGATAAAAAACATCCTTTCAAAAAGAATATGGTTTGAGATATGCGGCAGAATCCGCATTCCTTATTATTATACTACATTTTCCCGATTTTTGCAATACGCAGATCAAAAATAGTTCTACTGCACTAATTTAACGCACTACGCTTTAACGCGAGAAATATTTGTGCAAGTTGCCTATTGCAATTCCGCTTGCTTTGTGCTATAATGATATTATCCTATGATGCGGAAAGGAAGCGCATGATCATGTGCATGGGTAGAATGTTTGAAGTTGAATACCGATTTTACGGCTTTATCTATTATTTTGATAAGGTCGCATTGGTCATGGCTGAAAACATTTGCACAGCATAAAGGCGCAGCTGCGGTTTGCCGCACGCATTCCTTTTATTCTGAAAACGCAAAGCGCTTGCAGCCTGATACTATGGCTGTAAGCGCTTTTCTTTCATGTATTAAAGATCTGTCACAAACGGCGTAATCAAAATGATGATCATGCAAATCGGGCAGACATACCGCAGCATGACAGAAAGCAGCGTCCGCGCACGGAATACGTCCTGACTCCGAAGCACCTCATCCTCAACATATTTCGGCTTCACGATCCAGCCAATCAGGATACAGGTCAGCAGCGAAACAATCGGCATCATGATATTGTTGCTGATGAAATCAAAGAAATCAAGGAACTGCATTCCGACAATCTTGACCTGACTCCATACATTGCCGCCGAGTACGGAAAGCATTCCGAGCAGCAGACAGACCAATACCGTAATGAGACTTGCAAGAATTCGCTTGATCCGGAATTTCTCCATGATGATAGAAACCACGGTTTCCATCAGCGAAATCGAGGAGGTCAGCGCAGCAAGCGCAACCAAAATGAAGAATACCGCGCCAACAATCTGTCCGCCCTCCATGGAGTTGAACACATTCGGCATGGTAATGAACATCAGGCTCGGTCCTGCATTCAGCGTGCTGGTGTCACCGCCGGAAAATACAAACACCGCAGGAACAATAATCAAGCCTGCAAGCACTGCGATACCGGTATCAAACAGCTCGATCTGCCGCACCGACTGCTCCAGCGAATCCTCTTTTTTCATATAGGAGCCGTAGGTGATCAGGATTCCCATTGCAATCGACATCGAATAGAACAGCTGTCCCATTGCAGCGGCAACGGTCTTGAGCAGCGTTTCGATGGTAAAGCCTTTCAGGTTCGGCAGCAGATAGTATTTCATGCCCTCTGCGGCACCATCCAGCGTCAGCGTATAAACCGCAATGCCGATTGTCAGCAGGACAAGCACCGGCATCAGCCATTTGCTGAGACGTTCGATGCCCTTTTCTACGCCGAACATGACGACAATCGCCGTGAGCAGCAGATAAATCAGGAAGAATACGGATTGCTGACCGGCATCCGCGATAAATCCTGAGAAAAACGTGCCGTCACCGCCGGATGAATTTCCTTGACCGGTGACAAACGTCGCCAGATATTTCAGCACCCAACCGCCGATGACGCAATAATACGGCGTGATGATAACCGGTACAATAGCTGCAAGCCAGCCAAGCGGTTTGAATTTTTTACTGATATCTTCATACGCGCCAATGACGCTCTTTCCGGTCTTTCTGCCGATCGCGATTTCCGTAATCATCAGCGAAAAGCCGAATGTGACCGCGAGAATCAGATATGTCAACAGAAAAATTCCGCCGCCGTATTTCGCCGCAAGATACGGAAAACGCCAAATATTGCCCAGTCCGACTGCGGAGCCGGCTGCCGCAAGGATAAATCCCATCTTTGAGCTGAATCCGGATTTTTCTGCGATTGCTGCTTTTTCCTTTTTCATGTTTATCCCGTCCATTCTTTTTGAATTTCAAACGTGCGCGCATACGCCGTCAAGCACATACTTTTATATCATATCCGATTTTTCCGGTTTCGTCAAGTAAAAGCCGCGAAATTTCCATATTTTTTGAAAGGATTTTTTATTATGATCGTCGTATTAAAGCAAAATCCCAATCAGGTGCAGCTCGACAGCCTGATTTCTTGGCTGGAAGAAAAACAAATCAGCGTCAATAAGAGCGTTGGTACGCTGCATACCATCCTCGGACTTGTCGGTGATACCGCTGCGATCGATCCGGATCTGATTTCCGCACTCGATATCGTCGAGGACGTCAAGCGCGTACAGGAACCGTATAAGCACGCGAATCTGAAGTTCCATCCGGAACCGACCGTCATCCAAGTCCGTGATACGCAAATCGGCGGCGGTACATTGACGCTTATGGCTGGTCCCTGCTCGGTTGAGAACGAGGAACAGATTGTCGAAATCGCAAAACAGGTCAAGGCAAGCGGTGCAACGGTTCTCCGCGGCGGCGCATTCAAGCCGCGCACCTCGCCCTACTCGTTCCAAGGCATGGGGCTTGAGGGTCTGGAGCTTCTGAAAATCGCACGTGAGGAAACCGGTCTGCCGATCGTCACCGAAATCATGGACGCAGAGCATCTGCCGGCGTTCAAGGATGTCGATATCATTCAGGTCGGCGCGCGCAATATGCAGAATTTCTCGCTGCTCAAGGAGCTTGGCCATCAGGATAAGCCGATTCTCTTAAAGCGCGGTCTTTCCGCAACCTATGAGGAATGGCTCATGAGCGCAGAATATATCATGGCTGGCGGCAATCACAATGTCATTCTCTGTGAGCGCGGCATCCGTACCTTTGAAACCTATACGCGCAATATTCTCGATATCGGCGCAATTACCGTGCTGCGGCATCTGACCCATCTGCCGATCATTGTTGACCCGTCCCATGCCTGCGGCAAGGCGTGGATGGTTCCGCAGATTGCACCGGCAGCGGTTGCGGCAGGCGCGGATGGTCTGATCATCGAAGTACACAACGACCCTGCACACGCCGTCTGTGACGGCCCGCAGTCGATCAAGCCGGATGCGTTTGATGCACTCGCGAAAAAGCTGCACGGTCTGCACGGCTTTTTGCAGGAACAGTGAGCCTTTATGAGCTTCCGACCGCGCAATATCCACAAATACGCGATTTGATATCGCCCGAAAGCTGCGGCGCAGTCTATCCGCTCTCGGTCGTTGACCGGACACAGGATGGGCGCATCTATACAGATGGCAAGGCATTTTTACTGCATCATCACTGCGGATTTTCGTTTCTGTTCGGCGATATCGACAGCGCGTTTTTGGATACGGTCGGGGAGATGCTCTTACAGCCGCCGCAGGGGAAGCGAATGCTGCTCTTCGCATCGAATGACAAGATCGCGCAGCATTTTGCGGATGCCCGATATACACAGGACAAGCGGCTCTTTTTCCGTTATCCTGCGCAGATTCCGCCGCATAGCGATATTCACGCGGAGTGCATCACGGCTGCACATCTTGCAAGCATAAGCGGCAAGATCACACCGGCATTTTCATGGAATCATACCGAGCAATTCCTCGAAAACGGCTGCGGATATTGCGTCATGCAGGATGATATCCCTACGGCATGGGCGTTTTCTGCGGCGGTCAGTGAACAGGAAATTGATATCGGCGTGGAAACGGATGTCCGCTTTCGCAAACGCGGATTTGCATATGCTGCCGCCGCCGCCATGATCGCCGAGATACTTTTACAGAAAAAAACGCCCGTCTGGGCTTGCCACATCAACAATTCTGCATCACAAAAACTCGCCGCTGCGCTCGGGTTCATCCCCTGCGGCGAATGCACGGTCATACAAAGGAACGTGAGCACATGAACGAACTCAGAATCATCGCAAATACGTATTCTGCAAGCGATTTTGCCATGCTTTGGAATACCGTCTGGAACGGATGCCCGTCGCTCCCGCAGATCGAGCTTGCACTCAAACACTCCGTCTATCGTGTTGGTGTTTATGACGGCGAACGGATCATCGGCATGGCACGGATGATCGGCGATCTCGGTATGTGCTATTATATCAAAGATGTCATCGTGCATCCGGACTACCAGCGCCGCGGCATCGGAAAAATGATGATCGGTGAGCTGCTTCGGTTTATCCGTGAAAACGGCGTTCCGGACACAGATATTGCCGTTGAGCTTTGTGCCATGCCGGATAAAATCCCGTTCTATGAGACATTCGGATTCAAGGCGAATGAAGCACAGCGGCTCCGTATCATGCCCCGCACGGAAAAGGAGACATCATGACAAACGATCAAATCCTTGCAACTGCCATGCAGCAATCTGCAATCGACCTAGGATGCCGCGCAGAGGATTTTACGAAAGATCATCCGGTCATCGTGCAATCCGGTATCTCACCGGATGCACGGAAATATCTGAAACAACCCTTCGCGGCAAATTTCGTCAGCTACGGGAGCAATATTATCGCATCCGTAATGCCGGAACTGCGCGAAACCGTGCAGGATTATCTGCGAGCCTTTCCGCTGATTCACAGCTTTGAACCGCCCCATCTGCACGTACTGCACCGTACACTCATGCCCCTTGGCTACGGAGTCAGCACAACCTCGGAATACTGGCTGCCGGATGTCAATATTCTGAAACCGCTTTCCTGTGATTACAAACTACGCGTCCTGACGCAGGAAGATTTTGCAGAATTATATCTGCCGCAATGGTCGAATGCGCTCTGCAAAAAGCGCGCAGAACTGGATGTTCTCGGTATCGGCGCATATGACGGTGATACGCTTGTCGGACTTGCCGGCTGCTCTGCGGACTGCGATTCCATGTGGCAGATCGGCATTGATGTCTTACCGGAATATCGCAGAAAAGGGATTGCCGCAGCATTGACAAGCCGCCTTGCGGTTGAGATTCTCAAACGGGATAAGATTCCGTTCTATTGCTGTGCATGGTGCAATCTGGCGTCTGCAAGAAACGCAGTCGCATCCGGATTTCGGCCTGCGTGGACGGAAATGCAGGCTGACAGTTTGGAAAATATTGCTGCGATGAATAAAAGGTTATGAACATAGTAAATCTATTTGGATATGATGTCACAGAGGATGCCGCGAATTCAAACACGATTGCTGATACATTTCTCATCCGTCAGATTGATGCGCAAAAGCAAACGGAATGGGAAAATTTTGCACAGAATTACGCGCAGCTTGAACAGAATATGGAACTGCCGCTGCCTGCAAAGATTCTGCAATTTATTTGCACAATGGGTTTGGCGATCACAGGCACCGGCATCCTGAGCAGCGACAATCAAGCGGAAAGCTATCGGCGTATACCTTGGATTTATTGGCTCTGCGGCGTGTTTCTTGTGTGCTGCATCGTGCTGTATATCTGGCGTAAAACGCGCGAAAAACACGCGGTCGGCTCTCCCGAACATGATACGCTGAATACACAGGCAGAAACGCTCTTACAGCAGACGCGTCAAGCACTCGGCATCCCCGATGACGCGCTTGAATTAGATGTGCTTGCGGAAAAGTTTATCAGAAAAGACGGCAAACCGAAGCACAAAAGCCTCGATGGCTTCAATGACTATCAAAATCTCGACCTCTACGCCTACGTGCAAAACGGCACGCTTTATCTTGCGGATGTCGAATGCGTCTGGGCAATTCCACGCACATCGCTCCGCAGCATGGAACGCATGAAACAGCGATGCAGCTTTCCGAAATGGAACAAACAAGAACCGCCGGATTCCAAAACATACAAGCGGTTCAAAATCACAACAAACCAATTCGGGACACTGTTTGCGCACTGCTATCGCGTGGAAATAGCGGATGCAAAAGGCGATTTTTATTTGCTGATACCCGATTATGATGCGGAGTCATTCACTGCATTGACGGGACTGCGTCCGAATACAGAGGAAATTTAAGGCAATACCGCACAGAGTTGGTGGTGCAGATACGCAGTCAGATTGTATAGAAATGACGCCCAGCAAGGAATTTCTGTGCAGATAGCGGAAAATATGCAAGTACAAGTAGATGTGCCGCCAAGCCGTAAGGCGGACTTTGCACGGTGTTACCTTAAGCATAATTAGACCGCGGCACATGATACCGCGATGGGAGGTTCTCATATGAATGTTGCAATCATCGGTCTTGGACTGATCGGCGGTTCTTACGCAAAAGCAACGAAATCACGTACATTACACACCGTATACGGATACGACCTCGACCAAGAGGTCATGATGTTCGCGCGCATGACCGGCGCAATCGACAAAGCACTGACGGACGACCTGCTCCGTGAATGCGATCTGGTGATTACTGCGCTTCGTCCGGGTGCGGCGGTTCAATGGACAAAGGAGCACGCGGCGATTCTCGGTGAAGCGAAATGTCTTCTGGTCGATATCTGCGGCGTAAAGCGTACCGTCGTCGAGGAAATGGGTACACTTGCTGCCGAAAACGGCTTCCGCTACATCGGCGGCCACCCCATGGCTGGTAAAGAAACCGGCGGCTTTGTCAATGCAAGCGAATCGCTCTTTGAGGGCGCGTCGATGATTTTGACGCCGGATGCCGCAACCGATCTGCCGCTCCTAGAAATGCTCAAAAATTATTTTACCGATATCGGATTTGCGCATCTGACCTTTTCTACGCCGGATGAGCACGACCGAATTATCGCTTACACTTCGCAGCTTGCGCATATTGTTTCGAGCGCATACGTCAAGTCCCCGACCGCACAAAGACGGCGCGGCTTTTCGGCAGGCAGCTTCCGCGACCTGACGAGAGTTGCCCGACTCGATGAAAAAATGTGGACGGAACTGATGATGAATAATCGGGAGTATCTTGCGGAAGAATTGCGAATCTTGATCGACAATCTCACGCAGTATCTGGAGGCACTCGAAAACAATGACGATGCAGCACTCTGTGAACGGCTTAAAGAGGGCAGAATTGCAAAAGCGTCTGCCGGTGGAAACTAAGGCTCGATACCACGCCGAATCGAAAGGATAACCCATGAACACACAAATTCTGACTACGCCCCAAGGCGAAACCTATCCGATCAAAACCGGAAGCGGTCTGCTGAACAGCATCGGCACAAAGCTTGCCGCATTGACAAAGCCCTGCCGCGTGATGATCGTCAGCGACAGCAATGTTGCGCCGCTCTATCTCGAACAGGCAAAGGAATCGCTCGCAAATGCCGGATTCGTCGTAAATACGCACGTTGTATCGGCAGGCGAGCAAAGCAAATCCTTCGCCGTACTCAGCGCACTGCTGGAATCATTTGCGGAAGCCCATCTGACGCGTACAGACCTTGCGGTTGCACTCGGCGGCGGCGTGATAGGCGACCTGACCGGATTTGCGGCAGGCTGCTATCTGCGCGGCATCCGCTTTGTTCAGATGCCGACCACGCTGCTTGCAGCAGTTGACGCATCCGTCGGTGGAAAAACTGCTGTCAATCTCGAACACGGCAAAAATCTTGCCGGATTGTTCCATCAGCCGATTGGAGTATATTGCGATGTAGACACCCTACAAACACTCACGCCCCACGAAATGGCAGACGGCGCAGCTGAGGCAATTAAAACCGGTATTCTTGGTGATACGGAGCTATTTTCGATTTATGAATCGGGCAAACCGCTTGCACAGCTTGAGGAAATTATTTCGCGTGCCGTTGCGTATAAATCTAAAATCGTAATGGAAGACCCGCAGGAACACGGCGTTCGCAAGCTGCTGAATCTCGGCCATACGCCGGCTCACGCGATCGAACGGCTGAGCGATTTCACAATCTCTCACGGTCATGCCGTTGCAATCGGAATGGCAATGATCGCACGCGCAGCAGTTCGGAGAGGGATTCTGGATTCAGACGCATCTACACGCATTTTGAATACAATCAAGAGAAGCAATCTTCCGATATGCTGCCCATATACCGCAGCAGACATGGCAAAAATTGCAGCGCTTGATAAGAAAGCGGCGGCATCCGATATCACAGTGATCCTGCCCGAACAAATCGGCTCCTGCCGGATTGAAAAGATGCCGATTGTTGCACTCGAAGCGCTGTTTGCAGACGGCTTGGAGGGACAAGCATGAATATCGTTTGCTATCCGAGAGAACTGTGCGGCACTGTCGCTGCTATCCCGTCAAAATCCGACGCGCACCGCAAGCTGATTTGCGCTGCACTCTCGCAAGAGGGCGGCATTCTGCCTTTGTACGCACCATATTGTGATGATATTGCGGCGACAATTCGATGCCTGGAAGCACTCGGTGCTTCGTTCACCGAGACAGAATCCGGTCTGCATATCTCACCCATCAAAAAGCAGCCACAGGCATTGCTGGATTGCGGTGAAAGCGGTTCAACACTGCGGTTTCTGCTGCCGGTTGCAATGTGCGTTTGTAACAATATTGCTGTAACCGGCTCTGGCAGACTGCCGGAACGTCCACTCGGCACATTGATCGCCGCAATGTCCGCGCATGGCGTACAGTTTCATGGAGAAAAGCTGCCACTTTCCGCAGAAGGTACGCTTACCGGCGGCTGCATAGAGATTGCCGGCAATATCAGTTCACAATTCCTCAGCGGCTTGCTGATGGCACTGCCGCTTTGCGAGATTGACAGTGAAATCCGTCTGACAACGCCGCTGCAATCTGCCGCTTACGTTGATATGACGCTGGATACGCTCCGATTATTCGGTGCTGAAATTGAGGTTCAGACGGAATGTGGCTTGCTCCGATATTATATAAAAGGAAAGCAAATACTGCATTTTCCGAGTGAGCAGAGCATTGATGGCGACTGGTCAAACGCAGCATTTTGGCTGACCGCTGGTGCCATTCAAACGCAAAATCAAATTACTATCACCGGACTAGATACCGATTCGATACAGGGTGACAAGGAAATTACCGATATTTTGAGAGAATCCGGCGCAAACATCTCCGAATCCGCATCCGGCATTGTTGTTTCATGTGGAACAATGTCCGAATTCGACGTAAATATGGAGAAAATACCGGATTTGCTCCCAATCTTGGCAATTCGCGCAGCCCTTGGCAACGGCGTCTGCCGTTTTCAACACGCAGAACGATTGCGCCTGAAAGAATCCGATCGTCTTGCTTCCACTGCCGCAATGCTTCGCGCACTTGGAGGAAAAGTGGACGAGCTTTCGGACGGATTGTGCGTATATGGCGGACAACTCGCTGGTGGAGTCGTTGATGCAGAGAACGACCATCGTCTTGTGATGGCTGCCGCGATTGCTGCACTGCGCTGCACAAATCCCGTCACCATTCTCGGAGCAGAAGCAGTCAACAAATCCTACCCATCCTTTTTCGCAGACTATGCTACAATAGGTGGAAAATGCGAGGAAATTCATTGATTTCAGGAGGTTTCCCATGGCTTCACAATTTGGCGAACGCGTGCGCGTTTCTATTTTCGGAGAATCTCACGGAAACGGAATCGGCGCATTGATCGAGGGACTTCCGGCTGGTGAGCAGGTTGATTTTGAACGGCTCATGCAATTTATGGAGCGGCGGCAGGGCGGCAGAAATGCGCTGTCCACCTCACGAAAAGAACCGGATGTTCCGGAGTTTGTGTCCGGTATTTTTGACAATCGAACAACAGGTTTTCCTGTCTGCATTCAGATTGCGAATACCAATACGCGCTCTCAGGATTATAACAAACTTGCTCTGAAACCGCGTCCCTCTCATGCAGATTATTCTGCATATGTGAAATGGCATGGCAATGCAGATATGCGCGGCGGCGGCCATTTCTCCGGCAGACTGACCGCACCGATTTGTGCGGCAGGCGGCATTGCGATTCAGATTCTTGAACGACACGGAATCTTCGTAGGTGCGCATCTTTCATCCATCGGAACAATACAGGATGACGCATTTCCGATGCAGCCGACACCAGATTGGTTTCAGGAAATAGCGAAAAAAAGTTTTCCTGTCATCTCCGATGAAAAAGGGGATTCCATGCAGCAGGAGATTCTTGCTGCGCGCGAGGAACAGGATTCCATCGGTGGAACGATTGAATGTATGATTCTCGGACTGCCGGCAGGACTTGGCGACCCGATGTTTGATGGTATCGAAAACCGGCTTTCCCGTGTATTATTTGGCATTCCGGCAGTGAAAGCGGTCGAATTTGGTGACGGCTTTTCACTATCAGAGATGCGTGGTTCTGCTGCAAACGATCCGTTCACTACTGATTCTGTTGGCAATATAATTACAAAAACAAATCGCAACGGCGGCATTCTCGGCGGCATCACAACCGGTATGCCGGTACGGTTCCGCGTCGGAATCAAGCCAACACCATCTATTTCGAAATCACAGGATACGGTTTCACTGCCAGATGGCACGCCGACAACCATCGAAATTCAAGGCAGACACGACCCTTGCATTGCACAGCGTGCAGTACCGGTCATTGAAGCAGCTGCTGCGCTGACTGCGCTTGATGTTCTGCTTTGCGACCGTGAATGAATATTGATACAACAAGATAATTATAAAAAAGGAGATGCTTTATGGATTTACCGGAGCTTCGCAATCAACTGAATTCTGTTGATAATGAATTGCTGGAACTGTTTCTCAAGCGCATGGCGCTGATCGATATGGTTGCTGATGCAAAAAAACGCGACCCCTCCAAACCACTCTATGACCCAGCACGGGAGCGCGAGATTCTGATGCGGATTCGCGAGAATGCCGGCAGCAAATACGGCGATTCCGCGCACCAGTTATTCCGCATGATTTTAGAGCTGTCGCGTGCAAGACAGGCTGCACAGCTGATTCCGGCGACGAGTGTTGCCGCGCGTGTTGCCGCTATGTGCGCCAACGAGCAGAATGTCTTTCCGCAGACCGGCCGCATTGCGGTTTCGGGCGTTGAGGGCAGCCATGCTGGCGCCGCCGCGGACAGATTGTTCCCCAAGGGCGATATCATTTTTATGGATGGTTTTCCGGCGGTCGTCCACGCGGTGCAAGCCGGACTCTGTCAATTTGGCATTCTTCCGGTTGAAAACAGTAATCACGGCTCCGTTCGTCAGGTATACGACCTCCTGCGCGAACCGGATATCTGCATTGTCCGCAGTGTGCGGCAGCTCATCCGTCACGTTCTGCTGACGCAAAGGGAAGCAAAGCTCTCCGATATCAAGACCATTTACACACATGAACAGGCAGCCGGACAGTGCAGCCGCTTCATCCAGAAATCCGGTGTCGATGTCATTCCGTGCGTTAGCACCGCCCACGCCGCGCAGCGTGCGGCAGAGGCACAGGACAAATCGGTTGCCGCGATTGCCGGAGAAGCCTGTGCAAAGCTCTACGGTCTTTCCGTTCTGACCGATGATATTCAGAACGAAAGTCACAATGATACGCGGTTTTTGTGCATCACAAAGGGTGCGTCCTGCTATGCCGGTGCTGACCGTATGAGCATTCTCGTGAACTGCGCCAACTCTCCGGGTGCGCTCTATCAGATGATCGCAAAAATTTCGGCGCTCGGTATCAATATGTGCAAGCTGGAAAGTATGCCGATTCCCGGCACGAATTTCTCGTATCGGTTTTATATGGACCTCGAATGCAATTTGCATCAGGAGGGCATTCTCGGACTGCTCTGCGAATTGGAGCGCTCCTGCGATTCGTTCACACTGCTCGGTAACTATACGGAAATTGTATAATATTGCGATTATCATATTCCGGTCATGCTACCGAATATCAATATTTTTTATCAATCTAATTTCACGTTCCATATCTTTTCACAAGCGAAAGGAGTATCCGAATGACTGCATTCCAGACGCCTTATGGCTTGATTGGGCGCAAGCTCGGTCACAGTATTTCACCGCATATTCATAATGCGCTCGGCAATCCGCACTACTCGCTCTACGAATTAGAGCCGGATGAATTGGACGATTTTCTCGCAGATACGCGCTTACAGGCACTCAATGTCACCATTCCCTATAAGATTGATGTGATTCCGTTCTGCGCTGAGCTGGATCCGCTTGCAAAGGAAATCGGCAGTGTGAATACGCTTGTCCGACAGCCGAACGGCACTTGGAAAGGCTATAACACCGACGCATACGGTCTGCGCTGCATGATGCGTGCCGGCGGACTCTCTTTTGACGGCGCGAATGTGCTGCTGCTTGGCAACGGCGGCGTTTCACAAACGATTCAGACAATCGCAAGACACGATGGCTGTCAATCGCTGACGGTTCTCGATTTGCAGGGGACGGAATATACCTATGACGATCTTGCGCTGTTTTACGAAAGCACGACCTTGATTGTCAATGCAACACCGGTTGGAATGTATCCCCATGCCGGCAAATCGCTCGTTGACCTGACAAAATTCCCGAATCTGCGTGGTGTTGCAGATGTTATTTACAATCCGGCGCGAACTGCAATGCTGTTACAGGCAAAGGAGCTTGGCATCCCCTACACCGGCGGTTTGACAATGCTTGTTGCACAGGCAAAACAGGCGGCTGAATATTTCTTCAACAAGGAGATTCCGGATTGCAAAATCGCTGAAATCGGTGCAGATATGCAGCGTGATGCGGAAAATATTGTTCTGATTGGTATGCCGGGCTGCGGAAAATCCACGATCGGCAATGCGCTCGAAGCGATAACCGGTCGTCCACAGGCTGATCTTGATGCCGAAATCGTCAAAAAGGCTGGCAAGACAATTCCGGAAATTTTTGCCGAGGACGGCGAGGATGTATTCCGTCGCATCGAATCCGAGGTTGTACGGGAACAGAGTGCCGAGCGCGGTGTGATTCTCGTAACCGGCGGCGGCGTTGTGACGCGTCCCGAAAACGAAGCGCCCTTGCACAGCAACGGCAGAGTGTATCAGATTTGTCGCCCGATCGACCAGCTCAGCCGCGATGGCAGACCGCTTTCCATGAATGCTGATCTGGAAGCAATGGCGGCGGTTCGTATGCCACTCTATCAAAAATTCGCAGATGTTGTCATCGAAAACAATGAAACGCCCGAATCGGCGGCAGAAAAAATCTGGAGGGATTATTGTGCATATACTCGTTCTGAATGGACCGAATTTGAATATGCTGGGAATCCGTGAACCGCAGCATTACGGTACACAAACGCTTGCCGACCTGATCGCCATGCTCGAAACGGAGGCTGCGCGCCTCGGTATCACGATTGAATGCTATCAATCCAATCACGAGGGCGATCTTGTTGACAAAATCCAAGCCGCCTACGGTACAGCAGACGGCATTCTCATCAATCCGGCAGCATATACGCATACAAGCGTTGCGCTTCTCGACGCTGTCAAGTCGGTTTCGCTCCCGACAGTCGAGGTGCATATCTCCGATCCGGATACGCGCGACGAGTTCCGGAAAATCTCCTACATCCGGCAGGCTTGCATTGCAACCATCAAGGGCAAAGGCTTTGCAGGATATATCGAGGGACTGCAAACTCTGGTCAACACAATTTCATCGAACTGATACCACCTATAATAGTATCGGATGCAAAACAAACCGCGAACGAAATCAAATCGTTCGCGGTTCTTTTTATTCAATCGTCTCGACCTTCAGCAAATTGGTTGTACCGTAAGCGCCAATCGGGACACCTGCCGTGATGACAACCAGATCACCCGGTTCTGCATAGCCGGCTTTGCAAATCGCCTCCACGGTATGCGAGAACAACGCGTCCGTGCTGTTCTCCTCCGCAATGACAAGCGGATGCACGCCCCACGACATATTCATCTGTCTCTGCACCATTTCATCGGTCGTGCAGGAAATAATCGGGAACATCGGACGGTATTTTGAGAGCAAACGCGCGGTTTCGCCGCCCTTGGTGACGGTCACGATCGCGGTTGCATCAAGGTCATGCGCAGTCGTAACCGTTGCGTGTGCGATTGCGTCAGCGATGGTCGCTTTCTCGGCTACACGCGAAAGGAATTCGCTTTTGTAGTCGATGCTGCTTTCCGCAGTCAGAGCAATCCGAGCCATGGTTCGCACCGTCTCAACCGGATGCAAACCGGCTGCGGTTTCGCCGGAGGTCATGATCGCACTCGTGCCATCATAGATCGCATTTGCAACATCCGTTGTCTCGGCACGTGTCGGACGCGGATTATTGATCATGGATTCGAGCATTTGCGTTGCGGTAATGACCTGTTTACCGGCTTCATAGCCCTTGCGGATGAGCTTCTTTTGCAGATCGGGAATCTGCTCAAACGGAATCTCTACGCCCATATCACCACGCGCAACCATAATGCCATCCGCGGCTTCGAGAATCTCATCAATATTATTCACGCCCTCGCGGTTCTCAATTTTCGCAATAATCCGCACGCCATACCAGCCGAGGCTCTGCGTGAATTTCCGCAGATAACGAATATCCGCGCCGGTTCTTGCAAAACTTGCAGCGATGAAATCGAAACCGAGCTTTGCACCGAATTCGAGGTCTTCCATATCCGCATCACTCAGATAGGGCATCGAGAGGTGAACGTCGGGGAAGTTACAGGATTTGTGATTCGAGAGCGTGCCGCCGTGAATGACCCTGCACTCGATATCGGTCGAGGTAACGTGCTCCACGCGCATCTCTACCAGACCATCGTTGATCATAACGGTATCGCCGGGCTTGACATCCTTTGTCAGCCGCAAATAATTGACGCTGCCGATCTTGTCATCACAAGGAACGTCGCGCGTTGTCAGCGTATAGGTATTGCCGGCATAGACCTCGACAGAGCCTTCTGGAAATTTGCGAAGCCGAACCTCCGGTCCTTTCGTATCGAGCATCGTTGCAATCGGGAGTCCAAGCTCCTCGCGCAACCGCTTTACCTGTTCAAAACGCTGTTTATCTTTTTCATAATCGGCGTGCGAAAAATTGAAGCGTGCAACATTCATGCCAGCCTGCATCATCTGCCGCATGACTTCATCCTTATCTGTCGCAGGACCGACCGTGCATACAATTTTCGTTTTTCTGAGTTGCTGAACCATGTAAATTGTCTCCTTGTCACATATAAATTCAGGAAGCAATTATCCTGCCAGTGCAAGTATTTATGTACAATACTTGCTGTTGCAAATATGACAGCCGCACCATGCCAGATAAACACCATGCTGCTGACAGCGCGGAAAGCCATGAAACACCGGATCGTCGTCATCCATATCGCCAAGCCAGTTTTCGAGCGCTTCCGGATTCGCATCCTCCGGCTTGAGCCGTACAAAGCTCTTGCGGAACCATCCCAGCATCGGCATCAGATGCTCTGCATTCGGACGGTATTCCAGAACCTCCCAACCGGTTTTCTGCGAAGCTGCATCCATAACGCGCACCATAAACTGCCGGTCAGCTTCAAAGGACGCCGCATCCCACGGCATATCCGCAAGAAAAAAACCGACATTTCCAACGCCGTAATTCCGATCATGCTCCGCAAGCCAGACGGTCAAGCGCTTCTGCGATTCCGTTTCTGCCAATGCAGAGGCGGCAAGCACGAGGATATTGAAAAGCGCTTCTGCGCCTCTGTCCGATATACTGATGAGCGCATCCGGCGAATCTGTATGCCGGACACCAAAAATATTCGCCATATGACGCCTCCTTGATCATCCTCCGCAGATACAAGCTGCATCAGACACAATATAAATAGTATAGATTCATGACTGCTTTTCCAAAACTGCAAACGCGTCCCTCAAACCGGAAACGCCATGCAGCCGAATCCGAAAGCGATCGGTTTGCAAGGTACGAAGCGTTTGCTTTGGCAGAACGCAGTCCGTAAAGCCAAGCCGTTCAGCCTCCTGAATACGCTGCACCGCATTAGACACAGAGCGCAGCTCGCCGCCCAGACCGATTTCGCCAAACGCAATCAAGTGTTCCGGTACCGGCTTATTCATGATCGCAGAATACAGTGCGAGCGCAACAGCAAGATCACCTGCCGGTTCATCCAGCCGGAATCCGCCGACAATATTCAAATAAACATCCAGCGCCGCAACACGCAAGCCGATTCGTTTTTCCAATACGGCAAGCAGGATATACACGCGGTTATAATCCAGACCGGTTGCGGTACGCCGCGGTGTAGAAAGTGTACTTTTTGTACAAAGCGCCTGTATTTCCGCAAGAATCGGTCTGCTGCCCTCCATCATGCAGCAAACACAGGTGCCGGATACGCCAAGCGGTCTGCCCTCAAGCAGCATTGCCGAGGGATTTGCAACCTCTGTCAAGCCGGTATCGCGCATTTCAAATACGCCGATCTCATTGGTCGAGCCAAAACGGTTTTTGACAGCGCGCAGCACACGAATGCTCTGATACCGGTCGCCCTCAAAAATCAGCACCGCGTCAACCAGATGCTCCATGACCTTCGGGCCGGCGATCGCGCCCTCTTTTGTCACATGACCAACGAGAAAAACGGGGATTTCCTTTGCTTTTGCGGTCTGCATAAACAATGCGGTGCATTCGCGCACCTGCACGACCGAACCTGAACCGGAGCTAAGACCTGCGATGTGCATGGTCTGAATTGAGTCAATAATGACAATATCCGGCTCAGTCTGCATAATCGTATCGCAAATGGATTCCGCATCATTGACCGTCAAGAGATAGAGATTTTCGGTATCCACACCGAGTCTGCCGGCACGCAGCTTGATCTGCCGCGCAGACTCCTCGCCGGAAACATACAGCACGGAACGATTCTCACCGAGATACTGACAAATTTGCAGCAGCAGCGTACTTTTTCCGATACCGGGTTCACCGCCGAGCAATACGATCGAGCCTTTGACGAGACCGCCGCCGAGCACGCGGTTCAGCTCCGGAATGCCGGTATCATAGCGGATATCCTCGTTCAGGCTGACCTCGGCAAGCTCCCGAATCTGCGCCGTAACATCCACGGACGCACTGCGCGAGCCGACCGCACCGGCACGTTTTGGCGCATGGATTTCGGGCAAGGCTTCCTCGATCGTATTCCAAGCGCCGCAGCTTGTGCATTTACCGTTCCATTTCGGATACTCAGCGCCGCAGGCGGTGCATTCATATCGTGTTTTTGCTTTTGCCATGTCAGATAAATCCTTTCCGCTGCGTGATTCACTGAATCAGCGGAAGAATGAAGAAACCAATTAGCATGACAAGCATGATAATTATAATGATAATCCGCAAAGCAAGCGGCTTACTGGGTTTCTTCTGTTGCGGATTACGCGCTGCCTCACGCTTCTCAGCTCTATTTCTGCCATTTATTTGAGATGGATTCTTATACTTGCTCATATAAACATAGCTCCTTTTTCACCACAAAAATACACCATTTTATTATATCATATCTTGCATAAAAACGCAATGGATAGAATAAAAAAACTGCTAGTAACAGATAGAAAATTCGTTGGAGCCTTCACATCTGAATAGAGACTGGAGCAAAAAGACATTACTACTTTAAATGTTTTCCGTATCCATTTACGCACCTCTGCTCCGATTGATATCATAATTATGTATAAAAACAGAACACTAGCAAGTTTTCGCTAGTGTTCTGTCCATATTTTATGTATCAGAATGACAACTTATCCCATCAATCAGGCAACTCACGGAATAACTGTAATATTGCACGGAATAAAGTTTTTAATCGTCTGATCAGGGAGGCAATCAGGTTCTTCCTCTGCGCCGCCACCAAGGGTTCCTTCGCACGCAAAAATCTGATATTGTCCGCATTCCTCCGGCATATCGAAGTACATTGTGAACAATACGCCATCCTCTGTGATGATAGCATCTGCCTGTGTTTCACCGTTCTTGATGATAATTGGTTCGCCATTATCGTCATATCCGAAATTACGATAATTATTGAAGAACACCATAATTATACTACCACTTGTTGTAGAACTATTCAGCAGCATTACATCTTCCAGCAGCGTATCCTCAACACTGATGCCGAGTCGACTTTCTGCATTGACATCCAAGTCACCCATCGTATCATAGTCATACAATAGCGGCTTCAGCGCAGGATCGTAACCTAATCTGAGAGAGCCGGATACAAACGGATCACAACCCTTTAAATACACATTTACCGGCACATTTTTCTGACCGGCGTGTGCAGTGATCGACTCCATATAAATGATCGAACCCTCCATTGTTTCAGGATCAATCGGAGCTGGCGACGTGTTCTCTGCCTCGTCTACGATAATTTCTACACCGAGGACATCACACTCAATCGGATTTGTTCCCTCGGAATCTGCAAATACATGATAATCTGGGAGTACAGTTTCAGTACCATCCGGATTTACGATAAACGAATATCCTTTTGAAATATACTCCTGAATGACATAACTGCCGGGCTGAATCGGTGCAAGCAGAGTATATTCTGCCAATACGGTACCATCCGGTATTTTTGAACTGCCGGTTCCGGTTCCACCGATAAGCAGAACCCTGTCATCATTCGCCTGCTCCTCGCCAAAAATTGCAAATTGAACTTTGCCATCGTAATACTGCAAGTCCGTCTGTGATAGCAGATTGAACCCTCCGATATTATACTGTACGCCGAAATCTGCAACGCCCGGATCATTCTGAATCGTCAGCTGCATTTTGATCTGTTCGCCTGCCTTTGCATGAAAAACAATCGGCGCCTTTGCATTTGAGCCTGTCAATTCATAGGTTCTGTCCACAGGAATCATCGAATACGTCAGTTTTCCATTTCTCGATGATTCTGTTGTCTGTTGTACCGGTTTATCTGTCACTGTTGACTGTTCTGTAACCACAGCCTGCTCTGCAGTTGTCTGCGTGGACACAGCTTTTGTTGTAGTCTCCTGAGAATTTGCAGAAGACGCTTTTGCAGCCGTCAATCTAGTAGAAACCGTCTGCTTGGCCTCTGTTGTAATATTATTTTCTGCCTCAGTTTGCGCCGCTGATGTTTCCGGTACAACTTCACTCACCTCGACAGCCTCTTGATTTTCGATGCTGACAGAATCATCTGTTCGGTGCAGCATAAATCCACCGAACCCGACATTCAGTGCCAAGAGTGCCGCAGCGACTGCCGTACCCGTTGCAACACCGGAACGAGTCATGTTGAATATTTTCTTCTGATGTGTTGAATAATTCATAGCGACCTCCTCGCCAGACAGATTTTTTCTACAACGGCGATGCTGCATCATTTCGATGACATCTTCCTCCGAAACACAATCCATGATTTTGAAGTAATCCTCCTGTTTCACAACAACTCCTCCTTTTCCAGAAACACTTTCAATTTGTTACGTGTACGCATCAGCGACGTATTCACAAGACTGACCGAACATCCAGTTTCGGCTGCAATCTCCTGTGCTGATAGACAGAGCCAATACCGCCGCAAAAAAATCATGCGCGCTGTAGGTCTCAGTTTGGACAGAAATCTACGAAACGCATCCCGAAGCGCAATGCTGTTGAGCACCTGTTCCGGTTGTTCTGCCGAATGCAAGCAGTTCGTCAGCTCATCAATCGCGATGGAGAGCTGACCGCCACCTCGACGCTGTGCGTTCTGATATGCAAGCCGATCCCGTGCTGCATTTCGGACAGCGGTGATGAGATACGCGCCAAGAGATTCTGGTTCAGCAGGCGGGATCGCCTGCCAGAGACGCATCATCGCGTCATTTACACATTCCTCCGCATCCTCGCGATTGCCGAGCATATTGTATGCGACTGTCATACAGAGCGCTTCATAACAAGCCTTTGTTTCTTCAAGTGCTCGCTCATCGCGCAGCCGATATAGTTTGATAATCGCTGCGTCGTCCACACGGCTTCACCTCCCTCTCTATAAGTACTGACGGCATTCTGAAGAAAAATATTACAGTTATTAAAAAAATCTTGAGAAGACATACTTTTCAGGATTCCTCAGTTGGTTGATTCAAATAAGTGAGCAGGCAGCATAAGAAGACGCCTGCTCACTTTTATTTTCGATTGCAAATTATCAGCAATCGTTTATTTCAAAAAAATAAAAAACCGTGAATCTGCAAAAAACAGATCCACGGTGATCATTCGAGTGAGAAATGAGGGGTTCGAACCCTCGACCCTCTCCTTAAAAGGGAGATGCTCTGCCAACTGAGCTAATTTCTCATCAACAACTTATATATTATACCATAAAAATTGAATTTTGTCAAGCATTTTCCCAAAAATCTCATCAGCAAGGAGAGAAACGGTCAAAAACCGTTCTCTCCGCTGTGAAATCAATCTGGTTACGAATTACACACCAAACTTTGTGGTGAGAACCGGAACGCCAACGCCCATTGTAGAAGCAACCGTGATAGAGCGCAGGTAAGTACCCTTTGCTGCTGCCGGCTTTGCCTTTACAACTGCCTCAACGAGGGTATTGAAGTTCTCTTCGAGCTTCTCAGCACCGAAGGAAACCTTACCGATCGGGCAGTGAATGATGTTGGACTTATCGAGTCTGTACTCGATCTTACCAGCCTTTGCTTCCTGAACTGCCTTTGCAACATCAGGAGAAACAGTGCCGGCCTTCGGGTTCGGCATCATGCCGCGCGGGCCGAGAATCTTACCGAGTCTACCGACAACGCCCATCATATCGGGAGAAGCGATAACGACATCGAATTCCATCCAACCCTCTTTCTGAATCTTGTCAACGAGATCCAGACCACCGACATACTCAGCGCCTGCTGCCTTTGCAGCCTCATACTTATCCTCTTTGCAGAAAACAAGCACGCGAACGGACTTACCGGTACCATTCGGCAGGATAACAGCGCCACGAACCTGCTGATCTGCGTGACGGGAATCAACGCCGAGACGAATGTGCGCCTCAACGGTTTCATCAAACTTTGCCTTTGCGAGCTGGCAAACAGTGCCAAGAGCCTCGTTCGGCTCGTAAAGCTTTGCCGCTTCGAGTGCCTTTGCACTCTCGACATACTTCTTACCGTGTTTCATCTATGAAATACTCCTTTATCATCATTCTGTGGTATACCGGAAGCCAATCTCAGCTTTCCGGCTGGCGGAAAAATCCTCCCACAGGGCCGATACCCTGAGCGGATTAGTCAGCAACAACAACACCCATCGAGCGCGCAGTACCTGCGATCATGCTCATTGCAGCTTCGAGGGAAGCAGCATTCAGGTCGGGCATTTTCTTCTCAGCGATCTGCTGAATCTGCTCTTTGGTGATGGTTGCAACCTTATTCTTGTTCGGAACACCGGACGCCTTATCAATGCCGCAAGCCTTCTTGATGAGGACAGCAGCAGGCGGAGTCTTGGTGATAAAGGTGAAAGAACGGTCTGCATAAACAGTGATGACAACCGGAATAATCATACCGGCCTCATTCTTTGTACGCTCATTGAACTCCTTGCAGAAGCCCATGATATTTACGCCGTGCTGACCGAGCGCCGGGCCGACAGGCGGAGCAGGAGTTGCCTTGCCTGCGGCAATCTGAAGCTTAATAAAGCCAACTACTTTTTGTGCCATGGTATTTTATCCTCCAAATAATGTGGTGTATGGCGGGATATTCACCGGAATCGGTTCGAATATCTCTCCCACGACAGCGATATTTTTGCGGATGCGCTGTCTGCATCCGGAGACGGTTTAGTTATCGCGTGCAACCTCAGTCAATGCGAACTTCGTCGGAGTCTGCTGACCGAACATCGAAACAAGCACTTCGCAAGTGCCTTCTTCGATATCAATGCTGCGCACCTCACCGACAAAGCCGTCCATTGCAGTACCGATGATCCGGACGGAATCGCCGATACTAAGATTGATCTCAATGGTTGTTCCGAGATCAACGCCCATTGCCGCAATTTCGCTGGGTGTCAGCGGAATCGGCTGGTTCGGATCTGCACCGAGGAAGCCTGTGACGCCGCGAATACTGCGGATCAGATAAGCGACCTCATCATCGTGGATCATATGCACGAGCACATAGCCCGGAAAAATTTTTCTTGTGATATCTTTTTCCTTGCCATCTGTAATCTCGCGCACCTGTTCAGTCGGAATCTGCACCTCAAGAATTTTATCTGTGAGCTGCTGATTTTCCGCCTTTTTCACAATGCTCTGCGCAACCTTATTCTCATAGCCGGAATAGGTATGAATTACATACCACTCCGGTTTCGGAGCTTGATCACTCATTACGAATTCCCTGCTTTCTTCAGTCATTGCGCTTTCGCGTTGAATTGTGCTTCGCGGATCGCATCAGCTTACGATTTGCCGCTGATTGCTAACTCGAAAAGCGCGAGGAAGCCCTGATCCAGCAAGAATGTGAAAGCGGCGAATCCGAGCATGGCTGCGAATACGACGATGCTGTTGTTCACAACAGTTTTCTTGTTGGGCCAAACAACCTTTTTCAGTTCAAGCTTAAGATCCTTGAACCACTTGGCAATGCCGCCCTGCTTTTTGGACTTGTCCTTTTTCTTGCTGTCTTTTTCCTTCTTTTCGGAAACAGCAATTTCCTTGTCCTTCGCCATGGTTCGTTCCTTTCTGCCTACGCAGCCTGATATTTCAGGCTACAGCAAGCGCCTCTCGGATTCTTACTTTGTTTCCTTGTGCATCGTATGCTTATTGCAATGTCTGCAGTGCTTCTTCATCTCGAGTCTGTCGGGGTCATTTTTCTTGTTCTTCTTAGAAACATAGTTTCTGTTTTTGCACTCTGTGCAAGCAAGTGTGATTTTCACGCGCATTGTCGGCACCTCCTGTATGAAATTTTTCGCATTCCGAGCATTTGAGACCGGCTGCGAAAGAAAGTTAGCCTCCCTCTTGATTTACAGAGACAATCCGCGGCGATGCCGAAGCACACAGCAGGCAGCAGATTACACGCACAACAAAAGCGCCTCTGCAAAGAGGTAAAATAATCATACCATATTTCTCACTATTTGTCAAGCATTTTCCTTGCTGTCATGCGGATTTTCGATGTTTTCGGGGATTTTGCCAATTTACCATCTGATTTTCCGGTTTCGCTCGGCAATCTGTCAGCGATTTTCGCCGTCAGTGCGCTTGTTTTACGCCTGATTGCGAAATTTCACGCGATTTCCGATATTCCATCAAAGCCGTAGACTGCCATTATAACGACTTCGTTCCGGCTTCTGCTTGCAGCGCGTCTGTCAGGCGCAGGAGCGTTTCCCGATCGAGCTGTTCAAAACGAACAGTCTCTTTCTGACCGCACGCAGAAAGTGCTGCCACAATCTGTTCCTTGGAAAGCGACAAGCCGGCAGACAGCGCATTGACGGCAGTTTTACGACGCTGTGCAAAGCCTGCTTTCACAATTTTCAACACCTGCGCAAGCTGCTCTGCCGAACAAATCGGCGTTTCATACGGCGTAATCCGAATCACTGCCGAATCCACCTTCGGCGCAGGATAAAACGAATCGCGCGGCACCTCAAAAAGCTGTTCTGCTGCGCCGCGAAGCTGTACGGCAGCTGTCACAGCACCGGCATCCCGACTGCCAATTTCCGCGCAGAGCCGTTCCGCAGCCTCTTTCTGCACCATAACGGTAATGCTTTTGAGTTTCACATCCGATTCCAGCAGGTGCATCAGAATCGGAGAGGTGATATAGTAGGGGAGATTCGCACAAACTGCGACCTCGCGCTGACCGAACTGTTCTGCAAGAAATTCGCGCAGATTCACTTTCATGATATCCTGCCAGACAACACGGATATTCTTGAAATCTGCAAGCGTTTCGGCAAGCACCGACTTCAAACGGCGATCCAGCTCTACCGCAACAATTTGTTCCGATTTCATTGCAAGCTGCTGCGTCAGGACGCCGAATCCGGTACCGATTTCCAGAACGCCGCATTCCGGCGAGGGAATTCCGTATTCTGCGATTGCAGGGCAGACCTCCGGATCAATCAGAAAATTCTGTCCCAAGCCCTTTGAAAACGAAAAATCATGCCGCTTTGCCAGTGTGCGGATGATTTGCATATCGGTCAATTCAAGCATATGTGATCTCCTATACATGATGGATGATTTGTTCTCCTGCCCCTTGCATTTTCGTATCGAAAATGTTATAATATCAATAATAACGAAAAAGGGGGATCCACATATGGATCGCAGGGATAAAATCAATTATTATCTGGATATTGCCGAAGCAGTGTCCGAGCGCAGCACTTGTCTGCGCAGAAAATTCGGCGCGATTGTCGTGAAAAATGACGAAATCATCTCCACAGGCTACAACGGCGCACCGCGCGGCAGACAAAATTGCAGCGACCTCGATTACTGTTACCGTGAACGCTTGCAGATTCCTCGCGGTCAGCGCTATGAGCTTTGCCGCAGCGTTCACGCCGAAGCAAATGCAATTATCAGCGCAAGCAGAGCCGATTTGCTCGGTGCTGCGCTCTATCTCGCCTGTCATGATGCAGCAACGAATCAGCTCGACGGAGCCGTCGAGCCGTGTTCGATGTGTAAGCGATTGATTTTGAATGCCGGAATCGAAAAGGTTATCATCCGTCAAGACAAAGAGACGCATTTTACGATTGATACGTCGCACTGGATCGCGCATGATGATTCGCTTTCCGAGGACATCAGCAAGGGCTATTGATTTGCGGATTCCGGCGCATTGTGCATCAGAGACATTGCATAAATGATGGCATTGACTGTTGCCTCATGCTCTGGAGGAATCCGTCTGAAAAAAAGGAGAAAAACCGTTTCCCGCACTTGAACAAGGTGCAGGACGGTTTTTTCTTTTTCTGTTTTTGCTGCGTCCCAAAAAGCAGTCAACGCCGGCGAATACCGCAGATAACTGCGCCGCAGCTCCGGCAGACGTTCCGGCAGATGAAGCTGCTCGAATGCAAGCTGCAAATCTATCGCCGAGATACTGTGCAGCGCACGCTGAAACGGCAGCCGCATGACAGTCATCTGCAAACCGGATTTGCTGCCGGCAAACACAATCTGACCTTTTTTCTGTTCCACCGCATAAAAATCCACCGGCAAAGAAAGCATCAGCCGTTTTCCGAAGCAGCGCACACGCTGCGGAAGCAAAATCACTTCCGGCTGCTGAAAGAAAGAAGGGCATTTGCGCTGCAGCCATGCCCGTACACGCAGAAAGAAGTCCTCGCGATGCGGTTTCTGTGCTGCCATTGCAAACACCCCCTTATGTTAATGATCAACCAACGATGACGGTGACAATAAAGCCATCCACATTATTGCCGGAAATCTCATACGAGCCGGCTGTCGGAACCGGAACCATAAAATCGTTCTCGGCATCGGCAGGAACATAATAGATATGATAAGTCAGCTCGCTCGTGCTGTATTCCAGAATCGTACCGGTATAGAAATTATGGCTGCCGCGAAGCATATCAAGATATTCCTCTAAGCAAAGGTTATTTTCCTCCATGTACGCTGCGTGCGGTACGCCGACATAACGGATTGCCGTATAGCCGCCGCGCTCGCCGGTAATCTCTGCCTTATCGGTTGGATAACGCAGCGTATAGCCATAGCTTGCCATATGGTCAAACAGCCACGAATACGGCGTAACATTGCTGACAAAATCATAGCCGCCGCTGTCTTTTTTCAGATGAATCTGTACGTCCAGACCGGTCGAGGATTCCGGATTGCTTTTTTCCTTTCCATCCTCAAGGTAGCCGTAATTGAACATAATCTCGGTATTATTTGTTGCAGCATGATACGCTTTCATCAGACGATTGAATTTCGTCAGCGCAGTACGGTTCAGCGAGGTATGTCCCGGATAGGAAATCTCATAGGTATCCGGTTTATCATCGGCATAATAGACCTGCTCCAGATCCAGTTCGTCTACCTTCAGGCGACTCGGATGCGATTGATTCACCAGAATCAGCGTACCCTTATACATATCCCCCGGCTCAACGGATACTTCCTCATAGCCTGCCGGAAGCACATATGCCGGTTCTTCCTCAACCACATCGGAGACATTGGTTGTCGTGGTTGTCAGATTCGCAGGATTATCGTCCGCATCTGTAATAATCACAGGAACATTTGCAAGTGTTGCATCCGCACCGCTTGCTGGGGTTGTCGTTGTACCGGACACTGCCGAGCCTTGCTGTTCCTCTGTCGGAATCGAATCCTGCTGCGCCGTATCACGATCCTCCGAGCAACGCTGCATACAAGAGCCGAACAAGAAGATCAAAATGATCAGAATAATAGCCGCGACCGTGATTCGGTCCCAGCGGATTCTGCGTTTTGAAGCCATTGGGAAACCTCCCTTTGTCAGAATCACATCTTTACGGTAAAAAGGCACAGCCTCACGGACTGTGAGACTGTGCCGCAAGTTTCAGAGTAAGGAAATCCGGATCAAACGCCCGGCAGCTCCATCGGAGTCTCAATCGGTGTTGCCTCCATCGCACTGATTGCCGCTGCCAGCTCATCATTGACAGAAGCGGCATCTACTGCTGCGGCAGGTGCCATACCCATTTCAGCCATCAGACGCTCCAGCTCGGTATCAACCTTTGCATTGCGCTCCAGCTCCTCGAAGGTTGCAACCTCTTCGGTCTTGCTGCTACCAAGAATCTCGCTGAATGCGGCAGCCTCTGCCTCTTTGCGCGTGATTTTTTCTTCCATTTTGGTGAGCTTATCAAAGGAGCTCTTGGTATCAATGCCGCTGATAGACTGTGCAAGAGCCTTGGTTGTATCAGCCATCTGCGAACGTGCAATCAGCATAGCCTCTCTGGACTTTGCTTCCTGCATCTTGGACTTCAGAACCTCAACCTGAGAACGAATTGCCTCGGTCTGGTTGGAAATTGTCTCATACATTTCACGATAGTTCGCGACATCTTCATCTGCTTTTACCTTGCTGGCAAGTGCCTTTTTCGCAAGTTCAGCATCGCCTGCCTTCAGAGCAGCCTTTGCACGGGATTCCCAGCTGGAGGAAACCGCACAAGCGTTTCTATACTGCTTTTCGACCATACGCTCACTGGCAACTGCCTTACCGAGTGCCTGTGTGGATTTGGTCAGCTCTTTCTGCATATCAACAATAATCTGCTTTACGAGCTTCTCCGGATCTTCTGCCTTATCAAGCATATCGTTAATGTTTGCTCTGAGAATATCGCTCAATCTTTGGAAAATACCCATTTGAAGTAACCCTCCTGTTTCTGTCAATGTTTTATTCAAAATTCAAGTTTTTTATCGCAGCCTACAACTGCCGATAATCCTATTATATCAAAGATTTTGCCTGTTGTCAAGTAGCATTCACAGGAAGAACACGGCAACAGCATTTACTTTTTAGGAAAGAAAAGGATATCGAGGAGGACAGAAGGGTCAAGGGCAGCTTTAAACATGAGTTTTTTCTTGCTGATACGCCCGTACTGAGCCTGAGTAACGAGAGAAAGAGATGTTTTGC
>JAZNTW010000032.1:0-6153 GCA_045591925.1 Oscillospiraceae bacterium
ACGAATGCGAGAGGGACAACCCAAGAAAGAGGGGAATCGTCGCTGCGCTCCGGTCTCCCCTCTCTCTTAGGTTTTCCCTCTCGCGCTCTCTCTTTCCTGACTCTCTCCCCTCTGCTTAGTTGAATTTTCTTTTACTGTGCAGCGGAGAGTAGTTTATTTCGCGAATTTACAATTAGGGGGAAAGTAGGAGTGCGAGTGCAGCACATCTGGGGGTCGAGGGGCAGAGCCCCTCGTCGCGCAAAGCGCGAAATCAAATATTCTTCAAAATCCCCTACAAGCTCTGTTTCAACTCGCAGCAGCACATTCGCCCATCCTCCCGCCCTCCCCTTTCACCACACAACTTTCACATAAGGATTGACGAACGCCCGATTTTGTGATATACTATAAAATATAGAATTATGTACTGTTCCGGCTTGTGGAAATAATATCACAAACATGCAACACCACAAAAGCATATGCGAACCACACAGCCTACCTGTTTCACTCAAAATTACGCACCTACGTCCATTACCACAAATAATGGGGTCTGGGGACGAGTCCCCGGCGCGGTTTTTTTTGGGGGAGAAACCCGCATTTCAAATCCGTCGGAGACGCCACTATTCACCAATTCGAAAGGGGTTCCCTCATGCAAACAGAAAAATTATATGATAAAAATGCCTACCTCCGTAACTTCACTGCAACCGTTCTCTCCTGCGAGCCGGTCACCGATCCCAAATGGCGCTCCGATGACGCTGCCTTTGCCGTCATCCTCGACCGCACCGCCTTCTTCCCCGAGGGCGGCGGTCAGACTGCCGATACCGGTAATCTCGGCAACGCCGTTGTCTGTGATGTGCAGGAAATTGACGGTGAAATCGTACATTTCGTCGATGTCCCACTGCCTATCGGCGAGGAGCTTGCCGCTGAGCTTGATTGGGAAATCCGCTTCCGTAAAATGCAAAATCATACCGGTGAACATCTGATTTCCGGTATCGTTCATCAGCAATTCGGGCTTGACAACGTCGGCTTCCACCTCGGTACCGACGGCGTTACCGTTGATTTCAGCGGTGTGCTGACCGCCTCGGAGCTTGAATTTGTGGAGTATATTGCGAACCGTGTGGTCGGGCTGAATGTCCCCGTCACTGTCAGCTATCCCTCCTCCGAGGAATGCGCCGCCATGGACTATCGCTCCAAGCTCGACCTCACCGAAAATATCCGCATCGTGACCATCGAGGGCTGGGACGTCTGCGCCTGCTGTGCGCCCCATGTCACCCACACCGGCGCGGTCGGCGGCATCAAAATTCTCTCCTGCGAAAACTGGAAAGGCGGCATCCGCATCCGGATGCTCTGCGGTCTCGACGCGCGCGACGACTACCACAAACGCCTCACCCAAACCGTTCGCATCTCGAATCTGCTCTCCTGCAAGCAGTTGGAGGCTGCCGATGCCGTAGAACGAATCATGAAGCAGTCGCAGTCCGAGCGCGAGGAAATCGCAAAGCTGCGCCGCGCCCTGCTCGACAGCAAAATCGCCGCGCTCCATGAAACAGACGGCAATCTCATCATCTTTGACGACCTGCTCGACCCCAATAATCTGCGCAATCTCGTCAATGCCGGCGTGGAACGCTGCGGCGGCGTATGCGCGGCATTTCAGGGTAACGATACCGATGGCTACCGCTACATCGTCGGCAGCAAAACGGTCAAGCTGCGCGCTTGGGCAAAGGAATTCAACGGCGCACTCAGCGGCAGAGGCGGCGGTTCCGAGGAAATGATTCAGGGTACTGTCACCGCAAAAGCCGAGGATATACGTGCTTTTCTGACCGATTCGGTCAATCTCAGATAATCTCATTCACAAAAAAATTGGCTCCGCTGATGGCGCAGCAGAGCCGGATTCTTGAAGGTTGTTACCAATGGATTTGCAAATACGTTCGATTTGAAACACATTTCCACATTCGATCGGCAATCCCTTTGCCGCGCCTGACTCGCTGCGCCGGTCTTGCTCCTCTTGACCAAAGTATACCGAATTGCGCAGAAAAAATCAAGTCAAATCCATAATCTGTCAACAGAATCCACCTGAATTGTGAGAAAATTGTCACCCTTTTGCAACTTTTCCCGTAAGTTGTAACAAATCTATGATAACGGGAGGCGTATGCCTATGATCCATATTTATAAAACCATTGACGGCAAATTGTGCCAGCTCGAACAGGTCGAGCCGGGCTGCTGGGTCTCCTGCTATGAGCCGACGCAGGAGGAAATCCACCTCCTCACCGACACCTATGGGCTGGACACCGGCTTTGTCCGCTCCTGTCTCGACGAGGAGGAATCCTCTCGTATCGAGCGCGAGGACGGTCAGACGCTCATCATCGTGGACACCGCCGTTGCCGAAAAGCTCGAAAAAAGCGATACCTTTCAGTTTTACACCGTGCCGCTTGGCATCATCAACACCACCGACTGCGTGTTCACGATTTCCCTGCGGCGCAATCAGGTGCTCGCTGCAATGGCTGACCGCAAAATCTCCAATATCCAGACGCAGTTCCGGACGCGCTTTATCCTGCAAATTCTCATGCAGATTTCTGCCGGCTTCGTGTTCTACCTCAAACAAATCGACAAGATCTCATATTCCATGGAGCAGGGTCTCAGTGGTGCGATGAAAACGCAGGAGATCGTTCAGCTGATGGGTCTGGAAAAGTCCCTCGTTTACTTCACGACCTCGCTGAAAGCCAATCTTGTGACCATCGAAAAAATTCAGCGCGGCAGGGCGCTCAAGCTCTACCCCGATGACGAGGACCTCATGGATGATGTCGGCATCGAGTTCCGGCAGGCGGTCGAGATGGCAACGATTTACAGCGGCGTTATTTCCGCTATGATGGACGCATTTTCGTATGTTATTGCGAATAATCAGAACTCGGTCATGTGGCGCTTGACGATCGTTACCGTTATTATTCAGATTCCGAATATCATCTTCGCGTTTTATGGCATCAACACCGATACCCTGCCGCTGAAAAGCAGTTGGATTTTTGCGGTGCTGATTACTGCGATCCTCACCTCCATCACCGGCTATATCCTGCTCCGCAAGCGGAAGTTTTAGCGGCGTCTCCGACGGATCGGAAATGGGGACGCTGTCCCCAGCGCGGGTATGGGGTGCGAAGCCCAAAAATAAAAGTTTGCGGTGTCCAGAGGCTACGATAGAAGCACCCATTCTGAATCGCATCGCGGCAGCGATGCTACTTTATAATAAAGGCAACACCGCGCAAAGTTCGCCATATATACAAACAGGGGTATTGCAAGTGCAGTATCCCTGTTTGTATATATGGCAACACCACGCAAACTCATAGCGTAGCGTGCGCGGTAGCCCCATGATCAAGCCATCGGAGATACATCTACCCCCCGATTATTTTGCCTTGGTGATGACCTCGGTGGTGAGCTTGGCAAAAACGTCATCGAGCTTCATGCATCCAAGCTCGCCCTCTTTCCGGGAACGAACAGTCACGCCGTTTTCATTTTTCTCATTATCGCCAACGATGAGCATATACGGGATACGGTCAAGACGTGCGTTCTTGATTTTTGTACCGATATTGCGATCCTCAACATCGACCGTCACGCGCATTCCGGCTGCGGTGAGTCTTTCTGCAAACGCCTTTGTATATTCAATATGCTCATCACCGATGGGCAGCAGACGAACCTGCTCCGGTGCAAGCCAAAGCGGCAGCACGCCGGAATATTTTTCAAGCATATACGCAAGAGTACGCTCATAGCAGCCCAGCGAGGTTCTGTGAATAATATACGGCAGCTTCTTCTGACCGTCCTTATCAATATAGTACATTCCGAAGCGCTCTGCAAGCAGCATATCAATCTGAATCGTAACGACCGTATCCTCCTTGCCGAATACGTTCTTATACTGAATATCGAGCTTCGGTCCGTAGAACGCAGCCTCATCAATGCCGACCTCGTAATTGACGCCGAGATCGTCGAGAATCTTCGCCATGGTCGCCTGTGCAAGCTCCCACTGCTCCGCGGTACCCTCGTACTTGTTCTTCGGATTTGCCGGATCCCACTGCGAGAAGCGGAATGTGCAGTCCTCCAGCATTCCGACCGTGTCGAGCATATACTTTGCCATCTCCAAGCAGAACTGGAATTCCTCCTCCAACTGCTCCGGACGGAGAATAAAGTGACCCTCGGAAATCGTGAACTGACGAACACGAATCAGACCGTGCATCTCGCCGCTGTCCTCGTTGCGGAAGAGCGTCGAGGTTTCGGTCAGGCGCATCGGCAATTCCTTGTAGGAACGCTGCTTGTTCAGATAAACCTGATACTGGAACGGGCAGGTCATCGGACGAAGCGCAAAGCACTCCTTTTCCTCATCATAGGGGTCGCCCATGATGAACATACCATCGAGATAGTGATCCCAGTGACCGGAAATCTTGTAGAGGTCGCGCTTTGCAAAAAGCGGCGTCTTGGTGAGCTGACAGCCCTTGGACTGCTCGTAATCCTCAACCCAGCGCTGGAGAAGCTGAATGACTCTTGCGCCCTTCGGCAGCAGAATCGGCAAGCCCTGACCGATGGAATCGACGGTTGTGAAGTAGCCAAGCTCTCTGCCGATTTTATTGTGGTCACGGCTCTTTGCTTCTTCGAGCATTTCCAGATGCGCCTTGAGCTGTTCTTTTTTCGGGAACGCAACGCCGTAAACACGGGTCAGCTGCTTGTTATTCTGGTCGCCCTTCCAGTACGCGCCGGTGCAGGACGTCAGCTGGAATGCCTTGACAAGTCCGGTTGCAAAGAGATGCGGACCGGTGCAGAGGTCGATGTACTCGCCCTGCTGATAGAAGCTGATGGTTTCGCCCTCCGGCAGCTCCTCGATCAGCTGAACCTTGTACGGCTCATCCATTTCCTGCATTTTGCGGATTGCCTCGTCTTTCGGGAGTGTGAAGCGTTCGATGCGCAGATTTTCCTTGACAATTTTCTTCATCTCGGCTTCAAGCGCGGTGAGCGTATCGGCGTTGAACGGCTTATCGGTATCGAAATCGTAGTAGAAGCCGCGGTCGATTGCAGGACCGATCGTGAGTTTGACATTCGGGAACAGACGCTTTGCCGCCTGTGCGAGAATATGGGCAGCGGTGTGATTGAAGATGTGCTTGCCCTCCTTGTCCTCAAAGGTCAGGAGCGTGACCTCGGAATCTGCGGTGAGCTGTGCAGTCAGGTCTGCCGGCTGACCGTTCACAAGTGCTGCAATATGCTCGCGCGCGATCACGCCTGCTTCCTTTGCAGCGTCATAGACGGTCACGGGCGCAGCGCTGTCAAAGCTGCCATTTGCAAATGTAATTTTCATAAGAATCCCTCCATTTTATTAGATGTAGGTTCGGTTCACGGCAAAAAAATACCGCACGCCGAACAGTCTTTGCCTGTTCGGGGTACGGGTTTGTCCTCTATGGTACAAACGCGCACGGTTCCACCCGAGCGTTTCCTCATTCCCATCAGCAAACGCAGCAGCGGTGGTACCGGAAAAGAGATCATCGGATGCCTTTCAGCGAATCAGCATCCTCTCTGTCAGATGAGCGCTCCTTTGCGACTTGTCCTCTGCTTTCACACGCGAAAGCCTCTGATTAAATTTATTATACGCAAACACGGAAAATTTGTCAAGCAGTTTCGGGCTTTTTTTCGATTTTCGTGATTTTACACATATTTTCTGTGACAATCGGGGTGCGCGATGGAGAAACCGGCACAGCTACTTGCGCATCATTTCCACGCAGATGCGAGATATTTCGTATGTTTACAATCATATTGTGATATCGTTTCGGGCGCGTGATGGAGAAACCGCCATCCCGATCGGTTTCAAAAAAGGTAACACAAGATTTAAGAAGTCACGCAAATGATTTTTCTGTATATGAAACTATTTTGTGTCTATTTTCCTTGCAGATACGTGTTTTCTGAGGGTTTTAAAATTATATTGTCATTTTGCAAACATTGCGATATTTGCTCATTTTTTCAGAATCATTTCAGTTTTTGGATTTATAATCATCTTAAAGCAACACCGTGCAAAGCCCGCCATATATACAAACAGGGGTATTGCAAGTGCAGTGTCCCTGTTTTTGTATTTATATTTGATTTCGCGCTTCGCGCGACGAAGGGGCTGCGCCCCCTCGACCCCCAGATGTGCTGCACTCGCACTCCCACTTTCCTCTT
>JAZNTW010000033.1:0-4233 GCA_045591925.1 Oscillospiraceae bacterium
TCGTAGGCACCCAAGCCCGCGAACTCTTATCAAGGCTAAGAGTGTTTCGCACTCTGCGGAGTGCGCCGGGGGCTTTGCCCCTCGACCCCACAAACTTTTGAAAAAGTTTGATCAAAACTTTTATTTTGGGGCTGCATTTACAAAATAAACTACTCTCCGCTGCGCAATAAAAGCCACGGTTGCGCAATTACACCCCCTATACCGTAAACAATGGGGTCTGGGGACTTCGAACCCCCATTATTCAATCCATCGGAGATACCTTTATATTTGCTCCATGGAGCGAGCGGCGATGAGATTGACGCCGGTGCCGGCGAGATTTTCGACAATGACATCCCCGACCCGAACCGGCGCGTCAACCTTGACATCACGCACCGCGTCCATGGCATTCATCACGAGATCAAGCGGAATTTCACGCTCAGAAATCACAGGCAGAACACGATGCAGCGCATTGGTGATCCGGACGGTAGTGGTCAGGATGCGCATGGGGCGAATGCTTTCGGTTTCGGCATAGGCTTTGCCGCGCGGACACTGATTGCCGCTGACCGCCGTGACCTTGTCCTGCTCAACAGTGACCGTCAGGGCGCAGCCAAGCGGACAGTTGACACAAATGAGTGATTTTGTCATACGATTATTCCTCCGCAATTTCAATGGTGATCGGCTCGGTCAGACCGGACATATCCTGTTTCAGGAGCAGTGCCTCCTCCATGACAGACGGAATCAGCACACGCTTTTTCAGGGAACGAATGACTTTGTCGCCCGAACGAACGATGAGCGTGCAGTTTTTGAGCGGCTTGCGCACGCGGAAATAGACCGTCAGCTTATCGACAGGCGATTGCGGATAAAATTTTGACGGAACGCAATAGCTGACCTGATTGCCGTTCTGAATACGAAGCGCGTCACCCTGCGGCAGCCCGTTTTGCAGATAGGAAACCGCGCCCTCGGCAGCCTTTTCCGCCTGTAACGAAACATAATCCACAAGGTCATGCACGTGCAGACCGTTTCCGCAGGCGAAAATGCCGTCAGCACTGGTCATATAGCGCTCGTCCACGACAGGACCCTTGGTAGCAGGGTCCATCTGAATGCCGGCATTGTCCGCAAGATGATTTTCCGGAATCAGTCCAACCGATAAAAGTAGCGTATCTACGTCAAAATACTGTTCCGTGCCGGCAATGGGCTTGTTGTTCGCGTCAACCTCCATCATCTCAACCCGTTCAAGTCTGTCCTGACCGAACACCTCGGTAATGGTGTGCGACAGATACAGCGGAATGTTGAAATCTTCGAGACATTGCTTGATGTTGCGCGGCAGACCGTTTGAGTAGGGCATCAGCTCGGCAACACCGACAACCTCCGCACCCTCCAGCGTCATACGGCGCGCCATAATCAGCCCGATGTCACCGGAGCCGAGAATCATCACGCGCTTGCCGACCATATAGCCGTCAATATTGAGATAGCGCTGTGCCTGACCAGCGGTGTAGATGCCGGCAGGGCGAGAACCGGTGATGTTGATGCCGCCGCGCGGCCGCTCATAGCAGCCGACAGCGAGAATCACCGCGTCAGCCTGCACCTGAACCGTACCCTCATCCGCGTTGACATATTCCACCACACGGTCAGCGGTGAGCTTTGTGACCATGGTGTTCAGCAGAATCCGGACGCCGTATTCCTTTGCCATATCGACATATCGCTCGGCATAGGCAGGGCCGGAGAGCTGTTCTTTGAACGTATGCAGACCGAAGCCGTTGTGAATACATTGCTCCAAAATACCGCCGGGTTCTTCATCCTTTTCGATGACAAGGACATCTTCGATGCCGTTCTTTTTCAGCGTGACGGCTGCGGAAAGTCCGGCACTGCCGCCGCCGATGATAATAGCCTGTATCTTTTTCATATACGATTCTCACTTTGCAGAATATTTGAATTCGGGCAGTCATAGAGGACGTCGAGCGGAGAGATGCCAAGCTCACGCGCGAGAATATGGAGCACCTTTGGTTCACAGAAGCCGCCCTGACATCTGCCCATACCCGGACGAACGCGTTTTTTCACGCCCTTGACAGTCCGTGCGCCGCATGGTCTGCGGATACAGTCGATGATTTCGCCCTCGGAAATCTGCTCACAGCGGCAAATGATTTTACCGTAAGCAGGATTTTCACGAATGAGCGCGTCACGTTCCTCTTGGGACAAATCGGCAAGCACGATGGGCTTTTCACGGGTCATGACTGCATCGGGATTGATTTCGAGTGTGCAGGATTCCGCAAGAATCTCGATGATACGGTCAGCGATGGCAGGGGAGGACGCAAGACCGGGTGATTCAATGGAAACCGCGTCAATGAAATGTGGTGCTTCCGGAATTTCCTCGATGATAAAATCGGGTGCAGTGGTGGTCGGACGAACGCCGGCAAAGGTGCGAATCGAACGATTCAGCGGAATATTATCGAGCGTTTTGCTGATATTTTCGCGGACATAGGCAAGACCGGAATCGGTTGTGCCGGTATCATCTGGATTTTCGAGAAAATCGCTGTTCGGACCAATCAGCGTGTTGCCGAACACAGTGGGGATCGCAAGCACGCCCTTGCCTTTTTCTTTCGATGGTACTGGGAAAATGATATGACGAATCGGCTGAACATCCTGATCCAGCACATAATATTCGCCCTTGCGCGGTGTAGCGTGCCACGAAGCCTTGCCGACCATATTGTGAATATCCTCAGCGTGGACACCGGCGGCATTGACCACATAGCGCGTGACAAAATCACCGTTCGGCGTAGCAATTTTGAAGCAATCGTCCGCACGGCTGATACCGGTACAGGGGGTATTGAGGTGCAGCTCCGCACCGTTTTGGCAGGCGACCTCCATACAGGCAACCGCAACCTCCCACGGATAGACCACAGCGGTCGTATAAAAATCGAGGATGCGGGTGACATTTTCGGAAAGATTCGGTTCATCGGGCAGCGCTTCGGCGCGTGTGAGCCAGCGATAGGTGATATTTCGAGCGTCGGCTCTGGCGGCGAGGACATCGAGGGCAGCCTCCTCCTCCGCGCCGCAGGCAGCGATATACGCGCCGACGACCTTGTGTTTGCAGTGCAAATCCTTGCAAAGCTGTTCATATTGCAGCGCACCCTTGACATTGAGTGCAGCTTTGTTGGTATTGTCCTCTGGGTCGTATCCGACGTGGATGACGGCAGAATTCGCCATGGTAGCACCTGCGGCGATATCATTTGCTTTGTCGAGGACAGCGATTTTGAGACGATACTGTGAGAGTTTTCTGCACAGCATGGTACCGGTGATGCCGGCGCCGATAATGACTACATCATACATAGGCATTTCACTTTCATATGTCAGAATATTTGCCGCAATGGGCATGACATGGCTATAATACTATTATACATTTTTATGCTGATTTGTCAAGCGAATCCTGTATAATAGTGTTGAGAAACGGGAGTCAAAAACAAAAGTTTGTGCTGGTGGGGCGCAGGGTTTCCTCACTTGCGGCGAGCGATAATTCAGACCGATTATAAGATTATTTGATTTCGCGCTTTGCGCGACGAGGGGCTCTGCCCCTCGACCCCGAATTGCGCTTAATATCTCTTATATTGCGCAACGGAGAGCAGTTTATTTTGCGAATTTGCAATTAGGGGGAAGGGGGGACTCGTCCCCAGACCCCATTTTTGTAAATGCAGCCCCAAAATAAAAGTTTTGATCAAGTTTTTTAAAAACTTGCTAGGTCGAGGGGCAAAGCCCCCGGCGCACTCCGCAGAGTGCGAAACACTCTTAGCATTGATAAGAGTTCGCAGGTTTGGGTGCCTACGATAGAGGCACCCATTCTGAATCGCATCGCGGCAGCGATGCTACTTTATAATAAGGGCAACACCACGCGGAGCACGAATGCGAGAGGGACAACCCAAGAAAGAGGGGAATCGTCGCTGCGCTCCGGTCTCCCCTCTCTCTTAGGTTTTCCCTCTCGCGCTCTCTCTTTCCTAACTCTCTCCCCTCTGCTGAGTTGAATATTCTTTTACTGCGCAGCGGAAAGTAGTGTATTTCGCGATTTTGCAATTAGGGGAAAAGGGGGACGAGTCCCCCAGCCCCCATTTTTTGTAAATGTAACCCCAAAATAAAAGTTTTGATCAAACTTTTTCAAAAGTTTGTGGGGTCGAGGGGCAAAGCCCCCGGCGCACTCCGCAGAGTGCGAAACACTCTTAGCCTTGATAAGAGTTCGCGGGCTTGGGTGCCTACGATAGAGGCACC
>JAZNTW010000034.1:0-18644 GCA_045591925.1 Oscillospiraceae bacterium
TATTTATATTTGATTTCGCGCTTCGCGCGACGAAGGGGCTGCGCCCCCTCGACCCCCAGATGTGCTGCACTCGCATTCCCCCTTTCCCCTAAAGAAAATTCAAGTCAGCAGAGGGGAGAGAGTTAGGAAAGAGAGAGCGCGAGAGGGAAAACCTAAGAGAGAGGGGAGACCGGAGCGTAGCGACGATTCCCCTCTTTCTTGGGTTGTCCCTCTCGCATTCGTACTCCGAGCAGAGGTGCAGGGCGAGGGGAGAACCCCAACGGACTGACAATAACGGCAATCAATTTGATGCGCAATATCGTTATATAAATTGAACCGGAATCTGTTCATGCAGACTCCGGTTCGGTTGTTTTATAGTGTGTATTGATAGTGAGGGCTCTGCCCCTCGACCTAACAAGTTTTAAAAAAACTTGATCAAAACTTTTATTATGGGGCTACATTTACGTCATTACGTCCCCATATATAAATCCGTCGGAGACGCATCTATCCTCCATCGGAAATACCTTATCACCCCGCGCTCAGCCTTCTTCTTCAGGCTGCGGCGGTGGATCGGTCACCGGAGGCGGTGGGTCGGTCACGGGTGGCGGCGGATCAGTCACCGGAGGCGGCGGATCGGTCACGGGTGGCGGCGGCTCAGTTGCCGGCGGTGGCGGCGGGTCGGTCTTCGGCGGCTCTGTGACAGGCGGCTCAGTCTCCTCTTTTGGCTTGGTGGTGGTCTTGGCGGTGGTCTTCGTGGTGGTGGAGCTGCCGGTCAGCTTGGTGTTCTTCGTGCCGGTACCGGTTTTTGTGGTGCTAGTGCCGGTCATGGTCACCTTGATATACACCGGATTATACGCATAATATACAGTGATTTCGTAGTCATCCAGCGCGTTGAACGGCGTTCCCGGCGGCGGCTCTACCGCGCAAACATAGCCGTTCGAGTAGTTATAATCCACTCTGGAAACATATTTAACAATATGCTTCTTGCCGTCCTTGCTGGTCGTGGTGGTCGTCGTAGCGTTCTGGGGATTTGTGGTGGTTGTGACCTTTGCCTGATACTGCCACGCGTAGGGATTCTGTGCGTTGGTGGCAATATTGTTGTTTCCACCGCCGTCGATCGCCTTGGAAAGACCCATTTCATCGAGCATTTTGAGGTACTTGGAGAGCTTCAAGTCCTTGAAATCCGGAATGACCAGATTCGGGGTGCCGAGACTGACCTTGACCTTCAGCGTACTGCCCATAGCGACGTATGTGCGCGGTTCAATATCCTGCTCAAAGATTTTGTCCTTCGGGTGATCCTCGCGGAATACAAACTCCGGTTCGAGCACCAAAAGACCTTCCATCTCCAGTTCTTCCTTTTTGAGCGAATAGCTTTTGCCGACAAGCTCCGGAATGGCGAAATTTCGATGCGGTTCTTCGGGGTTATTGTCATCGCCGGACACAACATTGTCCGAAACGGAGGTGTTCTTGTCCTTGGAGAGTACATCGTTATTGCCGTTCAAGCCACCCAGCACGCGGATGACCGCCCAAATCACGAGCGTTGCAATCAAAATAAACAGAATCGCGATAAACAGCGGCGCGCGGATGCGCTCAAAAACGGAATATTCCCGTGCCTTGTAATTCTGCATATTGCCGGCGGGAACCGGTCTGCGCGAACCCTGCGGCTGACCATTGCGCATGGCAGCCTGTCTGGCTCTTGCGGCTGCCTCCGGACTACGCGGAGCGGGTCTACGCTGACCCTGTGCGCCATTCTGCGGCGGCCGCTGACCATTTCGCTGCGGCGGTCGTTGTCCACCACGCTGCGGCGGTCGCTGACCATTCGGATTACGGCTCTGACCATTCGGATTCTGATGCGGTCTGACCGGTCGCTGACCGTTTTCCGGTGCATTCTGCCGTCTGGGCTGCGGATTTGCAGCTTGATTGATGCTCGAATGCTCGGCGGTATTATGCGGATGGAAGACCATCGTTGAGGACTTATTTGCCGGAACCGGGCTGGCAAAGCCGGCTTCATCCGGTACTTGCAGCTCAGCGGTCGAGTCCGTATTGAAAATCATCGTCACAAGGTCTGTGATGGTGCGGATACGGGCGGAGGTGTCGAGCAGCAGACCGTTCATAATGGCATCCGAAACATTCTCCGGAATCTTCGGTTCCAGTTCATTTGGTGGAACAAGATTGTCATAATCCAGACGGGTCATACCGTCACTTGCACGGCATCCGGTCAAAATGCGGTAGAGCACGGCGCAGATGCCGTAAACATCCGTCCATGTGCCCTGCTGCTTGTCTGCGAAATACTGCTCGGGTGCGGCATAGCCATCGAACAGCTCCGCGTCAAGCTCGGTGTCGTTGGTGCGCACGGCGGAGATGCAGAAGCCGGTGAGTTTGATCTCGCCCTTGTCGGTGACGAAAATCGTTTCGGGGCTTAAACCGCGGTGCAGCACGCCAGCGTTGTGCAGCAGACTGAGCGAGGTGAACAGCGGAGAAAAGATGCAGCGGACGGTGTCCCATTTCAGCTCGCCGGCATTTTCCTTGAGGTAATCAAGGAGCGTTCTGCCCTCTAAATATTCGTAGACAGCATAGGTCGTATTGTTCTCAGAAAACATATCAACCGCAGGGTTGAGGTGGTTGAGATTCCGCATACGCGCCAGTGCTTTATTCAGCTCAGTATACTCCGCCATCAGCGATTTATACTGCGCAAGATGCTCATAATTTACATCAATCAGTGAGCTGTTGTGGACGCGGCTGCAAAGTCGTTCCGGAAAATATTCACGGATTCGCACCTTGCAGTTCACAGAGGTGTCATAGCCGATATAGGTGACGCTTTCGCCGTTAGCGTCCAGCATTTTGCCGATGAGGTAGCGCTCATGGAGCAAGGTGCCGGGCTTTAAGTAATTGGCGAGCGTGGTTGCATTTTGCTCATAGCCGCAGTGGGCGCAGACGCGTACATCGCTGCCCAGCGGATTCATACAGCCAAAGCAGAGCTTCTGATCGCTCATTGTAAACTCCTTCCCAAGCTGCGCAGCCATGCGGTCAAGCAAAAAATGTCATGCGCAGACATACTATTCTGACAATACAACATACATTTTATCAGGAATTCGGCGTTCTGTCAATGTTTTTCCGATGATTGCACCGATTTGCTTTCAAATTGTAGTATTTTTGTAATGTTTTTCGGTGTATTCGACAAAACGGGACAAGTGTGGGCTACAGATTTTAGGGAATCACTGATTCAATCTGGTGCGCAGATGCGCAGGGCGAGGGGAGACCGGAGCGCGCGACGATTCCACACTTTTTTGGGTTGTCCCTTATATATTTGCGCAAGGGATTTCTGTCAAGCCGTAAGGCAGACTTTGCGCGGTGTTGCCATATGGGCATAGCAAGTGCAGTGTCCTGTTTTTTGTATTTATATTTGATTTCGCGCTTCGCGCGAGGAAGGGGCTGCGCCCCCCCCCCCCCCCGCTGTGCTGCCCCCGCCTTCCCACTTTCCCCTAAAGAAAATTCAAGTCAGCAGAGGGGAGAGAGTTAGGAAAGAGAGAGGGGAGACCGGAGCGCAGCGACGACTCCCCTCTTTCTTGGGTTGTCCCTTTCGCATTCGTGCCCCGCGCGGTGTTGCCTTTTATTTATATTTATTATACGCCACGGCTTTCCGCAAAGTCAATAAGCATTCCGCACATCCGCTGTCCGATTATCGCTTGCGTAGAAATTTATTGTGACATTGTCCAAATAATGGTACATGAAAATCAGCACATTGCACAAAACGCTGAAATGCTTTTTTTATCACGAAACAGTCACATTATTATGCTATATTTTTTGAATATCCTAAAGGGCATTTGCATATTTTTTAAGGCAATACCACACAGAGTTGGTGGTGCAGAGGTGCAGTGCGAGGGGAGACCGGAGCGCAGCGACGAACCCCTCGTTCTTGGGTTGTCCCTTTCGCATTTGCACAAGGAATTTCTGTGCAAGATGGCGAAAAATATGCAAGTAAATATGCCGCCAAGCCGTAAGGCGAACTTTGCGCGGCGTTGCCTTAACGGAACGGGTAAAGAAGAAAGGTTGTGTTATCTTGCTTGGACTGAAAGGAATTACCAAGAATTACCTTGCAGGCGATTCGGAGGTACAGGCACTCAAGGGAATTGACATCCAATTCCGGCAGAACGAATTTGTCGCGATACTGGGCCCATCCGGCTGCGGCAAAACCACATTGCTCAACATCGTCGGCGGTCTCGACCGCTACACCGAGGGCGATCTCACCATCGCCAACAAATCCACTAAGGAATACAAGGACAGAGATTGGGATCATTACCGCAATCACACCATCGGCTTCGTATTCCAGACCTACAATCTGATTCCGCATCAGACAGTGCTCTCCAATGTTGAGCTGGCACTGACGCTCTCCGGTATCTCCAAATCTGAACGCCGTGAGCGTGCAACGGAAATGCTCAAGCGTGTCGGTCTGGGCGACCAGATTCACAAGAAGCCGAATCAGATGTCCGGCGGTCAGATGCAGCGTGTTGCGATCGCACGTGCGCTGATCAACGACCCGGAGATTCTGCTTGCCGACGAACCCACCGGTGCGCTCGACACCGAAACCAGCGTACAGATCATGGATCTGCTCAAGGAAATCGCAAAGGATCGCCTTGTTATCATGGTTACGCACAACCCGGAGCTTGCCGAGCAGTATGCAACGCGTATCATTCGTCTCCTCGACGGTAAAATCCAGAGCGATTCAAAGCCCTATGACGAGAAAAATGCAATCGCTGACCGCAAAAAGGCAATCGCTGCCAAGGAGAAAAAGGAAGCCTCCGAGCAGAAAGCAAAGCGCAAGGAAAAGAAAAAGGTTTCCATGAGCTCTGCAACCGCGCTCTCGCTCTCGATGAACAACCTGCTGACGAAAAAGGGGCGTACCCTGCTGACCTCCTTTGCCGGCAGTATCGGTATCATCGGCATCTCGCTGATTCTGTCGCTGTCCGACGGCTTCCAGACCTATATCAACGAGGTACAGGAAAATACGCTTTCCTCCTATCCGCTGACCATTATGTCGCAGTCGGTTGACCTCTCAAGCCTTGTTGAGAACATGGCAGGTCAGACAGAGCGCAAGGACGAGCATCCGCTGGATAAGGTTTATTCGTCTAGCCAGACATCCGAGATGCTCAACGCCATGATCTCCGATGTCAAGGAAAATGACATCAAGGGCTTCAAAAAGTACATCGAAGAAAATGAAGACCGTCTGGAAAACCACAACATCCAGTATAACTACAACATCCAACCGATCGCCTATCTTGCAGATACCACCGATGATGTCAGAGCCGTCAACCCGAACCCGCTGATTGACGCATATTACGGAATGCTCGGCTACGACATGAACACCATGTCCTCGTCGTTCTCCGGAATCATGAGCGAAAGCACCGGCAGCATGAACATCTGGGCGCTGCTCTATAACGACCGTGAGCTGCTCGAACAGCAGTACGACGTTCTCAGCGGTCACTGGCCGGAGAATATGAACGAGGTCATTCTCGTTGTCGATGATTACAACGAAATCAACGGCATGACGCTCTATGGTCTGGGTCTGCGCGATCCGGATGAGATTTCCGATTTTGCGGAAAAAATCCTCAACGGCGAAACCATTACCGAAATCCCCGTCAGCTACGATTACAGTGAGCTGATGAATATGCAGTTCCGCGTGGTACCGCAGCCGGAGCTGTATGAATACGATGAAGCCGAGGATTGCTGGAAGGATCGCAGCCGTAACGATGAATATATGGCTGAAAAGATCGAGGACGGCATCAATGTTCAGATTTCCGGTATCGTCCGCAAGAAAAAGGGTACGCCCACAGGCTCTCTGATGCCCGGAACCATCTGCTATACGCAGGAGCTTGTCGATCATCTGCTCGAACTCAATGCCGACGCCGAAATCGTCAAGGAACAGCAGGATAATCCCGATATCGACGTATTCACCGGCTATGAGTTTGAGGATATCGAGGATGTCACGATTGATGATGTTTATGACTACCTCGACAACATGAGCGAAGCGGAATTCACACAGCTTCAGGGTATGTTCGGCAGCCTCTACGGCAACTCCATCACACCGGAAAATGTCGTGGAAGCCATCAACGATATGAACGATGAGGAGCTTGTCGCGGCAGTTGCACCGACCATGCTCGAAAATGTCACCCTCGATGACGCAAAGGCATTTGCCGCAACGCAGGAGGGTCAGGGCGCATTGATGATGGTGCTTGCAGAACAGGCTGGCACAGAGCCGAATCCCGCACTGCTCGAAACGCTGGACGATGATTCCCTGCTGACCATCTACAAGGGCATCATGGAATCCCAGATCACCGCTGACGCAATCCGCGCAAAAATCGCTGATATGAGCGAGGATGAGGTCAGTGCGCTTGCACAGTCTCTCAATCCGGCAAAGGATGTCGAGAGCATGAAAAAGGCGCTCGCAACGATGGATGAGGAGATGCTGCTCTCCGTATTCAAGGATCAGATTCTCGCACAGTCCACCGACAACACCTATGACGGCAACCTGCTGAAGCTCGGTCTGCGCGATCCGGAATCCCCCGATTCCATCTCGATTTTCTCCAAGAGCTTTGAGGCAAAGCAGGAATTTGAAACATTCATTCAGGAGTACAACGACAAGGTAGCAGCCGAAAACGATGATGACAAGGACGAGGACGAGGATGACGAGGATGAGCTTGCCATCGAGTACACCGACTACATCGGCATTCTGCTTTCCTCTGTCACAAAGATCATCAACATGGTATCGTATGTGCTGATCGGCTTTGTTTCGATTTCGCTTGTTGTTTCGTCCATTATGATTGGTATTATCACATATATCTCCGTTCTGGAGCGCACCAAGGAAATCGGTATTCTCCGTTCCATCGGTGCATCCAAGCGCGACATCAGCCATGTATTCAATGCCGAAACCTTTATTGTCGGACTCGTTTCCGGTATCATCGGCGTTTTGATTACGGTGCTGCTGGATATCCCGATCAATATGATCATCGAAAAGGTCTCCGGCGCACCGGATATCGCGTTCCTGCGACCGATCTATGCGGTGATTCTGGTTGTCATCTCCGTACTGCTGACGCTGATTGCCGGCATTATCCCTGCAAGACTCGCAGCAAAGAAAGACCCGGTTATCGCACTCCGTTCCGAGTAAACACAACAGGCGCACAGGTTTTCTGTGCGCCCTTTTTTTTGATATGATCATGTATAGTTTTCATCATCACCTCATACAATATGACAACGAGGTGATAAAATGAAAGCTCCGAAATTCTGGAAAAAAGCAGTATTCTGGATCGCATTCAGTCTGGCTGCCGGCGGCATATCAAGCTGGCTGACGCGCGATGGCTTACAGCGCTTTGAACAAATCGAAAAGCCTAGTCTGACGCCGCCGCGGATCGTCTTTCCGATTGCATGGACGATTCTGTTATTTTTAATCGGCTACGGCTTCGCGCTCATCCGCGAAAAAACCATGGGAACGGCAGCAAGCGATACCGCGACCATGGTTTTCGGCGTACAAATGACATTTTTCTTCTGTTGGATGATATGGTTCTTCGGGCTTGGGTGGTACGGCTTTGCCGCGCTCTGGCTTGCCGGTATGATTCTATCCATCATCATGATGATCAATTTCTACCGGAAAATCTCCCCTGCCGCCGCATGGATGCAGGTACCGTATCTGCTCTGGAGCTGCTTTGCGCTCTATCTGAATACGGGCGTATGGCTGCTGAATCGTTAGGGAACCACTGAACAAATCACGCCTTGCGGCTTGGCACACAATCCTCCTGCATCAATTTGCGAATCTGCGGAACCTGAAACAGAATCACAGTCATGATCACAGTCAGAATGATTTCCGGAAGCATATACGCGCCGTTATAGACGATGCTGTAGATATACTTGTTTTCTGCGACAAAATCAAGCTCCTCCCAGATTTTTCCGGTCGAGGCAAAGACGTAAACGCCGCTGATGACATGGCTGAGAAAGCGTAGCAGCAGGGCGATCACAACGCCGGAAATCCAGCCGGCAAGCCCTTTTTTGCGAAACATTCCGGCAAGACCGATGACCGTATAGGCAATGAAATAATCACACAAAATACAGACGATCAGCATTCCGGCAGTCAGTCCCCAGCCAAACAGACCATCACGCACAGCACCCTGTCCAAACTGAAACGCCGCAAACAAAAACGACACGCCGAGTCCCTTTCCGACGCCGTGCTTGATGCTGTAAAGACAGATCGGGAGCATGGAGCAAAGTGTGATCGAGCCGCCGAACGGCAGGAGCTTCTGAAAGGGCGTAATCAGGCTCAGTACGATCGCGAGCGCGAGCATCAGCGCGCCCTCAATCAGCATTTTGGTTGCATTGCGTTTCATCATCAAACCCATCCTTTTCATTCAGTTTCCATTGTAAAATCAAAAAATGCCGCAGAACTTCTGCGGCATTTCATATGAATACTGAATCAGGATTCATGGAGTATTCCCTTCGGCGGCATTATCCGCATCAGGTCAATGGGTCAGCATTGTAAATGCCCTCTCAGCCTGCCGCACAAGCTCCCCTATTCGGTTGTAGCTCTATCATAGCATCTCCGGCGGGATTTGTCAAGCGGCGCGGGCATGATTCAGGCCAATACACAATTTTTCCGAAAAATCCTCCGGAAATCGCATTCCCGAAGCAATTACTCCGAAAGATAATTGCGCACGAGCACCTGCATCAGCTCATCGCGGTCGATATGCCGGATCAGACTGCGCGCATTTTTATGTACGGTAATATAGGTCGGGTCCTCAGAGAGGATGTAGCCGACAATCTGGTTAATCGGGTTATAGCCCTTTTCGTTCAGCGCGTCATAGACCGTCCGCAGAATTTGCAGCATTTCTTTTTCACGTTCTTCGCTCAGAGAAAATGTAATCGTTTTATCGGACATAGCAATAGCTCCTTTCTGATCTGCCTCCGTCTTTCCGTCTGCTCCCACAAATTTCTATGTGATATATTATACCGCAATTTCGTTCATTCTTCAAGCATTTCAATCAAAAACTGGCAAATTGCCGATTCCTGCGAGGGAAATTCAGTGAAATCGCACAAATTGAGCAATTTGTCTGTATCACAAACAAAATACAGACAAATTGCTCTGCTTCGCCTGCTGTTTATTGACAGCAGCCGCGCTTTTCAAAGGAGGCGCAGTCTACGCATTCCTTCTGCGTCGGATTCGCCTCATGGGTGTCGATGCAGACCTGATGGAGCGTGCAGTAATTCTCGCCGCACATATGATGCGCACACTGCGAGACCGTGCAGTAAATATTGGGGTTCTTACGATTTTCCATGACAGATACTCCTTTCGGCACAGCAATATTTGCTATGCAGGATTAGTATAACCTGTTCGGACGCGATGATACATCCGGTAATATTTTCACATATTTACGTTGATTTTGCATTGTTTCCGGCATTTTGCGAATCATAGCGGATTCATGAGAAAAAAAGAGCATTCAAGAGAAAATCACAAGTTCTTTTCAAAAAATGAGTCTACTTGATTCCCTCTGCGAAATTTGTCGCATTTTGCACCTTGCAAAATTTTGTCGAATATGTTAAAATACAACCATAGAACGTCGCAGAACACGTTCAGAAAGGAGGATTCTTATGCCAACTCTGATCTTTTGGGGCGTCATCTTTGTCGCCATGCTGATTGCTGAAATCGAATCCATGCAGTTCATCACGATTTGGTTTGCAGCCGGTGCAGCAGGCGCATTCATCGCAGCCTTGATGGGCGCATCATTTGCTTTGCAGATGATCATCTTTGTTGCAGTATCCCTACTGCTCCTCTTAGCGACAAGACCGCTGTTTGCCAAAATGCGCGTAAAGCAGCAGCCCAGAACCAATGCCGATCTGAACATCGGTGAAACCGCGGTTGTCATCGAGGAAATCAATGCGGCGCTTGGTACGGGCAGAGTCAGAATCGCCGGCGTAGACTGGAGTGCTGTGGCAGAAACCGGTGAGATCATTTCGCCGGAAACCATCGTCATAGTCACGAACATTGACAGCGCAAAGCTCATTGTTCGGGATGCGGCTAAATATGCACAGTCGCGCACACCCATTCAGTAACCCTTTCTAAACACAAAAACATATAAATTTTGGAGGTATTTGTTATGCTTACAGCAATGTTGTCATTTGCGGCAGGCAATGGCGCACTCACGATCGCGCTCATCCTGATTGTCGTTCTGTTGATCATCGTGATTTCGAATATCCGAATCGTACCGCAGGCTAGCGTGTATGTCATCGAGCGACTGGGTACGTTCTATCAGGAATGGTACACCGGTCCGCATATCCTCATTCCGTTCCTTGACCGTGTCGCAAAGGTCGTCACAATCAAGGAGCAGGTCGTTGACTTCAAGCCGCAGCCGGTTATCACCAAGGATAATGTTACCATGCAGATCGACACGGTTGTGTTCTTCCAGGTCACGAACGCAAAGCTCTACACCTACGGCGTTGAGCATCCGCTGTCCGCGATCGAGAACCTCTCCGCAACCACGCTCCGTAACATCATCGGTGAGATGGAGCTTGACGCAACCCTGACCTCCCGTGACATCATCAACACCAAAATCACCGCGATCCTCGACCAGGCAACCGACCGCTGGGGTATCAAGGTCAACCGTGTTGAGCTGAAGAACATTCTGCCGCCGCGTGAGATTCAGGACGCGATGGAAAAGCAGATGAAGGCAGAGCGTGAGCGCCGTGAAAAGATTTTGCAGGCAGAGGGCGAAAAGAAGTCCGCGATTCTGGTTGCAGAGGGTGAAAAGGAATCCAAGATTCTCCGCGCACAGGCTGAAAAGGAAGCACAGATCCTCGCAGCCGAGGCACAGCAGCAGGCACTTCTGCTCCGTGCAGAGGCAATCAAGCAGCAGAAAATGCTGGAGGCACAGGGTGAAGCTGAGGCACTTCGTATGCTGAATTCCGCTTCTCCGACCTCGAAGATCATTCAGCTGAAATCGCTGGAAGCATTCGCAAAGGCAGCAGACGGCAGAGCAACCAAGATCATCATTCCGAGCGAAATTCAGGGTCTTGCAAGCCTGACCGGCGCACTCAAGGCAATCGCAACCGACGAGCCGCAGCAGCCCACCATGCACACCCTGCAATAATCAGTAACATAAAACGCCTCCGTTCATTCCGAGCGGAGGCGCTTGGCGTTTATGAGCTGATTGATAAGGCATCCATACCAAGAGGCAGCGGCGGGCTTGTGTGTATGTGCGATTGCCCGATGCCGATTGATGAGAAAAACGCGTTTATTCCGAGTAATCTGATATAGGGTATCAGAAAGACGGCAGCGAAGCAAGACATTTATTTCACATCTCCCATTGAAATTTTCCGGAAAGTATGGTATAATCATATTATCATAAATGAACCGAGGCAAAACATATGCACCCGATTGCACATTTCCGCACGATTACCAGACACCGCCATATGGTCATGCGCCACTGTATCAAGGCAGGCATACCGCTTCAGGGCTTGCTGCACGATCTCTCCAAATACACCCCCGTTGAATTCATCACCGGTGCGCTGTATTATCAGGGAACACGCAGCCCCAATGAGGAAGAACGCGAGCGAAACGGCTATTCCGTTGCATGGCTGCACCATAAGGGCTGCAATAAGCATCATTTTGAATATTGGAACGATGTCAACCCGATTTCCAAGGTCTATGAGCCGGTCGAAATGCCGGTGCGCTATCTGATTGAGATGTTCTGCGACCGTGTTGCCGCAAGCAAAATCTACCGCGGCAGCGCCTACCGGGACAGCGATCCGCTCGACTATTTCCTGAAAGGCATGAAATTCGGCAGACCGATGCACAAAAAAACCGAAAAGCGCCTGCATTTTCTGCTGAAAATGCTTGCGGAAAAGGGCGAGGACGCAACCTTTGCCTACATCCGCCGGATGAGAAGATGAGAAAATGAAAATTTCTTGTGATAATTTTGCATATCAGACATCGCCGCACGCAGTCATGGGTGCGGCTTTGCCATGTCCTCAGACGGAATGCAACGATTTTCCGCGCCCCCATTGCAATTTCAACGATCTTATGTTATAATAGAGGTATCATCAAAACCATCATTCTAAAAAAAGGAGGCTTTCCGTATGAAAGCAGTTATCACCGTTATCGGTCATGACACCGTTGGCATTCTCCACAAGGTCAGCGGCATCTGCGCAGAGCGAAACGCAAATGTCATCGAGGTCTCACAGAGCGTGCTTCAGGATTTGTTCGCCATGTTCATGCTTGTCGATATTCGCAGTATCAGCTGTGAATTCTCGGAGTTATCCGAAGCGCTGACCGCCCTCGGCAAGGAGCTGGGACTCTCCATCCACGCCATGCACGAGGATATTTTCAACTCCATGCACCGCATCTGATTTAGGAGGACACTATGCTCAATACCTCTGATATACTCGAAACGATCCGCATGATTCAGGACGAATGCCTCGACATCCGTACCATCACGATGGGCATTTCGCTGCTGGATTGCTGCGCGGAGGATATGAACACCGTCTGCGACCGCGTCTACGAAAAAATCACGTGCAAGGCGGAAAAGCTGGTCGCAACCGGTCAGCAGATCGAAACCGAATACGGCATCCCGATCATCAATAAGCGCATCTCCATCACACCTGCCGCCATGCTCGTTTCCGCAACACGGGGCGGCGATCCGGTTCTGCTCGCGCGTGCGCTACAGCGTGCCGCAGAAGCAACCGGCGTCAATTTCATCGGCGGCTTCTCCGCGCTGGTTCACAAGGGCTTTTCTGCCGGTGACGACGCACTGATCCGCGCCATTCCGCAGGCACTTGCCGAAACCAAAAATCTCTGTGCATCGGTCAATGTCGGCTCAACGAAAGCCGGTATCAATATGGACGCAGTCCGGCTCATGGGTGAGATCATCCGTGAATCCGCAGAGCTGACCGCCGACCAGCAGTGCTTCGGCCCTGCAAAGCTGGTCGTCCTCTGCAATGCGCCGGAGGATAATCCGTTCATGGCAGGCGCGTTCCACGGCGTTGGCGAACCGGATTGCGAGGTTCATGTCGGCGTATCCGGCCCCGGCGTTGTCCGTTCGGCAATCGAAAAATATCCCGACGCAACGATTGATGAGCTTGCAAACATCATCAAGCGCACCGCATTCAAAATCACACGTATGGGTCAGCTCGTTGGCACACGCGCATCCAAGATGCTCGACGTACCCTTTGGCATTGTCGATCTCTCGCTCGCGCCGACCCCGGCTGTCGGTGACAGCGTTGCACATATTCTGGAGGGCATGGGGCTTTCCATCTGCGGTATGCACGGTACGACTGCCGCGCTTGCCCTGCTCAATGATGCCGTGAAAAAGGGCGGCGTCATGGCTTCATCGAGCGTCGGCGGACTGTCCGGCGCATTCATCCCCGTATCGGAGGATGCCGGCATGATCAACGCCGCGACTTCGGGCGTTCTGTCGATTGAAAAGCTCGAAGCAATGACGGCAGTTTGCTCGGTCGGACTGGATATGATCGTGATTCCGGGCGATACGCCTGCCTCGACCATCTCCGCAATCATCGCAGACGAAGCGGCAATCGGCATGGTCAACAGCAAAACGACCGCGGTTCGCGTGATTCCGGCAATCGGCAAGAAAGAGGGCGACGAGCTCGATTTCGGCGGCTTATTCGGTGTCGGTCCGGTTATGCCGGTGCGGCGTGAGTGCGCGGATAAGTTCATCGCACGCGGCGGCAGAATCCCCGCGCCGATGCAGAGTCTGAAAAACTAAAGGCACTACCGCACAGAGCTGGTAGTGCAGATGCGCAGGGCGTGGGGAGAACCCCCAAGAGGCAAGGAGAAACTCGCTCCACTCGCATTCCCCTTTCCTGATTCCCCTTCCCCCTAATTGCAAATTCGCAAAATAAACTGTTCTCCGCTGTGCAGTAAAAGAAAATTCTACTAAGCAGAGGGGAGAGAGTTAGGAAAGAGAGCGCGCGAGAGGGATAACCTAAGAGAGAGGAGAATCGCCGCGCTCCGGTCTCCCCCTCTGCTGAGTTAAATTTACTTTAGGGGAAAGTGGGAATGCAAGTGCAGCACATCTGGGGGTCGAGGGGGCGCAGCCCCTTCGTCGCGCGAAGCGCGAAATCAAATATAAATACAAAAAAACAGGTACACTGCGCTTGCAATGCCCATATGGCAACACCACGCAAAGCCTCCCTCAACCCCCCGTGAATTTGACAAATCATTCGATTTGTGCTATACTGAATCAGGCACGGTAACGCGGTCAAATCCCTGCCGCATACCGGCACATATCACCCGAAAAGGAGAACATATGAAACACAAAATCTCAGCAATCATCACAATCACAGCTTCCATGCTGTTTTCAGCCGCAGCGCTGCCCGTTCAGGCGGCAGAGGTGCAGGCAGGAGATATCTATGTCGGCTCTGTCTGTCCCGATTTTGTCCCGCTGGGCGATGATCAAATCATATTTTGGGGCTTACCCTATAATCAGACCCATATTACCATCGTCCAGCACTCGCCGGAGCGTGAAAATCTGGTGCTGTACGATACCATGATCCAATCCGATGACAAAAATAATCGCTATATCTTTGCGGCAGAGCCGGGCAATTATACCGTCACCATCAGCACCCCGACCGTCTACGGCTGTCACGCGGTCAGCACCTTTACCGAGGAGCTGGTCATCGAAAATCCCGATTTTGCGACCGGTATCAAATTTGAACGCACCGACGTTCGGTACGACTGCTACTACGAGCGCACTGCCGATGACAAGGAAACAGAGCCGCGCCGCGTCTCCATAATAGACAGCTACAATTACGGCACCAAGTGCGCATCCACAGAGCTTTTGTTCCCGCGCTATGAGCAGATCCGCGGCGATTTCAATGACGATCAGGTGATTGACATCATCGACGCACAGCTCACCCTGAATCACTACACCGAAGTCCTTGCCGGCAATCCGTCCGAGCTGACCCCTGCCGCTGCGGCAGCCTGTGACATTGACGGGAACAACGCACTCGATTCCGCAGACGCACAGAATATTCTGCTGTTCTATACCGATGACATCGCCGGCAATATCCCCTATTGGCCGGATGGCACGACGGATGGCGCACATGACCCTGCCTTTGCCGACCGCACCATGTACCGGAAATAAGACAACCGCGCGTGTTGAAAATTTTCAACAGCGCATCTGCACCGCGAGATGAGATGGGAAATTTTTTTCCTATCAGATGAGAAATTTTTTTCCTCTCTGATAGGAAATATATTTCCTCTCTGATAGGAAATATTTTTCCATTATACTATATTAAAAGAAATAGTAAGAATAAGTTAGAATGAGTTAGAAGAAATCCAGCACATAAAAATTTATTTTTTCGAAAAAACGAAACCGCCGCGACTGTGTAATGCAATCGCGGCGGTTGTTTTGATTGAGGAGATTTTTCTTTGGGATACGTTCAGATTATTGCACTTCAATGATTTCCATATCTTCCGTTAAAAACGAATCCACGTAGTCGGCATCTGTGTCGAATTTCAAATTCTCTGTCAAGATGAATGCCTTTACCTCGCCGTCCTTGCCATATCCGACAAAGCGCACCAGCATTCCGGTGACTTCATCCACTGTCATCTCATAATCATAGATATGCAATGCCTCGGCGGTTGCAGCGTCCAGACGACCGCGCAGCGTCACACAAGATCTGTTGTACATATCCGTATGACCGGTGATTTCCCAGGTTGAGAAATCATAGAGATATACATAGCTGTAATACTCCGGAGAAATGCTGCTTGACGCAATCGGTGTTGGAACAAAGACATCACGATAATTCCATTCTCCGTCTACCTTTATTTCTTCATACGGAATCGGGTCGGGATAATTGATCCGATGCGCACCCTGATGCATGGATACCAAGCCTTGATTTACATCGGCACTGGATGTCTCATGGAGCGTTTCTCCATCAAAATAAAATTTTTGGCTATAATCATAATTCAGCTTCCGTGCTTCTTCGCCGGTCATTTCCGTCAGCGCATTCGTCGTGTAGCTGGACATCTCCTCGTAGCCGATTCCCATATTCAGATCGCATTGGAAATCCGAAACCTGAACGCCATAATGAATATCATCCTCCGTGCCAAGCTCAAAGCCATGCAGAACGGTTCCGGATACGCGATCAATATAATCCACGCTGTTGCGCATCCGATCGAAGACGCCCTCTTTGGTATACATATCGTACTCCGGCGTATACGTTGCAAAATTATCCCAGAACTGCGGCGTATCCATTGTGCTTTCGTCAATCCATACCAGACGCTTGCCCCAATCGTCTTCCTGATCATTCGCCGCAAGCCACAGCATTTCATACAGAGACGCGTCTTTTTCCGAAAGCTGATACCATACCCCATTGCCCGATGAATTGAAAGCCTGTACATAGCCGTTTACGTAGAACACGAAGCGATACATATTTTCCGGATTGAGACAATCGCGCACATGCAGAGTCACGGCTTCGCCCTTGGGACGTTCCGCAGACGGCGCGACCGCATACCATGTTGCCGAATCGAGCGCGTCATAGATGCTGCGGTACTGGTTTTCCGTTGGCAGGACCGCATAGGGTACAAATGCCGGTGAGGTCATCCACTGCGTCGTGGTCAGCCGCAGCGTCGAGGCGCTAATCTCATGGCTCCACGGCTTATCGGTCTGTTCCGTAGCCGTTGTCATTTCCTGAAGATCGGTCTGCTCAGAGGTTGCCGGAATCATCTCGTTATTCATAACGCCCGGCAGAATGATCACCGCCGCAAGGCCGGCACAGCAAACCGCCGCTGCACCGATCAGCTTTGGCAGAACGGGCGCTTTTTTGATCTGTACCGCCGCCGCACGGGCATTGGCTTTCTGTTGAAAACGCGGTGGGATATCGCGCATCATATCTTTGAGCTGTCGATTTGTCATAGTAAGTCCTCCTTTTCGAGATACTGCTTCAATTTTCTACGTGTGTTCATGAGTGATTTGCGAACGTGTAAACCGGAAATATCGAATTTTCTTGCAATTTCACGGGGCGGCGTATTGTTATGCCAACGCTCCGTGAAAATGGTCTGGTCGTCCTCGGAAAGCGTATCGAGGAACGCGACAACCGCTTTCGTCAGGAGCTTCTCACCGACCGTGCTTTCGACCGTCTCCACAGCCGTCAGCGTATCACCGATTGCGTCAAGCGATACTGCCGTATGCTCGCTGCCGCGTTTTTTTGCTTGTTGTCGGCGAACGGCGTCGAGCGCGGTGCGCTTTGTCAGGGTGACGATGAACGCTTCGAGATTATTTGGCTTCTCCGGCGGAATCTGCTGCCACAGCTTCATCATCACATCACTGACGCATTCCTCGGCGTCCTCCTGTGAGCGAAGATATTTTTTCGCTGTGCGCAGACAGAGCGCGCCATATTGTGACGATACTGCCTGAATTGCGTTCTCCTCACGCGCCTGAAACAACGCAATGATGTTTTCATCTGTCATGTTTATTTACCACCTTTTGTTTTGGGATCCCTCTGTCAATACAGTCGCAAGGAAAATAATTTTGTTCCATATTTTTTTTGAAATTTAGGAAATGCCGCACAGAGCTGATGGTGCAGAGGTGCAGGGCGACGATTCCCCTCGTTCTTGGGTTGTCCCTTTTATATTTGCGCAAGGGATTTCTGCCAAGCCGTAAGGCGCACTTTGCGCGGTGTTGCCATATATACAAACAGGGGCATTGTAAGTGCAGTATCCGTGTTTTTTGTATTTATATTTGATTTCGCGCTTCGCGCGACGAAGGGGCTGCGCCCCCTCGACCCCCAGATGTGCTGCACTCGCATTCCCCCTTTCCCCTAAAGAAAATTCAACTCAGCAGAGGGGAGAGAGTTAGGAAAGAGAGAGCGCGAGAGGGAAAACCTAAGAGAGAGGGGAGACCGGAGCGCAGCGACGATTCCCCTCGTTCTTGGGTTGTCCATCTCGCATTCGTGCTCTGCGCAGATGTGCCGGGCGAGGGGAGAACCTAAGAGAAAGCGGAGACCGGAGCGCAGCGACGATTTCCCTCTCTCTTGGATTGTCCCTTTCGCATTCGTATTCCGCGTAGATACGCAGTGCGAGGGGAGAACCCTAAGAGGCAAGGGGGAAACTCGTTGCACTCGCATTCCCCCTTTCCCCTTAAGGATTTCCCCTCGCGCTCCCCTTTCCTGATTCCCTTTCCCCCTAATTGCAAAGCTGCGAAATAAACTACTCTCCGCTGCGCAGTAAAAGATAATTCAACTCAGCAGAGGCTAAGAGTGTTTCGCACTCTGCGGAGTGCGCCGGGGGCTTTGCCCCTCGACCTAGCAAGTTTTAAAAAAACTTGATCAAAACTTTTATTTTGGGGCTTCGCACCCCATACCCGCGCTGAGGACAAGTCCCCCTTTCCCTAATTGCAAATTCGCGAAATAAACCGCTCTCCGCTGCGCAATATAAGAGATATTATGCGCAATTCGGGGACAAGGGGCAGAGCCCCTTGTCGCGCAAAGCGCGAAATCAAATATTCTTTAAAAATAGTACCGCAAGAATGAAATTTTTTCTATCATAAAAAAACGGAGCCTGTTTTCGCAGACTCCGTTTTCTTATTATAAACTAGGAAAATCCATAATTTCCACTGCGACAAATCGCACGCAGTTACGCCCCATAGCATAAAAATAACAGGTCTGTG
>JAZNTW010000035.1:0-5376 GCA_045591925.1 Oscillospiraceae bacterium
GCTTCTTGTGCTATAATATTCATGAAGATAAACGCCTCTTTTCGTTATGTGTTTTTGTGGTTATTAACATCATAACATATTTGAGGCTGTTTGTCTTCTTTTTTTTGTATCATATCTATTGTATCATAACACATGACAAACAATTCAAGGCAATACCGCACAGAGTTGATGGTGCAAAAACGCATTCAGATTTTTCATCAGATTGTATAGAAATGACGCCCAGCAAGGAATTTCTGTGCGAGATGGCAGAAAATATGCAGGTAGATGTGCCGCCAAGCCGTAAGGCGGACTTTGCGCGGTGTTGCCTCAAAGCGCGCCGGCAGCCATTATTTCTGCAATTCCGTGCGCAAAAATAATAAGATTTTCTTTTCACGCCTCGATACCTGTACCTGCGTCATTCCAAGCAATTTTGCAGCAGCACTCTGAGTCAGATTTTGGTCGTACCGGAGCCGAAGCAGCGTGCGATCCGATTCCTCCAGCAGCGACATTGCCTGTTCAAGCGCAAGATGCTCCTGAATCCGGTTTTCCGGCGACGGCACGGGGATATCCATGTAGCCCTCGCCGTCATCGTTCTCCACAGTCAGCGAGGCGACCGGCTGCGCAGCGCAAAGAGCCTCTGCAATTTCCGCTTCCGACATCTCGAGTGCATCCGCAAGCTGCCGGACGGTCGGCTCTGTCCCGTTCTGCTGCCGCAGTGTTTCTGCCATACGGCTGCATCGTATACTCAATTCCTGCAAACGCCGGCCGATATGCACGCTGCCGCCCTCACGGAATAACCGCCGTATCTCCCCTAAAATCACCGGAACCGCATAGGTCGAAAAGCACACACCACGCGACGAATCAAACGCATTTGCAGCCTTGACGAGTCCGAAGCAGCCTGCCGAATACAATTCCTCATATTCGATTCCGCGCTCCCGAAACCGGTTGGCACAGAGATGCACAAGCCCCAGATGCGCTTCAGCCGCGATCGTCGGTTTCCTGCTCTGTTCCATGCTGCATCTTCTTTCTCATGATAACGGTTGTACCGCGTCCGGGACGGCTCGTGACGGTCAGCTTATCCGTAAAGCTCTGCATGACCGTAAAGCCAAGTCCTGCGCGTTCCTCTGCCGGTGCAGTCGAATACAGCGGCGTCATTGCCTGGACAATATCTGCAATGCCGCAGCCGCGGTCGGAGATGCGGATATAGATGACGCTGTCCGGCAGCAGCCGAACGGTGATCGCAATCAAACCCTGCGGTTTTCCACGGTACGCATGAACGATACTGTTCGTCACAGCCTCCGAAACCGCTGTCCGCAAATCGGCAAGGTCCTCAACCGTCGGATCAAGCTGCGCGGCAAAGGCGCATACCATCGTCCGCGCAAAGCTCTCATTTTCCGAACGCGCCGGAAAGGTACATTTTAATTCATTGAGCGTATACATAATCCGATTCCGTTCCTTTCTGTTCCGCATCAGGCTGCGGTTGTTCCGTTTGTGCCGGCTCAAGCGCTTGTGGCTTCTGCTGCTCCGGCGCAGGCTTCGGATGTTCTTTCCGGACGCTGTTTCGGATGACCGCAAGCCTGTCTGCACCGGAAATGCGCAGCACCTTACGAATATGTGCCGGCGGATTGTGGATTTCCAGCGTACCGCCGTACTCCTCCAGCAGACGCGACCGCCCCAGTATCAATCCAATGCCGGAGCTGTCCATAAATGTTACCTGACGAAAATCCAATATCAGCGCCGGCGGATACTGCTCCCGCACGGCAAAATCAATCGCTTCACGGATTTCCTTTGCATGGTGATGGTCAAGCTCGCCGCTGAGAAACGCCGTCAGCTTTTGCGGCTCCTGTTTCAGTTCAACCATTGCATGACTTCCTTTCCTATCGAAATATATCCGCTGTTTTCTGTGCGGCATGGATTTCATTATAGCGCGATTTCGTCGCAGAACCCGTCGAATCCGGTCAGACAGGAGATAAAAAATTTCCTATGCTTGACGAAACCGTCCCTTTCGTGGTAAAATAAATGAAGAACAAATTCACAGCGTATAAGAAAGGAATCAAACCATATGAAGCTCATGATCGTAGACGGACACAGTATTCTGCACCGCGCCTTTCACGGCGTCAAGCCGCTTTCCAATCACAAGGGCGTTTTCACCAACGCGATCTACGGTTTTTTCAATATTCTTCTGAAAGCAATCGACGATACCGGCGCAGAAAATGTCGTCATCGCGTTTGACTGCAAGGAAAAAACATTCCGGCACAACGCGGTCGATAGCTATAAGGCAAACCGCAAGGCAATGCCCGAAGAACTAGCAATGCAGTTCCCCCTGACAAAGCAGATTCTCGAAGCCATGGGCTATCCGGTTGTGACCTGCGCTGGCTGGGAGGCAGATGATATCCTCGGAACGCTCTCGGCTGCGCTCTCTGCCGCAGGAGAGGACTGCATCCTGCTGACCGGCGACCGCGATAATTTACAGCTCATCAATCAACACGTATCCGTGCGGCTTGCAACCAACAAGGAACCCATTCTCTATGATACGGAACGCTTCCAAGCAGATTACGGCTTTGCGCCCAAAAGCCTGATTGACCTCAAAGCACTCATGGGCGACAGCTCCGATAATATCAAGGGCGTTGCCGGCATCGGTGAAAAAACTGCCTCTGCGCTCATTCAGAAGCACGGCACGATTGAGGCGCTCTATGAAGCACTCCCGGATGATCCCGATATCAAGCCTGCCGCAAAGCAAAAGCTGACAAACGGGCTCGAGGATGCAAAACAAAGCAAATGGCTTGCAACCATCGTCACGGACGCGCCCATCCCGACCGCGCTTTCCGCATACGAGCGAAAGCCGCAGGATACTGCCACGCTCTCTGAATTGCTCACGGAATTGGAACTTTACAAGCTGATGGAGCGGCTGCATATTCAGCCTGCCGCTTCGACTGCGCAGCCGTCAGACGATGACCAAATAAAAAGCGTCCCTGCCGAGAAAATCATCATCACGGCAGAAACGCTCGATATGCTTTGTGCCCGCACGGAGCCTGTAGATTTTATATATCGGGATTCGGTGCTGTATCTTGCATGGGAGCAATTTGTCACCTGCGTCACCGACCCAAAACAGGTTTTCCGCTTTCTGACCTCCGAAACACCCAAGCGTACTTTTGACGCAAAGCCCGTCTATCGGATGCTCATGCAGCAAAATGAAACCCTGCATCATCTGGTTCTGGATGATATCATCTGCGCGTATCTGCTCGACCCATCGACAACAAGCTATGCAATCGAGCGGCTTTGCCATGATGCAAAACTCCCCTATCAGACCGAGCTTGGCAATTTTGCGGATGCTGCGGCACTCCCTGCACTTTCTGTCTATCTGGAAAATCAGATTATCGAACAGGGCATGGAAACGCTTCTGCGCGACATCGAAATGCCGCTTATCGAGGTGCTTGCCGATATGGAGCATATCGGTGTGCGTGTGGACGCAGAGGGCGTGCAGCGATTCGGTGAAGCGCTCGATGCGGAAATTAAGGAACTCAGTCAGCTTGTTTATCAAGCCGCCGGCAAGGAATTCAATATCCTCTCCCCGAAACAGCTTGGCGTTGTGCTTTTTGAGGATCTTGCTCTGAAAAGCGGTAAGAAAACCAAGACCGGTTGGTCTACCAATGCCGAGGTGCTTGAGGGACTGCGCGGATATCACCCGATTGTCGATCATGTCCTGCGGTATCGGCAGCTCACAAAGCTCAAATCCACCTATGTCGAGGGTTTGCTCAACGCGATTACTGCGGACGGCAGAATCCATACCAATTACCGCCAGACGGAAACACGTACCGGCAGAATTTCCTCCACAGAGCCGAATCTCCAGAATATCCCCGTGCGCACGGAGCTTGGCCGTGAAATGCGGAAATTCTTCATCGCGTCAGAGGACTGTACGCTGCTCGACGCCGATTACAGCCAGATTGAGCTGAGACTCGTTGCACATCTCTGCGGCGATGAAAATATGCGCCGTACCTTTGAGGAAAATCTGGATATCCACTTGACAACGGCAGCACAGGTCTTTCATATGCCGGAGGATATGATCACAAAGGAAATGCGAAGCGCCGCAAAGGCGGTCAATTTCGGCATTCTCTACGGCATCGGTGCATTTTCGCTCTCAAAGGATATCGGCGTATCCGTTGCAGAAGCCGATCGCTATATCAAGGATTATCTGGATTCCTTCCCGCGCGTACAAAAATTCATGAACGATACCGTCGAACAGGCAAAGGAATCCGGCTTTGTGACAACACTGTTTGGCAGAAAACGCTATGTTCCCGAATTGCGCGGCTCGAATAAAATGGTGCAGGCTGCCGGTAAACGAATCGCCATGAACACACCGATTCAGGGAACTGCCGCAGATATTATCAAATCTGCCATGGTGCGGCTCTGGCAGCGGTTGAAAACCGAAATCCCCGAAGCAAAGCTGATTCTCCAGATTCACGACGAATTGATCGTGGAAGCACCGCTGCATCTTGCAAAACAGGCGGCGGAAATTCTGCACACCGAAATGGAGCAGGCTTGCACGCTTTCCGTACCGCTGACCGCAGATGTGCAGGAGGGACAAAGCTGGTATGACGCAAAAGGATAAGCTGCGAATCGAACTGTTTTCACCGCAAAATATTCACGGCGTTACGGAGCTGGCAAAACGCTGCTTCTCAACGCCGTGGTCTGAAGAAATCTATCGCAGAGAATTGGAAAATCCGCAGTCGGTCGGATTCGTCTGCATGAAAGGCGATACGGTCATTGCAATGATCCACTGCAACTATGTACTCGATGAACTCACACTGAATACACTCTGCGTGGATGCCGCATACCGCAGACACGGGATTGCAAAACAGCTCTGGTATGCGGTCACGGAGCTGATGCAGGGGGTGTGTACCATCTGCTATCTGGAAGTACGCGAGAGCAATCTTGCAGCGCGTACACTCTATGAATCCCTCGGCTTTACGCAAAACGGATACCGTCCGCGGTACTATTCTCAGCCGGAGGAGGCAGCCGTCTTAATGGAAGCAAAGCTGTAAAGGCAAATCTTGTGAAAATCTGTTATGATACAATAGATATGATACAAAAAAAAGAAGACAAACAGCCTCAAATATGTTATGATGTTAATAACCACAAAAACACATAACGAAAAGAGGCGTTTATCTTCATGAATATTATAGCACAAGAAGCACGGTTTCGTCAACGGGTAATAAAATATTCACAGAAACACGGGGTGACAGAGGCAAGCATACGATACAAGGTGAGCCGAATGTCAATCTATCGGTGGAGGGCACGATATAACGGAAAATGGTGGAGTCTGAAAGAGCATTCCCACCGTCCGAAGCATCATCCGGCTGAACAGACAGCTGAGGAATATGACCTCATAAAACGTCA
>JAZNTW010000036.1:0-108131 GCA_045591925.1 Oscillospiraceae bacterium
CGGTTCTTTTCGGAAATGGCAAAAAACAGATTCTGCACAACCATTGAATGAAATCGGCACGCCGAAGAACAAACAGTGATGATCCGCTTTACATCAAAGAAGATCACCGTGCAATCTTCCACTGCCAGTACATCATTCAGAAGCACACCGCTTTCTGGAGCAACATACGCTTCGCCGAACATTTCTCCTGCACCGATCATCTGAATGATACTGCGATTTTCCCAATAGTCATCACGCTGAACATGAAGTTTTCCCTCTGCAAGCACCAATATTGTGTCGATGTGTTCTCCCTGACGGAGAACATATCCAAGGGATGATTCTTCATCTGTTCGAACCTCTTACCGTAGAGGGGAATGACTTTCTTCACTTCAACCTGCATCGGCTTATAGTTATGAGCCTTGTGATTGAGCAGAGCATGACGGCTTTGAGATCGTCACACACCCGATGACGCTGGATTATCATCTGCACAATATGTACTGGGAGGATGTGTTGCGCAAGGCGGTCAATCTGGGCTATAAGTCTCACATGACTAAAATTGCAGCGCTGTTCTGTACGATCGCCGATAACCTTTCTGATCTCAGCGAAGATGAGGAGGAAGATAATGACGATTATCAAGGCGATTAACGAAAAGGGGACTGATAAGAAGAGCCTTTACAAAAAGAAGGACTATCTGACAGCCGATTCCAAAACCAACGGTGGCAAATTTGTGGTGACATTCAATTGTATGAGTCCGTATGTGATAGAGGAAATGCTATCTGTAAAGCGAATCTTTCATAAATCGGGAGGGCGATGTTGGTTTGAATATGTAATCTCACCGACACCGGATATTCCTTCAAGATCTAATGAAGATTATCTTGAACTAGCCAAGGAAGTCGCCGGTCTGTTTCCGGGATTCCAGTGCCTTTGTGTTCTGCATCTGGATTCTAAGACCAGGCACCTTCATTTTATGTTTAATTCCGTTTCCATCAAGGACGGGAAGAAATACCAGCAAAGTCCGTCAGGATTACAAACGTTCAAACAGAAAACAAATGACATTCTGAGGAAATATGACTTCGATATCTGCAAGCTCAGTATTAACGAGATTCTGGACACCAACGACTATTCCGATGCTGAGAGCTTCGAATATCTTGAAATCGACGAAGGCTTGTTCTTGTCAGAGGTTGTGTCCGTAGATCGGAAAATTGATATTAGTAATCAGGATATCTGCATTAATGAGTACGATCCTGTATACGTTGACTACCCGTTCTTCCAAAGTGAAGGGAGTATGATTGATATGAATAATACATATAATCCGTACGCAATGACAATGAGGTCGGAAGCACCAGCGTCTCAGCTTCCTGCTCAGAACAACACCGCAAAGGTGCCGCAAACACCGCAGCAAATTGTTGAGCCTTCTCAACTGGCAAGACCAACGCTCTCTGTGCATATCGGGCGTAAACACACCGTGCATCATACGACTGACGGCTTGACGGATGAGACAGTGACATCACTTCGACAATTAGCTGCACCGACTATCGAAGATCTCAACAATACAGCGCGGATGGGAATTACGCTGTGTGAAACGCTAAATGCCAAAGGGCTGAATTACGATGTTGCGGTTTATGGTATGCCGCAGACCGAAAGTTTCTTCGGAAACAGTATTCAGATTGATCCAACATCAATGGCCATAGATGCGGATTTTACGATTGAAGACGACAAATAAATGATAAGCAGGGCAGTTCCTCGTGAGCTGCCCTGCTTTTATTATAATCTATTGGGGTGTGAATGTCGAGTATTTCTGAGTGCCATTACTCTGCATGATCTTCCAGATACTTGATTGCCCAATTCAGCTCATAGTCCTGTTCGTCACGGAATATTGCCATAGCGGCATCATGATCCAGCGGAATGCGCTTCTCAACCGGATTTCTGCTGATACGGTCGGGTTTGGTTTCGACATTCGGAACACCGGTTTCATCCAGAATCAGACCGGTCGGGAAGCCAAATGTCACAGCGCCGCCGGACAGCACACAAACGCCGCCTGTCTCCTGATTGCATCCGCAGGGATCCGTGATGCCGGCAAGTGTAACATTCGGCAGCTTGGAAAGATAGAGCGCTGTTCCGTCGCCGGCGCTGATGCAAACATAGTTTGTCAATGCAACGACCTGCAAATCAGCAAACTCACCAGTGCCGTGAATGCCGTGATCGGATACGCAGGTATACTGTCCGTTTTTGCGGATTCCGAGCCCCTGACCGTACCATTCCTGATCTGTCAGCAGATCACAAAGCGCACAGCCGATCTCATCAAAGCCGCCCATATTATTGCGCAGATCAACCACGAGATACTCCATGCCCTGTGTTTTCAGATCGTTCAGCTTTTCACGGAACATCTCTCTTGCCCATTTGTGATCGCCCATGAGATAGCCGAGAGTATCCTGCACACCACTTTCTGTGCCCTCTGCAAGCAACTGGATATAGCCGCATTTGTCATTCAGCATTTTCGATTTGAAATTCGCAGCATAGATTTCCTCTGCCGTTTCAAATTCCTGCTCGTGGGTAAAGCGCTCAAATGCTTTGTGATGCGATTCCATATTTCCGATATCAGAAAGCTTGACCGTCTGCTCCTTTTCGTTTTTGTCAAGGTAGGATACCTCGACAGTTTCTTCGCCGGTCAGGCAAAGATTCATGACGGCGAGAAAATCATCGTTTGCCTTTACGGGCATTCCGAGATCAGCAACATCCTCATCCGCCGCTTGCAGTACAGGCTTTCCGTTCCATTTTGTAATGACAGTGCCGTCCGAAATACCTTGCTTTTGCACAGCTTCGTCCGTGCAGATTGCGATTACTTCGCCGTTGCTTAACCGAACCATAGACAAACCATAGCCGTATAACTTCCGGTCTGTCTTGTAGGTATCGCTGTCATAATCGCCATCAACAAAAACATGACCGTCATGCAGCTCATTCTTGACAAAATCAAGTGCTTCCTCAAATTTTGCTGGATTCTGTTCCTGCTCTGCTTCCTGCACCAGCGGGAGATATTTTTCTTCCAGTGCAGCAAAATCAACCGCTTTCCATTCCTTCAGAACATAGTGGTGATCCAATGTCTGCATCAATGCGCGAAAGGATTCGGTATAGCTTTTGCGCGAGAAATTGAAGAAATTCGGAGCTGTTACGCAAAAATAGAAACCTGTGGCAGCACTCAGCAGCACAACCGGAACCATCATAATGCGATGTCCGGTTTTCCGTTTTGCGGTGATGAGCGGGAAAAGCGCCAGAATTCCAAGCAGATAAAGCGGAATAAAGCTGGAAAGCAGCATCGTGCAGGAGCTGACATAGATCACAAAATGCGCAATGCAAATCAGCAGCGGCAGCAGGCAGAGCAGCCGCCAGCGTCCCAGTTTTTTCGGATCATCACGCCATATATGATGCAGAACTGCAAGAATCAGCATGACAAGAAGAACTCCGATGCCCCATAGCATCTGTATTTTGTTTGCCGTTGCAAATACATGTTGAAGCGAGCCGAAAAATGTATTCATTGTTTTTTCCTTTCCGATTTTGAAGTGTTATAATAAAAGTACAGTTGCAAACCACCCAAAAATCTGATAGAATAGAAGTAACAAAACAAATTAGACGAGGTGGAGAACATGAACTACAGCAAAGAATTCAAAGAGGAAGCCCTGAAGCTGTCCGACGAGATCGGCGTAAAGAAAGCAGCAGCCCAGCTCGGATTGAAGTATTACACGCTTGCTGACTGGCGCAGCAAACGCAAGGAGCAGCTGAATGCTCCCAGACTTTCCGATGCGGAGCAGCAGCGTCGGATCCGTGAGCTGGAGCGTGAAAATGCCGAACTTCGGCGTGCCAATGACATTCTGAAAGACGCACTCGGTTTCTTCGCAAAAGACCGGAAGAAGTAAAGACCTGTGAACGTCACCTGTTCATCCTGGAATTCAAGGGAATTTACACCGTGAAAGAGATGTGCAGAGTGCTGAAAATCGGCGAATCAGGTTATTACAGATGGCTGAAAAATCGCAATAAACCGACAAAACAGCAGCTTCTTCTGGTCAAAATTAACGTCATTCTTGCTGAACACGAGGACAATGACAACTACGGTGTACGTCGGATGCACACTGCACTTTGGCAGAACAGTGTGCAGGTGAGCATCCGTACAGTATACAGAGCCATGAAAACGGCTGGATTGCTGCATAAAAAGCGCACATCGCATGGCATCACAAAGGCTGATACAGAAATTCAGGAGCAAGAGAATCTGATCAAGCAGAATTTTCATGCGGATGAGCCGCTGAAGAAGTTATTAATAGATATTACAGAGGTTCCCTGCATGGACGGAAAGCTCTATGTTTCGCCGATTATGGACTGTTTCAATGGCGAGATCGTGGCGTTGGAGATGCGTGATAACATGAAGAAAGAGCTGTGTGTGGATACGCTGCAACAGTTGAAAAGTGGCTATGGCAAGCGTGTTTCCGGTGCAATTCTGCACAGCGACCGTGGAAGCCAGTATACAAGCGGCACATTCCGTGAGAAACTGCGGAGCATGGGCATGGTCCAAAGTCTGAGCGGCGTGCATCATTGTTATGATAATGCCCGTATGGAGATCTTTTTTTGCGACGTTGAAGAAGGAGAAGTTGTACCGGATCCCAACGCATCGGATGACGAGGGATGAAGTCAGGACAATAATTTTCCGGTATGTGTTCGGGTATTATAACACGATTCGGGTCACAAGTTTTAATCCTGATGGGCTGCCGCCGGTAGCTTACAGGGAGATGTATTTGTCGCAGGGTGTTGCGGCTTGATGGTTGCTATTGGGATTTTGGGTGAGATTTGACTGCACATTTATTGTCAAGTCCATTCTGTGATAAAATAATAATAGAAGATTCTTGAAATCATATTCTTTAGATGGAGGGCTGTATGGATAAAAAATACCAGATTTTTATTTCTTCTACATATACTGACTTGATCGAAGAACGTAAAAAAGTTCGTGATGTAATTCTATCTATGTATCAGTTTCCTATTGGCATGGAGATGTTTAGTGCCGCAGATGAGGAACAGTGGGAGATTATTAAAGACACAATAGATTCTTCCGATTACTATGTCCTTATTATCGGAAAGCGGTATGGCTCTGTAATTAATGATGGACCAGATAAAGGAATAAGTTATACAGAGAAAGAATATCGATATGCCCAAAGCATTGGTCTTCCGATTCTTGCATACATCAAAGAGGATTCCGCAATAACTGTCGACAAGTTGGATAGTGATCTTGAGTTGCTAAAAAAACTTCAGACCTTTAAAGATGATGTTAAAACCGGTCGTGAGGTTAAATGGTTTAGTACGATTGATGAATTGGGTACTGAAGTTACTCTATCGCTTCATAAAGCAATGAACCGAAAGAATCGACCTGGCTGGATCAGGGGAGATTCTATTGACATTGAAAAAAGCTTATCTGAATTAGTTGAGTTAAGTTCGAAGAATCGTGAACTTCAAGAGCAAAACGCACAACTCTTCGGTTATTTTTATAGCTACAACAAAAATGTATGTTCTAAAATTGGTAAAAAAGTAAACCGAGGCGTTGACACAGAAAAGGAAACCGAGGCATTGAAATTATCTCGGCCTCGGTTATCAATTTTTTAGGAATTATACAAAGTTATACAGCATTCATCACCGGAATTTAATTGAAATTCTAAAGTTGTTAATGTATCATTTGCAATTACATCACTTGATACTATATACGCCCCTTCTCCCCACTCCCTAATATTATTTAAAGTAAATGATTTGAAGTGTCTTAGTATAATATCCTTACTATTATTCTTACAGTCTGCTAACTTTATAATTATAACGGAAGTTGAATAGTTTATGTGAATATCCTTCAGTAGATAATCATGCAATCCAGAGTCTATGAACAGGTGAAATATTTCTTTCATGATATTACCACCACCCCTCATATTCATCGCCAGGATAAAAATGTGTATCTCCATTAGCCCCTGGAATTTTGGTGTTACCATACAAATGAAACAGATTACAATTTCATCAGTACACGCTTCATCATGGACAGGTCACTGGCATCAAGGTGATTATCATTGTTGAAATCTGCCGCTTTCCAGTCTCTCAGCTCCGTATCCTGAACAGCAAGCAGCCACTTCTGCAATATCATCGCGTCTGCGGTATTGCACGCACCGTCAGCATTCACATCGCCCTTTATCACCTGAGTCGTCCATTCGGAAATTGGGGTTACAGCCGGTGTCCATGCAGGCTGTGTTTCTCCCTGTTTCAACGGAATACAGGCAATGGAAATCGTTGTATTCTTCGTATTGGTCAGATAAACCGCAAGCTTTCTGTATTCACTGTTGTCCTTCTGATTCGATACGGCACGGGATGTCGGCAGTAATTCAGCGTTCATCACAGTAAATTTTCCTTCATTACTGATGATACCGACCCACAGTTTCTCTGAACCAACGGTTACTATGGCACTTCTGCCGTCATTCGTAAGCGAAATCTGTCCCTTCGTGTGCGCAAACCAGTATATCTCACCGGGAGCATTCAGTACGATTTCATCCTGAATGATGACACATTCTTTTTCCTTTATCATTTTCAGCCCGCGGACAACACGTTCCGCACCGCTCGGTTCGTATGCTTCAGTCAGATCGGTAATCGCAAATGCTTCGTTTCCACCGCTGAAACCAGTGATCAGACATTCTGCGCCTTCCTGCTGATCGAGCTCCTGAGACGGGTTGATCACAAGCGTGTTATGTCCTTCCGCCCGGATCCGATAGGAATACTGACGGTTTTCCAGCTCATAATTCTCATTGCCCAGATCAGTAAAGAATCTTGCGCCATTTGATTCGAGATAGAATGCCCCCAGATCGTAGTGACCGTGATATTTATAATTGTTTGTGCCGGCATGAAGTGCCGCAACGATTCCGCTTTCATCCCATGTATTCCGGAAGCTGGCATTGGAAGCCCCAATCTCGCCCCAGTCCGTCGGACTGTCTGCGGAGGAAGCAGGCGTCTGATCCTCATCGATCCAAAGCAGATCAAGATAATTGAAGCTGTCATCCGGAATCTTCTTCATGCGAATTGCAGATATACCGTAGTCCTGATAGTATTCACCCAGCCAAAGAAGCACTGCCCAGCCGGTATCGCGGCTGTCTCCGTCGTCGCCGAAGCTGAATGATTTGGAAGTATTGGAGCTCATATAGCGGACAAAATCAACTGATTTGCGCAGTCCGTCAAAATCCGAAAGGCCGTAATCCGTTCCGGCGGCACTTCTCAGTGCAGAAGAATGCAGTCCGAGATAATATGTCGCATAATCCCAATAACCGAGACCCTCGCTGTATGTGCCGTCTTTTGGACTGTAAGCACGGCGGACAAAAGAATATGCTTCCTTGTAAGCGTAGTTGAGGACATCAGCCGCAATGCTTCTTGCATCTTCTTCGTCTCCGAATGCAAGCGCCGCCATGCTCATGCTCCCGGTGCAGACCAGCTTCCAGTTATCACCAGGATAATCCTGATACCATTTATAGGTACGGGTTCGGGGCTTGTCCTCAAAATCCTCCATGACCTGCATAAAACCTTTTTCAATCATATTCTGCCGGATGAACGCCCGCTGCGCATCGTCCATCCATTGATAGAGCCAGTCATAGCCGAGCGCAAAGCCCGTGCTCATTTCCGCAGTATCGAGAAAATGCCTCGGATTCCAGTCCTGGAAATCACAAGCGGCTTTCAGTTCCGCGTAGCCGCGCTGTGCATATTTTTCATCGCCGAAAATATTGTATGCAAGAGCCAGTGCTGCAACTCTCCGCTGGATTTTTTTGGATGTTTCAAGGAGACGGATTCCGTCCGGAATCTCATACTGACATACCGGCTGTTCCATGATCCGGTCTGCTTCCCCGCGCAGCTTCTCAAGCAGAACCGCCGTTACGGAATCATCCCCGATATGTGTTTTCAACTTTGCAAATTTCTCTTCCGTCATGATAATACGCGGATGCGCGTTCATGCCGTTTTTCCCGATCATATCACAGATAATCTGTTCACCGCTGATAAACTCGCCGAAGCTTTCCGACTGTGAACTGTCGGCACCGGTATTCTCAGCATATACACGAAACGGTATCATAGTAATGACCATGACCAGTACAAACAGCATACTGAACAGCTTTCTTTTCATAGCGTTCCCTCCCCTATCTGACTGCATCGTCGCTGCGGTATATAATCATTATAACATACAGACTGCTTCTCGTCAATACATTTACTGGAAAGCAGGACTGCGCACTTTCAACGGCACAGTCCGGACTCAGCCTGACGGAGACAGCTTCCGCAATATTGATCTTTCTTCCGGTGACCGGTTCATCCCAAAAGCGGAGTCCAAGGCACAGTGGGAAGAAGCTAAGTAGAAGTATCGAGGAAAACATCGTCAGGTGTTACAGCGATAGCATTAGGTTTTCCCTCAACATCGCGTCTCTCACTAAACACATGAAGTTGTTTGCTTTCCAAAAGAGAAATGAACGCAGAACGGAACTGTTCAGTGATTGCCTGATCAGTGTTAGGTGAAACAGCTTCTCCAGAAAGCCATCTCGCAATCATTTTCGGATCGAAATCGGCTGGCAACAGCTCAGGAATATTAGTAGAAATCAGTTCATATGTAATTTGTATAATTAGAAATGCATTTCGTAGGTGGGATGGTATATTTTCTGGGATAACTGTATTATCTATGCCTTTACTAATCTCAAAAATTATTTGTTGCCAATGATCTTTTACAAATTGAATGAGGCGGCAATCACTATGTAGTGCAGCACACTGAATATCTGTCGCTTTGAAATTTAATGAGACATCATCAAGAGATAGTGAACAGACCAAGTCTCTCTGTTCAACAATCGTAGAATCATAACATATTACGCAGATCAGATGTCTGAAACCGACCGTCAGCACGCTTAACGATGCTGCGTGCTGGTTTTCGTTTGAAACAATGATTTTATCAAATCCGCATAAAAGCAAGCGAGATTTTTGTTCAATATAACCATCTCAAATGACTTGTACATTATGCTGGGTTATGCTATAATTAAGATGTATAATGGTACATGGATGAATACGATGTGCAGACTTGCTGCGCGCGCTGACGTCGCTGTATTTCGATGATGTCCGCCCGGAGGAATAGAAATCAAAAGGAGGAAGAAAGATGAAAGCAAAATCATTATGCGGATTGCTGACCGCGGCAGCTGTGGTAATCTCTATGTGTGGTTCTGTATCGAAACAGCAGGGCTTTGAGGAAAAAACAGTTTATGCAGAAACAGCCATGCTGTCTGAAGGCGATCTGAACGGAGACAACGAATTGACAGTTGCTGATGCTGTGATTCTTGCGCATTTTCTCGCAGAGGATGAGGCTTTACCGCAGACTGTCATTTCCTCCGTTACACTGGAATCAGCTGATATTGACAAAGATCATCTCCTGACTATGCTTGATATGAAAAAGCTGCTTGAAATAATAACTGCGAATGCCATGCTCGTTCCTTCTGTCCCGGACGATCCGCTGACGATCATATTCTGGGGCGGCTGGGAGAGCGAGTTTAATCAAATGATCGAGATCTTTGAAGCAAATCATCCTGAATATGCAAATAAGGTGCGGTTTGTCACTGTAGGCAATTCTGGTGCAGAAGCACGAGAAGGATATGCAAACTATTTTGCTGGCGGGGAAGATGTCGATCTCTATCTGGTTGACTATGACTGGCGACTTGATTATATTAGCAACGATCAGTATTCCGTTCCTTTGACACGGCTGGGTTTCCATGAATCTGATTTCGCCCAATGTTTCCCCTATACATTGCGTTTTGGAAGAGACAAAAACGGTACACTGAAAGCGGTCACCTGGATGGCGGCACCGGGCGCTTATGTTTACCGCGCTGATCTTGCTAAAACACTGCTCGGCGCGGCAACACCGGAGGAAATGCAGCATTTTGTCAAGGATTGGGACACCTTTACCCAAACTGCCGAGACTGTGCGCGGTCTCACGAACGGAAAAACAGCAATGGCCGATTGTCTTGGCAGCTTATGGCAGATTTGGTCGTGTAATATTCGTGAATCATATATCGATTCCAACGGCAAAGCGCAGATATCAGATGCTGGAAGATCTTTTGTTGACTTTGCCAAACTGTACTATGATAAAGGATATGTCACAAAAGCTGAGCAGTGGTCAGATGATTGGTATACGATCGGGCAGAATGATGCCACCATGGGCTTTTTCCACTGCACATGGTGTCTTGTAAAAGATTCTATGCTTTCCTACTCGGAAGGCGGTGTTAATGGAGCAACCTATGGCAAATACCGAATAACTGAAGGCCCGGCGCAATGGTATTGGGGCGGAGCAGAGATTGCAGTTTCGCCCAAATGTAACAGCCGGGAAATCGCACATGATTTTCTCTACGACATAACTGTGGATCCAAATACAATGCTGCAATATATGAATGAACGCGGAGAATTCGTAAACAACGATGCAGCAATATCGAAGTTCAACAACGACTCCGGATACGGAAATCCGCTTCTCGGCGGTCAAAGCCAATATCCGACTTTGCTGAATAATGTCCGATCTTTTGATCTCCCGGCAGAACCGATGCAATATGATTCCGATCTGGATTGGCTGTTTTACCGGACCGTTGGAAAATATTTAAAAGGTGAAATCATCACTTATGATGGTTTACAATCAACATTTCAACGAGAGGCTGCAAAAATACTACCATGATTTGATCAGTTTTGCTGCTGGATAATAACTGTGTAAACTGAATATGACATACAAAGAGCGGGAAACGGCTGCGTGTCGCTTTCCGCCTTTATTGTGTATCATTTTTATCTCCCGAACACCCATCTGACACGCCGCGATGTCATTTCCGCTACATAATTTGCATACCGGTTGATTTCTTCCACATTGCTGTTGCGGCGAAACAATCTGGCGCAATGACTCAATCTGCGATGACCGCACCACACTTTGCTCCTGTTGCTTCGAGGATCACTACCGCAGATGCGAAGGCTGCGGCCGCATTCTGCATAATCACCCGTTCCGTGGTCATGCCGAAATAGACTTTGCATTGGCACACAATGGAGTGCTCTACAATGACGAGCTGCTCCGCTCTCAGCTGCGTCTGCCGGATACTCACATTGAAACCGACAGCTTCATTGCTGTTCAGCTGATTGAATCGCAGAAGGAGCTGAACTTTGATTCTATGAGGTATGCTGCGGAAAGTGTACGGGGCTATTTCACATTTACCATTCTGGATAAAGCGAACAGCCTCTGGTTTGTCAAAGGCGAGTCCCCGCTGTACCTAATTCACTTTCCGGCGCTCGGTCTTTATGTGTACGCTTCCACGAAGGAGATCATGACGGCAGCATTCAAGCAGATTCCGGCGCAGTTTCCGAAATATGAGGTCATAGATGTGAAGGAAGGTGAACTGCTACGGATTTCGCCGGACGGCAAGATCACCCGCAGCAGCTACACCGTGCAGCCGGATTATTCTATATATAGTAACCGATGGTACGGACTCGGCAGCAGCTTCTATAACTGGGAGAAAGTAGTTCCGACCGACTGCTCCGAAGACTCGGACTATCTTATTTTGATTGAATTCGCGGGCTATTACGGGGTAGATCCCGAGGACATCCGTTACCTTCGGGAGCAAGGATTCGGTTATGATGAAATCGAAGGCTTCCTCTGTGACCCTGAGAGCTACGGTGCAGAACTCGCACTAGCGGAATTATAATAGGAAAGCCCTGCCGGACGGCAGGGCTTTGGAGGTGATTAAGATGTCAAGACGCGGAAACAATGAAGGATCTATATATAAGGATAAGCAAGGACGATGGCGCGGTTTGGTTTCAATGCCGAGCGCAAACGGGCAATATAAGCGCAAATATATTTACGGTAAAACCCGCAAAGAAGTTTCAGACAAGATGAATGAACTGCTCAGGCAGCTGCGCTCGAATACCTATGTAGAACCATGCAAGACAACACTGTATGAATTCCTGCATATGTGGCTAAATACCTACGCAAAAAATGTCGTTCGTCAAACCACATTTACAAGCTATGAAATCTATATAGAGAAACATATTAAAGGCGGTATCGGCAACTTTGCACTTTGTGATTTGAATACGATCATTATACAGAATTGGTATTCTGAATCCAAACGGGCAAAACGAAGCACGTTACTATTTCATCAGTACACGCTTCATCATGGACAGGTCGCGGGCATCAAGTCGGTTATCATCGTTCATATCCCCTGCTTTCCAGTCGGGAAGAACCGTATCCGGCGCAGTAAGCAGCCATTTCCGAAGCAGCACAACATCCGTGATATTGAATGCACCGTCCATATTGATATCTCCGGTGATTTCAGGAGCAGCTACTGTCATTTCGACGTTTCTGAACAGAACATCATAGCCGTGCGTATTATCTGAACCGATACGAAGATGTGTGACGGAATCATCGGACATATCCCAGTCAGACAAATCAAACTCAGCTTCATAGACTGACCAATCGCCGTTTACGGTAACAGCTTCCATCGGTGTTTTCTGGAGCAGCTTATCCCCCTCATAACGTGTATTATGAATACGTATCTGAACGGGATACTGTTTCCCGTCATAGCTTTTTGCCTCAAACCGGACTGTATATTTTCCGGCACCGTTCTGTTTCAGTACATCGGTGATACCCGTAAACATTCCCGGATTATATAGATCCTGATTGACGTCGCATCGAAGCACGACCTCGCCCTGATCATTATACGGAGACAGGATCACGTTCGGATACGAATATGGATTCCAGATTGATACGGCTTCCTTTTCCGTGAGAAGATTTCTGCTGCTTTGACAGATTGGTGCAAGCAGGATAGCAGAACGGTTGCTGTCATACTGCGCATTTGCGTAATAAATGCTTGCCTGTGACAGAGATATGTACTTTATTCCGCTGATGATTTCGCCCTTCGTATCGCTGTTTATTTGGATTCCCCATGCATCACAGATCTCCTGTTCAGGCAGATAGTATTCGCCGCCCTTTCGTACAGGCTGGTGTTCAAGCGGCACAAGACAATCACCGATATACACTTTTTTGTTATATACATGATTGACAGTATGTTTCCCGACAGACTGCGTTTCCGGCGAGCTGTCATTTTCTATCAGAAATGTGATTTCGTTGCCTTCGGTAAGCTGTGGATTCAGATCAGACGGAGATGTAATGAGCTTTCCGTCAATCGTACAGTTCTGAAACTCCATTGTATAATTTGAGCAGTGCAGATTGTCCTTGTTGTTGATTACGAAAACAGCCTGTCCTGCGGTGCTTTCCCATGACTTGATCACAGAATCACCGCGGATATTTGCAAAACGGCAATTCCGGAAGGTGTAATACTTCTCGGCATCTCCCATATTATTTCCGCTGAAAATCCATGGCGTATCGATGACATCACTGCAATCCAGATTCTCAAATGTCATGTGCTTCATTTCCGACTGTATCTGCGCACCGTTGAACCAGTTATTGACAATGCCCTCATTGGCACGGAAAACATAATTGTCTTTGAACTCAATTTCATACGGAGAACGATGCTGTGGAAAGATCGCTGCACAGGTCGTGCCGATGATGCAGTCACTGATATGATGATATCCGGCACCGCCGCTATATACAATGGCATTGTCCCCGACATAGAAAAAGCAGTTATGAATCTCAACATTGCCTGCGCCGACAGCAATTCCGTCGGTCGTGATCCTTGAACTCAGGCATTTGACATTTTCGACCGTGTGATCAGAACCGCCTTCCAGAAAGACATTGAAATTCTGAGAGTCGATCACCTTGATATCTTTTATGGTGGTATGATTTGCCTGCACACGCAGAACCATCTTGCTGTTCTCTTCCGATGTGATGGTTGTGTCATAGACATTGCTGTACGGATCCAGCAAAATACCGTGACCGCAGACTGTCACATCTTTTGTCTGAACGAATAAGCGGCTGTACAGAACAGCGCCCGGTGCAATATAGACGGTTTTGATATTCTCCGGAACAATATAGACAGCACTGCTGTCGTCCGGATCATACCATTTCTCATCCACATACAGCACAGAATCGTCATTTTTGTTGATCTCATAATCTTCCGGCGCATCTGCAAAAACAGATAGAATGCTGTCGTCGTCATCGTCAAGGCGGAGAATAAAATTGGTGTTGTTTTCGTCAAGCCAGACGGAAATGATGCCGTCATGGTATTCATTGCGGTATTCCTTCGCAGACGGAAGAATGCTGTAGGAAGAAAAGTCGTGACAGACCTCAATATCTACACGCACCTCGCCTGTAAATGCAAACTCACAGAATCTCCGGTTGAAATCCGGTTTCCAGCAGCGCAGCGTCATCTGTTCCCCGCTTGTATTTCTGTTGTACACCGTCAGCTTTTCGCTTTGATCTCCCTGATGAACCGTGACGCCGTATTCATAGCATCTTGGAATTCTCTCATCATACTGCGGATAAACAATCAGTTCAGAATCCAACGCGCGGCTCACCATCATCGCCTGATGCGGCATAAGTGTGAACATCAGTACACAGGTGACGAGAATAGATAATATTTTTTTCATAGTAACGCTCCTTCTATATGATCAGGCAGCTGTACAGAATAGCTCTCTTTTTTTATCATGGCTGCCCATGCCCTTTCTCTTCATAAAACTCAGAATCGGAATATCCGCATCGACCTCATCCAGTTCCGTGAATTCAATTTCAAGGGTATTGTCTGCATCATTTTCATTTTTGATTTTGACGATAGAACCGAGCCGAAGCGTGTTCCAGTCCCAATCCACAACCATATCCCGAATCTCGACATTCTCACAGGCATAGAGCTTGAAATAATGCGGCGTGCTGAAAATGAATTCTGCGCCCTGTGCGTCGATCATAATATCGTGCAGTCTGTTCAGATAGATGTCCTCATCCGGGCTGAAATGATAGATGCCCGGTTCAATCACAAGCTTTGTGCCGGAATGACTGCGGCAGTAATCAAAGGCATCCCGCATTGCCTGTGTATTATCTGTGGCATCCGCCGATAGCCCGAAATCCGAGGCGTTCACAACGGTCAAAGCGGATGCATCCGGTCGCTCAATGGTAAACACAGTACCGTTGACGCCTTGAATTTCGTCGGATATTCCTGCTGCACTTGTGTCTGCGTATGTTGTAAACGTGCCTGCACAGCAAAGCATTGAAGCCGCTAATGAAAGTAATCTCTTGATAATCAATTCTGAAGCCCCCTCTCTACCGGAAGTTGTATTGTTTTTCCTTCATTATAGCATAGGAAACCTCAGAATGCAAGGGCAAAACGATACGATCATATTATAAAAAACCGGGAGACGCATTCAGCTCCCGGATACATTTCTCATGGCTCTTGCTTTCGCTTTCAAAGTGTGCTATACTAAATATATATCCGCGAAGGAAAATAAGGATAAAAAATGGCATTTGAATTAAACGACGTTGTTCCATGGGGACGCACTTTGGAAGAATACCGTGAAATGTTCTTGCTGCACAGCTTGTCATAGCAAACCTACTGATCGAGTATATCGGATATGAGGCGTATCAAAAATAATTTTACAAATCAAGCCGGAATATGTGTGCTGTGTTATACAAATCAACACAAATGAGAAAGCGTGGGTTTCTGAATCTCCGTATCTGCACGCATTTGATAGCCTTGACAGCATTCATCACCAAATGGACGAAGCAGCACTCATTCAGGTCATGAAAGAAATCGGATACAGCAAAATTGTGCAGATATCTAAACCACTTCCGAACGGAAAAGCGTTGGTAAGGGCTGATTTCATCCGGCAAATGTGATATAGTATATAATGTATATTAAGAGATTCTGAAATCAGAAGAGGGATAAACTATGGGCAAAATGCTTGTCTATCACGGCTGCTATACTGAAGTACAGCAGCCGCGAATCATTGTTGGCCGCAATACCAAAGATTTCGGAACAGGTTCTATTGCACGGTCATCAAGGAACAGGCTAAACGCTGGGCAAAGAGATATGCAACGCCGGTTGTAAACATTTATTCACTGCTCATCAATGAAAAGCTTGATATTCTCGAATTCAAGGAAATGACGGATGATTGGCTGGATTTCATGATTGCCTGCCGCAGCGGTAAGCCTCACCAACATGATATTGATCGGCGCAATGGCAAATGACCAGATATACAACTATGTATCCGACTATATCGACGGCGTCATAACCAGAGAACAGTTCTGGATGCTCGCAAAATTCAAGTATCCGACACATCAGATCAATTTCTGCACAGAACATGCTCTTTCCTGTCTGGCATTCTATAAATCGGAGGCTGTCAGAAAATGAACGGACGCGAAGATAAAAAGTGCAATGATCTTTTCTATACTTGCAGCCTGATTGTGTATATTGCAAGAAAAACACACAATCATCCGACTGCTGTTTCAAACACTTTAGGAAAAGAGCAAATCGCCAAAATATACGACCTTGCTGACATTTATCACAGCGATAATATTGACAGAGTATCGGATGATTTCATTGCAGAATGCGAAATCAGAGAGGGTTCTTACGATAACATTTCATCCTGTGAATATGCTGTTCCGTCTCATTGGGATATTGGTAAGGTCTATAAACGGTTGATTCTGGCTGTTGCTGATAACAAAGGCTGCGGCATTGTCGAAGCGCTTGCAGAAGTATTTGACTCCCCTATTGTAGATTTGATTGAAGACTACAACAGCAGTTTTTATTACGATAATCCGTCTACCATATTTGCGACCTATCAGAATAACTGCATCCCGGAATAACAGGTCTTCTATGCTTTAGAAGAATACCATTTTATTTATTAAAATAAATATTAAAAATATGATGTTCCGGAACTGAGGGGTATCTCTGCAATGCATAGCTTCGTGAAGGCAAGCAGCACTGCCAGTCTGGCACGCCGGAATTTCTAGCCGAAACCATCGCAGCAGCGAAGCAGATGACAAAAAAGTCGCTGCTGTTTCGCATGGATTCCGGCAATGATGCACTTGAAAATATGCTGCTTCTGCATTGGCATGATCCGCAGCTGAAATTTCTCATCAAGCACAATTTTCGACGTGAAGACCGATTTGCAATCGCAGAAGAAATGAAAGCTGTCTGCCAGAATGTGAAGCATCCCAGAGATGGAAAAGCAGTCTGTATCGGCAGTACATGGCGGAATTTTGAAACGGAAAAGGACGGATCATTCGCCATTCGCATGGTTTATGAGATCACTGAAAGAACAACCGATGCAAACGGTCAGGAAATGCTGTTTCCGGAAACAGAAATAGATATGTACTGGACATCGCTCGGAGTTTCCGATGAAGAAGTCATCGCGCTGTATCATAATCATGCTGTCTGCGAGCAGTATCACAGTGAGATCAAGACCGATATGGGCATCGACCGTCTGCCCAGCGGCAAATTTGAGACAAATGCGCTGATTTTGAAGCTCACGATGATCGCTTACAACATTCTTCGCATCATCGGAACAGCAGCAATGAAAGGGAATGATATGCCCATTCGTCACAGCACGATCAAACGCAGAAGAATTCGGACTGTGATCGACAATCTGATTCTGCTCGCAGGTCATCTGACTGATCACGCACGTAAATTACGACTTGCGCTCGGTCACTCTAACGGCTGGATTTGTACTTTCCTCAGAATCGCTGAAGCGTTTTGAGTTTTGCGGAATCAGGTAGTATTTAATAACAAAGGATTTAATTGTAATCAGCTCCTATTGTTGCCGCTAACTTTCCAATCATCAAAAAAGACGATATCTGCCCACTCATGGGTGATATCGTCTTTTTGTTATTTGTGTATCAGGATATGCTTTATTTGGGCAAACCGAGCCAGACTGCGACCATAACCAGCACGATTCCCACTGCGATCATCAAGATGCCGACCGGCTTTTTTTTCGGCTTCCTGATGAAAGAAATACCAAGGATAATCAAAATAATACCGAAAATGAATAACAGAACCATTGCTGCAAAACCCACGGCTTACATCTCCCTTTCAAGCTTAATGATTTTTTCGTGTCTGTTTGCTACATCTATATCGTGTGTAACTGTAATGATTGTGGCGTGAGATTCCTGATTCATTCTGGAGAGTAATGACAGCAGATTTTCCTTGTTTTCCGGATCGAGCGAAGCAGTCGGTTCATCGCACAGGATGAGCGGCGGATTCAGTATCACAGCTCTCGCAAAAACAGCGCGTGCCTTTTCACCGCCGGAGCATTCAAGCGGCTTCTTTTTCAGAATCGACTGGATACCGATGGTATCGACGATACGCGAATATGTTGCGGATGCCGAGCTGCTTCCGGATTTGGAATAAAGCAGGGGCAGTTTGATATTGTCTTCGATCGTCAGGGAATCAATCAGCGCGGATTCCTGAAGCACAAACCCGATCTTTTCGTTCCGCCAAGCCGCTAGCTGACTCAGATCCGCTTCGTTTGTATTCGCACCGAACAGCGTGTAGGTTCCACTGTAGTTTCGATCCAACAGCCCAAGAATATTCAACAGAGAAGTCTTGCCAACGCCGGATTTCCCAACGATCGCAATCGTTTCACCGCTGCTGACCTCCAGTTTGAAGTCGCGCAGGATCGTGGCAGGCGTTTTTTTGTTCTTATACGCCTTTTCCTTTACACATAGATCAATTATCTTATTCATTGCAATACTCCCAGAGAAATCGGTACTTTTTTAATTCTCCACATCAGAATCTCAACCAGGAACACGCCCATGATCACATCAAACAGCAGGACTGTCAGCAGAGAGAGCCAATCCATGCCGATTATTCCGAATAAGCCGAATGTGCAGAAGGTCGGATCTTTTCGCACCCAGCTCGCTTGTCTGGAGCTGGCGGTGATCGCAAAGAGAATTATCAGATTGATACCGAAGATCAATCCATAATAGCCGAACAGGACTCTTTTCAGCTTGGAGTAGCGCATACCGACAAACAGATTGATGGTAAAGTCCTTGATCATCAGGCGTATGCTGGAAAGCGAACTCCAGACTGCCATGCAGAACAATGCCAATAACACGATCGCCGTGATCCACAGGATTACTTTCATGGAGCTGAAAAAAATCTCATTGAAATACTCAAAATTTTCTTCCTGCGTGTAGAAGTTGTATTTTGCGCCCAACTTGTCATACAAAACATCGCTGAATGCATCTACTTTGTCTCTGGATGTTTGAAGAAGGATCAGATCATTCAAACCCTGAAACTGAAATGCAATATCGGAATTCTGAATGTATGCTTTGTTGACCGGAATCATGATCGCAAAATTGTAGTATTGCTTGGAACTGAGCGAGTATAGATTTGAATGTGCGATATTGGAATCCAGAATGCCCTGTACTTTCAGCGTAACCGGTCTGTGAAGCACCGGATCGTCGATTTCCATGGAAGATCCGAGCGGATAGGTTTCACTTAAGCCATGTCCGATCAAAACAGGAATCTCGGGGTGATCGCTGATCTCATAATCAAATGTCAACGGATCTCCCTGCGTGATTTTAAATTGCTTATTCAGATCATAGTATTCTTCATTCAAATACGAGCAGGAAAGCTCCATATCGTATTGATTCGGCATGGATATCATGTAGCCTTCCGTGAAAAAAGCATATTTGAAATGCTCGTTGATGTAATCATAAATATCTCTCAGTTTGTTTGCATTCAAGCGCTCCATATCGAAGTTGCTGTCAGGATCTATGTTGGAAATATAACTTTTCTCTTGGTTGAGATGCTTGATCTCGTCAAAGCCCTGAAGCGTTGAAATGACGGAACGCGAGGAAATGAAAACCAGATAATTGCTTAAGAAGATCAAAAGCAGCGTACACAATGCAATTACCAGTTTTCGTAAGAATATATTTTTGACAAAGAATTTAAATATTTTCAAATGTATGCACCATCCCGGAACTGATTAGTATATAGAGCAGAAAAGCAAATAGTAAATAAACGTTATAACGGATCGTCAGTCTCAGTGCGAGGGTCCATATAATTGCAGCGAAAAAAACAGTTCCCAGCATCATCAAGCATTCACAAAAGTATCGCAGCGTGACAGAAGAAATAGTATCTCCGACAAGAATGCGGCAATGAACTTCCCGCTTTCTTCTCTGCAACATTTTGTAATGAAAAATGACAGAAAGAACCGAAATCAAAAGTGTAATAAAGGTTTGATAGTCATAGAACTGTTTGAGATATGACTTCAAAAACTCCGATTCGATCGGTATTGTTCTGAAGTATTCAAATAATATGCTGAAAAGGAAGCACAATGCATAACAACACAGCAATTCAACCCTATCAAACCATCGAAACAATGACTTCTTCATCAGATCACCCATGACTCCTGCGTGCAAAAAGTGTGGATACAAGTGTCAGATCTCAATTGCGGCGATTTCAAATAGAAAGAGAGAAATAACTGTTCGTGCAGGCGTCAGAATGCTCAGACAGCGTCCGGAACAGAAAGATCGTCCGCTATCATTTTAGAACGCCTCAGTATGCGACTGAACCGGATGAATTAACCCCAGTTGTAATTGAATTTCGTGGTGTGTGCATCGTCCCAGTGGATCAGATCGTCCCAAACAGAACCGGTGACCTTCTGGTTGTACCTAGCAGTCTTCTGCATCAGAGTTCTGCCGTTTCTGGAATACTTGAACCAGCACCAAGTCTTGCCGGAACCCGAGTAAACCCATGCAGCACCGTTGTAACGAACCTGAAGCACTTCCACATTGGAAGCACCGCACTTGCTGTTACCCCAAGACTGTGCGCTTGCAGGAACTGTCAGAGCAGATGCAAAAGCCAGCGCGCAAAGAATAGAACTGAATCGTTTTTTCATACTTGTATTCATAATAAAACTCCTTCGATAAAAACTGATATTTGTAGTATGACGTAATACTGAGACTGCACGAACAATCATATTCTCTTGTCATTTATTATAGCATTATATTTCTCTCTTGTCAAGTGAAGATTTTATGAAGATGTCAAAATATAAGGAATTTCGCAGTTTTTGACACAGAAAATCATTTTTGCCGACATAATAAGCTGATAACAAGCATTTTTCAGAGTCCGCCTTCTTTGACAAGAATTAGCGTAACAAAAGAGCATACCTACGTTTGTTAATAAAATACTGAGCCAGAGCGCTAATAAAAAAGTGAGCCACTAGTCATTGACGGTCGCCATTGTAAACAAAAAAAGATAGCTTTAGGCAAATAAAAAATATCCCCTGACCATCCAGAGGGCGCATTGTATCTGAAACTGGAGTCTTTAGCCAATTCAAAAGGCTCGTAGATGCTCGCATTTACGAGCCTTTCAATTTTCCTGCACTCCCCTACTCAGAGGCATTTTGACATCAATTTCAAAAATCACTGTTTTTGACACATTTACATGAGAATTCTGCATTGGTATAAAATATAATCTTTATCCCTGATGCAGCCCTGCAGGGCTGCGGCTTTCATCTCATACCTATACAATATATATGAGCCAGTGAAGAAAAATCAATCTCCACTGGCTCATTCTATGCAAAGATTTCGGTTATCATTCATACAAATGAAGCACATTACTACTTCATCAGTACGCGCTTCATCATGGATAAGTCACGGGCATCGAGCTGATTGTCTTCATTGAAATCAGCCGCTTTTCAGTCTTTCAGCTCCGTATCCGGAACCGTAAGCAGCCACTTTTGCAATATCATCGCGTCTGCGGTATTGCACGCACCGTCAGCATTCACATCACCCTTTATCACGTATTGCATTTCAGATTCATTACCACTGTGCTGAGCTACAGCTACTGTGAAGCAGGACTGCGCGCCTTCAACGGCACAGTCCGGACTCAGCTTGACGGAGACAGCTTCCGCAATATCTATCTTTCCTCCGGCGTCGGCACAACGGCAGAAAGCTATCTTGTAAACGGCTACAAAGTCAATGAGGCGAAGGGTGCGGCGCCCCTGATGATGACGGCTTGCTTTGCGAATCAGGCGGCAGCGCGCTATCATTCAGACAGCATTCAGTGCGGCGGTGATGTCAATGCAGACGGCGTATGCAGTTCCGCAGATCTTTTGCTGCTGCAAAAATGGCTGCTTGGTGTTTCCGATATAACCTTATCAAACTGGAAAAACGGAGATATGAATTCGGACGAACGGCTTGATGCACGCGACCTGACGCTGATGAAGCGCGCATTGCTTTGAATCATATATTTCAATTCAGTCTATCACATCACACTGTCTATGTCAACATATTGAGAGAGGTCAGATTGACTTTTTCAGAAGCATTTGCTATACATAGTATCAACTCTTGAATTGAGGTGTTGATATGGAACTGACACGAATTTCTGACCGAGTCTGGATTTCTCCGTTTGAAAAGGAGCGCGATCGTCCGATTCTCGGATATATCAAAGGCGATAATTTGAGTATTGCGGTAGACGCAGGACATTCAGAAGCACATACGGCTGAATTTTATACAGCGCTGAAACAAGCAGGCTTACCACTGCCGAAAATTACCGTCCTGACCCATTGGCATTGGGATCACACATTCGGTATGCACACTGTGAACGGCATTTGTATCGCAAACCGACTGACAGACAGCTATCTTCGACAATTCAAGCAGAAACTGGAAGAAAACGGCGCTTCGTATTTCCTCTCGCTGGACGAATGCATCCGCAGAGAATATAAGGGCAGCAATCCTGTCATTATTACTTTTCCGGACATCGTATTTGATGACATACTGACGATTGATGCAGGCAACTGCCCTGTCAGGCTGCTCAGAAGTCAGGCACCTCATACCGATGACTCCACACTCGTTTTCGCTGAAAACGAAAAAGTGCTGTTTTTAGGTGATGCTGCTGCCGGTTCATTCCCAACATGGTTGAAAAATCCGGAATTATGCTGCGCACTTGCAGATACGGTTGCCAGTTTGGATGCAGAAATCTGTCTGGAAAGTCTGGAATTGTCAAGAAATGTGCAGTCAAAAAATACCCAAAATCTTGGATAGGCAGGAGTCAAGCAGCGTGATGAGCCGGCTCGGTTGAAGTTCTTAATGCCACAGGTGGGAGACCACCTGCATTGAAACTGTTGATCCTTTGTGTATTGTAATAACCGAAGATGTAGCGGAAGATAACAGTTTTGACCTCTTTACGCTTCATTCGGTAGGTTGGGATCTGATACAGCTTTTCTTTCTTCAAAGTGGCAAAGAAGCTCTCCATACGGGCGTTGTCAAAGCAGTGAGCAGTACCGCTGAGGCTCTGAATAAGCCCATTTGTTACAAGTTCCCTGCGGAAGGCATAGCTTGTGTACTGGCAGCCCCGGTCGCTGTGAAGGACAGTTCCTTCGAGCCTGCCGTACTTCTCACGCAGCTGTTTTACGGTGTCTATGCAGAGTTCTTTCTTCATGTTGTCACGCATTTCAAGTGCAACGATCTCACCGTTGAAGCAGTCAAGGACGGGCGAAACATAGAGCTTTCCATCTTCACATTGAACCTCGGTTATATCAGTCAACAGTTTTTTCAGCGGTTTGTCTGCACTGAAGTTTCTTTTGATCAGATTCTCTCTGTCCTGAGTTTCAGTATCAGCCTTTGTGATGCCGTGAGGTCTGCGGTGCCTGTGGATAAGCCCGGCTTCGCTCATAGTACGGTATACTGTTCGGAGACTGACATGAGTGCCCTTCTGAGCAAGAGCCGCCTGCATCCTTCTGACACCGTAATTCTTGTTGTCAGGATCCTCTGATAGTATTCCTTGTATTTTGACCAGAAGAAGCTACCTTGCACCTATCTTGCCCTGATTTCTGAGCCAGCGATAATAGCCTGATTCGCTGATTTTCAGAAATCTGCATATTGCTTTGGCACCATATTTGTGACGAAATTCGTTTACGAACAGGTGTCGTTCACTTGTCTTTACTTCTTCCGGTCTCTTGCGAAAAAACCGAGTGCATCCTTGAGAATATCATTTGCTTTGCGAAGCTCGGCATTTTCACGCTCAAGCTCTGTAATACGCAGTTTAGCTTCATCATCAGACATCTGATATTTCTGAGCTTTGGCAGTAGCATTTCGCTTTGAACGCCAATCTGACAACGTGTAATACTGTATCCCCAACTGCTGTGCAGCCTTTTTCACTCCAATCTCATCTGAGAGCTTTAATGCTTCTTCTTTGAATTCTTTACTGTACTTCATAGTCGTTTTCCCTTTCTGGTTTTTCCATTTTTATTCTACCAGATTTTTGGGTGTTTGTCGACTGTTCTTTCAGTATAACACTTATCTGTACGGTAAGTAAATTTCCAAAGCAAATTCCACGATGAATTGTGCTTGGGAAATTTGCTGTGCAGGGAATCTTTCTCATTTTCACACCGGAAGCAGTTGCATTTCTAGCAGAAATATGATAGAATAGATAGTATGCTTGCTAATTTCATTGCAATACCAGAAAGTGAGGAACCATAAATGGCTAATAAAATTATATCATTGGTATTATGTGCGGTGTCAGTTATCATACTGTGCGTGGTCTACCGCGTGATCAAGATGCTGCCTTCCGAGGAGATGGGGGGACCGCGTGCAAGAGCAATCGGCATTGTCGGCATTTTTGCATTACTCGGTACAGTGGTGTTCTTTTTTCAGTTTATCTGCGCGGTCGCCGGAAAAACGTTCTTTGAATTGAAGCGTTATGGTATGCCGATTTGGGTATTATTGTTGATAGGAATCGTATGGATAACAGTGCTTGTCATTATCCTGCTGAAAAATATGCCGCAATAATATGCAGCATCGAGACATATCCACATAAAAGCACCTACTTCAGTGGGTGCGCCAGAACGTTGTTTCGGATACGGCATAGTCGATTCGTCGGCTATGCCGTTTTCCTTTACTCCGTTTTCGGCGGTGGTTTTGCTATTTTGCTCTCGCCAATGCAAGTGAAGATGATTTTCAGTCCTACACCTCGGCGCTCCTTTCCGGGCTCTTTCTCATATACGATGATCTTTTCAACGAATGTTCGAAGCACTTCTGCGTCGAGCTGCTCTAAGTTTGTGTACTTCTGTACGTAATGAAAAATTCAATATGAAAATGCTGAAAATATACGTTCTGTAGTAGAACTGTTCGAAACAACGAATTGTTGAGAATATCGCCTGTATTTCTTGACTTTGAATAGGCTTTGTGCTATAATGAAAATCGGTTCTGTGAGACTATTTGCTTCACAGAATACTTTTTTATTATGACGGAGGATGGAAATGAAGTACAAACGTCTTCTTTCCGCACTGCTGTCCGTTTGCTTGCTTTGCAATATGGTACAGACAGTGCCTGCGAGTGCATTCATGCAGCCTGCGAACAACGTTGTCAATGTCAACAGCAATGTTCATTTTCAGGTTGATGAAGCCGCTGAAAATGCGGAGTCACCCGCCGAAGAAGGAACAACCCCAAAATCTGAGCCAATCGAGCCAAATGTCGTGATGGGAGAAAACGCCATCTCGGATCCATGCGGCCCAACAACCAGCTGGAGCTACGATCCGGATGCGCACCTGCTGTTCATCCAAGGTGAGGGCGAAGTCGTTTCGATGACCTTTAAATCGGATCTGTGGAAAACCATTGCCGCACAGGTCGAAACAATCGTTGTCGATAATACAATTACCGCACTGCCGGATGGCGCATTCAACTTATGTTCGGCTGTAACCAGTCTTTCCATGCCGGTATTCGGCACCGCAGAGACACCGTCCGTGCAGACGCTTAAGGCGCTGTTTGGCTACCATTCGCGGACTCTTGCAACGCTGACCATTTCCGGCGGCGAGCAGATTCCGGATTCCTTTGCTGTTGAGCTGTCTGCTCTGACTTCGCTGACCATTGCCGATACGGTCGCAGTGATCGGAGATAAAGCATTTCTGGCCTGCTCCCAGCTGAACAGCATCACATTCCCTGCCGCGATTGATCGCATCGGTGCAGAAGCATTCTGCAAGTGCACAGCGCTGACAGAACTCAATCTGCCGGCTTCGATCGGTATGATCGGCAACTACGCATTTGCGTATACCGCGCTGACTGCGGTTACCATTCCGGATGGTACCGAGCAGATCGGATGTGGATTGTTCTACAAATGTACTACACTGACTGATCTGACACTGCCTTATGCAGGACACAGCCGTGCCGCAGCAAACGGTACACCTCCTGTCCCGGCAGAGGGTGAAGAGCTGCCGCCAGACACCCTCGCAAGCATCGTTTATAACAATTATACCGGCGTTCCGATTACGACCGTTACAATTACCGGCGGAACGACGATTCCGCAAGGCTTCTTCAACAGCTACAGCAGCTTGACAACAGTAAATCTGGCGGATACCATTACCGAAATCGGCAAAGAGGCATTTCGTAGCTGCCATTTGACTACAATTACGCTGCCTTCTTCGCTTGCCGTGATCGGTGATGAGGCATTCGCGTACAGCGAATCACTGGCTTCGATTGAAATTCCGGCTTCTGTCCGTGAAATCGGAGCGTCTGCGTTTAATCAGTGTGTGGCACTCGCTGCCGTGACCTTTGCAGACGGCTTGCAGACACTGGGCAAATATGCGTTCAATAATTGTCAGGCACTGACCAATGTTGCGCTACCGGCAACACTGGAAACAGTCGGTGATTTCGCATTCGCAAGCACATCGCTGACCACGCTCACGGTTCCGTCTTCCGTCACAAAGATCGGCAAAGGTATTGTTGACAATGTGACAACCATTACAGAAGTGACACTGCCGTTTGCAGGCTATTCTGAAACGGCGCCTTCCAGTATCGGTGATATTCTCACAAACGGCAGTAACACCTATATCCCCGAAAATGTCGCAGTGGTCAATATCAGTGGCGGTAAGAGCATTCCGAGCCACTATTTTGCAAATGCTACACATCTGAAAACCGTTACGCTGGCAGATGGCATTGAGACCATCTGCAACGACGCATTTAACGGTTGTACCGCATTGACCGATATTACCATTCCGGATTCCGTATTCCGCGTTGGTGCCAATGCGTTTATCAAGTCCGGATATTATAATGCACTGGATAACGGCATCGTCTATGCCGGTAAGGTTGCTTTGGGCTATAAGGGCGATGTTCCTGCAAATATTGCGCTGAAATTCAAGGAAGATACGGTCGGTATCGCAGATAAGGCATTCAGCAATGCAAGTGCGCAGGTCGTCAGCCTGTCACTGCCTGCCGCACTGCGCCGAATCGGCAACTACGCATTTTCCAGAAACAGCAATCTGACAGTCGTTTCGTTCCCGGACGGACTGGAAGAAATCGGCAGCTACGCATTTGAAAGATGTACCGGACTCCAAAAGCTGGAACTGCCGGATTCTCTGAAGGTGCTCGACAGCTATGCGTTCGAGCGCTGCACCGGTCTTGTCTCCATCAAGGTTCCGGATACGATTGACACAGTCGGCGTTCAGCCTTTTAAGGACACCGTCTGGTCGGATTTGCAGACCGAGGGCCTTGTTTATATCGGCAAAACGCTCGTTGGCTATAAGGGCACCATGTCGCATGGCACCTCGCTCACGCTGCGTGACGATACCACCACAATCGCAGAGGGCGCACTGAAAGGCTTTGAGGACCTCGTTTCCGTTACGATTCCGGATTCGGTGACCTCCATCGGTGTAGATGCGTTCAGAGACTGCACCGCGCTGACCGAAATCACCTTGCCGAACGGTCTTAAAACCCTCGGCGATTCGGCATTCAGAGGCTGTACCGATCTGGAAACTGTTACACTCGGCAGCGGTCTCACAGTCATTCCAAGAGAAGCATTCTACGGCTGTAACCATATCAAGAGCATTACGATTCCGTCAACGGTTCAGACAATCGGATACGGCGCGTTCGGTAACTGCACCATGCTGCGTGACGTTACCATTTCCGATTCGATCAAAACGATTGAAGGCGGTGCGTTCGATTGCTCCAGCAATGCAATGGACGGACAGACCATGGATCGAACTCTGACAGTTGCAGAGGGCTGTAAGACAGTCAACCGCGCAATGACCCGTGCGTTTGTGGATACGGCTGTTAAGCTCGTTCTGCCTTCGACCCTGACCGTCATCGGAGAAAATGCGTTCGAAGACTTCAACCGTCTGACCGAGGTTACGATTCCTGAGAACGTCACTACAATCAGCAATCATGCTTTCTACGAGTGTACCGGCCTTGAAAAGATCACACTGCCGGAATCGCTGCAGACGATCGGCAGCTCTGCTTTCACTCGCTGCACTTCGCTTGCAGAGCTGACGCTGCCCGCCAAGCTGACAAAGCTCGGTGAATACGCATTCTACGGATGTTCCGCACTGACCGATGTGACCATTCCCGGTACTGTGAAGACCATTTCGTATGAGGCATTCGCAGAATGTACCGCTTTAAAATCCGCAACGCTGATGCACGGCGTGACCACTGTGGATTCGAGTGTTTTTGATGGCTGTACCGCATTGACCACGCTGACCGTTCCGGATACCCTTAAGGTCGGCAGATACAGCGTCTCTTGCAGAGAGCCGGAAGAAGGCAAACTGCCCGACATCACACTCCATGCGACTGCGGAGAGTACCTCTGTTACCGAACCGATGGTTGGCATCGTTCGTAACAGATTGACAGAATTCAAGTTCACCGATCAGATTACAGAAATCGGCAGCAAAGCATTCACGAATTGTGATGCACTCCAGAAGATGAATGTTCCGGATACCATCAAGACAATCGGTGGTGCTGCGTTCTCCGATTGTGACGGCTTGACTGAGCTGACACTGCCGACCAAACTGGAGACAATTCCGGAGAGCATGGCTTACAGATGCTCTTCCTTGAAGAACATTACAATTCCGGAAACAGTTACCGCAATCGGCAACTCTGCATTTGCGCAGTGTGATGCACTGCAAACTGCAAAGATTCCGGCAAATGCCCAAACGCTCGGCGAATCCATCTTCGCTGACTGTACCGCATTGCAGGCGATTCAGTTCCCGGAGGGCATCCGCGATATTCCTAACAGCATTTGCGCCGGCTGCTCAATGCTGCAGAATGTTTCTTTCCCGGAAAGCGTGACTTCGATTGGTTCCTATGCGTTCCACAACTGTTACAACCTTTCCGATATCGTTGCCTATGACTATATTACAGACGTAAACAGATACGCGTTCGGCTGGGGCAGAGATTATGTCGTCGGCAGAACACTGCACGTTGTAAAGGGCTCTGTCCGTCTGCCGGATTCCCTGATTGCTTCTCTCGGCTCCTCGCTGATCAGCGTGAACCTTCCGGATACCCTGACCAAGATTCAGGAGCGTGCATTCGAGGACTGCTCCAGACTGACAAGCATCTCGATTCCGGATTCGGTTACCTCAATCGGCAATTACGCGTTCAAGGATTGCACCTCGCTGACCGAGCTTGTGCTGCCGAACAGCCTCGAGGCACTCAGCAACGGTATCTGCTACGGCTGCAGCCAGCTCACATCCGTTACCATGCCCGACACGATTAAGCATATTCCGACCGAAGCCTTTGCCGAATGCGGCAAGCTCGAAAAGGTCAATCTGAAGAATGAGAATCCGACATTCCGCGGTAATTCGTTCCGCAACTGCTATTCACTTTACGATCCCCGCTTCAACATCATTGACAGACGCAATATCAACTTCACGGCATCGACAGATTCTGCCGCACAGAATGATATCGTAAACCTCACTCTGGATTACGCGATCAATTCCGAACTGCTGCAAAGCGATGAAATTACCGTTTCCCTGAAGCTGCCGAGCAATGTTGTTCTGCTTTACAACAGTCTTGCAGAGGAGCAGGGTCTTGATCTGTCGAACAACAACATCGTTACACTGAAAACCAAGAAAACCGCCGGCACAGTCCGCTATGCTGTCAGAATGCTTGAGTACGGCGATGTCAATATTACCGCATCGCTGGGCTTCCGCTTCGACAACATGAATTGCGAGGAGGGCGTCGGCACTGTAACCATTCATACGCCTGAGGTCAGTATCAGTGCGCCGTCCAGCATTAACAGCAATTCTCTGGCTGTCAGAGGCTTCGCTACGCCCGGAAAGACTGTCAGAATTCTGGCAGACGGCACTGAGGTCGGTACGGCAACTGCAAATGAAAGAACCGGTAAATTCAGCACGACCGTAAAGGTTCCGGCTGTTGAAGACGGTTCGACTGTGACCATTACTGCCGTGGTGGACGATTACACCTCTGCACCTGTTACCGTCAAGTACACAACAGTGGATCCGATCGTGGAGCGCGTTGAGATGACAAGCCCGCGCAAACTGGATCTCACTCCTGCATTTACCGAGGGCACACGTCCGGCAATTTCCATCAATCCTTCCCATCCGTTTGAGTTTGAGATCACGATTGCCAATGATGCAACGGTCAGCAGAGTTTATCTGACCAGCACCAAGGGTACGGATAAAAAGTATCTCGAAGCAAAATGGAGTCCTGCCAGAGGCGCGTATGTCGCATACGGCTACTTTGATCCGAACAATCACCACTATGCACCGGGTGCTCTGAACATCAAGATTATCACCGCCGATGCTGCTTATATTGATCTGCAAACCGGTGATGTCACAGGTCCGCAGGCTATCATTGATGAAATCTTTGAGGAACAGGGCACGGAAAAGACGAATTTGAAGGAGCTCGATCCGACGCTTCCGGAGGATGTCGCACAGAACAGCAATGCCAATACGGTTTATGAGTCTGACACTGCGTTTATCAGCGAAATTCACGCATCCGACGGCAAGCAGTCAACGGACTTTGCGATCTATCAGGAAACGACTAACTATGTTTACATCAATGGTGAGAAAATTCCGGTTTCCGAGATTGCCAAGGATCCTGCCGCATACGGTTATATCCGCACAACTGTGAGCGCCGGTGACGGCACCGACGTCTATGACTACTATGTCCGTTCTGTAGACAGCAGCGATACTGTGAAGTACGTTTCTGAGAATATGTATCGGAATGACCCGACCGGCAGCTATTCACCGGATCAGGTTCAGTCGGCTTCTGCGTTCGGCAACGGTATGGGTTCCAGTACGCTGGTCGTTCCGCGTAATTATTATGATCGCGAATTTGATCAGAACTTTGACAATGTTACATCCGGAGTTGGTAATGTCACGAACGTTGTCAGTGCAATAGCAACTCCTGCTGATCAGGTTCTTAGTGGAATTACCGATGTTGATGCCGGTACGAAATACTTTAAGACCTATGACAGCTTTGACGAATTACGCAATGCTGCAAATCTGGCAGATAACACCGATACAATGGCAAGTCTTGCCAAAGCCGGCAAGATTGTAAGCAAGGTTAGCACCGTTCTTGATGTTGTTGAGACCGCTGTCAATGCGGGAAAATGGATGAAACAGATTACACAGGCAAGCGGTAACCCTGCGCTGCAGCTGGAATCGACTGCCTTGATGGCAGGTCGTATGGCTTCCACTTGGGCTGCAAAGCCTATGATTACAGCAGGTCTGACCAAGGCAGGTGCTGCAATCGGTACCGCAATTTGCCCCGGTATCGGTACGGTGATCGGCGGCTTGGCTGGTGCATTCTTAGGCGTCGTGGCAGGCTGGGGTATTGACAGTCTGTTTGATTGGTGGGAAGACAGCCTGGAGGAGCGTATCGACGCATATCAGGACGGCGCAATGCCGCGCTGGATCATCGACCCGAGCGGCTATGTTTACGAGGCTGTTCCATCCAACCGAATATCCGGTGCAAAAATGACAATCTATTATAAAGACCCGGAGACCGGACAAGAAACGGAATGGTCAGCGGGTGATTATGACCAAGAAAACCCGCTCACGACAAATGAAAACGGCGAATACGCATGGGATGTTCCGGAAGGTCTCTGGAAAGTCAAGTTTGAGCTTGAGGGCTATGAAGCACAATCCAGCGAATGGATGGAGGTTCCTCCGATCCAGACTGACGTAAACTTCAGCGTTGTCAGCAAGGCAGTTCCGGAGGTCATCAGCCTCTTTGCTGCCGACAACAAGATCAACATGACATTCAGCAAGTACATGGACATCAAGACCCTGAATGACAAGACCGTTTCCCTGTATCTGGGCAGCGAACTTGTTCCCAGCAAGATCACACCTGTCGCAAGTGCGGAAAACAAGGACATCGCAATGACCTATCTGATTACACCGGCTGAGGGTGCGTTCCCGTCCGGCGACCTGACCGTTGTTCTGACCGAGGGCTGCAAGAGCTATAGCGGTACTTCGGTTGCAGCACAGGTTGTAGACGTTGTCCGTCCGTCGCAGATCGTTTCTCTGAAGGCTGATACCGAGATGGTCATGGCAGCACAGGGTGCGTCGAATACGATCACCGTCACCGCAGTTCCGGCATCTGTCGCATCCGGCAAGAAGCTGACTGTTAAGGATACAACCGGCATTGTCAAGTTTAGCGAGGATGTTGTGTTTGATAAGGATGGTAAGGCAGTTCTCACCATTACCCCGTCCAGAACCGGTCTTGCAAAGCTGACCCTTGGCATTGAGGGCGAGGATATTACTTCCATCCTGTCCGTGGTAGCTGTTACAGAGAAGGATGCTGCTGCTGATGTTGCAAATGTGACCACAACCACAAAGCCAACAACAACGACTACCACCAAGACGACTACCACTACCACAAAAACCACTACCACAACCACCAAGACCACGACCTCAACGACCAAAACCACTACCACAACCACCAAGACGACACCTAAGGCAACTACTACAACTACCAAAGCAACAACAACAACAACGACCACCAAGGCTACAACAACTACTACCAAGGAAACCACGACAACTACTCAAACAACAACAACGACAACACCGATTGTCACAACGCCGACTGAACCCGCTTTCCTGCGTGGTGACGTAAATGACAACGGCTCTTGCAGTGTAGACGATGCACAGCTGACGCTGCTCGCCTACACCAACAGTCTTGCAGGCATTGAAAGCGGTTTGACTGATGAACAGGCCAAGGTGGCTGACGTTGATGAAAACGGTGAAGTAAATGTCGAGGATGCTCAGTATATCCTGATCTACTACACGGATACAAGTGTGGCTGGAAAGGACATCACATGGGATGACATCCTGAAAAAGAATACCCCTGCAAAGGCACTTCCTGCTTTATGGTATTCCAGAACATACTAATCTAAAATACCATATTTTACTGAATAGGAATCATGAATGCGCCGCCCAATCAGGCGGCGCTGCCTTTTGAAAATATTTCGCAAAAGCCGACAAGGAGATATTTTATATGAACATAGAGATATATCCACTGGAAAAAGTCGTAATTGATGGTATTGCTATCGTGTTGGGAATGGAGCAAGCAGCCGTTGAAATGGCAATCGGAAAAGGAGAGCTTGTTGGCAATCGACATTACTATTTCGATAGTGAGATACTGTCGGGAGCAGCAGATTTCAGAGCAGGTCTTTCGTTTTTGGGATATTTATGATTGAGAAATTATGGGCGATACCACACAAAGAACAATGCGTCAGATTTGTTGTAGATTTTTCGGCAGATTGTACAATGATGACGGAAAAGATACGGCAAAGATGACGTGCTGAGCTGTAAGCGGTCTTTGTGCGGTATTGCCTATGCACAAAAACTGCACCCAATATTCTGCAAGCATAAAAAACAAGGAAACGGTTCTAACGCGAGCCGTTTCCTTGTTTCATTTTATATGCCAAATCAAACCCTATGGCTATCTGACAGGTTCAGTTAGATCAAGCCGTAATAAAGAACGATTGTGACCCAAGCTGTTGCCAAGCCAATGACGCCCGTTAAACCGCCGACTCTGAAATAATCCTTGAAGCGATAGCCTGCTACCTGCACCATCGTCACACTCGTAGTTGCAGCAGGTGTCGCCATTGCCAGACTTGCACCAAATACACACGCCATTGCAATCGGCATCGGATTTGCCCCGACCGAAATCGCCATCGGAATGCCAATCGCCGCAAGCATGGACACCAGTGAGCCGTTCGACATGAACAGAGAAAGAATATAGCCTGCCAGCAGGAACAGTGTCACAAGCACAATCGGATTTGCAACGCCATCTCCCAGAAGTTTAATCAGCCAGTTTATGATCTTCTCGCCAACACCGGAAGCAACGAAGCCCTTTGCAATGCCAAGTGCTGCACCAAGCGTGATCAACGCCGGCCAGAACATATTGCTCAGTGCTTTCTTGCCGTCCACGCATTTTGTCATAACCAGAATCAATGCACCGGTAATTGCGATTTGTCCAAGCTCCCAGCCAAACGGTTGGATGACAAACAGTACGGCACATATGACGAATACAGAGATAGACAGGATTGCTTTTCTTTTGTTGATGGGCGTATCCATGATGCCGGCTTCTGCCTCGTCTGCAACCTCTTTGAAATCAAACCATTTCGCCTGCAATTTATAGAGGAACAGCCAATAGCAAATTGCCAGAACAACGATAATGCTGATTGCAATCGGGAATGGGCTAAAGAACGTCATCGTCTCAGCGCCGACTTCTTCCAAGACATTGTTCGCCAGAAGCGGTGCGGTACTTCCTGCAAGCGTTGCCGTACCGCCGATCAAGCCGCCGGTTGCAAGCGTCAGGTATGTATTTTTCTTTGTGATTTTTCCGCCGGACGCCGCTGCAACAGTCGCGATAAACGGCATCATCATTGCCACCAATGACGCATTGGTCATAAACATGGATAATCCGCACGCCATCAGGAAAATGACCAGCACAAAGACTTTTTCATTCTTGATCTTTCTCAGCACGCGGTTTAGCTTTCCTGCTATGCCGCTTTCCAGCAGAGCGTCTATGATAATCACCATGCCGATAACAAGAAAAACTGCCGTATTGGTAAAGCCGGAAAATGCCTCTGTCGGCGTCAGGATGTTGCAATACACCATTGCCAGCAAGCCAATGAGTGTTGTGACCGCAACCGGAAATAGCTCTAATATGTATAGCAGGCAAGTACACCCGACGATAATCAATGCAATCGTACTGTTTTCCATATCATTCCTCCTATCATCACTGAACAAATAAACGATCGGTATCGAACGGCTTGAACATCATATTATTTCCGTCAGTATCCAGGATGCGGATTTCACGATAAATGCTTTGGATTTTTTCAGCGATCACTTCAAGAGACTCTCCGGACATTTTGACTGTAACAGCCTTTTGATCTGTCGTGTCATTCTCCGGAACGGTCTTGCCTACCGCTGCATGCTCAAACACTGCATCGACGCCGACATCCTGAAGATTGCCAAGCGTAATGCTTGCGATAGTTCCACCATGCAGATAGGTCAGCAAAGAGCACAGATATCTGCCAAACAGCGGATTATCCTTGCTGTTGTCATCGCCCATTGTTCCGGTCAGGGAGTAGGAAATACACATTTTCAGATAATTGATATCGTTATACTTTTCGATTTCAATGCAATCGGTATTTCCATTGATGCGATAACCCATTTCAAACGCACGAATGCTGTTTTTATTGGCAATAAACTGGAAGAACGCAACGCCGTTATCAGCGCCAATCCCCTTGAGGAAGCCCTTCATCTTATCATCCATCGTTTCCACATACTGATTATGATATTTCGAAGGCGTCAGCACCACATCACAAAGTCCGGATATTCTTTCGTGATCCTGCGAAATGTATTTCTCATTCAGAATAGACAAGGTCGCCTTGCCATCAACAATCGTGTAGATTGCCATAAGCTCAGTTCCTACAAGATAATCCTCAATAATGATCGTCTTGCTTTCGGAGAGCTTTAATGCGTATGCAATCGCGCTATCCAGCTGCTCCCGGTCATGACATACGGTAATGCCCTTGCAGCCTGCATAATCTGTCGGCTTTACGATAACAGGATATTCAATGCGATCCTTTTCTTCTTCCGTGGGCGGCGCACCCAGACACCAGTCTCTTGCGATCGGCACATCGTATTTGATACAAAGGTCTTTGAAGATTCGTTTGCTGCGGGTCATCTCAATCTGCTCGGACTTTGCATAAAACGGCTTCCCGATCATCTCAGAAATCTTCGCTGCCGCAAGCACTCTGAATTCACTGTATCCTGCCATGATGCCATCGATCTGCTCCTGGCGGCATTTTTCTGCAATCAACGCAAAATCACTATAGTCAATATCCCATGCCTCGTCGGCAATTTTCTTTGCGGGACTAAGCTGATAATCGGTATTCCGATCAGCGGCAATCACATAAGCTCCCATTTCCTTTGCTGCTTTTACAATATAAATATCGCTGACTGAGCCGCCGATGACCAGCAGCTTCTTGCCCTTTACTGCTTCAAACATAATAATACACGCTCCTTAATCGCATCTTGTTGAATCAATATGATACGTATACTTCACAAGTCCTCTTGCATCAACCGTGGACGGAACAAATCCGACCCTCTCATATGCTTTTCTTGCTGTCAGATTATTTTCGTTTGTTGTCAGCCAGATGGTCGAAATGCCGCGATCCTTGCAGAATCGGATATATCGCTCCATAATCCGCTTGAACACGCCCTGTCCTCGATATCTGGCGTCCGTGACAACCTGTGTAATATAAGAACCGCCGTCGGTTGGCAGGTCATGCGTATAGCCAATCAGAATGCCCTTGATATCCGAACCATCCGGCTCGTAAACGATGGTACCCTTTTCGCACAGCTTTCTCGCATATTCTTCCACGGTGGTGCCTTGGATTGCAAGACTCTCCGACAACGGATGCGTAAACGCATTGTCATTGCGCTCAAGGAACGACTTCAATCTTCCTATAGAGAAGCTCCTGTCACAAACAAGCGGCTCATCATCCACCATCGGATAAATATAATCTTCTATCTTCGATACAAATTGTACTTCTGTTTCCATGTCCGGGAATTCAAGAGAGACAAACGCCGCCGCATCTCCTGCCATGGTAACAGCCGGTATGGATTCTCCAACCTGCTTTTTTTCGGAAACATCGGTCACAAACGGCTGCACCGCCGGATCAATGAATAAGCCTCGGTATGTACCGTCGATATGACTGTAAACGGGCTGTCTCGCAATATATTTCAGCGCGCGCGGCTGTGACATCACAGCATCAAAGTAGCTGTCATCCCCCATCGCGGTTGTGAGCAGCAGCTTATACATATTGACGCCAGAATGCGCCTCGATCATGAACGGGATTCCATTGCCGCCCTGACGCGCATTGATCTCGATAAAAAACAGCTCCGACTGCCGTGTATAATAGCCCTCGATATTGTATTCGCCATGGACAATTCCGGCTGCTTCAAAGAGCTTTCGGACGCCATCCTTGACTTCGTTGATCTGCTGCTCCGGAAGCAAGATGGGATAGGATTGCGTCATCGGAATCAATGGCGCTTTCACACTTCGCTTGGATGTAAACAAGCCATCCCAGAAATACTGCCCCTTATGAATGAACACATCACCGTCAATGACATGATCCAGATCCGTCAGAGGTACATATTCTTCCAGCACGACTTTTTTATTCAGTGAATACAAGCTGCACATATACCAATCTTTTTTAGCGTGCAGCAATTCGGAAGCATCTGTCACAATCGTCGTACCGCGGCTGCCGGAGCTGCTGCACGGCTTCATAATAACAGGAAACGTCAATTCTCCGGCTTTGGCGAGTGCTTCTTCAAAGGTCGCTGTCATCACATGACGCGGATAATATAAGTTCGCCTGCTCCTGTAAATTCCGGAAAGAATGCTTCGTGCCAAGGCTGATTATGCTTTGCTCGGTGTTGCCAACAAGATTCAGCTTTTCAGCAATATATGCAACATTCGGCATCGCTGCTTCGGAATTGGAAATGACGCCCTCGATTTTTTCCAGCGTGGCAATTTCGAGGACTCTTTGTTTATCCTTAAAATTCACCTGATAATGAATGTCGGATAATGCTACGCCGGGATTGGTCGTTGTATTATCAATCAGAACAACGGTATATCCAAGCTCACGGGCAGTTGTGATCAGCGGAACCTGCGCGGCATTGCCGCCGAGAATCATGATTTTTTTAGACATCTTAACAATTCCTCAACCATATATTTCATGTCGTCCATTCCGTATCGCTGATCGACCGGAAGCGGCAGAATATTCTTACTGTAATCATATTCCAGCGTATCTTCATTACAGCAGTTCAGCACATCCGGCCAAAGTGTCGGAATGAAGATTTTCTGTTCTTGCAGCTGCTTTCGTATCATCGCACCATCTTCCAGATACAGCGGATACATAAATGCGCCCTGCGGAACCGTCAATTCCAGCACATTCAGATTGCCGAGACGGTCATGCAGATATACAAAATTCTCGGTTCTTCTGCGGATGATTGCCTCGTAATCATAGGAGCGAAGCAAATTCTGCGTCAGCTTGGACATTTTCTTCATCGGCTCGGTTCCAAACAGATGATTGTTGTCCGCAGATTCCAGATAGAATTCACCGGCGGTTCGCTCAAAACGCCCTAAAACATAATGAATGCGTTCAAACGATTCATCAAGCGGCAGCTCGCTTTCAAGCCTTGCATCGGTATAAAGAAAGCCGCCATCCGAAACGCCAAAATACTTCCGGCAGGTATACAGCGTATCCATACCCTCTACCGGCATCTGAAAATAACTCTGTGCATTGTCAAATATCACACGCTGATACTGCGCATGATATGCAGCAGCCTCTTCGTTATCAAGCTGACCGTAATAATTGACGAGATACAGCCATTCATCGGCTTGCAATTCAAAATCAATCACCGGTCTGAACCGCTTGTCAATCGAATAAAACGCACATTCCACATCATACTGCGCGCAGACGCCTTTCACGGAGTCGCACAGAAAATAAGGCAGTCTCAGCTTCTTAATATGCTTTGATGCAATCAGATAGGCAAGACAATTTCTGCCGCAATTCAGTGCAACTGCGTTTTCATGGTAATTGGACCCGCAGTATGTTTCAAATTCAATATATCCGCCAATTTCCCTCATTGCAGCACAACCTTTACATGATCCTGCATCTCGTTCATCAGTTTAAGCATTTCATCAGCGGACGAAAATTGCAGAAAAATAATGCCAAGCGCTTTTGCGGCATTATCAAAATGTTCGACTGTGTCGCCGGGTTTCTTATACAGCGCTTTCTTAAAGATATGGGATTCGATTTCTTCATCAAATGTGATATCCTGATAGATTCCATCCACATCTGCGTGCAGAACATATGTCGCACAGTAAGGAATCTTGATTTCCGGCTGAACCGCAAGCTCCTCTCCCATGGCGCATTTCAGCGACATCTCAACAATGTCAACGCCAAAAATATGGCTGAGCTGAATCGGAATCATATTACCGCCGGCACGAGGACCAATATCAATCGGAAATACGCGGTTTTTCTGATCCACAACGAGTTCTACATTCATACAGCCGTTTTGGATTCCGAGCTTTGTCACCATATCCTGAAGCGTTTCCTGAACCTGCTTCAAATCCTCGGCTTCGAGCGAGACGGGGTACATCTTTCCGCCCGGCACCAAGGGATTCATAGAATGTGTCCGGAAGCAATTCATTAAGCCCCAGATCATGACAGTTCCATTGTATACAAAGATATCTCCGCCAATGAGATAGGGATGCTTCTTTTCGATAAACGATTCAACCACAATCCGCTTGCCGCGGGAAAACGAGAATGCAAATGCAACCGCGTCCTCTATTCCATCCGGCTCACGCAGTACCGTTACGCCCTTGCTTCCCGAAGAATCCACCGGCTTGATAATCACCGGAAACTCAATCGCCTGTTCTTTCAAATCATGAATGGCATCCTCCGGCTTTGTATAGCCTTTTGCCGCCGGACATTGAAAACCGTTTTCGGATAAAAATGTCCGGAATCTGTCTTTATTGCAAAGAATCTCAACCGCGTTTGCAGGATTAGTTGGCAGACCGAGCTGTTCGGCAACATAAGCGGCAGTCGTAGCCGCCGGATCGGAAGCATATGCAAGAATGCCGTCAATTTGTTCTTCTTTTGCAATTTTCAGAATCGTTTCCTTGTCCGTGGTGCTCTCAAGATAAAATTTGTCACAGATATATTGTCCGGGATTGTCGGTTAAATAATCGCATACGATTGTATAATAACCCAAACGCTTCGCGGTTTCGATTGCGATCAGCTGCTGTGCAGAGCCGCCAAGGAGAAGAATTCTTTTCATAAAATCACCTAAACCCTCTTTGAAAAATAGGATATCATCTGCATCACAGACCGATCCTTTTTCACGCCGAAAATTATATGATATGCGCATCATTGCTTTCGATATTATCAAATGATTTAACATTGTGGTATCAGTTTAAGGCAATACCGCACAGAGTTGGTGGTGCAGATACGCAGTCAGATTTTTCGTCAGATTGTATAGAAATGACGCCGCAGGGCTGACGCCCAGCAAGGAATTTCTGTGCAAAATAGCGGAAAATATGCAAGTACAAGTAGATGTGCCGCCAAGCCGTAAGGCGGACTTTGCGCGGTGTTGCCTTAACCTTTTTATAGTGTATCATATATTCATCCTTTTGTCAAGGTGAATCTGCAAGGCGGCATCGCGCCAATGTCGAACTGTAGACAGCATATTTCGTCATACGTATGGACAGCGGCAGCCTCCGATTTTGCCCCACCAAGCGAAACCAGTACATATATCGTATCTTCCATTGCAATTTCACAGGCAATATCGTATACTATTTATATTATATTTTTCATGCAGACATTGAAAGTGATATGATATCTCAGATGAATTTGTATTACGATGACTGACATTGCAATCGGAAACGCAAACTTTTTTTCGCTCTCACCATTGCGTTTTTTTCCGATATATGGTATAATAATATGAATATCATCACGAACGGAGGAACCCGCATTGGCAAAACCGAATATACGGAATTTTTGCATTATCGCCCATATTGACCATGGTAAATCCACGCTTGCAGACCGTATCCTTGAAAAAACCTGCGCTGTTGCCACGCGCGATATGGAAGAACAGCTTCTCGATAATATGGATATTGAACGTGAACGCGGTATCACGATCAAGGCACGTGCCGTTGCACTCGATTATACTGCACAGAACGGCGAAACCTATCGCTTTAATCTGATTGATACGCCCGGTCACGTTGACTTTAACTATGAAGTCAGCCGGTCGCTTGCCGCCTGTGAGGGCGCAATTCTCATTGTTGACGCCTCGCAGGGCATTGAAGCACAAACGCTTGCCAATACCTATCTTGCCGTAGAAGCCGATCTGGAGCTTCTGCCGGTCATCAATAAAATCGACCTGCCCTCCGCAGAGCCGGAACGCGTTGCAGAGGAGGTTGAGAATATCATCGGTATCCCCTGCCTTGATGCACCGCGCGTTTCCGCGAAAATGGGCACCAATATCGAAGAAGTGCTGGAACGCATTGTCACGGATATTCCTGCGCCGGAGGGTGATGAGGACGCACCGCTTCAAGCATTGATTTTCGATAGCTATTACGACTCCTACAAGGGCGTTATCATCTATGTCCGCATCAAGCAGGGTACCGTTAAAGTCGGTGACCGCATCCGTTTGATGGCAACCGGCGCGGAATTCACCATCGTCGAAGCCGGCGTGATGAGCGCGACCGACCATATCAACCGCGGCGTGCTGACTGCTGGCGAGGTCGGTTATCTGACCGCCTCGATCAAGAGCATTGGTGATACGCAGGTCGGTGATACGATCACCCTTGCAGAAAATCCCTGTACCGAACCCCTTGCCGGCTACCGCAAGGTCAGCCCGATGGTGTTCTCCGGTATCTATCCGGCTGACGGCGCACATTATAATGATCTGCGTGAAGCGCTCGAAAAGCTCCAGCTCAATGACGCTTCCCTCACATTTGAGCCCGAAACCTCTATCGCGCTCGGCTTCGGCTTCCGCTGCGGCTTCCTCGGTCTGCTCCATATGGAAATCATTCAGGAGAGACTCGAGCGCGAATATGACCTCGATCTCGTGACGACCGCACCGTCGGTTATTTACCGTGTTACGCTGACAAACGGCGAGGTCATTATGATTGATAATCCGTCCAATTACCCGAATCCTGCCAATATCGCAGACGCGGAAGAACCGATTGTCAAGGCATCCATCCTTTCGCCAAAAGAATATGTCGGCGGCATTATGGATCTCTGTCAGGAACGCCGCGGCGTATTCAAGGATATGCAGTATCTCGATGACGTGCGCGTGGAAATGCACTACATTCTCCCTCTGAATGAAATTATCTATGATTTCTTTGACGCGCTCAAATCGCGCACCAGAGGCTATGCATCCCTCGACTATGAGCTGGACGGCTACGCTTCCTCGAAGCTCGTCAAGCTCGATTTCATGCTCAATGGTGAAATTGTCGATGCGCTGTCCTTTATCGTGCATGATACCAAGGCATATCCGCGTGCAAGAAAAATCGCCGAAAAGCTCAAGGAAAACATTCCGCGCCAGCTCTTTGAGGTGCCGATTCAGGCTGCCATCGGCGGTAAGATTATCGCCAGAGAAACCGTAAAGGCACTGCGTAAGGACGTTCTTGCAAAGTGCTACGGCGGCGATATTACCCGTAAGAAGAAGCTGCTCGAAAAGCAGAAGGAAGGCAAAAAGCGGATGCGTCAGCTTGGCTCCGTCGAGGTTCCGAGCGAAGCGTTCATGGCTGTCCTGAAGTTTGATGAATAACCCATTGGAGGCATTCCTATGAAACATATTTGTCCGCACTGCGGTAAAAAGAGCTTTTCAGCCCTGATGAAAGCACGCTGCGGCGGCATGAGCAGCGCCGGAAAGCCCTGTCAGGAATGCGGCGTTCGCTGCGTCAACGGCAAGGCTTCGCTGATCGTCAATTCCGTGCTGCGACTCGCGGCGTTTATCATGATCATCTATATCTATTTTGTTCATGAAAATCTGATGCAGGTTTTCTGGTTCGGCTTTGTACCGCTGATTTTGGCGTATATTCTCGGATTTCTGTTTGATATGTTCTTCGGCAAGCTGATTGTCGCGATCAAACGGCAATGAGCGCAGGCATCTATATTCACGTTCCGTTTTGCGCGGTCAAATGTCCCTACTGCGATTTTTATTCCGTGCGGTATTCCCGTGAAAAAGCTGCGCGATATGCAGACGCGGTTTGTCGGAATCTCGATGCGCTGCCTCACGGATTAGCCGTAGATACAATATATTTCGGCGGCGGTACGCCCTCGCTGCTGTCTACCGATTTTATACGGCGCTTTCTGGATATCATCCGTCAGCGCTGTCAGCTCGCGGATAACGCCGAAATTACGCTCGAAGCAAATCCCCTGACTGCAACTGCCGAACGACTACATTCATGGCGCAGTAACGGCATCAATCGGCTCTCGCTCGGCACACAGTCCTTTGATGCGCAGATTTTGCGGATTCTCGGCAGAAAACATACACCGGAACAGGGGCTTGAAGCCGTCCTGCGCGCCGCAGAAGCTGGCTTTTCTAATCTATCTATTGATCTGATGCTCGGTCTGATTGAACATACGGAAGCGCTCTGGCAGCAGGAATTGGAGACTGCCGCTTCGCTGCCTGTCTCACATATTTCCGCGTATCTGCTGAAAATTGAGGAGCATACGCCATTCGGACTGCAGCCGCCTGCGCTGCTCGATGAGGATACCCTCGCAGACCGCTATCTGCAAATGCACGACGCCCTGACAGCACGCGGTTTTCAGCATTATGAAATCTCCAATTTTGCAAAAGACGGTGCTGAGAGCCGTCACAACCGCAAATATTGGCAGCTCGAACCCTATTACGGCATCGGACCTGCCGCGCATTCCTGTCATGATGAAAAGCGATACGCAGTCAGCCGCGATTTGGAACAATTTTGCGCCGCAGCGGTTCAACCGGAAACCGTCACCGAACCAAACGCCGAAAGCGAATCCGAACGCATCATGCTCGGACTCCGGCTTGCCGAAGGCATCCGGCTCGACAGCGTACCGACGCATCGGACTCAATTACTCCGCAAAGCAAAGCCACTGATCCCGATGTATCTGGAAACCGATGGTGAATCGCTCCGCATGACGCCGCAGGGCTGGCTCGTTTCCAATGCGGTGCTTGTGCATCTGGATTCCGCATTCTGTTAAGGCAATGCCGCACAGAGTTGGTGGTGCAGATACGCAGTCAGATTTTTCGTCAGAATGTATAGAAATGACGCCCAGCAAGAAATTTCTGTGCAAGATGGCGGAAAATATGCAAGTAGATGTGCCGCCAAGCCGTAAGGCGGACTTTGCGCAGTGTTCCCTTAAAACAAAAAAGGTAAGCCGTTCGATTTTCGGCTTACCTTTCTTTTTATATCTGAATCTGAGCATTCCACGCTGCAATCAAGCGTTCCAGACTCCATGCCGCATTTGCCGGCGAGGTCGAGGGCAGACGAACAGCCTCTCTCCGGAGCAATGGCTTTTGAAATTTATCGTAATATTTTGCGGCAGTACCGCCATTGACATAAATCTGCCGGATATTCGCCGCGGAAAGAATCGGCGTGAGATCATTTGGCACGACATTGCGGATGCTGCTGTCGGCACTGCCCGTGATTTCGCAGGACGCAATCACATCCCACAGTGCAATATGGTGCGTGAGCAGAAACGCGCGCTTTTCCTCGATGGTTTCCAGCCCTTCTGCGCCGAAAATCGCCGCTGTTACGCGCCAAAAACGATTTTGCGGATGACCGTAGAAAAACTTCTGCTCGCGCGATTTCACGGACGGAAAACTCCCCAGAATCAGGATTTCCGATTGCGAATCGTATAACGGCGGAAACGGATGCCGGACACATTCCATGCTTTGCACTTCCTTTCTGCGCAATGACACACGATATACCGCATCGGAGATACCGCTTTTCAGAAATGCCCCGAAGTGAGCTTTCGTTCGCTTCGGGGCATATTGGAACATCGTCACTCAATCCTCGGTCTGCCGCTTGCGCTTGCGGTATTCGGTCGGCGTAATCCCGACAATCTTCTTGAACTGGTGCATAAAGTGGACATAATTGCTATAGCCGCTTTGATCGGCAATGTAAGCAATGCTGTAATCCGTACTCGAAAGCAAACGCTTGGAAAGCTCGATGCGGCTGTTGATGACATCCTGTGTAAAGCTGATGCCGAAGCAGCGCGTATACAATTTCTGGAAATATCCGCGGCTCAGAATCAAATCGCGGCACATCGCGTCAATGCTCCAATCCTCCTGCGGATCGCTGTAAATGCGTTCGCGCAAATTGACAAATTCGCGGTAATACGGCGATGCCTTTTCATTCTGCTTCGTTGCGCGGCTTTCCTCAAGCCTTGCCGTCACCATCGCCGTGATTTCCTCAAGCGTGGTATTCGGCGTAATGTAATCACAGAAAAATCCGAAGCTCACAGACAGCTTATAGGGCTTCAAAGAGCTTTGATTATAATGCTCCAGATAGCCCGAAATCGCATACATCATGCGCTGACAGGCATCCTCCTCATAATCCTGATAGCCGATGATTGCAAACTCCGCGTCCTCGATGCGCGCACAGCGTTCGTAGGTCGTGCAACTATTGTTCATCGCGTTCGCAAGCACCGTTACGGCACCGTCGCCCTCGGAATGCCCGTAGGTTTCATTGACCTGCCGCAGCGAATCAAAGCTCGCATAGAGCAATAAAAATCTGCGATGCTCATTCTTTGCCGCATCAAAGCATTCGCGCGAAAACTTGCGATATCCCTCGTAATTATACAAACCCGTCAGCGAATCGCGAATCGAGGAAAGATAAATACGGTTGTTGAAGCGCTTGAGATAGGTTTGCATCCGGACAAATTCCAGCGCAATATTGACAACAGAAACCCATTCGCAATAAATCGGGTCATAAGTATCAAGCTGGTTGCCGAAGCTCAGCGCAGAGATTCCGAATATCCGGTCATTGTGATGCAGCGGAGAGAAGAAATAGCAGGCTGGCTTGTCCCGTTCCTCATGCAGACGCGGGAGCATTTTGGTCGCCTGGAACGGCTTTGTCACAACGCCGCCGCCCGGCTCGTCAAAGAGCTTAAGCAGCATATGCTTCGAGTAGCCCTCTCTGCGGTATTCCGACGGATTTTCGAGTGCGCCGCCGCCCTCCCAGTCCTCACAGAGACAGAGAAAATATTCCTGTACACCGCGTATCAAATAAATATGCTCACGAATCACCGCCATACATTCGTCAAGCGTCTGTTTGCTTGTCAGGCGGCTGCTCATATTGCTTGTCCGGAACATGGTGCGGAAGTTTTCCAGCGTTTCCTCCACGCGAATCTGATGCTTGAGATAGTCCATATCCACGCCGCAGGCACAGCTATCGCCGGTGATGACCTCAATCCGCTCGTGCTCTGTTAATTTGCAGTCCTCGCCGGTCATCATCTGATAGAGCCGTGCTACGCCCTGCGCACCAAGCAGAAAATTCTTGCGCACATAGCTTGTCAGCGGAATCATGCTTCGCGCTTCGGTCAGAGAGGCATCATAACCGGTGATCATGATATCCTCCGGAATCCGGACGCCGTTCTCAATCAGACCGTGGCAAAGTGCCATTGCCATCGGGTCATTGCCGCATACGACGCCCTGCGGCATCTTCCGTTTCCCGTCGATGAACTCCTGCGCCAAATTTTTCGCAGCATCATGCCAATAATCGCCATAGAGAACCATGTCATCCGTGACGGGCAGATGCGCAGCTTCCATCGCATCCCGAAAACCAAGCGCACGCTGCTCAGAGGTATAATGTCCCTGTACACCGGTCAGGCAAAGCAAATCGGTCAGACCATGCTTCTGAATCAGATGAGACGTAATCGCTGCAAAGCCGCTACGGTCATCCATCATCAAATACGGGAACGGGCTTGTATCGTCATCCAGTACAAGCACCGGAATTTTGTGCTCCTGAAGCATCTCATCAAGGATGAGCTTCTCCTCCTGACAATGGAACGAGCCGCGTAAATACAGAATGCCGTCAAAGGATGGCAGGTGCATATATTGGAACAAATTAAATTCCGCTTTTTGATATGGCGTCATTTCAGAATAATTTGTGATGCACGAAAATACCGCAATATCCATATCCAATGAAAATGCCTGTGCGGAAATGCCTTTAATCAATCTACGCTGCATAAGCTGCTCTGTCTCACAGACGATCACGCCGATCAAAAGTCGCTTGGTCATGGCTTTCTCCTTTCGCACATCAGGAAGTTACAATATATCAATAGTATAGCACAAAAAGTCAGTCATGTCAAGAGTATTGCGAAAATCCGATGAAAATAGTGTGCCAAATTGTGCAGTAAACCATGACACAAAAAAACATTCCGACCGGTAATCCGCTTACCGATCGGAATGAAATGTACGATATTATACCATGGCGTTCTTGATTGCCGCAAGCAGCTCGTCATAGGTTTCGTATGCCGGATACTGCGGGTAATCCTTTTTGATCTGCTCGGTCGAACGGAACAGGAAGCCTGCCTTGCTCGCCTCAATCATGCCGAGGTCATTGAAGCTGTCGCCGCTTGCGATGGTATCGTAGCCAATCGACTGCAATGCGCGAACGGTTGTCAGCTTGGACTTCTCGCAGCGCATCTTGAAGCCGGTAATGGTGCCGTCCTCGGCAACCTCCAGCGAATTGCAGAAAATCGTCGGCCAGCCGAGCTTTTCCATCAGCGGTGTTGCAAACTGCGAAAACGTATCGCTGATGATAATGACCTGACCGATTGCGCGCAGCGCATCCAGAAATTCCCTTGCGCCCTCCATTGGTTCAATCTTCGCGATGGTCTCCTGAATCTCCTTCAGACCAAGCCCATGCTCCTTGAGGATGGCAAGACGATAATTCATCAGCTTATCGTAATCCGGCTCATCACGCGTCGTTTTTTTCAATTCCGGAATGCCGCTCGCTTCCGCAAACGCAATCCAGATTTCCGGCACGAGGACGCCTTCCAGATCCAGACAGGTAATATACATAGTGCATTCTCCTTTGATTGATAGCTTTGATACGCCGCTTGACACGGGGTATCTTGTAGCTATATTATAACATATTCTTTTTTATATTTCAATGGGAGAACGGAAAGAATTTTTACGGTTTGCCCCATGGCAGCAAAATCGGAGGCAGACACTATCCACTTATTACATATTATCTGTAAAATTGCAATGGAGGAACAAAAAATGTCCCGCGTAATGCCCAGAAAAAATTATCAGTTAACAATCGCAATTTTTTCAAAAAAACTATTGACAAAATTATTTTTTTCGTATATAATAATCTCATGGCCAACATTTTACACCCTTGAATATTAAATTTTTGACAAAACACAGGAGGTATTCTCTATGACAATGGATGAAATGGCAGTCAACACTATTGCCGCTGAAGATGCTCTGGGTATCGCTAGTGGAATTGTTGCGGCTGGTTCGGTAATCGGCGGAATTGTAGCAGTTATTATGCTTATTTCTATGTGGAAATTGTTCAGCAAAGCAGGTGCACCCGGCTGGAAAGCAATCATTCCGCTCTATAACACCTACACAATGTTTGATCTTTTCTGGGCAGGCTGCAATCCGCTTCTGATGGTAATTTTGTGCTGCATTCCGGTAGTAGGTGCAGTCGTCGCGCTCATACTTTACTATAAAATGTGCAAGTCATTCGACAAGGGCATTGGCTTCTTGATCCTGCTGCTTCTGTTCTTCCCGATCATGCTGCCGATTCTTGCATTCGGTAACTCCGATTATATCGGCGCTCAGTAACAAAACAAAAAAATGTTGGTTCATATTGTAAATTCTACCGAATAACAACGAAGTCGCTTTTGATGATTGTCAAGAGCGGCTTCTTTTTTGCAAGCTGTTTCAACGATCGTCCAACCATGCGGCATTATGCACAAAAATGTTGAAAATTATTATATGTGTAATTTTTTTTGAACCTGCTCTTTTCCTATTGCATTTCCTCCGAAAATATGATAAAATAGAAAAGGTATACAGTTTTCATGCTCTATACTCTGAGCGACTGTATACAAAGCATCATAATGGACGCGGATTTTCCGCAAGACTGAAAGGAGTTTTATTTTATGGGATTGATTTCAGCTGCAATTCAGGCAGGCAGCAGCACACTGAAGGATCAGTGGCTCGAATATTTTTATTGTGATTCCCTCTCGCCTGATGATTTGATGGTAAAGGGACGTAAGCGTACTAAGGGCAACAACAAGGGCGATGACAATATCATCACAAATGGTAGCGTGATCGCGGTTGCCGATGGTCAGTGCATGATCATTGTCGAGCAGGGCAGAATCATGGAAATCTGCGCAGAGCCCGGCGAATATACATATGATATCGGTACAGAGCCGAGTATCTTCTCCGGCAGCCTCGGTAAGGGCATTGTCGAGAGCTTCAAGACCTTCGGCAGACGTTTCGCCAGAGGCGGCGATACCGGTAAGGATCAGCGTGTCTACTACTTCAATACCAAGGAAATCATGGGCTGCAAGTTTGGTACGCAGAACCCGATTCCGTTCCGTGTTGTCGATAATAATATCGGTCTGGATATCGACGTTGCTGTTCGCTGCAACGGTATGTATCAGTTCGTCATCAGCGATCCGATCCTGTTCTATTCCAAGGTTGCCGGCAATGTAGCAGGCTCGTTCCGCTACTCCGATGATATCCAGAATCTGCAGTCTATGATGAGAAGCGAATTCTTAGACGCCCTCCAGCCGGCATTTGCCGCAATCTCCGCACAGGGCATCCGCTACAGCGCACTCCCCGGCCATACAAAGGAGCTGCGTGACGCGATGATCGAAGCTCTCCGTGAGGACTGGTCGCTCAACCGTGGTATTACCCTCAGCAAAATTACAATCAACTCCGTCACAATTCCGCGTGAAGACGAGGAATTGATCAAGCAGGCACAGCGTGCGGCAATCAACCGTAACCCGAATATGGCTGCTGCAACGCTCGTTACCGCACAGGCTCAGGCAATGCAGGACGCTGCAAAGAATACCAACGGCGCTGTCAATGCGTTCATGGGCATGGGCATGGCACAGAACATGGGTGGCGGCGTCAACCCGAATCAACTCTTTGCAATGGGTCAAATGGCTCAGCAGCAGGCTGTTGCTCCGGCTCCTGTCGCGGCAGCTCCGGCAGCAAACACCTGGACCTGCTCCTGCGGCACTGCAAACTCCGGCAAATTCTGCCAGAACTGCGGTTCTGCACAGCCGGCTCCGGCAGCAGGTTGGACTTGCTCCTGCGGTACGGTCAACCAGGGTAAATTCTGTCAGAACTGTGGCAGCAAAAAGCCGGCAGGTGCGCCGCTTTATAAGTGCGACAAATGTGGCTGGCAGCCGGAGAATCCGGCAAATCCACCGAAGTTCTGTCCGGAATGCGGCGATCTCTTTGACGCTAAAGATATGCAGTAATCCATAAAAAATAATGACGTAGCAGTCGGACGGGATTACGCTCCCGTCCGGCTTTTTTCGATTTTAACATAAAGGGGAATTTCAAACAATGTCTGATTTGATGCAATACAAATGTCCTAGCTGCGGTGGTCAAGTCGAATTTGACAGCAACTCCCAGCAGATGAAATGTCCGTTCTGCCTTTCCGAATTCGATCTCGAATCCCTGAAAGCCTTTGAGGAACAGTTCAGCGACGCCCAACAGGAAAGCTCGATGAACTGGGAAAACGAGGCAGGCAGCGAATGGACACAAGGCGAAACAGAAAATTTGCGCGTATATTCTTGTGAATCCTGCGGCGGCGAGGTCATCGCTGATGAGACAACTGCCGCTTCCAAATGCCCGTATTGCGACAATCCCGTGATTATGACGGGTCAGTTCAGCGGCGACCTCAAGCCCGATCTCGTCATTCCGTTCAAGGTCGATAAGGAAGCTGCTAAGGCTGCCCTGCTCAAGCATATGGAGGGCAAATTCCTTCTGCCGAAAATCTTCAAAAGCGAAAATCATCTCGATGAAATCAAGGGCGTTTATGTTCCGGTCTGGCTGTTTGACGCAAGCGTACAAGCCGATCTGCGGTATCGCGCAACAAAAGTCAGACGTTGGAACGATGCAAATTATCGCTATACCGAAACAAAGCTCTATGCGATTCGTCGCCGTGGCGGACTGTCGTTCTCGAACGTCCCTGTTGACGGCTCCGAGAAAATGGATGACACAATGATGGAATCGCTCGAACCATTCGATATTAAGCAAGCAGTTCCGTTCCAGCCTGCATACCTCTCCGGTTATCTGGCTGACCGCTACGATGTGGACGCTGCTGCCAGCATCGATCGCGCAAATCAGCGTATTCGTCAGAGTACACTCGATGAATTCCGCAAAACGGTTCAGGGATATGATACCGTTACGCTTGAACACGACAGCATTCAGCTCCAGAACGGTCAGACGAAATATGCGCTGTATCCGGTCTGGCTGCTCAACACCTCTTGGAATGACAAAAAGTTCACCTTTGGTATGAACGGTCAGAGTGGAAAATTTGTTGGTAATCTGCCGATTGATAAGGCAAAAGCTGCGATCGTGTTCGGCGTCGTAACCGTTGTCGTTACCATCATCAGCTATATTATCAAAATGCTGATGAATTGAAAGGAGTTTACATATGGATTTTCTGGCACCGATTATTATTGGTCTGGTTGTTGGCGTCATCACACTGTTTATTTTGATTTCGCAGCTTCGTACGGTCAAGAAGCAGAATGCGGCTGCTGAATATGTCAATAAGGGCAGCATGAAGATCTCGCATCAGTTTGACCACTATCTCTCAAGAAAAGTGGAACGCGAAGCAATCCAGAGACAGACCCAGCAAAACTAATAAAAAAAAGCAACTCCGTATACTGTGCTTGAAATGCCCCCCTTTTGTTAGACAATGTGGTATAAGAAATATACCAAGCTTGAAACTAACGAAAGGGGGCATTTTTATGCCAAAAGGAAAGCCAAACAAATGATATACACCTGAGTTTTAAGATCAAAGTAGTCGAAACGATTCATATGGAACACCTTAGCTAATCTTGTAGGGATGTCACCTATAGAGTACAGGCTCTTTGCTGCATAACAAAAGCGACCAAGATCTCTCTTAGTCGCTTTGCATAACTTTTCTCTTTATAGGCAATACCGCACAGAGTTGGTGGTGCAGATACGCAGTCAGATTTTTCGTCAGATTGTATAGAAATGACGCCGCTTGGCTGACGCCCAGCAAGGAATTTCTGTGCAAAATAGCGGAAAATATGCAAGTACAAGTAGATGTGCCGCCAAGCCGTAAGGTGGACTTTGCGCGGTGTTGCCTATAGTTTGTCTAACTTTTTGGGGTCAGTTCAGGGGTTCGTGATTATGCTTCATTGAGCAGATCGGTCATATCGTAGAGCTTGGGCTGCTTTCCAACAAGGAACACAGCAGCATTGACAGACCCCTCTGCAAATACGCGCTTAGAAGACGCAGTATGCTTCAGGGAAATACACTCATCCGGTCCTGCAAACAAGACCTCATGCTCACCAACAATGGAGCCGCCGCGAATCGAATGAATTCCGATTTCGCTGAGTTCACGCTTCTTGCGGACATTGTGACGATCATATACCGGATGCTTCGGCGGGTCATACTCCGTACAAAGCGAATTTGCAAGCATCAGTGCCGTGCCGGATGGCGCATCAATCTTCTGATTGTGATGCTTTTCGATGATTTCAACATCAAACTGATTGCCAAGCACCGCGGCTGCTTTCTTCGAGAGTGCAATCAAAAGCTGAATGCCAAGCGACATATTAAAGGTCGAGAACAGCGCAATATTTGCCGATGCTGCTCTGATTTGCGCAAGCTGCTCATCGGAATAGCCGGTTGTTGCCAGAACGATCGGTGTTCCGGTTGCCTGTGCATATTCGAGCAATGCGTTCAGGCTGTTCGGATGGCTGTAATCAATGATGACATCCGGCTTCTCGATCATCTTGGATGGATTGTCGTATACCGGAAAGATAAAGCCGGCATCCGTCCGGATATCAATGCCGCAGCAAATCGCACAATCGGAACGCTCCGCAATGCTGCTGACCAGCGTTCTGCCCATATGACCAGCCACGCCGCTGACTGCTATCTGAATCATGTTTTTTCATTCCTTTCAATATATGATACAGCAACGCCGCCTGAATTCAGCTTCAAACGGCATTGCATATCCTCTTTAGACCAAGCCCTGCTTCTGCATTTCCGCAACAAGCGTTGCCTTGGTTCCCTCTGCCATCTCGTACAGCGGCAGACGACAGCCGCCTGCTGCATAGCCCATCTGATTGACCGCTTCCTTGACCGGAATCGGGTTTGTCTCGATGAACAGTGCGTGAATCAGCTTGAGATACTTGAGCTGGAGGGCTGCGGCAGTCTTATAATCGCCTGCAAGTGCAGCAGCAGTCATATCATGTGTTTCCTTTGGCGCAACATTCGACAGCACAGAGATGACGCCCTTTGCACCGAGGCTCATCATCGGGACAATCTGGTCATCATTGCCGCTGTAGACATCCAGTGTGTCGCCGCAGCGTTCGATCAGATTTGCAGTATAGGTAATATTGCCGACTGCGTCCTTCATTGCAACAATATTGTCAATTTCAGCGAGCTTTGCAGCGGTATCCACATCAATATTCAAGCCGGTTCTGGACGGTACATTGTACAGAATAATCGGCAGACTGGTATTTTCCGCAATCGTCTTATAGTGGACATACAGACCGCGCTGCGTGGTCTTGTTGTAATACGGTGTGACGATCAGAAGTGCGTCTGCACCGACCTCCTCTGCCGCCTTGGACAGCATCACGGCTGTTTCGGTCGAGTTGCTGCCGGTACCTGCAATCACCGGTACACGATGATTGGTATACTCCACAGCATACTTGATCAAATCCATATGCTCCTGCTCAGAGAGTGTGGAGCTTTCGCCGGTCGTGCCTGCAATGACAAGCGCATCCGTCCCGTTTTCAATCTGGAAGTCAATCAGCCTTGCAAATTCCTCATAATTGATAGAACCATCCGCCTTGAACGGCGTCACAAGTGCAACTGCTGCACCGGTAAAAATAGTAGGCTTCATTCTATATCATCCTTTCTGAATCTTATGATTCTCATGCAGCAGCGCCGAAAAATCGGTTTGCAGCCATGCAAGAAGCTGCGCATACTGCACTGCGTCAAATCCGGAGACCTCGGCGGAATCGCTATCCTGCGCGCACAACGCAAAAATCAGATCGCCATAAATCGGACATCCGGTATGATAAAGACAGGTACCGAGTGTATTGGCGTCAAGCGACCGGTCACCGCTGCGTGCGTCGAGAAAGAAGCACAGTACCGCATCCCCGACCCTGAGATTTGCCGGTCTTTGCGACACGCGCAAACGCTCCGTCACATCCGTATGCAGCAAATCCGCAAGCATGATCTGCGTCACGCCTCCTGCCGCTACGGGTATCTGCTCCAGCGTACCGTCTGCACGGACGCGCAGCAGGCTTTCGCTTAGGTTCATCTCAATACACACCCCTGTCGATAGTATATTTTCGATCAAAGCATTTTGACAAAGTTCCGAGCCATTTCGCCGGCAGATACCGATTTTCCGATGGTACTGAGCGATTCGTCTACGCCGAAGCGATAGACCGGAAGCTGTTCATCGGGATCAAGCGTCCGAATCGCATCCATAACGGAGTCGAAGCCGGCATCCTGTATCGGAACAAAAATACGCTCAGTCTCATCACTGTCATTCAGAACCATCGTGACCGAAACAGCTCGTTTGGAACCGGTCACAGCGATATATCGTTCCTTGGATGAGAGCAGAAACGCACGGTATTCCATCAGCGTTTCCTTGGCGCCGCACGCAATCAGCAGTTCACTGAGCGCGTGCGCCTCCAAATCGGTTGCGTCATCATGCAGCGCAAGCAGATAATTCCGCGGCTTCAAGCCGTAAGTATGCTCGCGCAAAAAGCTCCGCAGCGAGCCGCGCTGATGATTATAGGACTGAAAATACGCCGGTACATACGGATAAACAGGCGGTTCCTTTGGCGTATAGGTCTCAAAGGATACGCCGCCGTAGACATTGAGATCGCTATATACTTCAATCGCTGCAATCTCAATCGTATCCTGCATCGGGCATACAAATACAGATCTCATGCCGCGGATCCGCCCCTTTCTTCGGATATTGCAGGTGAATTACAACCGCATATCAAACAGATTCTGATAATCGGATATAACAACTTTTGTATTATCTTTTATGACACTGTCAGTAATAATATCCGCCCGCGGATTTCTTTCCTTCAGCATACAGATCAGTTTTTGCACCGGAAAATCCTGCGCAGAATTCTCTTCATACCGTACACGCTGTCCGTAACCGTCGTAGAGAATCAGAACCGGTCCGGGAGGGGGATACGGGCGTTTTGTTGCGCGAATGAAAGAATTCACACTATCCCGAATGTGGCGTCCGTATACGATTTCATCCAGCCGCATGATCGTATACATCGGATAGTGTGCCCATACAATGCGGTCAACGTCATAGTTTTGTGTCCACATTTCCGAGTATGCACAGTTCTTCACAATCAGATAGGATTTTGTCAGCAGCAGATTCGTTGATACTAAAGCATCCGGTGCTTCTGCTTCTGTGAGAATCTGTTGTTCGACTCTCTTGGGATCACCGCAGCAGCGGTCACGAAACTTACTGAACTCGTCTATATTCGGCTTCGGGTCTCCGCTGGGCATTTTTTCTCTCTTGATAGAGATACATCTGACAAGGAAGAATGCCGACATCACAAAGGAGAATATATGTCCGATTTTATTATCGAACGAGACAGTCTTATCTAAGCCCCAAAATAAAACAAAAATTAATCCAAACACCACGAATCCAAAGAAATTACCATAGAGATAATTCGGCTTCTCTTCTGAAAGGAGTTCTTCTACGCCTTTGACCCGGAGCGTTAACAGAATTTCGTTTTCCTTCATAGAATCGTTTCCTCACTGTGCATGGGACAGAAAACTCAGCGGTCGAAATAGCCCTTTGCTGCGAGCAGCTCTGCCAGCTCTACAGCACCGCCTGCCGCGCCGCGCAGCGTATTGTGCGAGAGACAGACAAACTTGTAATCGAACATGGTATCCTCGCGCAGTCTGCCGACCGAAATCGCCATACCGCCTTCCAGATTTCTGTCGATCTTTGCCTGCGGACGATCCGGATCCTCGAAATAGTTGAGGAACTGCTTCGGCGCGTGCGGCAGATCAAGCTCCTGCGGTACGCCCTTATACTCCGCCCATGCAGCCTTGATTTCTTCCTCGCTCGGCTTATTTTCAAATTTGACAAATACGGCAGCCGTATGACCATCCGAAACCGGTACGCGGAGGCACTGCGTCGTAATCAGCGGGCTTTGCGCCTTGACGATCTCGCCGTTTTCGATCGTACCCCAGATCTTCAGCGGCTCCTGCTCGGACTTCTCCTCCTCGCCGCCGATATACGGAATCAGGTTATCGACCATTTCCGGCCAGCGCTCAAAGGTCTTTCCGGCACCGGAGATCGCCTGATAGGTGCAGGCAAGCACCTGCTGAATGCCGAATTTGCGCAGCGGATGCAGTGCCGGAACATAGCTCTGAATCGAGCAGTTGGACTTGACTGCGATAAAGCCGCGCTTTGTGCCAAGACGCTCCTTCTGGGAAGCAATGATATCCAGATGCTCCGGATTCAGCTCCGGAATGATCATCGGTACATCTGCTGTAAAGCGGTGTGCAGAGTTATTGGAAACGATCGGGCACTCAGCCTTTGCATATGCTTCCTCCAGTGCGCGAAGCTCATCTTTCTTCATATCGACTGCGCAGAAGCAGAAATCAACCTGAGCAGCGATTTTTTCGATGTCTGCACCGGCATCATAGATCACGAGATCCGCAAACTTCTCCGGCATAGGCTGATCCTTGAACGCCCATCTTGCGCCGACAGCCTCGCGATAGGTCTTGCCTGCGGAACGGGAAGATGCTGCCATTACAGTCACCTTGAACCACGGATGATCCGCAAGGAGCAGCGCAAAACGCTGACCAACCATACCCGTTGCACCGATGATGCCTACACGAAATTCTTTCATAACTAAGAGTCCTCCATTTCTTGTTTCGTTCCGCACGCTGCCGCGCGCAGAAAGCCTGAGGCAGAAAAAAATCCGCCAGCATATGGCGGACATTGAGCAGTTGAACGGATTTGCGATTCGCGCCGCTGACGTTTCCGGATGCAGCGTGGTTCGCAAAAAACCGGTCAGCACTCCACAAAGCATTCCTTTCCAAATGCCATGTGACAGTCACGCACCTATTTGGTACGCGCCCAGCAATTCCGATACCGTATCGAAACTACTTCGGCGGTCTTGCCTTTTCTGTCGGAATCCGGTCTTGCGACCACGGGTTCGGCACCCTCATCCGGCAGGACTCATCAAGCCCGCGCCTCTGTCCGTATCTTTATTCTATCACATCACGATTGATTTGTCAATACCTATTTTGAAATATTTTGTATTTTCACGAAACACATTTGTATATTTGAAGAAAACATTTTTTTGTGAAAACTGCTTGACACAATCTGCAAATTATGCTAAAATGAGAGTATCGAATCCCAAATGGGATATGATATCACTATCACAACTGTCAGGAGCGTGAAATCATGAAGATTCGTTTCAATGAGGACGAAGCCATTGTCGCGCGTATTCGCGAGGGACTGCGCAAAAAGGAGGGCTATTGCCCCTGCCGATTACAGCGCACCGAGGAAAATATTTGTATGTGTCAGGAGTTCCGCGACCAGATTGCCGATCCGGAGTTCGAGGGCTACTGTCATTGCAGACTATACTATAAGGAAAAATAAGGAGGTTACACAATGGCAATTAAAGATATCAGCAGTATGGCAAAATTTGAATCCAAGGTTTTGAATGAAAACGGAAAGGTTCTGGTTGATTTTTGGGCGACATGGTGCGGTCCCTGCATAATGATGGGACCCGTCTTGGAGGATATTGATGCGGCAAGACGGGATGTGAAGGTTTTCAGAGTCAATGTTGACGAGGAACCCGATATTGCTGCACAATTCAATATCAACAGTATCCCTGCCTTTCTACTCTTTGAAAACGGAAAGCTCGTCAAGCACGTTACCGGCGCTATGCCGATTGAAATGCTGAGATTCAAGCTCGGAATCTGAATCTATATAATGATAAAACCGCGGATTCGGCGTATGATACGCCTAAGCTCCGCGGTTTATTATATGCAAAAGTCAATCAGCGTGTCAAACGGTCAATCCGGCTTCTGGTATCGGCAATGACAGCTTCCGGTGCCATACCAATGCAATATTTTCCATTTTCATAGAGTATCTTTCCGGCACACATCGTCAGCATAACAAGGTCACGGCCGCCGTTCAGCACAAGACTCTCCGGAATATGATGCGCCGGCTGGATATTCGGTGACTGCAAATCAATCTCAATTAGGTCAGCCTGCTTGCCCACCGCCAAGATATCGCAGTCATCCAGACCCATGGCACGCGCAGACCCAACCGTTGCCGCACGGAGCATCGAAGCTGCCGGAATCGCCGCAGCGTCCATATGCTTCAGCTTTTGCAGCACAGTTCCGAGATACATCTCCCGAAACATATCAAGCGCATTGTTCGAGGCTGCACCATCCGTACCAAGCGCAAGATTAACGCCCTCGTTCAGTGCTTCCTTCAGCGGTGCAATGCCGCTTGCGAGCTTTGCGTTGGATGCCGGACAGGATACCATCCAAAGCCCGTTCCGCTGAAATACAGCACGGTCTTTTTCGTCCAGCCAGACACCGTGAAAGCCGCCGCCGCCATGCTCCCATATTCCGAGCGATTCAAAATACTGTGCCGGTGATGCGCCATGGCGTTCGATACATTCCAGATGCTCACGCTCCGTTTCGCTGATGTGCATATACACCGGCTGACGTTCCGCACGCGCAAGCTCTGCAACGCCGCGGTGCAGACTCTCATCACTCGTATATTCCGCATGAAATCCGAGCCGATAGCCGATGCGTGGATGGATATTCCGGAACTTCTGAAATTGGTCGTTCAGACGTTCTACATCCTGCGCCGTACCGTTGATGCCGCCGCAAAGCACGCCGCGCAGACCGCATTCAATCGCCGCCTGCACCGTGCTGTCCGGATAAAAATACATATCAAAAAACGCCGTCGTTCCGGATGCAATATATTCCAAATTCGCAAGGCGGTCAAAGGCATACACATCCTCTGCCGTCAGTCTATCCTCATAGGGAAACACCTTTTCAAACAGCCATGTCTGCAACGGAACATCCTCCGCAAATGAACGCAGAAACGTCATTGCAGAATGCGTATGCGCATTTTTGAAGCTCGGCATCAGCAGATTGCCTTTGACGTCGATCTCACGTTCAAACTCCGGCAGCTCCGTAGGCGTCTCACCGATATAGCAGATGACCTCGCTATCCGTCCAAAGCTCGCCGGTCTGCACGGAGCAGTCCTCTGCCATGGTCATAATCTTCGCATTATAAAAACGTATCATCCCGATATCCTTTTCCTTTCTAAACCACGCCATTCTGCCGCAGCGCGTCCTGCATCGCTTCTACTGCGATCCGAATATCACCGATCTCGTCATATGTCTCCGTAAATGTCGCCGCGCTCTGTAGGGAAAGATAAGAGCCGTAATATTCCAGAAGCTGAACGCCGCGTGCCAGAATCCGCAAAATCTGCGCATTGCCTGCCGCACGGTATTCCGCATTGTCGATCCGGTCATACTGGAAAAAGCTGACCGCGTGAAGAAACTGCGCCATCAGGTCGTAAAAGAGCTGCTCCATCTGGTCATACAGCGTATCGGCACGCTGGGTTTTGTCAAGTCTGCGGCGCATTGCCTGTCGCTCATGAAAAATCTCAATCTCCTGTATCGCTTTGGTCGTCCAGTTCTTGACATTCTCTCCGAACACGCCAAGCGGAAACGTCCTTGCGGTATCCGATACAAATGTATATTCCTTTATGAGGAGACAGCGACGATATTCCGAATCTAAGTCGTTGTTCTTCAGCAGATCAAGCGTCAAAGCATAATTCACCTTGGTATGGCTTTTCAGATGCTTTTTCTCCCAATTCTCAATCTGCCGGAGTATTTTTTCTCCCTTGCTGTTTTTGCTCATCGTTCCGTCCCCTTTGCCTGAAAATGTTGCACTTGCTGCTCAATTCAGCTTATGAATCTCCGAAATCGCCTGTCTGACAAGCTGCTCAAACTGCGGTGCAGCCTGATCGCCAGCCTCCTTGACCTCCTCATGCGTCAGCGGATGCGGCGAGATGCCGGCTGCAAGATTGCTGATGCACGAGACACCGCAGATTTCCATGCCGCAGTGCCGCGCAGCAATCGCTTCAATCGCTGTACTCATGCCAACCGCGTCCGCACCGAGCATCCGGAACATCCGGATTTCTGCCGGTGATTCGTAGGCAGGGCCTGCCGTCTGGACATAAACGCCCTCTTTCAGCGGAATATCCGCATTGACCGCTATTTTACGAATGATTTGATTCAGTCGTTTGCTGTAAATCTCGCTCATATCCGGAAAACGCACGCCAAGCTCGTCAAGATTTGCACCGCGCAGCGGCGAGGATACAAAGCTCGAAATCTGGTCGGTAATCAGCATAAATTCGCCAGCGCGCATACCTGCCTGAATGCCGCCTGCCGCGTTCGTCAAAAAGAGCGTCTTTGCACCGAGCATACGCAGCAGCCGAATCGGCAGAACCGCCTCCTGCGGCGTATAGCCCTCGTACATATGCACTCTCCCCTGCATCACGGCAACCGGTACGCCGTCACAGTAACCGAACACGAACCGTCCGGCGTGACCTGCAACCGTTGAGACCGGAAAATTCGGGATATCGGAATAAGCGAGCGTTTCTTTGACATCAATTTTATCCGCAAAGCCGCCGAGGCCGGAGCCAAGCACCAATGCAATCTCCGGCTGAAACAAAATCCGCGCTTTTACATAATCGTAACAAGCTGTAAGCTGCTCCTGAACCGTCATGCTGCATTCTCCTCTCATGTTTCAATGACCGGATCCGGATTTTCGACCGGCACATCCGGCAGAATCTTATAATCTGCTTCGGGATTTTCAAATACGGAAACCTCCGGATTCTCAAACGCACCCTCCGGATTTTCCGGTACTGCGTCGATGCCCTCAATCTTACCGGTGGGATTTTCCGGCACAGCGTCCATCCCCTCAATTTTGCAAGTGGGATTTTCCGGTACTGCGCTCGGATTCTCAATGACAAGATTATGCTGCCGCAAACCGTTCTCCACCTGCTGCACGCTCTCGGTCAGCTTGCGGTGGAGCCGGTCGCCGTGATAGCCGATCAGATTGATGCTGCGCTCCAGCGTCAGTTGGAGTGCATCCGCGGTTTCATTCAGCTTTGCAATCACTGCATCATTGTTCGTATCCGGCGAAAGATGCGTGCCGATCTGGCGCTCCATTGCGCTGATCTGCTTGCCCATCGTATCCAGATTTTCGGTCAGCAGCTTGAGCTGCGCCGTCTGCATATTCACAAGTGTATCCGAGGTATCGTTCATTTTTTTCACCATATATGCGGAATATCGCTCAACCTTGCCGTCAAGCGCGTCGAGCTTCTGATCCATTTTGTTCAGAAAATCTGCCAGTGCATTTGCTGCTTCACCCATGATTAAATCCTCCTTTTTGTCCGGTGCGGCTTTGATTCAGTCCGCTTCTGTACCATATAAATATTCACGCTGTGCATCGGTCAGCACATCAATTTCGATGTCCATGCTTTGCAACTTTCTCTGCGCAACCGCCTCGTCAACCGCACGCGGCACGTTATTGAGCATACTGTCAATCTTTGTACGATTGCGGATCAGCCACTCCGCGCTGAGTGCCTGAATGGCAAAGCTCATATCCATAATCTCCGCAGGATGTCCGTCACCTGCCGCAAGATTGACCAGTCTGCCCTCGGCAATTACGTAAATCGTCACACCGTTCGGCAGCGTATAGCCCATGATATTATTGCGCGCCTCAAAGGTTTTGACTGCGAGCTTGCGCAAGCCTGCCATGTCCACCTCAACGTCAAAATGTCCGGCATTGCAGAGAATCGCGCCCTCGTGCATGGCAAGAAAGCTCTTTTCGGTAATGACATGGCTGCATCCGGTCACCGTGACAAAGAAATCACCGATTTTTGCGGCGTCCTCCATTTTCATGACGGTAAAGCCGTCCATGACCGCTTCAATCGCCTTGATCGGATCAACCTCTGTGACAATGACCTTTGCGCCGAGTCCCTTTGCACGCATTGCCGCACCCTTGCCGCACCAGCCATAGCCTGCGATGACAACGGTTTTTCCTGCGACAATCAGATTGGTCGTGCGGTTGATGCCGTCCCAGACCGACTGACCCGTGCCGTAGCGATTGTCAAACAGATGCTTGCAGTCCGCATCGTTGACGAGCATCATCGGGAATTTCAGCTCACCAGCCTTTGCCATGGCTTTCAGGCGCAGGATACCGGTCGTGGTCTCCTCGCAGCCGCCGATGACGTTATCCAGATATTCCGGATATTCCTTATGAATCAGCGTGACCAGATCGCCGCCGTCATCAATGATAAAATGCGGCTTTGCCTCGATCACGCGGCGCGTATGGGCTTCATATTCCTCCGGCGTTGTGCCGTGCCATGCGTAAACGTTCAAGCCACCGTGCACAAGCGCCGCAGCGACATCATCCTGCGTGGAAAGCGGATTAGATCCTGTGATATACATTTCCGCACCGCCTGCCGCCATCACGCGGCACAGATACGCCGTTTTCGCTTCCAGATGAATCGAGAGTGCAATACGCTTGCCGGCAAACGGCTTTGTCTTTGCAAAATCCTCCTCAATACTCCGCAGAAGCGGCATATTGCTCTTTACCCACTGAATTTTCTGTTCGCCGCTTTCCCAGAGCGACAGATCGCGGATCTCACTGTTCATATTCAATCTTCTCCTTTATCATATTATTCTGTCAATCAGGCTTGCTCATTCAGACGCAGCATATCATCGCTGTATGCCTTGGACGGAAGCACCGTATAGTGACCGGCAAACAGCTCACTGCAAATCTGTAATTCGAGTGTCTGCCTGTGTATCAGATGCTCGATCAGGGCATCCGCGCCGCTGACGCCGTGCGCCTTTGCATAGGGGGGATCGTCAAAAAAGTCACAGAGCATCGAAAACCAGATCTCCTGACCGGATTCATCAACCCGTTGTATAGCAGATCACACGCTTTCCCTGCTCGGTAATTGTATTCGCTTCGATCTGCGGCAAAAGCTCCGGATACTTTGTACAGACAGCCTGATACTGCAATTCGTCGGTATAGGCGAACCACGCAAGCTCCACCGGAGAATAATCTCCCTCGCGAAGCAGCGTACATCCACTGTACCGTTCGGAAAGTTTCTGCACCAGTGTTGATTTTCCGCTACCCTGCAGCACCTCTGCAAACCAGTTCATATCGCACGCTCCTTTCGCCAGTTCTATTTCTATTTTACCATATATTGCAATAAAATGCAACGGATAACAGAAAAAAACTGACCATGCAGAACGCTCAGACCGATTTTTCAGAAGTTTCCGCACTTTTGCGTGACCTGCCTGCATTTTTTGATTACTACTTGACGAATCCGTGATTTTGTAGTAAAATGTAGAAAGGGTATCAGTACATTTTTTCGGTGGGGGCAATGTTCCCGACCGGCAAAGGTCTGCTCAGACAGACATCAATATTGTTTCAAAAACGGAATGAGGTTTTGATTATGAATCCTGCACAAATGGAACATTCCTCTTTATTTGGCTCCAGAAATCTGACCATGCTGGTCGATTTTTATGAGCTGACCATGGCAAACGGCTTCCTTGAAAACGGACTTGGCGAAGTCACCGCCTGCTTTGACCTGTTCTTCCGCAGAATCCCCGACCACGGCGGCTATGCGATCATGGCAGGTCTCGAACAGGCGATCGAATATCTCAAAAATCTGTGCTTTACGGATTCCGATATCCAATATCTGCGTGAAAAAAATATGTTCTCCGAAGCGTTCCTCAATTATCTTGCAGATTTTAAGTTTTCCTGCGATGTCTGGGCGATTCCCGAGGGTACGCCGGTCTTTCCGCATGAGCCGCTTCTGACGGTGCGCGGTCCTGCCATTCAGGCGCAGTTTGTCGAAACCATGCTGCTCCTTTTGATCAATCATCAATCGCTGATTGCAACAAAGGCAAGCAGAATCGTCCGCGCCGCAGACGGCAGAACGGTCATGGAATTCGGCTCACGCAGAGCACAGGGCAGCGATGGCGCGCTCTATGGCGCAAGAGCCTCGTATATTGCCGGCATTGACGGGACTGCCTGTACAATCTGCGACAGAGAATTCGGCGTTCCGGCACTCGGCACAATGGCGCATAGCTGGGTACAGCTCTTCCCAACAGAGCTTGACGCGTTCCGCGCCTATGCAAAGGTCTATCCGGATAACTGCACGCTGCTGGTCGATACCTACCATGTCCTCAAATCCGGTGTTCCGAACGCAATCACCGTGTTTCAGGAATTGAAAGCCCAAGGTCAAACGCCGAAGGCAATCCGCATCGACAGCGGCGATATCGCCTATCTTTCCAAAAAAGCACGCGTTCTGCTCGATGATGCAGGGCTTTCCGAAGTCAAAATCATTGCGTCCAATTCGCTGGATGAATATTTGATTCGCGATTTGCTCGTGCAGGGTGCGCAGCTTGACAGCTTCGGCGTTGGTGAACGACTCGTGACCTCGCGCTCCGAACCGGTCTTTGACGGCGTATATAAGCTCGTTGCCGCCGGTTCTCCGTCTGCGCCCGATGTGATGGCACCGCGCATCAAACTCTCGGAAAATGTATCCAAAATTACAAATCCCGGCTTCAAGACCCCGTGGCGGCTCTTTGATACCGAAACCGGCATGGCAATCGCGGACGTCATCACGCTTGCGGATGAAACCATCGACGATTCCCAGCCCTACGTGATTTTTGATCCCGAATTTACCTATAAGCGCAAAACTCTCACGAATTTCCGTGCAGTCAAGCTCCATGTGCCGATTTTCCTGAACGGCAAATGCGTCTATGAATCGCCCGCAATCAATACCGTGCGCGATTACTGCAAAACGCAGCTTGATACGATCTGGGATGAAGTCAAGCGCTTTGAAAATCCACACGCCTACTATGTCGATCTCTCGGAGCCGCTTTGGAAGCTCAAGCGTGAGATGCTCGACCACTATTATGCAGTATAATCACCAAATGAAAGGATATACCAGATGAATTTTCCAATCCGGCGCATTCATATGGGACCGGCACGCTGTGCTGCCGATCTGACCGATGGCAGCGAACGTGGCGAATATGTTCCGCAGGACTATATTCTGCAAACGCTTGGCAGACCGATGCGCTCCGTCAATCTGATGTATTGCTATTATCCGCTGGACGAAACCTTTCCGCTGCGCGCGCGTGATGCGTTTGCAGACAGGGAAATCAAAAGCCAGTGGGATACCCCCTATGAGGATTATTTCCCCTATACCGGCGGACTCGTCGGTGGCAGAGATGGCGCTGTGTTTCAGCAGATGCAGGATATCCGCCGTCACGGGCAGGATGTCACGCTGACGCTTGTGATTGACCCCAATACGCCCGATGAGCATCTTGTCGCAATCGCAGAGGATTTAAAGCCCTATGGCAGACTGCTCCTGCGCATCAACCATGAGGCAACCGGAGACTGGTTCGCGTTCAACAAGCGCGCAGATTACGCACAAATCGCACAGTTCTTCGTCCGCGCCTCCGATATCATCCGCACCCACGCGCCGAATGTGCAGATCATCGCCTGCATCGGCGGCATCGAGGATCCCGATTCCGATACGATGGTCAAGGAGGAGGAATTCACCTGCACCGTTCATGCGGCTGATATCTGGTCGGTCGATAAATATATGGCGCTGCACTGGGGCTGGCCCTATGATCTTGCCGAAAAAGGCGGCATTACGCACAATCGGCACAGCTATAAGGATGTGTATGACCTCACCAAGCGCTCGTTCCGCCGCTTCACTGAGCTGAGCAACGGCGAAACCAAGCCGATGGTCATGAGCGAATTCAATGCCGACGGCGATGTCACGGGTCCTTATGAGCAATGCGATATGGTGGACGGCTTCTTCCGGCTCGTCAAGGATGACCCGGAAGACTGGCTCAAAGCCATCAACTTCTACCAGTTCCGCGACCGCGGCAGACTCGGTCTCGAAATCGAAGACCCCAATCACCCCGAAACCGGTATTCCGCAGCCCGTCATGCAGACATTTAAAAAATGGATTCAGGATCCGCTGTTTTTGCCGGAAATCATCGAATGCGGCGATATCACATTGCCTGTTACGCTACGCTGGGGCAATTCTGAGGACGCAGAGGGGCTTGCTGTTCCGGTCAGACTCACAAAGCATCCGCATTTCTTTGAGCTGTATTTCCACGATAACAATAACTATATGATTGAATGTCACGGAAAATGGTTCTACAAAGCGCCCGATACCAAATGTATCGACCTGATGCCGGCGTTCTTCTCACAGCGTATCACCGAACCGCTTGATCTCACACTGAAAATCTTCGCGCCGCCGGCTTCCGGTATGAACGATCTGGAATGTCCGGACGGGCTGATGAACAGCTATACAACCATCACCGCACTGCCTGATATACGTCTTGCGTATGCACCCGTGGAGCCTGCCCGTGAATAAGATTTTATATGTAACCGATCTGGACGGAACGCTCTTGCAGCCCGATGTCACGATTTCCGATGAAAGCGCAGATATCCTCAGGACTTTGCTGGAAAACGGACTTCCGCTGACTGTCGCAACCGCACGCACGAGCTTTTCTGTCATGCCGATTTTGCGCGGCTTGCCGTTTCGGCTGCCGCTGATTCTGCAAAACGGCGCTGTCCTGCACGACCCGTCAGCAGACCGCATCGTTTCTGCGGCGGCAATCCCACAGGACGCCTATCTGCACGTTTTGCAGATTTATCAGGCATACGGCTTCAACGGCTTTGTATTCTGCGTGCCGGACGACCATCTGCGCTGCTGCTATACCGAACTCACAACGCCGCATATGCGCAAATATTACAGCGAACGCCGCGACCGCTATGACAAGCCGTTTGATCAGGTGGAGCAGCTTTCCATACTCGCTGACCGCAATCCGGTTTATCTCTCGCTCAATGCGCCAAAGCCGATGCTTGACCCGGTCTATGACGCACTGCAGGCGGTCAACGGCATTTCCATCGCGTATTATCAGGATGTCTACGAGCCGGATATCTGGTATCTGGAGGTTTCCTCGCCGGAAGCGTCCAAATATCACGGCATCCAGAAGCTCAAAGCTCTGACAGGTGCCGAAACCGTCATCGGCTTCGGTGATAATCTCAATGATCTTCCTCTGTTCAAGGCCTGCGATGTCAAAATTGCAGTCGAAAATGCCGCGGAGCAGCTCAAATCGCTTGCCGATCTCGTCATCGGTAAAAATACCGAGCACGCCGTTGCGCATTATCTGCAAACGCATTATCAAGGAGGTTCAATATGAAGCAAACACGATTGGCTGCGCTCGCTCTGAGCTGTATGCTGCTTTGCTGCGGCTGCGGCAATTCAAACGATACAGCCGCAACTGCAAATCAGGACGCGCAAAGCACCGAATCTTCCGCCACAATCATAACGGACGCCAATGCTGAAACAACAGCGGAATCCGTTGCTGAGACTACCACACCGCCCCCAGTCGAATCCACAACGGAAACGACACCGGAAACCACCGCGGAGGTCATAACGGAGCCGGCTGCCGATGTTGCTGAGCCGATTCAAAGCTCACAGCCGATGATCGAGGTATCGCCCTATCAAACCGTAATGATTCAGGGCAGCTTTACTGCAACCGTCCGCGCACTGATGCCGGATTATGTCACCGATGGTTCAACCGTAAACTCTGCGGTATTGCAGCTCTTTCAGGATGGCCCGTTCTTTACCAGACTGACACCCGAAATCTGTGCGCAGCTTACGGTCGGTGAAACCTATACGTTCCTAGTCAAAGAGCAGGAAATCAATGCCCCTAAGACCAATCTCGGAGATAACAATTATCTTTCATCCGACCAAATTCGCGCACGCTGGGTGGAAATTGACAGCGTCCGCGCACCGCAGGAGGATGAAATCGGGCTTGATTGCTGGAACGTCACCTATTCAATCGTATCATAAAACGGTTCTGATTCAGAAACCGATGATAAAAGGAGAATATTCATGAAAAAACTTATGCTTGGAAATGAAGCATTCGCAAGAGGTCTTTTTGAGGCAGGCTGCCGGTTTGCATCCAGCTATCCGGGTACGCCCTCTACCGAAATTACCGAAGCGATTGCAAAGTACGATGAAGTCTATGCAGAATGGGCGCCGAATGAAAAGGTCGCGCTCGAATCTGCACTGGGCGCGTCTTTTGCCGGCGCAAGAGCCTTCGCTGCCATGAAGCACGTTGGTCTCAATGTCGCTGCCGACCCGCTGTATACCGCTTCCTATACCGGTATCAACGGCGGTCTGGTCGTTGCTGTAGCAGACGATCCCGGTATGCACTCGTCCCAGAATGAGCAGGATTCCCGTCACCACGCAATCGCCTCCAAGCTGCCGATGCTGGAGCCGTCCGATTCGCAGGAGTGCAAGGATTTCGCAATCCTCGGCTATGAGCTGTCCGAGACCTTTGATACACCGGTTCTCGTCCGCACGGCAACCAGAGTCGCACACTCCCAGAGTGCCGTGGAGCAGCTTCCCCGTCAGGAGCAGGAGCTGAAAGCCTATGCGAAGAATCCGCAGAAATACGTCATGGTTCCTGCAAATGCAAAGCTGCGCCATGTTGTCGTTGAGGAGCGTATGCAAAAGCTCGTCGCTTACGCGGAAACTGCCCCGATCAATAAGGTTGAGGACAATGGCTCTGAAATCGGCGTGATCACCTGTGGTGCTGCCTATCAGTATGCAAAGGACGCGCTCGGCGATCAGGTCAATTATCTGAAGCTCGGTATGACAAATCCGCTGCCCAATCAGCTTTTCCTCGATTTTGCTGCAAAATGCAAAACGCTCTATATCATCGAAGAACTCGACGGTATTCTGGAGCAGCACGTTAAAGCACTCGGCATCGACTGCAAGGGCAAGGAGATTTTCGGCAACATCGGTGAGCTGAATCAGGTCATCATTGCAGAAAAGCTGCTCGGCGCAAAAACCGAATCCTCCGCATATCCGGAAAATCTGCCGATTCGTCCGCCTGTTATGTGCGCAGGCTGTCCGCACAGAGGCGTATTCTATACGCTCGCAAAGCATAAGATCACCGTTTCCGGCGATATCGGCTGCTATACGCTCGGCGCTGCAAAGCCGCTGGAATCCATCGACTGGACCATCTGCATGGGTTCCTCGATCTCCTGCCTGCACGGCTTCAACAAGGTACTCGGCGAGCAGTCGCAGAACAAAACCGTTGCCGTTATCGGTGACTCGACCTTTATGCACACCGGTCTGAATTCGCTGGTCAATGTCGCTTACAACGCATCGAATTCCACCGTCATTATCCTCGATAACTCCATCACCGGCATGACTGGTCATCAGCAGAATCCGACCACCGGCAAAAACCTCAAGGGCGATCCGGCTGCTGCTGTTGACCTCGAAGCGCTTTGCCGTGCAATCGGCATCAACCGCGTCAGAGTCGCTGACCCTTATAAGCTCTCCGAAATGGAGCAGGCAATCACCGAGGAACTGGCAGTCAACGAGCCGTCTGTTATCATCAGCCGCCGTCCCTGCGCACTGCTCAAGCACGTTAAGCACAATCCGCCGCTGCACGTAACAGATGACAAGTGCAAGAGCTGCAAGATGTGCTTAAAGCTCGGCTGCCCCGCCATCTCCATGAAGAACGGCAAGGCGTATATCGACCATACACAGTGCGTCGGCTGCGGCATCTGCGAGGAGCTTTGCAAGTTCGGCGCGATTGAAAAGTAATCATATCAGCCATTCCAATATCATTCAACACGAAAGAGACATGAACTATGAAACAAAAAACACAGCATAAAATCAGGCAAATCTACTGCCCATACTGCGACGTGCTGCTCAGATATCGTGGCGCAAACCGCATTCAGCTTGGCAAATGGAATTTCTTTTTTGAGCATTGGGATAACTGGCGTTCCGGCGCACTCAATGTACAAATCTACGAATGTCCGAAATGCGGAAAAATCGAATTGTTTCGTATCAGATGAGGTAAGACTATGCCACTCAATTATAACGACCTGACCCCGAAAGGAAAATTTATACGCACCTGTATCTGTGTCCCGATTCTTTTGGCGCTGTTGATTGCCATTCCGTTTTGGCTCTCATCATTTGTCCAATTCACGACCGGCTTTCTGATTAAATATGCCATCATAGTTGTGATTTCGGTAATTATCGCTGTCGCACAGCTCATTATGACCTATAAGGCATGGAAAGATCACGAGTCATATTAAAAAAGGAGCGTTCACATTATGAGAATTCCAATTATTATGGGTACGCAGGAAAAATTAAAAATGGATCTCATGATCGGTATTGATTGGTGTCCCAACTGTCAGAAATTTACTGAAACCCATATCGGCAGACGTGTAAAAGTCAAGCATTTGAATTATATTCCGCTTTCATCGGATGTTCTGGAGTATTTTTTGCTGTGCAGCGATTGTCAATACGGCTCGTCACTCAAAAAAGATCAATACGATAATATTGCACATATCTTCCAGCCGTTCAGCAAGCGGCGCGACCAAATCAAATGCTTCCAAAAGGCAGCGGAGATGGCTGCGAATCTGGAGCCGAACCAAGTCTCCGTTCATTCGCTCATGACTGCGCTCTCCAAGGAATTCCCCGTCAGTGCAACACCGCAGCTTGATGGCGAATATCGACGCAGATTCATGCGTTTGCTCCTTGTTCACGGAAAAGGCGGCAGTCCGGCTGCACTCAATCAGCCCCAGCAGGCAGCTCCGCCGCAGGTTCCGCAAGCTCCACAGAATCCCAATCCCCCACAGGCAAAGGCGCCTGTCGAAATGGATACCATCTGAATGGATACTATCCTGAATATTTTGCAAGAGGTATAAAATATGAATACAAAATCTGTTATGATCGTCGGCGTTGGCGGACAGGGCTCTCTGCTCGCAAGCCGCATCCTTGGCAATGTGCTCTTACAACAAGGCTTTGCCGTGAAAGTCAGCGAGGTTCACGGTATGTCGCAGCGCGGCGGCTCTGTTGTCACCTATGTCAAATACGGCGACGCAGTTTACTCCCCGACCGTTGAAAAGGGCGAGGCTGACGTCATCATCTCCTTTGAACTGCTCGAAGCAGCTCGCTGGGCAGGCTATCTCAAAAAGGGTGGCAAGATCGTGACCTCGACCCAGACGCTCGATCCGATGCCCGTCATCACCGGTGCGGCGGCATATCCGCAGAATATCATCGAAAATCTCAAGTCTATGGAGATTGATGTCACCGCGGTTGACGCGCTCTCTCTCGCAGAACAGGCTGGCAGTGCAAAGGCTTCCAATGTCGTACTGATGGGCGTTGTCTCCAAGAAAATGGACTTTGATGAGGCAGTCTGGCAGGAAGCGCTCAATCAGTGCGTGCCGGAAAAATTCATCGAAATGAACCGCAAAGCATTCGCACTCGGCAGAGAGGCAGAATAACGCGATTTCTCTCTGTTATGGCAACACCGCGCAAAATCCGCCTTACGGCTTGGCGGCACATCTACTTGCGTATTTGCACCACCAACTCTGTGCGGTATTGCCTTAAATAAAAAAGCACATCCAAATTTAAAATGGAAGGATCAAACCAAATGGCAAAGTATTGGCAGGAGGACATTGAAACGATGTCCTACGAGGACATGAGAAAGCTCCAGGATGAACGTCTTGTTCAGCAGGTTCGCCATGTCTACGCAAACGTACCCTATTACAAAGCGCTCATGGATGAAAAGGGCGTAACACCCGATGACATTCAATCTGTCGATGATCTGCATAAGCTGCCGTTCCTCACCAAGGCAGATCTGCGCGACGCTTATCCCTATGGCTTGCTCGCAAAGCCGCTTTCGGAATGCGTCCGCATCCACTCCACCAGCGGTACAACCGGAAAGCGCGTCGTTGCGTTCTATACGCAGAATGACGTTGACCTCTGGGATGACTGCTGCGCAAGAGCCATCGTTGCGGCGGGCGGCAATGAGGACGATGTTTGTCAGGTCGCTTACGGCTATGGTCTGTTTACCGGCGGTATGGGTCTGCACGGCGGCGCACATAAGGTCGGCTGCCTCACACTCCCGATGTCCTCCGGCAACACCGAGCGTCAGCTTCAGTTTATGACCGATCTTGGCTCTACCATTCTCTGCTGCACCCCCTCCTACGCTGCCTATCTCGGTGAAAGCCTGCATGAAATGGGTCTGACCCCCGATGATATCAAGCTGAAGGCAGGTATCTTCGGTGCAGAGCCGTGGACGGAGGAAATGCGCCGTTCCATCGAGCAGTCCCTCGGCATCAAGGCTTATGATATCTTCGGTCTGACCGAAATTTCCGGTCCCGGCGTATCCTTTGAGTGCGAAACACAGACCGGTATGCACATCAACGAGGATCACTTCATTCCGGAAATCATTGATCCCGAAACCGGCGAGGTTCTGCCGGATGGCACGGTCGGTGAATTGGTCTTTACCAGCATCACGAAGGAAGCCTTCCCGCTGCTCCGCTACCGTACACGCGATCTCTGCGTGCTTTCCAGACAAAAATGTGCCTGCGGCAGAACGCTCATTAAGATGAAGAAGCCGATGGGCAGAAGCGATGATATGCTGATCATCCGCGGCGTCAACGTATTCCCGTCGCAGATTGAGACCGTTCTCATCGAGCAGGGCTACTCCCCGAACTATCTCATCGAGGTTGACCGCAAGAACAATACCGATACGCTCGATGTCAGCGTAGAGCTGACGCCGGAACAGTTTTCCGATAAGATGAAGGACGTTCAGGATCGCGAAAAGGCACTTGCGGAAGCCATGAAAACCATGCTCGGCATCAACCCGAAGGTGCATCTCGTTTCCCCGAAGACCATCGCACGCAGCGAGGGCAAGGCTGTCCGCGTCATCGACCGCCGCAAGCTGCACGATTGATTCTAATTTTAATCAGATTATCATTTAATGCAATACCGCACAGAGCTGGTGGTGCAGATACGCAGTCAGATTGTATAGAAATGACGCCCAGCAAGGAATTTCTGTGCAAGATGGCAGAAAATATGCAAGTAGATGTGCCGCCAAGCCGTAAGGCGGACTTTGCGCGGTGTTTCCTTAACATAATTATTATAACATCAAGGAGTTTTTACATGAAAAAGCATATCATTCTTACCACACTCGCAGCAATGACACTGCTGACCGGCTGCACACTTCCAAACAAGTCGATCGACGGCAAATATGTCGATGTTTACAGCCCCTATAACATGGCGCCGGATTATCACAGCGATCCGGATGCCGCTTTGGAAAAAATCGTCACGAAGCAGCATGAGATGGAACATAGTCATAGTGAAACGATTACCCTGAAAGATGATCAATTCACCATCGTCGATCATCTGGACTCAGTCAAAACAGCCACATGGAACGGTACATTCAGCAACGAAAATTCTCTGCTGAAATTTCAATATTCCGATGTGTATGTTGAGGGTACGAATAATCAGCAGCGCTATACTGATCTGCTCCCGGCGCTGAATGAACAGGGCGTATATCCTCAAACCGTTGCTCCGTCGGTGTTTCTTGCCGATATCACACGATGCACTTCGCGGCTTCCGTTCTATCTGTGCCGAGCGAGAGAGTCATGGTCGCTGCTGGAAACGCATGGTGAGTTTCTCTGCACGCCGACCTATGGCTTTACCCTCGATGGCGAATATGAACACGGCAAGGCGTTTACCGTCAATTATGAGCCGATGAACACACTGCTGGACGACCCGTATTCTGAGCTGTATTTCAGAATGGAAGATGGCAAGCCGGTAGATATGACGGAGGACACGATGACAGATTGGCTCTCGATGTATACGAATACATTCTGTGACCGATACGGCGTTGAATCAGAGGATGCGCTGCACTTCCGTCTGACATTTTCAGACGGCAACTGGGAAATGCAGGATCGCAGTCTGAACCTGATTAGCAAGGGTACTTATATCGAAAGCCAGAAATATCCCGGCTTTATCGTGATGAATGAGCTTTCGGATGATCCGCAGCTGCAGGAACATCTCGATAACATTTATCCGCCGATGATTTATATCGAGAACAATACCATTTATTATCCGGAATTGATTCGTACTCAATCATAAAAATAAAATTTTGAATTTCAAAAAGGAGGATTCACATGGATACGATCAAGCAAATTTCTATTTTTGTAGAAAACCAGCCCGGAAAGCTCGCTGAGCTGACGCGACTGCTCGCAAACGCAAATATTGATCTGCGGACACTGAGCCTTGCAGATACCCGCGATTTCGGTATTCTGCGCGTCATCGTCAATAAGCCGGAGGAAACCGAACAGCTCCTCAAAGCCAATGACTGGACCTATAAAACCGCTGATGTCATCGGCGTAAAGCTGCCTGACCAGCCGGGCGGCGTTGCCGATGTGCTGAAGGTCATTACCGATGCAAACGTCAATGTGGAATATATGTACGCATTCGTCAACCGCATCCCCGGCAGAGCCGACACCGTGTTCCGCGTGGACGATATCGAAACAACACTCAAGGCACTCCGCAGCAACAACATCGAAATCCTGACGCCCGATGAAGCCTATCACGGCTGACGGTCACTCCAAACACTGCAAATCATTTCACTAAATGCGACGGAATTTTTCGCAAGCCCTTGACAATGCACGAAATATTGTGTATAATAACAATATAGAGAATCGTGTGGAGCTTTTTGCAGAAGCTGCATATCAATATTTGTCGGGTTCCGTAACCTGAACGGGAATCCGCATGGATTGGAGAGTGTACCATTGAATATCTTTGATAAAGTAAGCGATATGGGACGCGGATTGAGCGAGAAAGCCTCAAATGTGTCCGAAGCCAGCAATCTCAAGCGTAAAATCCTCTACGAAGAGGAAAGAATTGTTGAGATTTTTGCGGATCTCGGCAAGAAATACTATAAGAATCCCGATGAGGATCCTTCCGTATTTCGCGCACTTTGCGATGATATTGATGCACGCCGCCGTCGCATCAAGAAAATGAAGTTTGAACTCAATACCCTGCGCGGCTATAAAATGTGCCCGAAATGTGATGCAGAAAACAGTGAGAAGAATATTTTCTGCGGCGTTTGCGGTGCGCGTCTGCCCGATCCGGAGGATGAGGATTTCACCTCGCTCGAAGAACACGATTACTATACCGAGACAAGCAATCAGTTCTTCAATGCGGATAGCACCGGCAATATCAACATCTAATCAACCTACATACAGACCGTCTTTCTTAGGATTGACGGTCTGTTTTTATATACGCCCGCATGAACGCCTGTACTTCGGTACGGGCGTTTTGTTGTTCTAAGGCTGCCCGTCCCTGCATAGGATGTACCAAGAAAGCGAAAGGCGGTTTCCTCTCATGACAGTCACAAGCAAATTTTCGGAGGTTCTCCCCTATCTCCCGAATGAACTGCGGCAGCCACTCAGCCGAATCCCTGCCGCCGATGCTGCGGAAATCCGTGAGCTTCGGCTGCGCCTTGGGAAGCCCTTGCAGGTCATCTGCGGCAATGCTGCATTTGGCGTTACCGCGCAAGGTCTGCGCGTGCCACTCGAACAAGCTCCCATCCCTATCACCAGACCAATCCTCGATTGCTGCTTTCAAAATATTTGCAGTCATTCTATCCATAGCTGGCAGCCGGCAATCCGTCAGGGCTTTGTCACCATCGCAGGCGGCTGCCGCGTCGGTCTTTGCGGTACAGCAGTCATTCAGCATCAAAAGCTCGAAACGATCCGGAATATCAGCGGTATGAATATTCGGATCGCATCGGAACGAATCGGCTGTGCAGAACAGCTGCTCCATCGCGTTTCACATGACCTGCAAATCGGCGGTCTGCTGATCGTCGGCGCACCTGCATCCGGTAAAACAACGATTCTGCGCGATCTTTCCAGATTGCTCGGACATCGGCACAGGCTTTGTATTCTGGATGAACGCGGTGAAATCGCGGCGGTACAAAACGGTGTGCCGCAATTTTCGCTCGGTATGCAAACCGATGTGTTTGATGGCTACCCCAAGGCAGAGGGCGTTGAAATTGCCGTTCGCGTCATGTCGCCGGAATATCTGATCTGCGATGAAATCGGAAATGAAACGGAAATCGAGCAGCTCATGCAATCCATCCACACCGGCGTTAAAATCATTGCAACAGCCCATGCCGGAAGTCTCCATGAACTCAAGCAGCGTCCGCAAATCAAGCAGCTTCTGCATTCCGGCGTATTCCGCTGCGCTGCCATGCTCGGCACGGGTGAACACTGCGGACAGGTTCTCTCGGTCGATACGCTGCACGGTGCTGTCGGATGAAGCTGCTTGGCGCCGGGATTCTGCTCTGCGCCGGCACAATGGCTGGCTGCTTTGCGGCGCGCCGATTGGAACGTCGTGCGGCACTGCTCAGACAGCTTCGGCATCTGTTGACTGCCATGATGCAGGAGCTTCGGAATTCGCTGCCCCTGACTGCCGATCTGCTGCGGCTGCTTGCAGATATGCCGGCATTCGATTCTCTTGCATTTTTACAGCAGACGGCGGCGCATCAAGATTTTTTGCCGCAGCGCTGGACAGACTCTGTCAACGCAGATACAAGTCTGACGCCGGAGATTGCGGCTGTTCTCGATACGGTCGGACAAACACTCGGCAGTACAACACTCGACGGGCAGCTTGCCGCCTTGCAGCTCTGCTTTGATCGACTCGGCGCATTGCAGGAATCTGCCGAGTCCCGTGCTGCCGCAAAAGGCAATCTATATCGCAGCATGGGAATCCTCAGCGCATTATTTTTTGTGATTCTCCTACTATAACACGGAAACGGAGCGATTGCAATGGACATCGACCTGATATTCAAGGTCGCGGGCATCGGTATCATTGTAGCGGTGCTGAATCTGGTTCTGAAGCGTGCCGAACGCGAGGAGCAGGCGATGCTGACGACCCTTGCCGGACTCATCGTTGTACTGATGCTGATTATCGCGGAGATCCAGTCATTATTTGATACGGTGAAAACGGTATTCGGGCTATGGTGACGATGTTTCGGACAGCCGGACTGGCAATCACCGCTGTCTTGATTGCCAAGCTGATTCGGCGTTATACGGAGGAACAGGCGCTTCTACTGACGCTTCTTGCCGGAATCGGTATCACCGCGGCAGGCATACTTGCAATGTCTCCGATTCTGAATGAAATCGACAGCCTGCTTGCACAGGGCGGTCTGACGCCGGAACAGACTGCAAGTATCGCGAAAGCTGCCGGTATCTGCTGCGTGACACAGCTTGCTGCGGATATCTGCAAGGACGCCGGTGAAACTGCCGTTGCATCTGCGGTGATGTTTTCGGGGAAAATTGCGCTGATTTTGCTGATTCTGCCGTTGTTTCAACCGCTGCTCAGCAGCTTGCGGGAGGTGCTTTCATGCGTTTCTGCATTCGGCTGATTCTGTCGCTGACTTCCGTATTTCTGATGCTGGTATTCGGGCTGCCATGCTCGGCAATTACCGGGAATCCGGAGGATTCGCTCATACAAGCAGCGGAATCCCTCGAAATACCATCCGAGGTACAGAACGAATTTGACCGCATCGGCATCGAACCTGCGCATCCGGAATCTCTGCTGACACTGTCCCCGGACACGATGCTCAATGAGATTTACCATGTGGCTGCACGGGAGTTATCTGCACCGCTGCGGCTCTGCGGTGTGCTCCTGACGCTGACTGTTCTATCGTCACTGCTCGGAAATCTTGGAGATGCGGCGGCAGGCGGCTCGCTGCGTAAAATCTTCGATGCACTTTGTACACTGCTCTGCGTTGGGACGGCTGCTGAACCGCTATGTGACATTCTCGTGCGTACTGCGCAAACTCTCGATGTCGGTCACACGTTCATGACCGGTTACATCCCGATTTTCGGTGCATTCATTGCCGCAGGCGGTCATGTCGCTGGCAGTGCAAGCTATCAGGTGTTCATGCTGTTTCTGACACATGGCATCATGCAGCTGATTCATGCGATTTTATTCCCGATTCTACAAATGTCGGCAGCACTCGGCATTGCAGATGCGGTCAATCCTTCGCTGCGGCTTGGCGGCTTTGTCGGCAGTCTGCGAAGCGTTGTTATATGGGTTCTCGGATTTGTCATGACGATGTTTTCTGCACTGCTCTCTGCGCGCAGTATTGTTGCATCTGCTGCCGATTCACTGGCATCCAAATCCGTCAAGCTGCTTGCCTCCGGTCTGATTCCGATTGTCGGCAGTGCGGTATCGGACGCATATGGCACGGTGCAGGGCAGCATCCGACTCCTGTGCAGCGGCGTTGGCGCAGTCGGGATTCTGGTTCTGCTCTGGCTGATTCTGCCGCCGCTGCTTGCGCTGATTTTTTATCGGATCGTATTCCGCATCAACGGCATCGTCGCAGACATGGCAGGCACAAAGCCGCTTTCACAGCTCTATGGCAATGTTCAAAGCGTCCTCTCGGCAGCATTTGCCATTCTCGTTTGCTTTGCCGTCATTCTCATCGTATCGACTGCGGCATTGCTGCTTCTGCTAAGCAATTAGGAGGGATTTTTCATCGAAACACTGCGTAACACCGTGCTTCTTGCCTGCTGTACTGCATTCGGCTTAACGCTGACGGAGCATATATTGCCGCTGGAACAATTTGAACGGCAGCTTCGTCTGCTGATTGTGATTCTGATGATGACCGCGATCCTTGTACCGCTGACAAAGCTCGATTTCTCTGATTTTCGTCCGGAGCTTTCCGCAGCAGAAGCGCAGTCTACGGATTTACAAGCAGCCGCAGCGCAGATGCAGGAACAGGCTGCTGCTGAAAATATCAGAAACGCACTCAATCGTGCGCTGACAGAAAAGGAGGTTCCCTGCAAGGTTTTGGATGTCATTCTGCATATTCAGCAAGATGGGAGCATATCTATCAATGAGGTCACTGTAGAGGGTAATCTGCTGACAGGCAGCGTCTTTCTGCGTGAGTGGCTCGGAACAGATATCATCATAACGGAGGGAGGTGCGCCGGATGCCACACATGGATAAACTGCGAATGCTGTTTCGCGAGGAAAACCGTCTTCGATTGATCATCGTGCTCGGCGTTACCGGGATTGCAATGATATTGCTTTCCGGTCTGCTGCCCAAAAAGCAAAATGCCAATCCGCGTGCGGAGCCGACCACTGCCGTAGCGACAGAATATGACCCTGATACTTACCGCAAGCTGCTGGAGGAACGTCTGACCGACCTGCTTTCCCATATGGATGGCGTCGGCACAGTCACCGTCATGATTACGGTCGGCGGCTCGGCAGAACAGATTTATGCCTCGGAAATCCGTGATTCCCATAGTGAAAACAGCTCGCAAACCTCCTCCGCACCCGTACTCAAACGCACAAACGGCGATGAAGCCGCTTTGCTCACGGAAACCAAATATCCTGCGGTGCGCGGCGCTGCGATTTTATGTACCGGCGGCGGTCATGCCGTCATACAGGAACGCGTCGCGAAAGCCGCTTCCACGCTGCTCGATATCCCAGTCAATCAGATTTATGTCGGGCAGGCAGCCAAATTTTCTGTTAATTGAAAGGAGTCCTTCTCATGAAAAAGCCTACTATGATTATCGGAAGAAAACAGATCGTCCTCAGCGGACTGACGCTCGTGCTCGGCGCTGCGGTCTATCTCAACTATGTACTTGCCGGCGGAAACGGGCTGATGCCTGCCGAGCTGACCGCAGAGCCTGCCGGTGTAAACGCCGCGGCAGACCACGATGACCTTGCAAACTATGGCACTGCGGAAATGGTCAATGCGACCTCGGTACAGCAGGCGGATTATTTTGCGCAGGCGCGGCTCGATAAGCAGACCAGCCGAGACCATGCCGTTCAAACATTGCAAAGCATCATCGGCGGCGGTGACCTCAGCAATGATGAAATGGTCACAAACGCCATTGACGCGGTGAGCATCTCCCAGCAGGTCAAAAGCGAAAGCGTCATCGAAAGCCTGATTCTCTCACAGGGCTTCCGCGACTGCGTGGTGTATCTGGACGGCGATTCTGCAAAGGTTGTCGTCGAAAGCGATGGTCTGGACGCTGCACAGGCTGCCGCAATCAAAGAAATCATTCTCACGGAATCCGATGTGCCTGCTGAGAGAATACGGATTTTTGAAGTCGCTGCCGGCACACCGGCAAACGCAGTTCCGACAGAATAATTCGTCTGTCATAGAACAATATTTTCATATTTATTAGATTTACGTTTGACGAATCACCTTGAAATCGGTATTCGTCAAAATTTTTTTTGAAAACTCATGGCTTTTTTAAAAAAAAGGTTGTACGAAAGAAAAAAATATGGTATAATGTATTGTGTATATATGCAGGCAGAACCGCAGACATGGTTCCTGCGTTCCGCTTGCTTACAGGAATCAGCTCAAGGAGGATACGAAAATGAGCAATGCTTATCCCAAAAAGAATATCGTCGCCGGTACTGTCAAAATCTCAGAAAACGTCATCCATTCCATTGCCGCAGTTGCCGCAAAGGAAATCGAGGGTGTCGCTGAGCTTGCCGAGCCGCGTCATACGTTCCTGCTGCCTACTGCTGCACCCGTCAGCCTTGCCGTTGTCAATGATATGGTCGAAATTACGATCCGTCTCGTGATGATCAGCGGCTATCGTCTGAGCAATGTCGCAGAACAGGTTCAGCGAAAGGTCAAGGAAAATGTTCAGAGCATGACAGGCGTGATCGTTTCCAAGGTTCATGTTGTGGCATCCGATATCATGTTTCAAGATTGATTTACCGAAAGGAATACGCAATGTCCAATATCTCAAGACGTGAAATACGCGACAGCGCAATGAAGCTGTTGTTTGAAACCAGTATGCGCGATGATCCCATCGAAACGCTCTACGAAATCGCAGAAGAAATTGACGAGATTACCGTCAATGATGCCGTGCGTACACTCGTAGACGGCACACTCGCACATCAGGACGAGCTGGACGAGCTGATTCAGAAGTACAGCCCGAAGCGTGCGCTCAAGAGAATCCCGAAGCTCACACTCTCGATTCTTCGCCTCGCTATCTTTGAAATCCGGTATGACGAGAAAACGCCGACCAATGCGGCGATTTCCGAGGCGATTCTCCTTGCCGAGAATTACTCCTACTATGAGGAGGATGTCCGCTTCATCAACGGTCTGCTCGGTGCATACGCAAGAGACTTGAATGCGCAGGATTCCGAACAATCATGAAGCTGCTCGGAATTGATACCAGCAATTATACAACGTCCTGTGCGTGGTATGATACCGACACAAACCAAATCATTCAGAAAAAACAGCTTCTTCCCGTTGCGGAGGGACAAGCCGGTCTCCGGCAGAGTGACGCCGTGTTTCATCATACGCGGCAGCTTCCGGACATGATTGCGCAGCTTGCAGAAGCAGTCGGTGGTGAATCGCTTCGCCCCGACGCTATCGGTGTATCCGTCTCCCCAAGACCGGAGGAGGGTTCCTATATGCCATGCTTTCTTGCAGGCAAGGGCGCGGCGCGTATGCTCGCTGTTTCACACGGTATCCCACTGTTTGAAACCTCGCATCAGACCGGTCATATCCTTGCAGCCCTCTATTCTGCCGATTGTCTATCTTGGATTGAACAGGATGCGCCATCGTTTCTGGCATTCCATGTCAGCGGCGGTACGACCGATTGTGTACGGTGTACGCCGGATGCAGAGAAGATTCTGCGCATTGAACCGGTTGCCGAATCGCTTGACCTGAAAGCCGGACAGGCGATTGATCGCGTCGGACTGATGCTCGGACTGCGTTTTCCATGCGGTCCGGCACTCGAACAGCTCGCGATGCAAAGCGAAACAAAAGCACATATGCAGGTGAAGCTGCGCGATGGCTGCTGTTCGCTCTCCGGCTTGCAGAACCAATGTGAGCAAATGCAGAAACGCGGGGAGGCTGCGCCTGATATCGCCAGATATTGCCTGAATTCCGTTTCTGCGGTGATTCGTGCCATGACAAAGGCTGCCGCAGAAACGCACAGCCGAATCCTCTATGCAGGCGGCGTCATGTCCAATCAGCTGATTCAGAATCAGCTTCGCACATTGCCCTATGCCTCTGCATTTGCAGAACCGGCATTTTCCTGTGATAACGCCGCCGGCATCGCAATTTATGCAGCAAGGAGGGCCGCCGAATGTCAATTCTGAGTGTCAGTCAGCTCAATCGCTATGTTGCGTTCAAGCTGCATGAGGATACCAAGCTCCGCACTGTTTTTGTGCGCGGAGAAATCGCGAATTTTACACGCAATTTTCGCTCCGGTCACTGCTATTTCAGTATTTGTGACGCGGAAGCGTCTGTCAAGGCGGTCATGTTTCGTACCAATGCGGACAGACTGCCGTTTGAGCCGAAAAATGGGATGCACATTCTGTTACAGGGCAGCGTCACGCTCTATGAACGCGACGGCGCTTTTCAAATCAATGTGACCGATATGCAGCCGGACGGCGTTGGCGCACAGGCACTCGCCTTGCAGCAGCGCCGTGAAAAGCTCGCGAAACTCGGCTATTTCGATCCTGCCCATAAACGGCAGCTTCCGCAGTTTCCAAAAAAAATCGGCATCGTGACCTCAAGAAGCGGTGCAGCTTTACAGGATATGCTGCAAATTCTCGAACGCCGTTACCCCATCGGTACGGTTTGTATCTATCCGGCGCTCGTGCAGGGCGAGGCTGCGCCGCAATCCATTGCAGACGCACTTCGAGCTGCCGGCTCCGATGACTGTGATATCATCCTCATGGGTCGCGGCGGCGGCTCAAACGAGGATCTCTCGGCATTTCAATCGGAGGAAGTTGCCGATGCTGTCTATCATTCTCCGATTCCGGTGATCAGCGCAGTCGGACATGAAACCGATCACTGTATCGCGGATGAAGTCGCTGATTTGCGTGCCCCGACGCCCTCTGCAGCGGCTGAGCTTGCCGTTCCGGATATCGCAGCACTGAAAACTGTCACCGCACAATATGCCGAACGGATGCGCTACGCGATTGACACGATTCTCGATGCAAAATCGCAGACGCTAAAGCAATCTCGTCAGCGCTTTCTGGCAGCAAGTCCCGAAAACCGTCTGGCAATGCTATCGACAAAGCTCGATACGGTTTCAGAACAGCTTCATCGGGCAATCCGACAAATGCTACACGAACAATCCGGTGCCTTGCAGGTACAGCTCGAACGGCTGGAGGCATATAGTCCCGTTGCCATTTTGCAGCGCGGCTATTCTCTTGTTTATCATGAGGAAACGCTCGTGCGCAGCGTGGATACGGTGCAGCCGGATGACACGGTAACACTCCGGCTCGCTGACGGTACGGTATGCGCAAAGGTGACCGCAATTCAAAAGGGAGATCCAAATGAAATTTGAAGATAATATGCAAAAGCTCCTCACAATCACCGCACAGCTTGAGGAGGGCGGTCTCGAACTGGAGGACGCCGTCCGGCTCTACGGTGAGGGCGCAAAGCTCGCGGAGCAATGCAAAAAGGAATTGGAGCAGGCAAAGCTGACCGTCTCTGAATACAGAAAACAGCCTGCTCCGGACAGAACGGAAATCTAAATTCAGCGAATCAACATCGCTGTATGGAGAATATAATGAACAAAGAAAGACATTTCAGTGTACAGAAAGCTGTCAGGCTTGCGAATCTGCATTTGCCCTCGGATCTGAAAAATCTGAGCTATCCGCAATGCAGCGCACTCTGCGAGGAGATTCGTTCTATGCTGATCGGTACTGTCCTCAAAACAGGCGGTCATCTTGCATCGAATCTCGGCGTTGTGGAACTGACGCTCGCTCTGCACCGTAAATTTGATTCCCCGAAAGACCGGATTGTCTGGGATGTCGGGCATCAGGCGTATGTGCATAAAATTCTGACCGGCAGAGCAGAGGAGCTTCCCTCGCTGCGGCAGACAAATGGTCTTTCCGGATTCCCGAAACCGACGGAATCCCAGCATGATACGTTTGTGACCGGTCACAGCAGTACGGCGATCTCTGCTGCATTCGGTATGGCAGAGGCAATGCGGATGTCTCATGACGATACGCATTATGCAATCGCTGTGGTCGGTGACGGCGCCATGACGGGCGGTTTGGCGTATGAGGGTCTCAACAATGCCGGAAAATCACGCTCGAATCTGATTGTCATTCTCAATGACAACAATCAAGCTATTTCCAAAAATGTCGGCGCAATCGCAAAATATCTCACAAAAATCCGCAGCAGTTCGGATTATGTCCGCGCAAAATGGAAGTTTGAATCCGTCATCCGCAAAGCACCGGCAATCGGTGACCAGATGGCGATTACGCTCAAATCCGCAAAGGATAAGCTGCGGCAGAATCTCGTGCAGACCACGATCTTCGAGGATCTCGGCTTTGTCTATCTCGGTCCTGTGGACGGACATGACTCCGAAGCCCTCGACGAGGTACTCGATGTCGCGAAAAGCTATCGTCGTCCGGTTCTGGTTCATGTTCGGACAGTCAAGGGAAAGGGCTATAAGCCGGCTGAGGACAATCCAGGCGAATATCACGGCGTTCCGCGAGAAAATCCGGATATCGCACGCATTGATCTGGACGCCAAAGACCCCGAACTTTCCATTGATGAATGCTACTCTACCGTATTTGGCAGAGCGCTGACGCAGCTTGGCAAACAGGATGAACGAATCTGCGCAGTCACTGCCGCCATGAAATACGGAACTGGCTTACAATTTTTCTACGCTGCCCATCCCAATCGGTTTTATGATGTCGGTATTGCAGAGCAACACGCTGTCACATTCTGCGCCGCGCTCGCTTCGATGGGCATGATACCTGTTTTTGCCGTATATTCTTCATTTTTACAGCGTGCATTTGATCAGCTTCTGCATGACGCTGCCATTTCGCGCTATCACATGGTGCTTGGCATCGACCGCGCCGGCATCATTGGTGAGGACGGCGAAACGCATCAGGGCATCTATGATATCCCATATCTGACCGCCATCCCCGGTATCCGCATCTACTCCCCTGCAACCTATGCGGAATTGCAGCTCTGTCTCAAAAAAGCAGTCTGCGAGGATCAGGGACTCGTTGCGCTGCGGTATCCGCGCGGCAAGGAATCCAAAGCATTTCCAATGAAACCGAATACGCGCTATACCCACCTTGAGGGCGAGGATATGCTGCTGATCACATACGGAAAAATCAGTGAACGCGTCTACCAGACCTATGAAGCCCTGCGCAGACAAGGCATTTCCTGCGGTCTGCTGAAGCTGACCGAGGTATTCCCGATCGCGGGAGATGCACTGCAAATTGCCGCAAAATATCCCAAAATCTTCTTTGTGGAAGAAGGCTCCGGCGCAGGCGGTCTTTCCGAAAAATTTGCAGCAGAACTCATGCAAAACGGTTGGAAGGGCGATTGGAAACGCCGTGCCATTGACGGATTTGTGCAGCAAGGCTCTGTCAACGATTGTCTGGAGCGCGTGGGTCTTGATACGAATTCACTGCTTGCTTGCGCGGAGGAACTCGCTCATGAGCAATCGTCTTGATGCAGAACTTGTACGCAGAGGCATCTGTGAAACCCGCAATCGCGCACAGGCTTCGATTACTGCCGGAACGGTTACGGTCAATGGAATCGTCTGCCTGAAAGCCTCCCGACAGGTCAGCGAAGATGATACGCTGGTGCTTACCGAGCCGCTTCCCTTTGTCGGCAGAGGCGGCTATAAACTCGCCTACGCACTCGCAGAATTCAAGATATCGCTTGCAGGGCTTCGCTGTCTGGATATCGGCGCTTCGACAGGCGGCTTTACGGATTGTATGCTGCAAAACAATGCTGCGTCCGTGCTTGCTGTGGATGTCGGACATGATCAGCTTGCAGATGCGCTGCGCAATGACCCGCGTGTGATCGTCCGTGAGGGAACAGATTTGCGTGTACTCTCCCCCGATACCGAGGGCTTGCCTGCCGAATTTGCATCCTGCGATGTCTCGTTTATCTCACTCAAACAAATCATTCCGCTGCTGCCGGCTCTGCTGACGGATTCCGCACAGGCTGTTCTGCTTGTCAAACCGCAGTTTGAAGCCGGTCGGCACGCGCTCAATAAAAACGGCATTGTCCGTGATGACAAAATCCGGCGTCAGGTTTTGCGTGATATCCGCGATTTTTCTGCACAATACGGATTTTTGCCGCTGCACGACTGTCCATCTCCGATTCAGGGCGGCAGTGGAAATATCGAATATCTGCTGCATTTGCAGCGCCAACAGACAGCAAGTGAGGCACATCTATGAAATGTGTGATTGATCCCAATATCTCCAAAAAAACAGCCTGTCAGACTGCACTGCGCGTCTGCGAACAGCTGCATACGCTGAATGCGGAAATCTGTATGGCACAAGAAGTCTCGGAGCTGTTCCGCACGGACTCAAAAATCCAGTTTTTACAGCCGGATGCGCTGTTTTGTGACGCGGATTTTGTCATTTCCATCGGCGGTGACGGTACGATTCTGCGCTCTGCCGGAAAAATCCTCGCCCACGCATTACAAACGCAAGCAAAGCCGACGCCGCTTGTCGGTATCAATACCGGTACACTGGGATTCCTTGCGGCATTTGAAGCGGATGAGCTGAATATGCTTGACCGGCTCACTACGGGCGATTTCGCAATCACCAATCGCATGATGCTGAAAACCTCGATCCGCAGCGACAATGCTTCCACAGAACCGCTGCACGCACTCAACGATATCTACGCATCTCGTGCAAACGGTAAAATCTGTGATTTTGCTGTTTCCGTAGACGGGCGTGAAATCGGCGTTTACCGCGCAGACGGTATTATTTTTTCAACGCCGACCGGTTCTTCTGCCTATGCACTGTCCGCCGGTGGTCCTGTCATGGAGCCTGATTTGCTGCTGATTGAAATGAATCTGATTTGTCCGCATTCTCTGTTTACGCGCCCGATGCTGTTTGCACCGCATCGGGAAATCTGCGTTACCTATCGCGGCGCAGGCGGCGGTGGGCTGTCTGTCTTTGTGGATGGTTCCAAGACTGCGGTTTTACACAATATGCAGTCGTTTACCGTGACCTGCTCCGAGCATATGATGCCGTTTGTAGACTGCAAGGGTCACGCGTTCTATGACGCATTAAACGGAAAATTGATGCAGCCACTCAAAAAATACGATTAGTCCCGATTCAAATATACAGATGTAAAGGAGTGAGATACCGTTGGCAAACGCAAGACATGAAATGATACGAAAAATCATCGCGACACATGATGTCAGCACGCAGGAGATGCTGCGTGAACTGCTCGCGCAAGCCGGTTTTTCCGTTACGCAGGCAACCATCTCTCGCGATATTCGACAGCTTCAGCTTCGAAAACGCCGCACCGCTTCCGGTCAGAGCTGTTACGCCAAGGCTCCTGCCATCCCGAATACGCCGTCCAATTTGCTAACGGATGTCGTGGTCAAAATTGATTACGCGATCAATATGGTTGCAGTCTCCTGTCACGCCGGCTCTGCTCCGGCAGCCTGTGCCGTGCTCGACCGGATGCAGCTTCCGGATGTCGTCGGTACGATCGCCGGAGATGATACCATCTTTATTCTCACTCGCTCCGAGACAAGCGCCAAACAACTGATCGCCTTGCTCGAATCCCATATCTGGGGGTAAATCATGCTAAAGGAACTCTCTATCGAAAATCTTGCTGTCATTGAATCCGCAGTCATTCCCCTGACAGACGGATTCAATGCTTTTACGGGCGAAACCGGAGCAGGTAAATCTATTCTGATTCACGGAATTCAGGTGGTTCTCGGTCAGCGCACCACCAAGGAGCTTGTCAGAACCGGCTGCAATAAAGCCGTCATCACAGCCCTTTTCTCTCCGATTCAGCAGGAGACAAGGGCTGTCCTTGCGGAATACGGCTTTGATGCTGAGGATGATGAATTGCTGCTGACGCGTGAAATTTCCGCTGATGGCGGCAGCATCAGCAGAGTCAACAGAAAAACCGTGCCTGCCGCGCTGCTTCGCGCACTCGGTGAAACGCTTGTTACGATCCACGGTCAACATGATAACCAGATTTTGCTGCGGCCGGAACGTCATCTGGATGTTCTGGACAGCTTTGGCGGCGAATCGCCCCTGCGTACACAGTATACATCGGAATTTCAACAGCTTCAAATCTGCGCACGTGCGCTCAATCAGCTCAAAAAGACCGAACAGGAAAAAATGCAGCGTTTGCGTGTGCTACAGGAAATGATTGCGGAAATCGGGGAACTGGACCCGCAGCCGCAGGAGGACGCGCTTCTGGATGCACAATACCACGCTGCTGCGCAATCCGAGCATACCGCAGAGCTTGCAAGCGGAATCTGTCGGATGCTGACGGATGGCGACGAGAATCTCTCGGATGCCCTCGCAGCTGCACTCGATCAGCTGCATCGCTTGGCATCCGCTGCACCCGAATCCGAATCGCTCTGCGACCGGCTGAAAGCGGTCAATATCGAATTGCGCGATATCTCCGATGAAATCAGCACATATACCACCAATCAACTCTCTCCGGCAGAATTTGCAAAACTGAATGAGCGCCGCAATGCCATCCATTCGACTGCGCTGCGGTATCACACCGATGCCGATGGTCTGCGGCAAATCTATACCGATGCGGTCAAGGAACTGGAAGCAATCGAATCGGATTCCCATGCGCTCCGTCAGCTCACCGAGGAACGCGCCGAACGTCTGCATCGCGTGACAGAGCTTGCCAAGCAGCTTTCCCTCAGCCGCGCGCAAATCGCAGAAGATTTCTCACGCAGAGTCGGTGAGGAGCTTTCATATCTCAATATGCCGCGCGTACAGCTTTCCGTCAATCTGACCCAAGGGAAATTGACCCCAAGCGGTATGGACCATGCGGAATTTCTGATTTCTGCCAACCCCGGTTCTCCACCCATGCCGATTGCGCAAATCGCTTCCGGCGGCGAACTCTCACGCATTATGCTTGCACTCAAAGCCGTACTCGCAGAACGTGACGCCATCCCGACGCTGATTTTTGATGAGATCGATACCGGCGTCAGCGGCAAGGCGGCACAGAAAATCGGTAAAAAGCTGCGCGCAATTTCTCAGCATCATCAAGTAATTTGTGTCACGCATCTTGCTCAGCTCGCAACGCAGGCTGTCCATCACCTCCTCATTGAAAAGCACAGCACCGATACGACAACCTCAACACAGGTTTCTGTTCTTGACCGTGCTGCCAGAATCGAGGAAATCGCTAGAATCATGGGCGGCGACGATCATTCCGAGCTGCTGCTGCAAACAGCCGAAGCTGCTCTTGATGCTGCCGCAGAGTCGCTTGATCAGGTGTAAACTGACGAATCTACTTTGTAAATCTATCATAAAGGAGTGATCGAACTATGGAACAGCGCATCAGTGCCGTACTGCATCGTCTGGCTGCGAAATTCACTGCAATCCCAGCGAATACAAAGCCGCGCTTTACAGGTATTGATATCGTCAAGATTCTTGCCTGCTTTCTTGTTGTTGCAGTCCATTTTTTTCGCAGCAGCGGGTTCTATACTATGACGATCACGGAACAAGTCGGCACTGTCGCGATTTACGGTCGCTGGATTGCGTTTACCTGCGTACCGCTGTTTATGATTACGACCGGCTTCCTTATGAAAAATAAAAAGCTCAGCGGCAGATATTATCTCGGCATCCTGCGCGTGCTCTGCATTTACATTGCAATCAGCCTGATCTGCGTGATTTTCAACAAATATTATTACGACATGGAGTTTACCGGCTGGAAAATTGTCCGCGGCTTGTTCATGTATTCCGATGCGCAATACGCATGGTATGTCGAGTATTATTTCACGATTTTCCTACTGATACCATTTCTCAATGCAGGGTTTCAGGCAATGGAAACTCGCCGTAATAAAACAATATTGCTCGCAACCGTTATCCTGCTGACCATGATCTCCCAGACCTTTTACATCGGAACCGTCCGCGCCGAACAGATTCGAATTTTTCCGGGATATTTTGTGCGTTGCTACCCGATCGGCTACTATTTCATCGGTGCGTATATCCGCGAATTTCCGCCAAAACGCGATCTTGCACATAAAATGGTGTATTTTGCAATCTGGCTGATTGCGTTATTCTATGTTGCAAACATGACGCTCTACCAAAGCCTCAATAATACCGAAAACAACGGTATCTGGTGTTCATGGCACAATGACGATTACGCAGCCATGCCGACTGTCATTATGAGCACTATGATGTTCTTGCTGCTCTTTGATATCCGCATAAAAAATCCGCTGATTGCCAAATGGCTGTCCACGCTCAGCAACGCAACCTTTGGTGCATATCTGATCTCCTATGTCTTTGACTGCATCGCCTACAAAAAGCTGAATGAATCGGTCGCGGAAGTTCCGAAGCGGTTCTGGTACGCGCCGATTGTGGTGCTGTTTGTATTCACTTGCTCGATGCTCAGCGGCTTGCTGCTGCAATGGCTCTATGACCGCGCGGATGCCCGTATCCGCAGTGACATCGCCTCCATCCGACAGCGCAAGCGCCGCAGAATATAATCAAAATATAACGCCCGAACCTGACATGACTCAAGTTCGGGCGTTTTCCTATGAAAATATATCGTTACCAACTGCTGTCGGAATCCAGTTCGGTTGCCGGTTCGAGCGTTTTGGAATCATAATGATACCGCAGTTCCTGATTCTTAATGCTGACCTTTGCGCCCTCCGGTATGGAGCGCGTAATAAACGCATTCGCGCCGATCACTGCACCCTTGCCGATCACCGTATCGCCGCCGAGAATCGACGCTCCGGAATAAATCGTCACATTGTCGCAGATAGTCGGGTGACGCTTTTTCGATTTCAAGGACTGACCGCCGCGCGTCGAAAGCGCACCGAGCGTCACGCCCTGATATACCTTGACATTATCCCCGATTTCGGTTGTCTCACCAATGACGATACCGGTGCCGTGGTCGATAAAGAAATAATAGCCGAGCGTTGCGCCGGGGTGAATGTCGATACCGGTCATGCTGTGCGCGTACTCTGTCATGATACGCGGAATCAGCGGCACGCCAAGCAGATGCAGCTCATGCGCAATCCGGTTGACCACAATCGCCAATAAGCCCGGATACGAATAGATAATCTCATCCTTATTATAGGCTGCTGGGTCGCCGTCAAAGGTCGCCTGTACATCGGTTTCGACATAGGCACGAATCTGCGGAATCTTCTCCACAAATGCAAAGGTGATCTCCTCCGCACGCTGCATGATCGCTTCCTTGCCTGCCGCTTTCAGTTCCGGAATGTATTCCAGTACAATCGCGATTTGACGGTTCAGATTATAAACGACATCCTCAAGCAGCATGGTCGTCTGATTTTGCAGCGTATAGACGCGATAGCAATCTGCGCGAAAATATCCCGGAAAAATCAGCTTGCGCAGCTTTTGTAATATATCAATGACAATATCCTTATCCGGCTGATCAAACGCAATCGACGCGTCAATGGTACGATCCGATTGATAATCCTGAAGCAGCGTTTCTACCAAACCGCTGATTTTCTGATGAAATCTATCCTGCATCATATCGTCCTCCTGACTCATTTTCTTTATTATAATATAGATATGTGGAAATGTCAATGCGTGTGATTACGATTTCACAAGATTTCGCTTCAAAATCAGATGTTTCCAATAAGAATTGCAAACAATGTTACCAAGCCGATTTCTGTCAATTTATGCAATCCGTTCACAATTTGTCCATCATTTCTTTGTGTAAGATGCACGGATTTCACTTTGGGTGTCCCCATGTTTTTTGATTACAAAATGGAAAATCCTGTAATCGAGTTGTAAACTATCCCATAATATGCTATAATAAATATCAGTACATGGGTGAGCTATGCCATCCTGTGCGTACTGTATCATGTTACGAAAGGATGAGTTGATGAGAAAAGCGAAGGTTGCGGCAGCATTCATGTGCCTGTTTTGCTCCGGTATGCTCGGCGGCGTTACGTTTACCGGTAACGAGCTTTCCGTTGCAAAAGCTGATCAGAGCGATCAGATCCTTGAACTCACTGACATCGCTGTTACTTCCACAACTTCGATCGAGACTACAACTCTCGTAAGCACAACCACAACGACCACCAAAAAATCAAAACCCAAGACAAAGTCCACAACCACATCAACCACCACACAGACTACTACTACAACCACCACGACCAGTACATCTGCTACAGAAACCACCACCACAAGCGAACAAACGACGACCGATTTCGTAGAAACAACATCCGAGCCTGTTACAACTGTTACCGAAGCACCGGTCACAACGACGGTTACTGTCACAGAAGCACCGCTTGAAACAACCGTGCCGGAAACAACCGTTATCCTGCCGGAGAATACAAATTCCCCTGCAATCTCCGTCACCGAGCGTGAATATATCATGCTCTGCAATGTAGTCGGTCACGAATACGGTGCAGATTGGGTGCCGGTCGAGGAAAAGGCTCTGGTTTGCGAGGTCATCATGAACCGCGTCAATTCTCCGCAGTTCCCCAACACCATCTACGGTGTTCTGACACAGCATAATCAGTTTGCTGGTCTGGAATATCTGATTGAATTGGATTATATGTCGCATTATGTCACGCAGAGCGTGCGCGATGCTGTTGATATGTATTTGTCCGATCCGACACAGTTTGCGCATGGTTACCTGTATTTCAACGGCGACGGTTATCGGAATTATTTCCGCACTACTTATTGAGTGCGCGGCAAAGCCGATAAATATAAGCCGAGGCGGTGAAAGCTGTCCTCGGCTTTTTTCATGCAATCCGTCCCCGAACGATTGACTTTCGCGCAATTATATGGTATGATATATATGTGTAGCTGTATAGCAAATACAAAATGACGAATAATTTTGATTGGAGTGTTTTTCATGAGCAAGAAAAAAGAAATCAAAACGCTGTGGCAGGATAGAAAACGCACGATCTTTGGTCTGCCTTGGACATTTACAAAATATATCCTGACCGAAGCCAAATTCATTACGCGAATCGGCTTGTTCAATCTGAATGAGGATGAGCTTGATTTATATAAGGTCACCGATAAAAAGCTCGTGCTTCCGTTCTGGCAGCGCATCGTCGGCTGCGGCACGATCATTCTCTATGTTCGTGATACCGATACGCCCGAAAAGGAAATCCACTGCGTCAAAAAGCCGCGCGAGGTTCTTGAAATCATCGATAAGCAAATCGACAAGGAACGTGATCGCTATAACACCAGAGGCAGAGACCTCTATGCAATGGGTCGCGGTCACGGTCATGGCCATGCGTCAATGGACGATGGCGCGATGGAAAATGAACAGGATTACGCGCAGGAATCATAATCTCATGAAAGGGAATTGACCGGAATGCTTCAGTTTGTTACAGAAAAAATATCCGTCTGGGATCGCCTGAAAGCGGAAACACGCCCGATTTATCTCTATGGCATGGGCGACGGCGCGGTGCGGATTCTCGCCGCCATGCGCACCTACGGCATCAAGGCTGCCGGTATCTTTGCAAGCGATGAGTTCGTGCGCGGTCATGATTTTGCCGGTTATCCTGTCCGTAAGCTCTCGGAATTGGAAGCAGAACTGGATGATTTTGTCATTGTGCTTGCATTTGCCGTCTGCTCCCCTGCCATGATCGACCGTATCCGCACACTCGGAGAAAAATATCAGCTCTATGTGCCGGATGTTCCGGTTGTCGGCGGCGGACTCTTTACTGCCGATTTCTGCGCAGAGCATGAGGCTGAAATTCAAGCCGTTTATCAATCGCTTGCGGACGAGCGTTCCAGACAAATCTATGCCAATATCATCAATTTCAAAATCAGCGGCAATGCAAACTACCTGATTGATCAGGTCGATAGCAGAGACGAAATCTGGAACCGCGTACTGAAACCCACAAATCACGAAATCTATGTCGATCTCGGTGCGTACAACGGCGATACCATCCGCGAAATGCTCGAATATACGCGCGGAAAATATCATCGTATTATCGCAGTCGAGCCGGATAAGAAAAATTATAAAAAGCTCGTCAAGTTTGTCGGAGATACCCCCTCCGTGCAGTGCTATCAGTGTACGGCATGGTGCGTGGACACGGAGCTGCCGTTCGGCAATAAGGCAGGCAGACAGTCTGCAATCGCCGCGGACGGCATCATGACCCCTGCAAGAGCCGTGGACAATCTGCTCGCAGGCAATCCCGTTACGCTCCTCAAAATGGACGTCGAGGGCGCAGAGCGTGAGGCACTTTGGGGTGCAAGCCGTTCCATCGCGCGCTATGCACCGAAGCTCATGATCTCGCTCTATCACCGCAATGAGGATATCTACGAGCTGCCGCTGCTGGTCAAGCGCATCAATCCGCGCTATCGCCTGTTCATCCGGCATCTGCCCTATATCCCCGCTTGGGAAACCAATCTCTACGCTGTTTGCGAGGATAACGGCAATACGCAGTACGCAGAATAATTCCACCTATAAAAAAACACCGCGAAATCTCAGCATCAGCTTTGATTTCGCGGTGTTTTTTATTTCAGGAGAACATCCTCCATCAGGGTTCGCTCTAAGATGCCGGTACAGGCAGCAAGCATAACGCCGTAATTGGTAAACGGTACGCCCTGCGATACAGCTGTCCGCATCCGCCACTGCATCTCGCGTTCGGTGCGCATACAGCCGCCGCAGTGAATGACAAGCGAATAATCGCTCAGGTCTGCCGGAAATGTTCCGCCGGAGCAATAGGACAACGAAAACTTCTTTCCGCTGTATTGTTCGATGGCACGCGGCAGCTTGACCGTTCCGATATCGTTGCACTGCCGATGATGCGTACAGCCCTCTGCAATCAGGATGCTTGCGCCATCCGGCAATGATTTCAGTGTACGCGCACCCTCGACCGCAGTTTTCAGAAAGCCCTTATATCGCGCCATCAAAATCGAAAAAGAGGTCAGCGCAATATCCTGCGGCACGATTTTTGCAACCGCGCCGAACGCCTGACTATCCGTAATCACCATGCGCGGCGACTTGTTGAGCGATTGCAGCAAACCGCCGAGCTGTTCAGGCTGTACGACCAATGCGCTCGCGCCGGCATCCAGCACCTCGCGAAGCGTCTGCTGCTGCGGCAGAATCAGCCGTCCTTTTGGCGCAGATTCGTCAATCGGCGTGACCAGCACAATCAAATCATCCTGCGCAATCAGATCCCGAACAATATCTCGTTCCTGTGCGTGATTCTTCGCAAGCGAACCGAGCATCTCCTTGAGCGTGTCAATGCCCTCGCCCGTCACAGCGCTTGTCAGAACGGCGTTTTCCGGCAGCGTCTCCGGATACTGCGCCAAGGTATCGCATTGATTCAGTGCGATCAGATAGGGCGTTTGTGCCTGCGTAAACAGACGAATTAGGGCGTGTTCAGTTTCCGAAAAAGATTTTTTTGCATCGACAACCAGAATTGCAATGTCTGTACGAAACAGCTCGCGCCTTGTTTTTTCGATACGCTGTGCGCCAAGCTGCGCGTCATCATCGTCATATCCGGCTGTATCGGTCAACAGAACAGCGCCAAGCGGCAGCAGCTCCATACTCTTACTGACGGCGTCTGTGGTTGTGCCGGCGACCTCGGATACAATCGAAACCTCCTGACCGGTCAGCGCATTGATCAGGCTCGATTTTCCGGCATTCCGCGCACCAAAAAAACCAATATGCACACGCTCCGAGGCAGGTACTTGTTCTAAACTCATATCATATCTCCCAATGAAACAAACAGGCGGCAGGAATTTGCCGCCCGTTTTTATTTGATGCTCTGTGCTTACTTCTTCGGAGCAAGCTCGTCCAGAGTAATAATTTTTGCGATATAACGCAGAATTTGCACAGTGTCGTCACTGCTCAGATTTCCGTCACCGGTTACATCGGAGTTTTTCTTTCCTTCTGCCGAAATCTGCGCTGTTTTATCCTCAGCCACAAAGCGAGCGAGCAGAACAGCGTCGGCAACATCAATCTCCTGATCGCAGTTGGCATCTCCCCAGTTGCTTTGTTGGGGATCGTCTCCGGACGTCTGCTCAGGGGTTGTATCCTTGGACGTCGTGTTGGAGATGGTTGTGGTGGTTTTGATTGTAGTAGTCGTGGTCGATTCGGATTTTGTTGTCGTCTGGGTCGTAACGGTCGGTGCTGTTGTCTTGCCACCGCCGTAGTATTCATCGAGAGACTGACCATTCTTGCCAATCGGAACCTTATGATCCAGACCAATGAACACGCCGTTCTCATCCTGCCAGAGCGACGGCTCAACGAATGCGTACTTGACATCATCCCACTTCTGGAAATTGTCATACATCAGACCGCCGGTATCGGAGGAATTCTCGTTGAAGCACCAGAATGTATGGTGGATGCGCTTGTCGATCATATAATCGCGCAGGATCGTCAGCCATTGCGTATTGGCACCGGATGGGTCATGCTCCTCGTCAATGAAGCCGCCCCATTCGCCCATCAGCAGCGGCGAAATGTTTTCCTCAATCAAATATGCCCAAGTATCGTACCAATACTCATCGAGCAGAGATTGCCGGTCAAATTCATAGGTCCAATTCGGCTTTGTGCCCTCAAGATGGAACCAATCCTGCTCCCAGACCAGAGGACCGTAATCGTGCGGCGAATAGACAAGCTGATCCTGATGCTCGCCGAGATCAACCGGAAATTCTCTTGCACCGCGGAAGTTTGCACCCCACCATGCGCCGTGATACGGGCTCCACGGATAGCGCGTATAGTCCACAGACTGCGAATTCCAGTCCTCGCCCTCCTCAAATTTCGGGTAAACCTCGATGCCCTCGACCATAATCAAAAGATTCGGATTCTGGTCAAGGCAAGCCTTTGCGCCGCGTTCAGCAGCATAACGCCAGTTGTTATCGTCTGTTGAGCCATCCCACTTTGCAAACGAACCATCGTCTTTCTTGCCGTGCGGCTCATTTTTCAGGTCAATCGCAATCAGGGTATCGTCATCCTTGTAATATTCGCTGAACCAGGAAAGCGCAGTCAGCCAGTCGTCCATGCTATAGTTGCTGTCATACCACAGCGCAACATTATGACCTGCGGCATTTGTCGTTGCACAGTGAATATCCATCATGATCTTGATGCCCTTTTCCTTGCACCATTTCACGACCTGATTCCAGATATCAAAGCTGTACATCGGTGTGCCGCCCTCGACGCCCTCTAGCGTCAGCTCCGGATTTTCATACTCATTGAGCTTGATAATCGGATCCGGCTCGCCTGCCTTCCATTGCAGCAGAATCTGCGTGGACATCGGTACACGGAGCAGATTAAAGCCGTGATCTGCAATCAGATCCAGACAGTGATTGACGTTTGCAGACCATGCACCGTCAAAAATCTGAGAGCCGACATTGTAACCAAACCAGTTCACGCCGGTCATCCAGACTTCGTTGCCGTTCATATCGACAACCTTGCCGTTTTCAACGTGCAGCCAGTCATCATGGTTGTCATCAACCGCGGCAACCGTAGAAAGCGGTGTAACCGGCATGATGCTTCCGGTCATCATCAGCATCGCGGCTGCCGTCAACGCTGCGGTCAGACGTTTCATCCTTTTCATCAGAATCCCCTCTTCTTTCATTTTGATTAGATCAAACGAATTCCCTCGCGGCTCAATATCTGAACCGCTTGGATTTGCGCCACGAAACAATCGTCAGTACAAGAAACACAATGCCAAGCACCGCAGCGCCAATGTCAATCAGTACCTTGCGAAGCAGCGAATCAAAATTGAGATAGGTCATCATAAGGGTTTCGCATTCCTGATCGAAGCCCTCGCCATACCATTCACGGAAAATGCCTTCCAGATCGTTCGGCAATTCCTTCACGATGGCTGTAAACGCAAGCGTTGTGGTCGGCTGGTAAATTTCTTCCGCATCACCGACCAATTCACCATTCTCATTCAGAACCTCTCCCAGAGATTCATAATACTGTTCACACTCACCGGTGAGCTTGTTAAGCGTATTATAATGCTCCTGATTGCTTGTCTGATAGATGATATACCGATCGTTATACATATACACTGCGTAATATTGCGAAGTGGTACGCTTCGATGTTTCAATGCCAAATGTCGTACTTGTCTCCTCATATTCTGCAATACAGCCATCGCAAAAATCAATTTCACCCTGTACCAGATCGCCTGCCTTCAGCTCACCGGCAGCAACAGTCTCATACTCCTTGATGTCGCCCTTTTGATATTTCAGATATCTCGGCAGGTCGCTGGTCAGCGACAGCGCAACGCCCAGACAAACGAGAGACAGTACGCCAAATACTTTCACGAAACCATTCATTTCAGTTCATCCTATTCATTTTACTCCTTCATTGAGGATACGCGCAGTCGATTCAATGCACGCTTCAGCTTCATTTCTGCGAATGCAAGCTCCTGCTGATTTTTGCTCTTCTCCTTGCGGTTCAGTGCATCCTGCGCGGAGCGTTTTGCCCAATCGACATCAATATCCTCTGCCCATTCGACTGCATTTGCGAGAATCGCTGTTTGTGCCGGCGAAACCTTGATCACGCCGCCGGAGAGCGCTGCGATACGCTCCTTGCCATCCTCCATCGTGACCTTGATGGGACCTGCCGGCAGTGCGGCAACATATTTTTCATGCTTTGCGAGAATTCCGACATCACCCTCCGTTGTCCGAACAACCACGCGCTGCACTTCGCCTGCAAAGAATACCTTTTCCGGCGTAATAATTTGCAGAGAGAACGTGCTCATTCTGCTTCCTCCTCCAAGGTCTTTGCTTTTTCAAGCACATCGTCAATCGTTCCGGCAAACAGGAACGCAGATTCCGGAATCTCGTCATGCTCACCGTCAATGATTTCACGGAAACCGCGGATGGTCTCGGCAATCGGGACGTACTTGCCCTCCATACCGGTAAACTGCTCCGCAACCGTAAACGGCTGGCTCAGGAAGCGCTGCACCTTACGCGCTCTGGATACGGTCAGCTTATCCTCGTCGGAAAGCTCGTCCATACCCATAATCGCAATGATATCCTGAAGCTCGGTATAACGCTGCAAAATCGTCTGCACCTGCCGTGCGACACGATAATGCTCCTCACCGACAATTTCCGGCGAGAGAATACGGGAGCTGGATTCCAGCGGATCAACCGCAGGATAAATACCAAGCGACGCAATCTGACGCGAAAGAACCGTTGTTGCGTCCAGATGCGCAAAGGTCGTAGCCGGTGCCGGGTCGGTCAGGTCGTCCGCAGGCACATAAACCGCCTGAACGGATGTGATCGAGCCTTTTCCGGTCGATGTAATACGCTCTTGGAGTGCGCCCATTTCCGTTGCAAGGGTCGGCTGATAGCCAACCGCGGACGGCATACGTCCGAGCAGTGCGGAAACCTCCGAGCCTGCCTGCGTAAAACGGAAAATGTTGTCGATAAACAGCAGAACGTCCTGTCCCTCGGTATCGCGGAAATATTCTGCCATGGTGAGTCCCGAAAGCGCCACGCGCATTCTTGCTCCAGGCGGCTCGTTCATCTGACCGTAAACAAGACAGGTCTTTTCCAGAACGCCGCTGTCCTTCATTTCGTGGTAAAGGTCATTACCCTCACGAGTACGTTCGCCAACACCGGAGAATACCGAGATACCGCCGTGCTGATTCGCGACATTGTTGATCAGCTCCTGAATCAGAACGGTTTTGCCAACGCCCGCACCGCCGAACAGGCCAATCTTACCGCCCTTTAAGTACGGTGCAATCAGGTCAATAACCTTGATACCGGTTTCCAGCACCTCGCTGCTTGCTGCCTGCTCCTCATAGGAAGGCGCGTCACGGTGAATCGGCCAGCGCTCCTGTGTGACAGGCGCAGGCTGCTCGTCAACCGGGTCACCCAGCAGATTGAATACTCTGCCGAGCGTTTCTCTGCCGACCGGTACACGAATCGGGCTGCCGGTATCAATCGCGTCCAAGCCGCGAACCAGTCCATCCGTACTGCTCATTGCAATGCAGCGAACGATATCGTCACCGATATGCTGTGCAACCTCCAGAACGAGCTTCTGTCCGTTGTTGTCACACTCAATCGCATTGAGTAATCTTGGCAGCTCATGCTTTTGGAATCGCACGTCAACGACTGCGCCGATGATCTGCACGATTTTTCCGACGCCGCCGCGCTTGAATTCTTCGTTTGCCATGCTATCAGCTCACTACTTTCTGTATAATAAATATGAGAAATATAAAATATCAGCCCTGCGCATTCGCACCGGAGACAATCTCCGTCAATTCCTGCGTGATAGACGCCTGACGCGCACGGTTATATTTCAGCGAAAGATCATCAATCATTTCCTGCGCATTATCGGTTGCATTCTCCATTGCCATTCTGCGTGCAGCCTGCTCGGAAGCGTAGGTATCGACAATCGTACAATAGAGAATACCTGCCAGATATTGCGGAATCAACGCGTCAAACACCGCTTCCGGACTCGGTTCATAATTGGTCAGGCTCCGCAAGCCGGGATTTCGTTCCAGATTCGGCACAGGAATCACCTGCATCTGCCGTGCCTCCTGCGTCAGCGGGGAAACCATGTTCGTGAAAAAGACTTCAACGCCGGAAAGATGCCCCTGCTGGAACAAATGCACAATATGCTCTGCCATATTCAGCGCAGTATACATTGTGACATTTTCTCCGACCCCGTCAAAGGTTCCGAGTATCCGCAGCATAGATTTTGCGTAATGCTCCGACGCTTTTTTGCCAACAGTCATCAGAACAACATCCTTGCCGCGCGCACGCAGCTCCTTGATTCGCTGGTCTGCCAGTCGGAATACATTGAGATTAAATCCACCTGCAAGTCCTCTGTCACCAGCCATGACAATCAGCAATTTCGCACCGGTCTCGCGTTCCTCGGTATATACCGAATGAAAGCCAACTGCCTCGGACGCAACCTCGCTCATGGTCTGATACAGGAGATTGAAGAACGGGATTGCCTGTTCCGAGCGTTCCTTTGCCTTGCGCAGCTTCGAGGAGGATACAAGCTCCATCGCCTTTGTAATCTGCATCGTACTTTCAACAGATTTGATTCGGCGCTTGATCGCTTTCATATTAGAAGCAGCCATTGTTCACACCTCCGGTCAGACAAAACGCTGCACAAATTCCGTAATGACGGTTTTGAGCGCATCGGCTGTCTCCGGCAGCAGTTTTCCTGTATCTGCAATCGAATCGGTGATGTCGCTGTGTGCCTCATTGATTTCCCGCAGCAGCGCGTCCTCAAACTCTGCAATCTGTTTGACCGGTACATCGCGCAGCAGATTATTCGTAACTGCAAAGAGAATCACAACCTGATCCGTTACCGTCAGCGGACTGTTTTTGCCCTGCTTCAGCACCTCAACCACGCGCTCGCCCTTTTCCAGACGATCCTTGGTATCTCTGTCGAGGTCGGAACCGAACTGCGAAAACGCCTGCAATTCACGATACTGCGAATAGGTCAGCTTCAAAGAGCCGGAAACCTTTTTCATTGCCGGAATCTGTGCCGCAGAACCAACACGGGATACCGAGATACCCGGATTGACCGCCGGACGAATACCTGCATTGAACAAATCGGTTTCCAAGAAAATCTGACCGTCGGTAATCGAAATGACGTTGGTCGGAATATACGCAGAAACGTCGCCAGCCTGCGTTTCGATGATCGGAAGCGCAGTCAGTGAACCGCCGCCGTAATTCTCATTCAGACAGCACGCTCTCTCCAGCAAACGGGAATGCAGATAGAATACATCGCCCGGATATGCCTCGCGTCCCGGCGGACGCTTGAGCAGCAGCGAAAGGGTACGGTATGCGACTGCGTGCTTGGAAAGATCATCATATACAATCAGAACGTCCTTGCCCTGATCGGTAAAATATTCGCCCATCGTACAGCCCGAATACGGCGCAATGTACTGCAGCGGCGCAAGCTCCGAGGCTGTTGCCGAAACAACAATCGTATAGGACATTGCCTCCGCTTTGGTCAGGGTCTCCACGACATTTGCAACGGTCGAACGCTTCTGTCCGATCGCGACATAAATACAAATTACGCCCTTATCCTTCTGGTTCATGATGGTATCGAGCGCGATTGTGGTTTTACCGGTCTGACGGTCACCGATGATCAGCTCACGCTGACCTCTGCCAATCGGAATCATCGAGTCAATCGCCTTGATGCCCGTTTGCAGCGGCTCATGCACGGATTTTCTCGTGATGATACCGGGGGCAATTTTCTCAATCGGCATGGTTTTATTTGTCAGAATCGGGCCTTTTCCGTCAATCGGCTCACCAAGCGCATTGACGACTCTGCCGAGCAGCTCCTCACCGACCGGAACCGATACAATCTGGTTTGTTCGCTTGACACTCGTACCTTCCTTGATATTGTGATCGGAGCCGAGCAAAACGGCACCGACAAAATCATGCTCCAGATTGAGCGCCATACCGGAGACGCCGCCTTCAAATTCCAACAGCTCACCGGACATACATTGTTCCAGTCCGTGAATATTTGCGATGCCGTCACCGACGGTGATGACCGTACCGACATCGGCAAGATTCAACTTCGCCTCGTAATTTTTCAGCTGCTCTTTAATAATACCGGTTATTTCATCTGGTCTTAAATTCATGTTGCACCTTCTTATAATGGATGTCGTCAGGAAAGCCGTTCCTTTAACGCATCCAAACGATATTTCACGCTGTTATCAATTCGCGTATTCCCGTACTGCACGATCACGCCGCCGAGAACACTTCGGTCAATTCGTTCCGTGATACGGATCGTCTGACGCAGCTTTTTCGCAAGTGCGGCACGCAGCCGTTCCTTCTGATCCGGCGTCAGCGCAACAGCAGTCGTCACGGTGACATCCGTTGTATCCTGATAATCAAGCATCTTCGCGTCAAAATCATCTGCAATCTCATTCAGAAACGGAACGCGTCCATGCTCAATCAGCAGGAAAATCAGACGACTTGCAAGGCTGTCGTCCCCGAAGATTTTTTTTGCAATTTCCAGTCGCTCATCGACAGAAATTGTCGGCAGTGAAAGCAGATCTGTCAGATCGGGATTCAACGAGAACAACACCGCACACTGCCGCAGATCGGAACGCGTTTCCTGCAAGGCAGAGTCGCCCTTGTCCATCGCGAAAGAGAACAGCGCATTTGCGTAAACCGAAGAAACCTCGGAACTCACTGCACATCACCCACCGAATCAATAAATTCATCAATCAGTCTTGCGTGATCCGCCTGATTGATCTCACGCTCGACAACCTTTTCCGCAACCATTACGGCAAGACCGGAAACCTCGCTGCGCAGTGCGCTCTCTGCTTTACGGCGTTCACGCTCCAGCTCATCGCGATTCTGCTGCATAATGCTTGCAGCCTCCTGTTTTGCCTGTGCAACGATTTCATCGGAACGCTGCTGCGCCTTTCGAGTTGCAGTACGGAGCATCGCTGCGGATTCCTCTTTTGCATTTGCGAGCTTTTCGGTATACTCCGTTTCAGCCGCCTGCGCACGGGAACGCGCGTCCTCCGCATCCTGTATGGTCTGATCGACCGCCGCCTGACGCTCCGCCAGAATCTTCTGTACCGGCTTGAACAGCACGCGCTTCAATCCGAAAAACAGAATCAGCGTATTGCACAGCGTAAAGAGAATGGTGCCGAGATCAATGGATAAAAATCCAAGCTTCATGTACTATCTGCCTCTCTTATCGTATTTGCTGCGACGCCGAATCAGGTGAACGGCTTGAGGAAAATCAGCAGCAGCGCGATAATCAGACCGTAAATACCGGTAGACTCCGCAACAGCACAGCCGACGAACATTGTTCTCGTAACAGCGCCGGATGCCTCCGGCTGTCTTGCGATCGCTTCGCAAGCCTTACCAACTGCATAGCCTTCACCGATACCGGGGCCGATACCTGCGATCATTGCGAGACCTGCACCGATTGCAGAGCCTGCCAGAATAATTGCTTCACCCATGTCCATAGTTAAAATCCTCCTTGAGATTTAGATTAGAATATCCTCTTGTAAACGCGATTATGCCGCCTCATCCTCTGCCGGACCTGCGTTGCTGATAAACACCATGGTCAGCATAATGAAGATGAATGCCTGCATGAAATCGGAAAACAAATCAAAATAAAGCGATAACACTGCCGGAATACCGATCGTCAAAATCGGCACCTGCAAGTGAATCATACGGCAGAGACTTGCCAAGCCGTAGTAAACCAGTCCCATGATAATCGAACCGCCTGCGATGTTGCCGAAATGACGCAGCGCCATTGCCGTCGGGGTTGCGATCTCGCTCAGAATATTGATCGGCAGCATAACGGGCATCGGATCGGCAAAGCCTTTCAGATAGCCGCGGACACCGCCATACTTGATCTTCGTCCACGTGATCAGGATCAGCGTGATTGCCGCCCATGTCAGCAGAACCGAGAAATCAGACGTCACCGCGCGCACGCCGAGCAAGCTGATCAGGCTGCCGAAAATCGAAAAGCAGAAAATCGTTGCGATATAGGGCGTAAACCAGAGCCAGCGCTTTCCCATCGTATCGCGCACCAGATTCGTAATCGTCTCAACCGCCATCTCCGCAATCACCTGCCGCTTGGAAACAGCTTTGATTTTCAGATTCCGCGTCAGGAAAAAGCACGCGCCGAGAATGAATGCCATTACGATCCATTCTAGGATAATCGTTTCGGTGAAATTGATTTTCAAGCCGAACAGCTCAAAGCTGAACAGCACCTTCGGGCCTTCAACCGACAGCTTCTGCGGGCCGGTCAATATCTTTGGGATCATCATTGCCATGGAAGTCATAGAAGTTATTTCTCACCTCTTTTTTGACCGGCATGACTGCCGGCTCCTTGGAACACTGCGCCCACCGTATAAATGAGACGCGGATACAGCATCGGAATGACCACTGCGACCGGTGAAATCTGATTTCGCAGAATCACCGATGTCCCGAATGCCGCTGCGAATACGCCGAGCCGCATTGCATAGAACATCTGATAGCGCCGCTGATTCGTTACGCCGCTGCGTTTTGCGTCCGCAGCCACGCGCTCTACACTGATTTTCAGCAAAAAAAGCGTTCCGAGCAGTGACGCAGTTCCCAGCAGCAAACCGAGCGCAAAGGAAAGCGTCACGCCGCAGACGATCACGCTGATCAGGTATGCGGCGATATCCAGAAAGAAAGCACGCTTCATAATACTGCGAATTTCGCTCCGCAGAAGCTCTGACGGCACAGAAACGTCCCCCTTTCCGCATTCCTCTCTCCATTATACCATAGTTCGACAAAAAATGCAATGGACAAAGCCACACATGACATATTACAAAAACAGCCCTATCAGGAATCTGATAAGGCGCCCGTCTGCATTCGCCATTTCATTATATCATACAGTTTTTCATTTGTCAAGCACTTCCTGCTGACGAATAAAAAGAACGATAAAACAGACAATTATACATAAATTTCAAGCGTGAAATCCGTTATAATACATACAAGCTATCATATGCCATCGGCAAAAACAAGCAGCCGTGATACGGAAGCGTCCTCCGCACCACGGCTGCGATATATTTCCTAACAAAATATCTTCTTCATCAAGCAAGAATCTTGTTCCAATCCGGCTTGATACCGGACAATTTCTGCGTATAATATTTCAGGATATACACCGCGTCCTCCAGTACGGTTTCGCCGTTTTGGTCGGCATCCAGAACTGTGCGCTGTACCTCGGAAATACCATCATTGGCAGAACCGGTCAGTCCCACGACATAGGAATGCAGTGCAAGCTCTGCGTCAATGACATCCACATCGCCGCTGCCGTCGCCATCGCCGCGATGGTACAGCGGAATCTGTACAGAAATCCCGTTTTGCTTCATATATTCCTGTACTGCCGTGTCGCCGCCCTGATAGCGGAATTTGACCGTGCCGCTGCCGTATGGCGAGAATGCCGGCATACCGTTCATATCCGGCACACAGTCTGCGGTCACATCAAGCCACGAAACCATGCCCTGATCTGTGATATTCGCAGAAATCGTGAAATCCTTTGCGGAAATGCCGGATTCGTCCGTGAGCCAGACTGCGCGCTTCGGGGTAATGTCGATAAAATTGCATTTACGTGTTTTCGGCTGTTCTTTTTTCTGAAATACAACCGATACATTCTGATTGGAGCGAATATCGCTGAGCAGGATTTCATTGTTGGCATTCGGGCGCATCTCGCTACCGTTGACAAATACGGACGCCAGCTTATAATCCTGATTCGGCGTAATTTTCAGGGTGACGCGGCCGCCCTCTGCGACCTTGCTCTCACCGGACGGCGTAACCGTACCGCCCTCGCTGACAGATACCACGACCGTATATCCAACCAGTGCCGCAATCGGCGCAGTCTGTTTGTTTCCGCAGCCTGCACAAACACGCTGCTGTTCGCCCGCCGCATCAACGGTCGGATGCTTGGTCACAGTCCAGTCGCCATAGCTATGACCGGTTGCCGGAATGGTCTGTGTTTCTTTTTTGCTGCATTGGGAACAGGTTCTGGCATTGGTGCCATCCTTTTCACAGGACGCAGCAGTTTCCGTTTTCCATTCGCCAAAGCTGTGACCGGTTGCCGGAATGGTCTGCGATTCGCTCTGTTTGCAGCCGGAGCAGGTGCGGATTTCCTCACCGTTGCTCTCACAGCCAGCCGCCGTCTTGACAGACCAATCAGACCAGCTATGCGTATGCGATGCCGAACCGGGCGTTTTGAACGGGAATCCGCCGGAATTTGCAAACTGCTGTGCAACACTGCCTTCTTTTCCGATGATCGTCACCTTAACCGGCGTGCCGGTATAATAGTAGTTCAGCATACCGTTTGAACGGGAAACCGCCGTATACACCACGCCAAACGCATTCGCGCCAATCGTGGTGACGGAATCCGGTATCTCAACCTCGGAAAAGCAGCTATACTGGAACGCTTCTTTGCCGATTGTCTTGAGCTTGTTTCCGAGCTTCAGCGTCTTGATATTCGTACCCTTGAACGCGGAATCCGCAATCGTGGTGACGGAATCCGGTATGGTCAGCGATTGCAGTCCGACACACGAGGAAAACGCCTGTGAACCGATCTCCGTCACAGACGACGGCAGCTCCAGTTTTTTCAGCGAACCGCAATTCACGAACGCACTTTTGTCGATTTTCTGCACGCTATCCGAAAATTGAATGCTGCTCAGTGCAGGACAATTTGCGCAGAACGATGCGGGAATCGTCTGCACGGATTTTCCGAATACGACCGATTTTAGGTTTTTGCTGTTGACGAACATACTGGAATTCATTGATGTAATGCCGTCACCGATTACAACAGATGTCACCTGATCGGAATATACTGCCCAGCCGACTATCGAGACCGCGCCGGAGCCACTGAGCGTCAGCACGCCGTTGTTCAGCTCCCATTTTGTCGAGCTGCCGCAGTTGCCGTCAAGCGCAGATACCGGCAGCGACATCGGAAATCCAATGCCGATCGCCAAAATCATGCTTAAAAATAGATGCAGCAATCTGCTTCCAAGTGTTGTGTTTCGTGTTTTCATAACATCATCTCCCTAACAAAATCAATGAGTGCATCTAACATTATTATACCATTTCGACGGAACAAAGTCAATATTTCATCAAATAATTGTCAAATATTTACATTTCGATTGATATGATTTGTGTGCAATGCCGAATAATCATACAGTTTCATCAAATAAAATGCAGTGCCGGTTCCGCAGGTTCAGAAAAAAAGCCGATATTCAGTCCGGATATCCGAAAAAGATAGTATCCTATATATAGATGCGGATACAAAGCAAGCCCTCCTTGTCATGAACGGCAACGAGGACTTTTTTCTAAGGCAATACCGCACAGAGCTGGTGGTGCAGATACGCAGTCAGATTTTTCGCGGTGTTGCCATATATACAAACAGGGGCATTGCAAGCGCAGTGTCCCTGTTTTTTGTATTTATATTTGATTTCGCGCTTCGCGCGACGAAGGGGCTGCGCCCCCTCGACCCCCAGATGTGCTGCACTCGCATCCTCCTTTCCCCTGAAGAAAATATAAGTCAGCAGAGGGGAGACCGGAGCGCAGCGACGATCCCGCTCTTTCTTGGGTTTTCCCTTTCGCATTCGTACTCCGCGCAGATACGCAGTGCGAGGGGGAAACTCGCTGCACTCGCATTCCTCCTTTTCCCCTTAAGTTTTTCCCTCGCGCTCCCCTTTCCTGATTCCCTTTCCCCCTAATTGCAAATTCGCATAATAAACTACTCTCCGCTGCGCAGTAAAAGAAAATTCAACTAAGCAGAGGGGAGAGAGTTAGGAAAGAGAGAGCGCGAGATGGAAAACCTAAGAGAGAGGGGAGACCGGAGCG